>QUFP01000027.1 GCA_003478935.1 Firmicutes bacterium AF25-13AC
TGAGACAATGTTTTGGATTTTAAGAACATACATAAGGCTTCGGCATAGGTCTTTTGCTGAGAAAGTAGTACACGACGTATGAAATCCCATCAGCATAAATCCTGAACACGGTGGCTATAATTCAGTCTATACGGCTGGATGATGCTGCCAGAATCTAAGGAATCCCACGGTTTTAACCGTGGGAGTATGTCAAACTATTGCACTTGAGGGAGGAAAGGAGAAAAAAGATATGCTGAAACAGATCAAAACCATATTGAAAACAGCAGTGTTGATTGCAAAGACCTCGCCGTGGAATCTTCCTGCATTTATTGGAAGTCGCTTTCTTGAGATTGTCCAGCCCTTTGTCACATTATTCTTTTCGGCAAAGATTCTTGATTTGCTCACGCAGGGCGCGGATCGGCCGCAGGTCGTACAGTGGATTATAGCTGGCAGCGCAGTCACGGCACTGATTCATCTGACTGGTCGTTTCTTTGTCAATCTAAATAGCGTTGAGGGTATGGACTTATTTGTTAAGCTGTATGAAGAAATGAGTGCAGCGATGATGCGGGCAGATTATAGTGAACTGGAAAATGGAAAGATGCGCGAAAAGTATGAGCGAATTGTCCGTGCTGCTAATGTGTACTGGTATGGCCCGTGGGAGGTACCAGGGGTGTTAATGAATGTCACAGAAGGTTTGACTGTTGTGATTTCTTCATTTGCGTTGGCTTATCCGGTCTTTGTACCGGCAGAGGGAAAAGACTGGTGGCAGACTGTTCTTCTCATTGCATTGATTGTAGGTTCGGCAACCTATTCATTTTTTGCGGAGCGTAAGCTCTATCAATTAAAAGAGCAGGGATTGGAAGGCCAGATTCATGACAATCAGGTGTTAAATTATCTGGATCAATACATTACGGCGGACAAAGCAGCAAAGGATGTGCGCTTGTATCAGCAGCAAAACAGCATTCGCCGTTTTCGCGATACGTTTAACCAGAAAATGCGTCAGGGTGTAGGGGAATCCAGACGCAGAAAAGAAGCGTCAAACAGTGCGATTCGCGAGATGTTTGGGCGACTGATTAGTTTTGCTGGCTATCTGATAGTTGGCATCCGTGCAGCACAAGGATATTTTTCGATTGGAGATGTGCTTTTGTACGCTGGTGCATTGTCACGTGTCTCAGAGGGCGCACGTATGCTTGTCTACTCCATGCAGCACGTAGCGATGCAGGCACCGCATTGTCAGGAATTTCTTGATTTTGTTCAAATCGGAAAGAAGACCCAAAAGAAATCGGAAGAAGTATCAAATGTAAAGACGAAAACGAAGACAAAAACAAGGACAACTACATCAGGGAGTGCAGAAGCATCCGTTGCTCGTTCAACACCTCATGAAATTCGTTTTGAACATGTAAGTTTTTCCTATCCAGGCAGTACAAAACCTGCTGTAAAGGACATTAACATTGTGATCAAAAATGGGGAGCATTTGGCGATTGTTGGAAAAAATGGAAGTGGAAAATCTACATTCGTCAAGTTACTATGTCGTATGTACGAGCCACAGAAAGGTCATATTTATTTAGACGGAAAAGAAATTCGCTCCTACTCAAAAGAGGAATATTGGAAAATTCTTGGCGTTGTCTTTCAAGATTTTGCACTTATTGGTTTGCCACTTGCAGAAAATATTGCTGCATCAGAAGAGTACGATGAAAATAAGGTGCGCCATTGTTTGAAAGATACCGGCTTAGAAGAATGGGTAGACCAGCTAAAAAATGGACTGAATGAATGGATGTCAGCTTCTGAGGGTACAGTACCATCTGGTGGAGAAAAGCAGCGTCTGGCATTAGCTCGAGCACAGTATCGAGATCCGTTTTTGATGGTTCTCGATGAGCCAACTGCGGCACTTGATCCAGTGGCAGAATCTAAGGTCTTTCAAAAGTGTCGAGAGATTGCAGGAGGTACCAGTGCAGTCTATATTTCCCATCGTCTTTCTGCCTGCCGTTTCACGGATCGTATCCTTGTATTTGATGAAGGAAGTATCGTTCAGGAAGGCAGTCATGATGAATTGGCGAAACAAAGAGGTAGCATGTATGCCCAGCTTTGGCAAGCACAGGCGCAGTATTATATATGAAATACTAATTGCTTGTGATTCTATTCAAATCAGATCTTGACAAGAATGAGTAGAATGAGTAGAATGTGGTTAGAATAAGTTCTAAGTATGGAGGTTCACAAATGGTTTTTCGAGAAAGTGAAACAGTTGAATTGAAGTCAATCGTAGTGGAAGATATAAAGAAGGAAATTATTGCTTTTGCAAATTGCGAAGGAGGAAAGCTTTATATTGGTGTTCAGGATGATGGTACCGTAGTGGGATTAGATGATCCTGATGGCGTTGCTTTGCAAATTAGCAATATGGTTCGAGATGCGATTAAACCTGATGTGACAATGTTTTTGCGGTATAAGACGATAGAAGAGCAAGGAAAAAAATTAGTTGTGGTTGATATTCAGCAGGGAACAGAGCGCCCTTATTATATTGCAAAAAAAGGACTTAGACCAGAGGGAGTCTATGTGCGTCAAGGATATTCATCTGTGCCAGCAACGAATACGATGATTCGTCGAATGATTAAGGAGACAGATGGAGATCATTTTGAGGATCTTCGCTCATTAGAGCAAAATTTAACTTTTCAAGCAGCAAAAAAAGAGTTTGAACAGTGCAAGGTTACGTTTGGTGTTCCTCAAATGAAGACATTGGGAATTATGAATCAAGAGGGAATTTATACCAATTTGGGTCTTTTGCTGTCAGATCAATGTGTGCATACGATTAAGGCAGCAGTTTTTGAGGGAACAACTCAAAATGAATTTAAGGATCGAAGAGAATTTGCCGGGTCCTTGTTTGAACAGATGAATGAAGCCTATGATTATATTGATTTTCGAAACCAAAATCATTCTACCTTTTTAAAGCTTCATCGTATTGATCGAAGAGATTATCCAGAGGCGGCAGTAAGAGAAGCACTTCTTAATCTTCTTGTTCATCGAGAATATTCATTTCGTGCGAGTAGTTTTATTAGCGTTTATTTGGATCGAATTGAATTTACTTCAATTGGAGGTCTCATAAGTGGTATGACATTGCAGGATGTAATGATGGGAATTTCAGTATGCAGGAATGCGAAGTTGGCAAATGTATTTTACCGACTGGAGCTAATTGAGGCATATGGAACTGGAATTAGAAAAATTATGGAAGCCTACGAGGGATCTGCACGAAAACCTAAGATCGAAGTGACGGAGAATGCATTTAAAATTACGATTCCAAATCGAAATATAAGCAATGCATCAGACGAAGAAACAGAAGATCAAAAAGAAAGCGTAGAGCAAGAAAAAAGAGTGATGAAACTTGCAAAAGAAAACGGATCAGTCAGCAGAAAAGAGATTGAGGGAGTATTGGGAATTAGTCAATCCACTGGTGGACGTCTGCTGAAGAAAATGGTTGCCACAGGACAGATTGTTCAAATTGGAAAAGGAAAAAATACACATTATGTGCTTCAGAATTAGACTTTTACTACAAAAACAGACAAACCAAACATGCTATAATAGTGATACTTGCGGCGGATAATCAAAACAAAAATACAAATCAGATAAATATACACAATAATATTTACATCGCCTGAGAAAAAAGTGTGAAAAAGACACAAAAACAAGGGAATTGATATTTACTTTTAAAATTATATAGTGTACCCTTTTGATTAAGATAGAAAAAATATCGGAGGGGTAAGAGAATGAATGAGAAGAAGTATTCGCTACTAAATAATGTATTTTTTTTGCTGCGGATGATAAGAAAATATTTACCAATGTCATTTGTCTTTGTGATAATAGACATTCCACTGGCTGTTTTTATGGATTATGTAGGTGTGCGAATTCCTAATTTGATTGTTGGAATGATTCAGGGATACTCGGTGTCAGTTGGAATGGTTGCGGCGCTTGGTATTGCTAGTGTATTGGCAGCAGTTACATTGCAGTATGGGAATCGTATGGTTTCTGCACAGGCACCTCAGTTGTGTGCTAAGCTGGATTTAAAATTATTTGAAAAGTACATGACATGCAGTTATGAAAAACTGGAAGATGCAGATTTTACGGCGCACTACAAGGAGGCAGATGGTTATCTGGCGGATGACAATCATTTTTTGTCGGAAGCAGCAATGCATATTATTGAGATTGGCTCTGGGGCATTGGGAATTATTTTGTATTTCGCTATTCTAGTTGGATTGCCAAAATGGGTGTTGGCTGTGTTGATTGTGGGTACGGTTGTGGAGCTTTTGATTAGCAAAAATGCGGAAACGGAACGAAAAAAACGACAGGAGACAATTGGAAAGCTCACCAGAAAAGTTGATTATATGAATAAGACAGCAGCAGATGTCCGTTCAGCCAAGGACATTCGAATCTTTGATATGATTCCTTGGTTGGAGAAAAAATTTGCAGAGGTAATGGATCGTTTTCACATTGAGAATACACAGGTTGAAAAACAGCGTATTCGTATTGCAGGAATTCGTGCAGGAATCGGTGGGATTCTGGAAATTTTAACTGGAATTTTGTTAGTTGTTTTTGTGCTACAGGAAAAATT
Organism: Firmicutes bacterium AF25-13AC; assembly: GCA_003478935.1. Taxonomy (GTDB): domain Bacteria; phylum Bacillota; class Clostridia; order Lachnospirales; family Lachnospiraceae; genus Anthropogastromicrobium; species Anthropogastromicrobium aceti. The sequence continues at coordinate 4,577 of QUFP01000027.1, forward strand.
ATCATTAGCAGAATATATTCTTTATGTAGGCGCAATTCGAAGCTTTTCTATGTGGAGTTTTCAGTTTGGAACGCTTGTGCAAAATTTTTATCGGATGAATGGTGATTTGAGCCGCATACGGTCATTTATTGACGAAGAAGAAACAACACAATCAAATGTGAAGCCAGATACACATTCAATAGCATCACGGCGGTCTAATGTATTGCCAGTAAATGCCGCGGAGATAAAATTTGACCATATATCGAAAATTGAATTTTCACATGTTTTTTATCGCTATCCAAAGAGTGATAGATGGATTGTAAAAGATCTTTCATTTGTCATTGAAGAAGGAGAAAAAATTGCACTTGTAGGAATGAATGGTGCAGGAAAGACAACGATGATTAAACTGTTGTGTGGACTGTTAATTCCAACAAGAGGCACGATACGAATTAATGGAGTGTCCTCTACCGATATAAAAAGAGAAGATTATTATCGTTTGTTCTCTACTGTCTTTCAGGACATTCATCTGTTTCCAGCAAGCATTCAAAGAAATATTGTATGCAGGGATGATCAGATTGATCAGGTGCGGTTTGAGGATGCCGTAAAAAAGTCGGGAATGGATGAAGTAGCCCAAAAGTTTCGAGATGGATTGAATACGCTTTTAGTAGCAGAGGTAGATGAGGAAGCAGTGAATCTTTCGGGTGGACAGGTACAGAAGTTGATGCTTGCACGTGCGATTTATAAGAATGCACCAATTTTGCTTTTAGATGAGCCAACTGCGGCACTAGATCCGATTGCGGAAAAAGATATTTATCTTCAATATAACGAGATGACAGAAGGCAAGATGTCAATCTTTATTTCACACAGACTGGCAAGTACGGTGTTTTGTGACCGAATTTTCTTTATGAAAAATGGAATAATTTCGGAGGAAGGAACGCATGAAGAATTGCTGCAGAAAAAGGGAGATATTACGAGGCTTTTTCTGTGCAAAGCAAATATTATCAGGAAGAAAAGGGGGAGAGCAGTGAAGGTGCATAATCGGAAAATTCAGGGGAGTTTGCAAATAATTATCAAGACAGCAAGGGCGTTGAACCAGATTTTGCCGTGGACAATTGCAATTTTTACTGGTGGACAGCTGATTGTATCGTTACAGCCATACCTGACGGTATTCTTATCTGCGAGAGTTGTGGACTTGCTTTCTGTACATGCAAAGATGGAACAGGTAATTGCGCTAATCGTGTTATCTGGTGCTGGTACCTATACACTAATTTTTCTCGGTAAATATTTTGATAGTAAGCGCAATGTGAGAGGTCTTGACTTGTATTGGGCAATTTTATGGAGAATGAATCGGGTACTAATGAAATGTCCATATTCCGAGGTGGAAAAAACAAAGCTTAGAACACAACAAGAAGAAATTATTCAGGCATACCGTATGAGTGGCTATGGTCCATGGAAAATTCCAGAAATAATGATGGAGTTGATTAGCGGATGCGTAATGATTGTTATGTCGATTGTAATGGGAGGTGTTGTTTTTCTTCCAGTTCAGGGGGAACGTGTGCCGTGGGCAACTGTGGTGATGTTGGCTCTCACTATTGTGTCGGTGATTGTATCAGTGGTTTCGCAGAGACAGTTGCTTTTATTGAATCAGCAAAGTATTGGCGATATGGGAAAGATATTCATGAAAGAAAACTATCTGCTGTCTTATATGGATGAGCAGAAAGCGGCGAAGGATATCCGTATTTATCAGCAGCAAAACGAGATCATTGGGCAGCTTGCGTCTGCATTTGGTGTATTTCATACATTTATTTTTCAAAGGGGAAAGAAAGAGGCGCGCAATTTGGCGTTGCGCAGCTGCTTCGCTCAATTGCTTACAGTGGCGTCATATGTGATTGTCTGTATTCGTGCAGTAAATGGAGTTTATTCAATTGGAGCAGTTGTTCAATATGTGGGAGCAATTGTTCAGCTTTCAGAGGGAATACGGATGCTTGCGTCATCACTACAGATGATTCAGATACAAGCGCCATTCTGCAAGAAATTTCTTGATTACATTGATATTGACGAACATTCCGAGTCTGAAGAATCTGGTAAGAAAATGCTTGCACCAGAAAATGTACAGGAGATTACTTTTGATCATGTGTATTTCTCTTATAAAAAAGATGGAAACTATGTGTTAAAAGATATTAGCTTTTCACTTCGTAGGGGAGAACATATTGCAATGGTTGGCATGAACGGAAGTGGAAAAACAACCTGTATAAAACTGTTGTGCCGTTTGCTAGAGCCAGATAGCGGAACGATTTATTTGGATGGTACAGATATCAAGACATATACAAGAGAGTCTTGTTGGAAATTGTTTTCAGCTGTATTTCAGGATTTTCAGATGTTTGCACTTCCAATTGGAGAGAATATAGCTGGAAGTACGATATATTCCCAAGAAAGAATCATGAAAAGCTTGAACGATTGTGGAATGGGGGATTGGATTAAAAGACAAAATAAAGGGTTGAATCAGGAATTGTTTCGTGTGAATGAGGATGGTATAAATGTTTCAGGTGGAGAAAGCCAAAAATTAGCAATTGCTAGGGCGTTATATTTTAATCGACCTTTTATTATTATGGACGAGCCGACAGCAGCACTTGATCCGGTTTCAGAATCGGAAATCTATGAAAAATTTCATATGTTGGCAAAAGGAAAAGGTGCAGTTTATATATCACATCGCCTCTCTTCCTGCCGTTTCTGCAATCAAATTTATGTGTTTGATAATGGGGAATTGATACAGAAAGGAACGCATGAAGAGTTAGTTGGACAAAAGGATGGAAAATATAGGCAGCTTTGGCAGGCACAGGCAGAGTTTTATGAAAAGAAAAAAGCAATACAGAAAATTTGATGAGAGAAGAAGTGCCTGGCATTAGCCGCCTGCCACAAATCACACATGAAACAACAATCGCTTCGCGTAGGCTTCCCTGTATGCAGACGGGGATAGCCCAGTACTTTTTTTATAGGTTCTAGCAAAATTATGAGCATCGGTGTAGCCAAGCTTGACGGCAATCTCACCGATGCTCAAATTGGTATCGGTCAAAAGATAATTTGCCTCGTCAATTTTTGACTTCAAGATAAATTGCTTTAGTGGCATACCGGAGAGCTGCCTGAAAAGATGCGACAGATATTTTTCGTTATAGCCAAAGTGAAGTGCAATATCGGAGACACGCAAATTATTGCAGTAGTTTAGCTTTATATAATCAAGCATATCAGAATAAATTTGCTTTTGAGAGAGCTTGTCAACATCAGCTTCCTCTTTTGTCAGCTGAGAGTAAAGCTCGCATAAAAGAGAAGTTGTCTCATAATTTAATGCAAGTCGGCTGTGTCCATCTCGAACATTACTTTGAAGCTGCTTCATTAAAGCAACTAACTTGGCTGGGTTTGGCGTAATGCCTGAATGGGAATACGAATTGAGGTAGAATCAGAATTCGTTTCTTTAGCGGCATCTGGTTGCAGTAAGGTATAAGGAGCACATGACGAAAAATGAATCCAATAAAACGAACAATTGGAAGCCTTCAGACCTTTGCGCCTGTTACCTGGTGCAGCAAGTGGTGGGAGAAGCAGATATTCATTTGGATGTACAGTAAAAGGAGTATGATTGTATTCAATATATAAAACGTTTTCTGTCATGATAATAAGCTCAAAATCCGTTAGGTCAAAATCTTCATGCATCCAATCATCTGAAGGTGCCTCGAATTTTCCACTCATATGATAGTCTAGTGGGGCATTTAGCGGGATTTGAATCAAACAATCTTTCATTGTCAATTTTCCTATCCTTTCTGCAAAAATTGAAAAACTAAATAAAGTATATCATAAAAAAGCCAAAAAGAAAAGAATTACATTTTGACACGTTTTCTATCTTTTCGATATTCCATTTTTCTACTGTCAATATTATACTATTGAAAAAAGAAAAAACGCTGAATAATTAGATATTAATACAAGAAAAGGAGAGAGAAACGTGAGTAAACTTCAAAATTTTGACTATCAAAATGTCGCCTTAAAGGAAGGCCATTGGAAGAAACAGAGAGATGAGCTGATTGAGACTTATCTAAAAATCGAGGATGATGACATGCTTCACCCATTTCGCAAGCTGGCAAATCTTCCAAATAAAGGACATGGTCTTGTTGGTTGGTATGGAAGCGGAGCATCTACATTTGGACAGAAGTTAGGAGCATTTGCCAAGCTGTATCTAGTGACAGGAGATATCCGTTTAAAGGAAAAGGCGATTCGACTGGCAGACGGCTGGGGTGAATGTCTGGCAGCATCTGACAGTGTTGCTGATTGCAATGGTACATATAATTACGATAAATTGATGGGCGGCTTTCTTGATCTGTATGAGTATCTTGGCTATGAACCGGCGAAAGAATATGTGCGTGCATTGACAAAGAGCGCAGATGCAAGACTTGACAAGGAAGTTTGCCGTGATGGTTTGCAGATCATGAGCGGCGATATGATTGAGTGGTATACGCTTCCAGAGCAGATTTACCGCGCATATCAACTTACAGGCGAACAGCTCTATCTTGATTTTGCAAAGGTGTGGGATTACGATTATTTTTGGGAAAAGCTTCTTGCTGGAGATTTTAAGATAGGTCCAAGACACGCCTACAGTCATGTCAACAGTCTTTCAAGTGCAGCGATGGCCTACGAGACGACAAAGAATGAGGAGTATCTGCATGCAATCGAAATTGCCTACAAAGAGATTTTGGATCATCACACCTTCGCAACTGGCGGTTATGGTCCGGCAGAGTGTTTGTTTGCCGATGAGGAAGGATATTTGGGTGATTCGATTAAAGCCAGCTGGGATGCAGATAAGCGTCATATCCATTATCGAGATTTTGGCAATTCCATCCGTCAAAGAGATGACCGTTGGGGCAGCTGCGAGGTGTCCTGCTGCAGCTGGGCAGTTTTCAAGTTAACTCGCTATCTGATGGAGCTGACTGGAGAGGCAGGTTATGGCAGCTGGGCAGAGAAGCTTCTATATAATGGATGCGGTGGTCAGCCTCCGATCACACAGGATGGAAAGGTCATGTATTATGCAGACTATTTCATCAATGGTGGTTTGAAGTCAACAGAAGATGGTCGTCTTCAGGATAATGGCGCTTCTTTTGAGTGGCAGTGCTGTACTGGAACATTTCCTCAGGATGTGGCTGAGTATGCCAATCTTTTATATTATCATTCAGAAGAGGGACTGTTTGTCAGCCAGTATCTGCCGTCAGATGTAACTTTCTCTATTGGAGATAAGCAGGTACGCCTAGAAAATACAAGTTTTTATCCAAAGGAAAAAGAGCTTCGATTTGTTGTTCACGCAGAGACACCGGTTACAACAGCACTTCATTTTCGTGTGCCGTCATGGGCAACCGGAAGCAATACTGTCTGCATAAACAAAGAAAAAGTGAATACCAGTATCCTTCCTGACACTTGGCTGACATTAGAGCGCGAGTGGAAAGAGGGCGACGAGATTATAATTTCCTTTGAGTTTGTGCTTCGCTTTGAATCTGTGGACTCATATGCGCCAGAGGTAGCAGCACTTGTGTATGGACCGATTGTTCTTGCCTGCAACAAGATGACTCTTTTTGACGGGGATCGTGAGAACCCAGAGGAGTGGATCGAGCCAATTCAAAAGGATGGTTATTCGTTTGCATTTCGAACAAAGCCAGGTCATGTAAAGCCGTATGAGCATTTGACAAGAGAATTTTATCCATATTACGAGATTCCACAGATGCAGTGGTATTACATGTACAGTCGTTTTGCAAAATAACAACGAAGAGTGAAAACGATAAAAAAAACATGATGGATCTGTGAAAAAAGTGTGAAAATGACACCAAATCTAGGAAAGTGATATTTACTTTTGGGTGGCAAATCGTTTACAATATAGCCAACACAAAGAGCTGAGCAACTCGAAAATATGTATATTATATACATATGCTGTTTGGCAAAAAAAACTTGTAAAAAGATACTTTTACCAAGAAAGTGATCAAAAAGAAAGGTGGGAATTGTTTATGAAAACAAGAAAACTGATGGCAATGGCAATGGCAGGAGCAATGGCACTGCCGACATGTACTGCATTTGCAGATTCCGCAGAGGAGCCAGTTAAGCTGACAGGTCTGTTTATCGCACATCCGCTTACTAAGAGCGTAGACGATATGCAGTGGTTACAGGAGATCGAAGAGAAGGCTGGAGTAGAGATTGAGTGGGAGCAGATCTATACTGACTGGGATCAGACAAAGTCAACCAGATTTGCATCTGGAGATATCCCGGATATCTTAATCAATGCAACAGAAGATTCTGATTATGCAACCTACAAGGGTCTGTTCATGGAGCTGACTGATTTGATCGATCAGTATGCACCAAATGTCCAGGCAATGTTCGAGGAAGAACCTGATACACTTGCACTTGCAAAGACTTATGAGGGTGAGATTTACGCACTGCCGAAGTTCCAAGGCAAGTGGCCGGATTGCAATGGTGTTATGTTCATTAACAAGACCTGGCTGGACAACTTAGGACTTGATGTTCCGACTACTCTCGGTGAGTTAAAGGACGTTTTAGTTGCATTCCGTGACAACGATGCAAATGGCAACGGTGATGCTTCTGATGAAATTCCGATGGACTTCAACGGCTGGTTTAGCGGCGCTTATTCCCTGACAAACCTGATTGGTTCCTATGGCATTCAGTTAACTAACTGGGGTACTGATGGTTACTTTGTCGAAGATGGACAGGTTAAAAACTACGCAGTAGATGAGAGATATAAGGCATTAATTTCTTATCTGGCTGATTTGTATTCCGAAGGTCTGATCAATGAGAATGCAATCACAAATGACTATTCTATGTTCCAGTCTCTGTCAAGAGGTGACGAGAATGGTGATGCACTTGTTGGTGTTGTATTAGGATGGGAAGAGACTGATAAGTTTGGACCGACCTTACATGATCAGTATGTTCCGTGTGGACCGTTTGCAGATGATGTAGATGATCTTGGAACAGACGAACCACGTTGGACTTATGATTACTCTGGTCTGAATATGAGTTCTAACCGCATCTGTATGAGTGCAAGCTGCGCAAATCCAGAAGCTGCAATGAAGTTCATGAATGAGTTTTATGATTCAGAAGTTTCTGTAGAGGTTCTGTTTGGTGGTATCACCGATGGCTGTGTAGAGAAGACTGGCGACGATTCCTATAAGGTTCTCGATCCGCTTGATCCAAATACCGATTCCGGTACATGGAAGTGGACCAGCACCATGCAGATAATGGCCCAATGTACATCAGAAGAGCAACCACAATCGAGATGGCACAGGATATGACCTATGCACTTGAAGAGAGAGAGCAGTATAAGGAAGCTCTTGCAAGAATTGATATGGACAACGAGTACTATCCGCAGATGTTAATGAAGTATACATCTGATGATCAGAACGCAATGGCAGTTACCCAGGCAAACGTTACCAACGTTACCGATGCTTACTGGGGTCTGTGGCTGACAGGACAGTCCAATATTGAAGATGATTGGGATTCCTATGTTGAGGAAGTAAATGCAGCAGGTCTGCAGGATATCCTTGCAATCCGTCAGGCATCCTATGATCCTACAAGGAGAACAGTGCTGAGTAATAGCAGCATAAATTAAAAAGCTAGTAAGGGGCGGGGGCGGAGCAATCCGCATCTCGCTCTTTTAAAAAAAAGAGTAAATCAAACCAATGGAAGGGAGGAACATCATGGCAAGGAAAAAAACGGCAACCGGAAAGAAGAGAAGCATTGGCTGGTATCTGGCTCATGACTGGCAGCTGTGGGTCATGCTGCTTCCGGCAATTATTTATATATTTATTTTCTGCTATGTTCCTATGTACGGTGTACAGCTGGCATTTCGTGAGTACGATTTTAAGGCTGGTATTTACGGTGGAAAGTGGGTTGGCTTTAAATATTTTAAACAGTTTTTTGACAGTGCAATGTTCGGAACAACACTACGCAACACATTTGTAACGGCAGCACTCAGTATTGTTTTAGGATTTCCAGCTCCGATTGTGCTTGCAATGATTATAAACCAAATTCGTCAGCAGAAATGGAAGAGAATTGTTCAGACAACAGTTTATATTCCATACTTTATTTCAACGGTTGTTATGGTTTCTATCTTAAATATCATGCTGGCAAGCAAGGGTGGTGTAATCAGTGAGGCAATGAAGGCAATTCATCTGATTCCCAAAAAAGCTAATTTGTTCAGTAATGATTACTTTGTATGGGTATATGTATTCTCCGGTGTCTGGCAGAGCATGGGATGGAACAGTATCATTTACATAGCAGCTCTTTCTTCTGTTGATACACAGCTGTATGATGCATGTAAGATAGATGGAGCAAACCGTTGGCAGACCATCGTACACATCGACTTCCCGGCACTTATTCCAACAATTGTTATTTTGCTTATCATGAACATGGGTGGTATTTTAAATGTCGGCTTTGATAAGATTTATCTGATGCAGAACACACTAAATAAAAAGACCTCAGAGGTTATTTCAACATATGTATATACGGTTGGTATTAAATCATCTCAGTTCTCGTTTGGTTCAGCAGTAGGATTGTTCACAAATGTAATCAACTTTGCATTCTTAATGTTGACAAACTGGCTGGGTAAGAAACTGACCGGTACAGGTCTGATGTAAGGAGGTGTGAGTATGGCAACAAAAGGAAAAAAGATTCGTGAGCGTCATGCTTCGGATCGAATTTTCAATGCAGCAGTAATTATTTTAAGTATTACGACATTTATTGTAATTGCCTATCCACTCTGGTTTATCGTGATTGCATCCATCAGTAATTCGAACATGGTCAATCAGGGAAAGGTCATTTTATGGCCGGTGGATATTCGTTTTTACGGCTATCAGCAGATTTTGGAAGATTCTCGTATCTGGACTGGTTATTTAAACACATTGATTTATGTAGTAGTAGGAACGATCTTGAATCTGATGGTAACAATTCCGGCAGCATATGCGCTGTCTCGACCGGACTTTAGAGCCCGCAATGCTGTCATGATGTATTTTGTATTCACAATGTACTTCTCAGGTGGTCTTGTTCCTCTGTATATGACAATCAAGAGCATCGGTTTAATTGGAAACAGATGGATTTTGATTATCATGGTACTTGTAAATACATATAACTTGATTATCGCGAGAACCTTTATTCAAAATACAATACCAAACGATTTGTATGAGGCGGCCCAGCTTGATGGCTGTAACCACTTCACATTCTTAGGAAAAGTGGTAATCCCGCTTTCTAAGGCAATCATTTCCGTAGAGGTTCTTTACTATGCAGTTTACCACTGGAACGATTATTTTACAGCATTAATGTATACCAATGGCGATGCAAAGATTCAGCCACTTCAGACAGTTCTTCGTAGCATTCTTCTTTTGAATGAGACCTATGCAAACGGTAATGGTGGTGTACAGGGTGGCTATGGCCAGTCATCAGCCGACCAGGTTAAGTACGCAATTATCATCGTATCAACTGTCCCGATCTTGTGTGTATACCCATTCGTACAGAAGTATTTCGAGAAGGGTGTCATGATCGGTGCTGTAAAGGGCTAAAAGGGACAATACAAAAGACTGAAACAGACAACAAAATAGTAAGATGAGAATATGGTATTTGAAAACAGAACAAACGTGGACAAATATCATATTTTTATAAATTAATGAGACTACAAAATGAAAAAAATAGTCATATTAAGGGGCGTGATTCGATGAGAAATTGTATATGGTTGATTAGAAAGAGCATGAAGGTATGTCCACAGAGACTGCCAGCAATGCTACTAGTGGCATTGTTAGATGGCATCAATGCAGTGAATATTATTTTGTTTTACAAATATGCAGTGCAGGCATTGTATCAGAAAGACGTGTTAAAGCAGATGGCAATCGTGGTTTTAATTTATCTGGCAATACACTGCATTCATAGCGTCGTGAATAACTATCTGACGCAAGTAAAATATCCAATTTGGAACGAAACAATTAAGCAGTCTTTGTCAAAGGAAATTTATCAAAAATATCAATCTTTATCGGCAGATACGGTGCAGGAACCGAAATTTTTTGATTCCTATAAAAAGGCATTAGACGAGTCTGATATGAGAACGGAAGCCGTGTTAAACACCATTCAGGCAGTGCTTGGAAATTTATTTTCTGCATTTGGAATCATTGCGGTTATCGCATCAATGAACTGGATTTTAGTGCTGCTTGCCATCATTCCAGTCTGCACATCTGCACTGGTAAATTTGAAGATCGTGAAAATGAGATATCAGTACAACATGTCCTGTGTGAAGCCAAACCGTATGGCAGAGTACATCATAAGATTATTTTATCAACCAGAATATCGTGAGGAGATTCGCCTTCATGATAATGCACTTTTGCAGAAGCATTACCATGATGCCGTGGACGAGGTGAGCAGCCAAACAAGAGCGCAGATGCCAAAAATTGTTTTGATATCGGCATCAGGTGCAAATTTGTTTTCTTTAATTAACTATGGAATTCCAATGCTGGTATTAGGTTGGCAGGTCTTTCATGGAATTACGACAATCGGTGAGTTTTCAACAGGTGTGATCGGCGTATCGAATTTGAGCAGCTGTCTGTTTGGCATTTGGTGTATCATTCCAGGAATACGTGAGCAGTCGCTGTATATTGAAAATTTAAAAACATTTTTAATGATAGAAAACGAAAAAGAAGGAACATGCAAACTTGAGTCAGGTATGCATGAAATTACTTTACAAAATGTGCATTTTCATTATCGGGGAAATGCAACTAGAGAGGTAACGGATGGAATTAGTCTGCATATCAAGAAGGGAGAAAGAATTGCATTTGTCGGCGAAAACGGAGCAGGAAAAACGACATTAGTTAAGTTAATTGAAGGTCTGTATCATCCGACAGAGGGTGAAATATTGGTTGATGGTACGCCAATTGAGCAGCTAGATAAACAGTCGCTACGATGTAACATTGCCACTGTCATGCAAAAACCAGTCCATTATTCATTCTCTATTGCCGAAAATATCTTAATGAGAGAAATCCAAAGTGCTGCAGATCGAGAGCAGGTTCAGCAGGTGCTCGAAGAGAGCGGACTATGGGATCGGGTGTCAAAGCTTCCAAAAGGAATGGACAGTGTGCTAGGAAAGGAATTTGACGAGGATGGAATTGAGCTTTCAGGCGGCGAGAGCCAGAAGCTTGCGATCGCGCGTGCTTTATACGAAGATTCAGGAGTATTGATTCTTGATGAACCTGCAAACAGCTTAGATCCGATAGCAGAAGCCGAGATGTATGAGCGCATGTTTGCAGCAGGAAAAGACAGAACAATGATTTTAATTTCGCATCGTTTGTATTCAACAAGAAAAGCAGATCGCATTTGCTATATTGAAAATGGAAAAATTGTCGAGGAAGGCACGCACGAAGAACTCATGAGAGCAAATGGAAAATATGCGTCAATGTATCAGCTGCAGGCAAGTTTGTATGAGAAAGATTCAAATGAGGCAACGATAAATGAAACGACAAGCAAAATGAATGTAGAAAAGACGACAAGGTTGATAAAGGGGGCGGCACAATGAGAAAAACAATAAGAATAATGATGTGGTTTTTAAGAAAACTGTATCAATGTGATAAAAAACGTTTTGGTAGTATGGCAGCACTAATTGTGATTCGTGCAATAAAAACCCTTTTGAGTGTGATTACGATTAAAGTGGCACTAGACTGTGTTGTGACCTATCATTCTTTTTTGTATTTGGTAATCTTTGTTGCAACAGAGCGTGTGGTATCAAGTTTACTTGCTTTAATTGAGTCTAAGATTGACTGGCGTGATAAAGAAATTCAAAATAATACAATTAAGCAAAAGCTTGGAGCGGAGATTTTTCATCATGCAGAGACACTTTCGCTAGAACAGCTTGATCATGCTAGCACATATGATCAGTATAAAATTGTATTAGAGGAGATTGGAACAAGAAGCGGAAGTTTCTTACAGAGTATCGAAAACTTTCTCATAGGAATTTGTAATATTGCAGTGACAATGCTTTTTGTTTTAACACTGGATATCCGCTTTATTTTGATTGCAGCTGTATCGGCATGGATAGGGGCAATGCTTGGCGGCAAGATTGCGCAAAAAGAAGTTGAGAAACGTGAAAAATTGATTCGCCATGAGCGTAAGTGCGACTATATCAAGCGTATCTTTTATGTTCCCGAATATAATGAGATGACGCGTCTGACAAATGCAAATTGGTTCCTTCTTCAGAAATATGATAAGAGTGTCGGTGATGTAAAACAGGTGCTTCAAGGCTATCAGCCGCAGGTTGCCCATTTGAATGATTTCAATATTATGCAGATTTTTACGCTGAATTTTGGTCTTAGCGCGCTGCTGATGGCAAAAGATATCGCAGCAGGAACTGTGGGAGCCTCAGCATTTACAAGCGTCATATTTGCATGCTCAACGATGAGTGGATCAGTTGGCTGGGTCAGCAATGAACTTAGTGAGATAAAAAAACATGCACTCTATATTGAAAAGTTGCAAGATTTTTTAAACAAGACAGAAGATGAGAATGGTACGGTGCCCATCACATCAGGTATGCATGAGATTACTTTACAAAATGTACATTTTCATTACTGCTCAAACGCAGCAAGAGAGGTGACAGATGGAATTAGTTTGCACATAAAAAAGGGTGAGAAAGTTGCATTTGTCGGTGAAAACGGAGCAGGAAAAACGACATTAGTTAAGTTGATTGAAGGTCTGTATCATCCGACAGAGGGTGAAATATTTGTTGATGGTACGCCAATTGAGCAGCTAGATAAACAGTCGCTACGATGTAGCATTGCCACTGTCATGCAAAAACCAGTCCACTATTCATTCACAATTGCAGAAAATATCTTAATGAGAGAAATACAAAGTGATGCAGATCGAGAGCAGGTTCAGCAGGTGCTCGAAGAGAGCGGACTATGGGATCGGGTGTCAAAGCTTCCAAAAGGAATGGACAGTGTGCTAGGAAAGGAATTTGACGAGGATGGAATTGAGCTTTCAGGAGGAGAAAGCCAAAAGCTAGCCATTGCACGGGTTCTGTATGAAAATGCAGGCGTGTTAATTCTTGATGAGCCGGCAAACAGTCTTGATCCATTGGCAGAGGCAGAGATGTATGAGCGCATGTTTGCAGCAGGAAAAGACAGAACAATGATTTTAATTTCGCATCGTCTGTATTCGACGAGAAAGGCAGATCGCATTTGCTATATTGAAAATGGAAAAATTGTCGAGGAAGGCACGCACGAAGACCTCATGAGAGCAAATGGAAAATATGCGTCAATGTACCAGCTACAGGCGAGTTTGTATGAGAAGGAAGAAAATTGAATTTTTTTGTGAGGTGAACGGAAATAAAAACGAACTTCACAAATACAGAAAGAAGAAGTATAATAATACACAAAAATATATGGTATCCAGAGAAGGAGGTATAAATGTATTATTATTCAACAGTGAATGGTATTATAATGACGCACAGTGCATTATTAGAAAAAGATGGATTTGATATTGTAAAGGTGCATTTTGAACGGCCAAATGATGATGGATTTGATTTTTTAGATATGACACTTCCAGGGGAAATTGTTTATAAGTCATTTGGATTTTCGGAAGATGAAATATTGAAATTAAAACGATATGCAAAGAACAATTCGTCATTGATCTGGGATTTTGCTCAGAAAGGAGGCGGAGAAAATGCCTAAAGCGTTGCTTGATTTCTTGGGGTATAAATTTTTCTTTTGGTCAAATGAAAATGCAGAACCGCCACATGTGCATGTGTGCAGGGGAAAGCAAACTTCAAATGCAACAAAATTTTGGATTACAGCAGATGGAATTAAACTTGATCATAATAAAAGTCAGATTCCGCAGAATGATTTAAAAAAGATTGCAAGATATATCTTGGAAAATAGAGCCGATATTTTGGCTGCATGGTTTGATTATTTTAACAGTCTGTAATTCTTTATTGAAAAAATTTCATTTTCCCTCTTGTATTCTTCTGTAACTTTTCCTATAATGAAGCAGACAGTATGACGTTTTTGCATGTCTGATTAAAACAATACGGAGGAAGCAGTGTGCAAGTTACAGAGAAATTAACGAAAGCACTGACGGAAGCGAAATATTTAAATGCGGATAATGTTGGGCGATATCGCTGCATTATGCGCATTTTTTTTGAAAATTATGAGAAACTACACTATTGGCTCTATCAGGAGGAGATCTACGACCAGATGAAGGCAGATCCGTTTTTTGCGGATTACAGACTAGAGCATATACATTGATGAGAATCCGTCTGTTTTTGCAGCTCGTTGTATGAGCTATCCAGAATCAGCATGCATGTGCATGAATGGTCAGCCAAAGCTTGCCGCTCTAGTTGCACTTGAATTATTTGCAGCATCAGGAACAAAAGTGTATTATTCAGGAGATTTTGACCCAGAGGGATTGTGGATTGCACAAAGGCTCGCTTATTTTTATCCGGGAAATTTTGAGTTTTTGAATATGGATACAGAATGTTATGAAAAATGTATCTCAGATGAGCCGATTTCAGATGTTAGGTTAAAGCAGCTTGAGCGTATCACAGACGAGCGATTGCTAGGTGCTGTACAGATGATGAGGCGAGAGAAAAAATCTGGTTATCAGGAGGGCATTTTGTAAAGAAACAACTTGTCAATACGAGGGTACAAGTTGTAAAATTGAGATAACAAATATAAATACAAGGGAGGCTTGTTATGGCAAAATTACATATTCGTCCGGACGTTGTTAAGGGACATATCAATCCTGAAATTCAGGGACATTTTTCTGAGCATCTTGGACGCTGCATCTATGAGGGTCTTTACGTAGGAGAAAATTCTCCGATTCCGAACACAAACGGAATGAGAAATGATGTAGTTGAGGCACTTAAGGAGATTCATATTCCTGTACTTCGCTGGCCGGGCGGCTGCTTTGCAGACGAATATCATTGGAAGGATGGTATTGGACCAAAGGAAAATAGAAAGAAAATGATTAATACCCATTGGGGCGGTGTTGTTGAGGACAACAGCTTTGGTACACACGAGTTTATGGAACTGTGCCGTCAGCTTGGATGCAAGACTTACATCAACGGAAATGTAGGAAGCGGTACTGTTCAGGAAATGTCTGAATGGGTTGAATATATGACATTTGATGGTGTATCACCAATGGCAGATCTTCGTGCAAAGAACGGTCATGAAAAGCCGTGGAAGGTTGACTATTTTGGTGTCGGCAACGAGAACTGGGGCTGCGGCGGAAATATGCTGCCAGAGCAGTATGGTATGATGTATCGCCGTTACCAGACATATGTGAGAAATTATAATAATGCAGCACCAGTTGCAAAGATTGCCTGCGGTTCCAATGTTGATGATTATGAGTGGACAGAGAAGGTATTAGAGACAACAAATCGCCGCATGCCAAAAGAAGCTCACGGTGCAATGGATGGTCTGTCTCTTCATTATTATACGCATCCAGGCGGATGGGAGAATAAGGGAAGTGCAACAGACTTCACTGAGACCGAGTGGTATGAAACAATGAAGCGTACATATTACATGGAGGAGCTTGTGACACGTCACGGTGCAATCATGGACAAGTACGACCCAGAAAAGAAAGTCGGCATGATCGTTGATGAGTGGGGCTGCTGGTTTGATGTAGAGCCAGGCACAAACCCAGGTTTCTTATATCAGCAGAATACAATGCGTGATGCACTTGTTGCAGGAATTAACTTAAATATCTTCAATAAGCATTGTGACCGCGTTAAGATGGCAAATATCGCACAGATGGTTAATGTACTTCAGTCTGTAATTCTCACAGATGGTGAGCGTATGATTAAGACACCGACTTGGTTTGTATTTTATCTGTATCAGGCTCATCAGGATGCTGAGCTTCTTGACAGTACACTTGAGACAGCAATGGTTGGACCAGAGGGTCATCAGGCACCTAACATGACAGAGTCTGTGTCCATGGGTAAGGATGGAAAGATGCACATCACACTGACAAACGAGTCTGTAAGCGAGGATTACCCAATTGATGTAATCTTAGACAGTGGTAAGGCAGCAGCAGTTGAGGGTATGATCTTAACTGGTGAGATGCATGAACATAACACCTTCGATAATCCAGAGCAGGTAAAGTGCACGTCATTTGATGATGTTAAGCTGACAGATGATGGACTTAAGCTTACACTTCCAAAGTGCAGTGTTCTTCATCTTACTGTAACTGTAGAATAAGTCAAAGCGGGGGTATCAGTAATGGATGAGAAAACAAACTGGCAGTCACTTGAAAAAAATGGACCTATCACCGAGTATAATGAACCTTTCATTGAGCAGCGTGCTGATCCATTTGTGTGCAAGGCTGCCGATGGCACCTATTATTTTACTGCATCCTACCCGGCTTATGACCGTATTCTGCTTCGAAGCAGCAAGACTTTAAATGGCTTAAAGGATGCAAAGGAGCGTCAGATTTGGGTAAAGCATGAGCATGGTCTTATGAGCTGCCATATCTGGGCGCCAGAGCTTCATTTTGTCTATGGAAAATGGTATATTTATTTTGCAGCAGGTGAGGCAGAGAATGTGTGGAAGATTCGCCCATATGTACTTGAGTGCGATGGTGATCCGATGACAGGCGAGTGGAGCGAGCTTGGTCCTATGAAGGGCTGTGATGATGATCCATTTTCCTTTACAGATTTTTCACTGGATGCAACAATCTTTGAGCACAAGGGTGATTATTATTATGTTTGGGCACAGAAGGCATCTAACATTTCCAATCTTTATATTGCAAAAATGGCAGCACCAAATAAGTTAGCAACTGTAATGGAGATGATTACAACGCCAGATTATGATTGGGAGCGCATTTTGTTTTGGGTAAATGAAGGACCGGCAGTGTTAAAGCATGGTGGAAAGATCTGGCTTACATTTTCTGCCAGCGGAACAGGCTCCTGCTATTGTGTTGGCCTTTTAAGCGCTGATGAAAATGCAGATCTTTTGGATCCGGCTTCCTGGACAAAGGAGCGTATGCCAGTATTAGAAACAGATCAAAAGAAGGGTCTGTATGGACCAGGACATAACAGCTTTACAACTGATGAAGATGGCAATGATATCATGGTCTACCATGCAAGAACATATGATGGCATCAAGACAAAGGATCCACTGTATGATCCAAATCGTCATGCTCATCTGTTAAAGGTGCAGTACGACGAAAATGGACGCCCGATCTTTGATTATCAGAAGCATTAATTAAAAATTAGTAAAAAGACAGAATACATTACTAGAAAGGACTGGTTTTTAAATGAAAACAGGAAAAAATTATAAGTTTTGGTTTTGCACCGGATCTCAGGATCTGTATGGTGACGAGTGCTTACAGAAGGTAGCAGAGCATTCCAAGATTATTGTAGAGAAGTTAAATGAGTCTGGAAATCTTCCATTCGAGGTTGTCTGGAAGCCAACATTGATTACAAACGAGCTGATTCGTCGTACCTTTAACGAGGCAAATATCGATGATGAGTGTGCAGGTGTGATCGTTTGGATGCATACATTCTCTCCTGCAAAGTCTTGGATTCTTGGTCTTCAGGAGTACAGAAAGCCACTGCTTCATCTTCATACTCAGTTCAACATGGAAATTCCATATGACACAATCGATATGGATTTCATGAATGAGAATCAGTCAGCACATGGTGACAGAGAGTTTGGTCATATGGTAACACGTATGGGCATTGAGCGTAAGGTTGTAGTTGGTCACTGGTCTGACGAGAAGCTTCAAAAGAAGATAGGCAGCTGGATGCGCACAGCAATTGGTGTTGTAGAGAGCAGTCATATCCGTGTTATGCGTGTTGCTGATAATATGAGAAATGTTGCAGTAACAGAGGGTGATAAGGTAGAGGCTCAGTTAAAGTTTGGCTGGGAGATTGATGCTTATCCAGTAAACGAGATTGCAGAATCTGTAGCTGCTGTATCCGAATCAGACGCAAATGCACTGGTGGATGAATATTATAGCAAGTACAATATTCTTCTGGAGGGAAGAGATCCGGCAGAATTTAGAAAGCATGTAGCAGTTCAGGCACAGATTGAGCTTGGTTTTGAGCGATTCCTTGAGGAAAAGAATTATCAGGCAATTGTAACTCACTTTGGTGATCTTGGTGCTTTAAAGCAGCTGCCAGGTCTTGCAATTCAAAGACTTATGGAAAAAGGATATGGCTTTGGTGCAGAGGGTGACTGGAAGGTTGCTGCAATGGTACGCCTGATGAAGATCATGACTTCTGGAATGAAGGATGCAAAGGGAACCTCCATGCTTGAGGATTACACCTACAACCTTGTTCCAGGCAAGGAAGGCATCTTAGAGGCTCATATGCTTGAGATCTGCCCATCTATCGCAGACGGACCGATCAGCATCAAGTGTCAGCCGCTGTCCATGGGCGACAGAGAAGATCCGGCGCGTCTTGTATTTACTTCTAAGGAAGGAACAGGTATTGCAACTTCCTTAGTAGACTTAGGAGATCGCTTCCGCTTGTTAATCAACACAGTTGACTGCAAGAAGGTAGAAAAGCCGATGCCAAAGCTTCCAGTAGCAACAAACTTCTGGACACCACAGCCAGACCTTATTACAGGAGCAGAGGCATGGATCTTAGCAGGTGGTGCTCATCATACAGCATTCACCTACGACCTCACAGCAGAGCAGATGGGCGACTGGGCAGAAGCAATGGGAATCGAGCCTGTCTACATCGACAACGAGACAACCATTCGCAATCTGAAGAAGGATCTGATGCTGGGAAATCTTGTATATAGAAAGTAAATAGAATTGCCAGTTCACGGGTCATAACCTAGATTAGCGGTGAGACGAGTTGCTTTTACGAGACGGACACTTGAAGCAGGTCTTTCAAAGTAGCGTGTAATAAAAAGGAGCATAACAGGAGCCTGCGGAATTTGGCCCGTCGACGAAACCATTACACCGAAGGGCTTTTGTAACCTAGCCCTGTGAAAAGGAAAAACATAGAAAAAAGTAGGAGCTGTCAAGAAAAAACACTTGACAGCTCTTCTTTTTTCGTGTATAGTAGCGAAGGTGATGTTTGATGGAAAAGATTGTAGAACGCAATATGCTGTATGATTTCTATGGTGAGCTGCTTACGCCGCATCAGCAGGAAATCTACGAAAGCATTATTTTTCAGGATCTGTCGCTGAGTGAAGTGGCAGAGATCCACGGCATCAGCAGGCAGGGAGTTCATGATCTGGTAAGGCGCTGTGACAAGCTGCTGGAAGGTTATGAAAACAAACTGCATCTGGTAGAGCGCTTTGTGACACTCAAATCTTCTGTAAGCGAATTAAGAGAACTTACAAAAGCATATGAGAAGAGCAGAGACGATAAGCTGTTTGGACAGATTGACAGGCTTTGCCAGACAATACTCGAAGAGCTGTAACTGTAAAGTTAAAGGCAGAAAGGAGCTGCAAAAGTGGCATTTGAGAGCTTATCTGAAAAGCTTCAGAACGTATTTAAAAATCTGCGCGGCAAGGGTCGTCTGACAGAAGCGGATGTAAAGGCTGCTTTGAAGGAAGTAAAGATCGCGCTCCTCGAGGCGGACGTTAACTTCAAGGTAGTAAAAAACTTCGTAAAGTCAGTCCAAGAACGCGCAATCGGACAGGATGTTATGAATGGTTTAAATCCTGGACAGATGGTAATAAAGATTGTAAATGAAGAGCTTGTTTCCCTGATGGGATCTGAGACAACAGAGATTGCACTGCTGCCTGGAAATCAGGTGACAGTCATCATGATGATTGGTCTTCAGGGTGCTGGTAAGACAACTACCGCAGCAAAGATTGCAGGAAAGCTGAAGATGAAAGGCAGACAGCCACTTTTGGTTGCTTGTGATATTTATCGTCCGGCGGCAATCAAGCAGTTGGAAGTTAACGGTGAAAAACAGGGTGTTGAGGTGTTCTCGATGGGAACAAATCACAGTCCGGTTGACATTGCAAAGGCAGCAATCGAGCATGCAAAGAATAACGGACAAAACGTGGTCATCCTTGATACCGCAGGCCGTCTGCAGATTGATGAATCCATGATGCAGGAGCTTGTAGATGTGAAAGAGGCAGCTGGCGTTACGCAGACGTTGCTCGTTGTAGATGCGATGACTGGACAGGAAGCAGTTAACGTGGCAACTACCTTCAATGACCGTATCGGCGTAGACGGAGTAATCCTGACAAAGCTTGATGGCGACACTAGAGGTGGTGCAGCGCTTTCCATTCGTCAGGTGACAGGAAAGCCGATTCTTTATATTGGTATGGGCGAAAAGCTCTCCGATTTGGAACAGTTTTATCCAGATCGCATGGCATCACGTATCCTTGGCATGGGAGATGTCATGAGCCTTATTGAAAAGGTTGAGGCACAGGTCGATGCTGAGAAAGCAAAGGAGATGGAGCAGAAGCTTCGCAAAGCATCCTTTGATTTAAACGACTATCTGGATCAGATGGAACAGATGAAAAACATGGGTGGTCTTAGCAAGATCATGGAGATGCTTCCGGGCATGGGCATGAATTTAAATGCAAAAAATATGCCGGACATGGATGAGAGTGAGAAGCAGATGGAAAAAATCCAGGCAATCATTCGTTCCATGACTATGAAGGAGCGAACCAATCCAGATATCATCAATGCATCCAGAAAAAACCGCATTGCAAAAGGTGCAGGAGTCGATGTTGTAGAGGTCAATAGACTGTTAAAGCAGTTTGACCAGAGCCGCAAGCTCATGAAGCAGATGCCCGGCATGATGGGCAAGCAGGCAAAAAAAGGAAGATTTAAACTGCCTTTTTAATAAATAATTAATTTTAAATAATTGGAGGAATTTTACAATGGTAAAGATTAGATTAAAGAGAATGGGACAGAAGAAGGCTCCTTTCTACAGAGTAGTAGTTGCAGATCAGAGATCTCCAAGAGACGGAAGATTCATCGCAGAGATCGGTTACTATGATCCAACTAAGGAACCAAGCGTAATCAAGTTTGACGAAGAGGCTGCTAAGCAGTGGCTTGCAAACGGTGCTCAGCCGACAGATACAGTTGCAAAGTTATTAAAGGTTGCTGGTATTGAGAAATAATTAAGAGTGCCGAATCCTTTTATCAAATGTTGCGGACGCAGCAGAATGAGAGAGATGTATGAAGGGACTATTAGAAGTTATCGCTAAGTCACTTGTTGACAACCCAGAAGAAGTTGTGGTTACTGAGAAGGAAACCGAGAAGGGACTTGTGCTTGAGCTGAAGGTAGCGCCTAGTGATATGGGCAAAGTTATCGGTAAGCAGGGCAGGATCGCAAAAGCAATCCGCTCTGTGGTAAAAGCCGCGGCATCAAGAGAAAACAAGCAGGTTAGTGTAGAGATTGAGTAATCAAAAACGTGTACTTCAGAAATGGGGTGCACGTTTTATTTTTAAAATGTGTGAGTTATATGAGCTGTAATGCTATCATAGGAGAAAATATGGAAGATTTATTGCGTGTAGGTGTGATTTCATCTGCTCATGGAATTAAGGGAGAAGTTAATGTATTCCCGACAACTGACGAGCCGGAAATGTTTGCACATTGGAAGACACTGCGTCTGGTTGAAAAGAAACAAAGTCGTCTGATTCATGTGCGCGGTGCAAAGTATTTTAAAAACATGGTCATTCTTTCTCTTGAGGAGATTGCAGACCGAAATCAGGCGGAGCTTTTGCGTCAGGCAGAGCTTTATATAACAAGAGATCAGGCAACTCCATGTGGTGAAAATGAGAATTTTATTACTGATTTAATTGGACTTCGTGTAGTTGATGAAAATAAAGAAGAGCTTGGTAAGTGCACTGATGTGTTTCAGACGGGCGCAAATGATGTCTATGAGATAGAGCTTTTAGATGGAAGAAAGGTGCTTTTCCCGGCTATTCCTTCCTGTATCTTAGATGTTGACTTGGAAAAAGGCATAATGACAGTTCATGTTATGGCTGGACTAATTGACTAAGCTGTGAATATGAAAAGAAAGAGGTAATTCCATGCATTATTATGTGCTGACGTTGTTTCCAGAGATGATTACAAACGCCTGCGGCGAGAGTATTCTTGGACGCGCATCCCAAAAAGGATTGATTTCAGTGGAGGCCATCAATATACGTGACTATTCCACAAATAAACATAACCGTGTCGATGATTATCCATATGGCGGCGGCGCTGGAATGGTAATGCAGCCTATGCCAGTGTACGATGCCTGGAAGGATCTGACAGAGCGCATTGGAAAAAAGCCGCGTGTGCTGTTTATGACACCTCAGGGAAAACCATTTTCTCAAAAGCTGGCAGAAGAATATGCAAAGGAAGAAGATTTGATATTCCTTTGTGGTCATTACGAGGGAATTGACCAGCGTGTGCTTGATCTCATTGTAACGGATGAAGTTTCAGCAGGCGATTTTGTGCTTACAGGCGGTGAACTTCCAGCGATGATGATGATTGACTGTATTTCGCGTCTTGTGCCAGGTGTACTGAATAATGAAGCATCTGCGCAGGATGAGTCATTTGAAGGAAATTTGCTGGAGTATCCACAATATACAAGACCAGAAGTTTTCATGGGCGAGTCAGTTCCGCCTGTACTTCTATCAGGTCATCATGGCAATATTGATAAGTGGAGACGTGAGCAGTCAATTCTTCGGACAGCAAAAAAACGCCCAGATCTCCTTAAGAATGCTGAGCTTACACAAAAAGAGAAGAATTGGCTTCGGGAACAGCTAATTAAAAAAAATAAAAAAGCTGAAAAAACACTTGACAACTGATAAAAAGTGCGGTATACTGCTAGTGTTGTCAATAAACAGGAAAGCAGAGGATTCACTCTCACCTTAGCGCAAAGGCGTCTCGGGTTGATATTTAAGTTCACATATCGTATTTTGCATATTTGTGTATCTTAATGGTGGATCGTCGCGGTCCATCATTTTTTTGCGTAAAGCAGTTCACAACATTTTTCGATGGGGGTACAAAACAATTAGCAGTTTAATGATTAATGAGCAGATCCGTGACAAAGAAGTCCGGGTAATTGGTGAGGAAGGACAGCAGCTTGGAATTATGTCCTCCAGAGATGCCATGAAGCTGGCAAAGGATGCCGGTTTAGATTTGGTAAAGATTGCACCAACGGCTAAGCCGCCGGTATGCAAGATTGTTGATTATGGCAAGTTCCGTTATGAGCAGGCCAGAAGAGAAAAGGAAGCCAAGAAGAAGCAGAAAGTCATTGAAGTAAAGGAACTGAGATTGTCTCCGAACATCGATACAAATGATCTGAATACAAAGGTGAACAATGCGCGAAAGTTCCTGGAAAAGGGCGATAAGGTAAAAGTTACCTTACGTTTCCGCGGCAGAGAGATGGCCCATATGGGTGCTTCCAAACATATACTGGATGACTTTGCTGAAAACCTCAAGGATATCGCATCGGTTGAGAAACCGCCGAAGTTAGAGGGTAAGAGCATGAGTCTGGTATTGGCAAAAAATATCAAGTGATTGACAGGAGGAAATTATAATGCCAAAGGTAAAAACAAGCAGAGCAGCTGCAAAGCGTTTTAAGAAAACAGGTACAGGCGAGTTAAAGAGAATGAAGCATACAAGAGCCATATCTTAACAAAGAAGTCTACTAAGAGAAAGAGAAATCTTAGAAAGGCTGCTATGACAGATAGTACCAACGTAAAGAACATGAAGAAGATTTTACCTTATTTATAATTTTGTGATTTTATAAGTAAGTTTGGGAAACATTTCTGCACAGGATTCGCGAGAATCCTCATCGTTTAGGAGGAGATAGATATGGCAAGAATTAAAGGCGGTATGAACGCTAAGAGAAAGCACAACAAAGTGTTAAAGCTGGCAAAGGGTTACAGAGGAGCCAGATCTAAGCAGTATAGAGTAGCAAAGCAGTCTGTTATGAGAGCATTAACAAGCTCTTACGCAGGAAGAAAGCAGAGAAAGAGACAGTTCAGACAGCTGTGGATCACCCGTATCAACGCAGCAGCTAGAATGAACGGTCTGTCTTACAGCAAGTTTATGTACGGCTTAAAGAGCGCTGACATCCAGTTAGACAGAAAGATTCTGGCTGATATGGCTGTTAATGATCCAGCTGGATTCGCAAAGCTGGCTGAGACTGCAAAGAGCAAGCTTGCTTAATTAGCAGTTGATCAAACCGCATATTGTGTATAAAAATTCAGGGAGAGCTTTGGCTCTCCCTTTTTGTGATGTTTTTGTGAAAATCACTTACTTTTCGCTCGTTTTTTTATATTATTTGTGGAATATGAAAGGTTGATTTCAAATCCAAAGCTATGATATACTTCTATTGAATATACTTACAATTCACGCGTTTTGTGAAGGGTAATTACAAATCAAAGGAGAATGATATGAGCGTCAGAAGAATCTTCGCGGAGAAGAAGGAACCTTATGCAGTAAAAGCACAGGAGCTTATGGAAGAGATGAGCAGCTATCTTGACATTCACGATGCCAAGAAGGTGCGTGTGCTGATCCGTTATGATGTTGAAAACCTTTCGGATGAGACTTATGAAAAGAGTAAGGGAACTATTTTTTCGGAGCCGCCGGTCGATGATCTTTATGAGGGCACCTTCCCTCACGAGAAGGATGATATTATTTTTTCAGTAGAGTATCTTCCGGGACAGTTTGATCAGAGAGCAGACTCGGCAGAGCAGTGTGTAAAGCTGTTAAAGGAAGATGAACAGCCGATTATCCGTTCAGCAACCACATATGTGATCAGCGGTGCACTTACAAGTGAGGAAGTTGTTAAGCTGAAGAATCACTGTATTAACCCAGTTGATTCAAGAGAAGCATCGGAGGAAATTCCGCAGACACTGAACATGGTACATCCAGAGCCAGAAGATGTAAGAATTCTGGAAGGCTTTTCCAAGATGAATGAGAAGGATCTGAAGGCGCTCTATGATTCCTTTGGTCTTGCTATGACCTTTAAGGATTTCCTTCACATCCAGAAGTATTTCCACGATGAGGAAAAGCGTGATCCGTCCATGACTGAAATTCGTGTACTTGATACATACTGGTCTGATCATTGCCGTCATACAACCTTCCAGACAGAGTTAAAGAACGTTACATTTGAGGAAGGATATTATCGTCCGGTAATCGAGAAGACATACGATGAGTATGAGACTGCTCATAAAACATTGTTTGAAGGCAGAAATGACAAATTTATCAGTCTGATGGATCTGGCTCTTATGGGTATGCGTCAGTTGAAGAAGCAGGGAAAGCTTCAGGATCAGGAAGAAAGTGATGAGATCAATGCATGTTCTATCGTAGTACCTATTAAGGTAGACGGCAAGGAAGAAGAGTGGCTGATCAACTTTAAGAATGAGACACATAACCATCCTACTGAGATTGAGCCATTTGGAGGCGCTGCAACATGTCTTGGCGGTGCAATCCGTGACCCGCTGTCAGGTCGTACCTATGTTTATCAGGCAATGCGTGTGACTGGTGCTGCAGACCCGACACGTCCGCTTTCTGAGACACTTCCTGGAAAACTTCCTCAGAAGAAGCTTGTTCGCACAGCAGCAGCTGGTTATAGCTCTTATGGAAATCAGATTGGTCTTGCAACTGGTTATGTAAAGGAAATTTATCATCCCAATTATGTGGCAAAGCGTATGGAGATCGGTGCTGTTATGGGTGCAGCTCCAAGACGTGCAGTAATCCGTAAAAATTCTGATCCAGGCGATATCATTATTCTTTTAGGCGGACGTACAGGAAGAGATGGCTGCGGTGGTGCAACTGGTTCTTCTAAGGCTCATACACAGTCTTCTATCGAAACATGTGGTGCAGAGGTTCAAAAGGGTAATGCACCGACTGAGAGAAAGTTACAAAGACTGTTCCGTCGTGAGGAAGTCAGCCATCTGATTAAGAAATGTAACGATTTTGGTGCCGGCGGTGTATCTGTAGCAATTGGAGAGCTGGCAGACGGTCTTGTTGTTGAGCTTGATAAGGTTCCAAAGAAGTATGCAGGTCTTGACGGCACGGAGATTGCGATTTCTGAGTCTCAGGAGCGTATGGCAGTTGTAGTAGATCCAAAGGATGCAGACCAGTTTTTAGCTTATGCAGCCGAGGAGAATCTGGAAGCAACAAAGGTTGCAGTTGTAAGTGAGGATCCTAGACTTGTTCTTCGTTGGAGAGGAAAAGAAATTGTTAATATCAGCCGTGCATTCCTTGATACAAACGGTGCTCATCAGGAGACAGATGTTACTGTAAGTATGCCAAAGAAGGAAGAAAGCTTCTTCGCATCAAAGGAAGTTACTGATGTAAAGGAAAAATGGCTTTCTATGCTTGCTGATTTAAATGTTTGCTCACAGAAGGGTCTTGTTGAGATGTTCGACAGCTCCATTGGTGCAGGAAGCGTTGTAATGCCGTATGGTGGAAAGAATCAGCTGACTGAGGTTCAGACAATGGTAGCAAAGGTTCCTGTAGCAAAGGGAAATACTGATGCTGTTACCATGATGAGCTATGGTTTTAATCCATACCTGTCCTCATGGAGTCCATATCATGGTGCTGTTTATGCCGTAACAGAGTCTATTGCTAAAATTACGGCAGCCGGCGGTGACTACAGTAAGATTCGTATGACATTCCAGGAGTACTTCCGCAGAATGACAGAGGATTCTCATACATGGGGACTTCCGTTTGCTTCTTTGCTTGGTGCATATGCAGCACAGATGGGATTTGGTCTTCCGTCAATTGGTGGAAAGGATTCCATGTCAGGAAGTTTTGATGAGTTAAATGTACCGCCAACACTTGTTTCCTTTGCAGTTGATGTGGCATCTGAAAATGATGTTGTAACACCAGAATTTAAGAAGGCAGGAAATAAACTTGTTCTGTTTGCTATTGAGAAGGATGAATATGACCTTCCGAACTATGAGCAGGTGAAGAAACTGTACGGTCAGATTCACGAGGCTGTTCGTAATGGTCAGATCGTATCCTCCTATGCAATTGGCGCAGGCGGTATCGCAGAGGCAGTAAGCAAGATGGCATTTGGTAATGGCCTTGGTGCAGTTATCAATGCACAGCTTGATAAGAATCTCCTTTTTGCTCCATTATACGGAAATATTCTCGCAGAAGTTCCGGCAGAATGCATCGCAGATTTAGAGGTTCCATGTGAGGTTATTGGTGAAGTAAGTGCAGAGCCAACCTTCACTTATGGTGAAATTGTAATTTCCATGGATGAGGCTGTAAAGAGTTGGAAGTCTACTCTTGAGAAGGTATTCCCGTCTGTATCTGGAAAGACACAGCCAAAGGTTGATACAGGTATCTACAAGGCAGATTCAATCTATGTATGCAAGAATAAGGTTGCAAAGCCAAAGGTATTTATTCCAGTATTCCCAGGAACAAACTGTGAGTATGACAGTGCAAAGGCATTTGAACGCGCAGGCGCAGAGGCTATTGTTAAGGTTGTTCGCAACCAGACAGCAGAAGAAATTCGTGAGTCTGTTGATATCTTTACAAAGGCAATCCGCGAGTCTCAGATTATCATGTTCCCAGGCGGATTCTCAGCAGGTGATGAGCCAGATGGTTCTGCAAAGTTCTTTGCAACAGCATTTAGAAACGAGAAGCTCAAAGAAGCAGTTATGGATCTGTTAAACAACAGAGATGGTCTTGTACTTGGTATCTGCAACGGCTTCCAGACACTTGTAAAGTTAGGACTTGTTCCGTATGGTGAGATTATTGACAG
Source organism: Firmicutes bacterium AF25-13AC (assembly GCA_003478935.1). Taxonomy (GTDB): domain Bacteria; phylum Bacillota; class Clostridia; order Lachnospirales; family Lachnospiraceae; genus Anthropogastromicrobium; species Anthropogastromicrobium aceti. The sequence goes on from QUFP01000027.1 coordinate 32,263, forward strand.
CCAGCTGTCTGATTCTCCGACACTGACAACAAACACCATTGGACGTCATGTTTCCAAGATGGCATACTTAAAGGTAGTATCCAATAAGTCTCCATGGCTGGCACAGGCAACACTCGGCGGTGTTTACTGCAACCCGGTTTCTCACGGCGAGGGACGTTTCGTAGCAAGCAAGGAGTGGCTTGATAAGCTGTTCGCAAACGGACAGGTTGCAACTCAGTATGTTGATTACAATGGCAATCTTGCACAGGACGAAGAGTGGAATATGAACGGTTCCTATGCAGCAATCGAAGGTATCACAAGCCCAGATGGACGTGTATATGGAAAGATGGCGCATTCAGAGCGTATCGGAGATTCTGTAGCAATCAACATCTATGGTGAGCAGGATCTGAAGCTGTTTGAGTCAGGTGTTAAGTACTTTAAGTAATTTTGGCGGCTTTATTAAAAGCATAAAAAACGGTCATACCCAAAATGGTATGGCCGTTTTCATATGTTTAAAGCAAATAGGCGCCGACAAAAACTTCACCGGAGCCCGCTTGTAAACTTACCGGGTAGAATCTCCCGTATGAATGTCGCAGCTTTGAAGGTTCGATGGTGCCAGATAATCTGAGTCTGTCGTAGTGCCGCTTGAAAGATCACTGTCATCGATATGAAGATAAACGCGCTGCACGACTGAATCATCGGGGCAGTATTTTGTTGCACTTTTGCCTGATTCTGTGCAGATACGAAGTGCATAGTGGCGGTCACAATAGCTTGTTGGTGCTGTGCCAGGTGCAAAATATTCTGTGTATACAGAAGCGTTGCTTGAACTGCTGTTGCATACGCCATCAACTGCGAGAAGGCCTGACTTGCTGCAGATCTTTGCAGATTCTAATTCATCTGTAAAGACGAAATCTTTGTTATCAAGATCAGTATGAATGCGAGCCATAATTTTCCGCCATATTGTTTTGTGGTATTCAGTTCCGGTTGAAAGTACCTTTGAGTCATCATATCCAGACCATATGCCGCAGGTGTAGTAAGGAGAGTAGCCTATGAACCATACGTCGCTTCCGCTTGTCGTTGTTCCGGACTTTCCGGCAAGTGTCATTGAATCAACTTGACAAAGTTTACCGGTTGGCGTGATTCCATATTGATAGTAATAAGAGGAATCAGATGAAATTACATCCTCCATTGCGCTTGTTAAAAGAGCAGCAGAGGAACTTTTGATAATTCTTGTCTGAGAAGGAACACTTTCAAGAAGAATATTACCCTGGCGGTCTAAAACCTTTGTGTAGTAGGTTGGCTTTTGGTAAATTCCATCATTAGCAATTGAAGCAAATGCTGCAGTAAGCATTTCGTTTGTGACAGTATATGATGAATTTGTGTTGGCAAGAGAAAAAGAAATTTCCTGCCCGGAAGCATCGCCTAAACCAAAAAGCTCTAGATAATCATAAGCAGTAGAATCAGATACAAGAGAAGTCAGGCACCTAGCACCAATGACATTCATGGAATATGTGATAGCCTGACGTATATTGTTGTAGCCAAGATACGGATTTCCCCACCAGTTTAAGACCTGCTGATTTCCGGATGAATAAGGAGCGTCATAATATGTGGAGGCAAGAGTGGCACCACACGAGTCGATAGCAGGTGCAAATGTGCTGATTATCATTGAAGCAGAACCTGGCTGCCTGTGGCAGTGCAGAGCACGATTTAAAGTGAGGCTTCCTTCTTTTTCACCGCGGCCGCCGGATATGGCAGCAACATGACCATTTGACTGATTCATGACAACGACAGATTCCTGCGGTTCAAGAATAGGAGTAATGGTTTCGTTTGTAACTGAGTCACCAGAAATAAGCAGTGATGCTTTAAATTCACGGACAGAGCGATAAATATCTTCTTTTGAAGCATAAATATTTGCAAACGTTGCCTGTTTTTTTTCTGACTGAAAATAGTTTATCAGATCATTTTCTGTATAGGTGCTTTCAGAACCGTCTGCATGGCATACAGTAAGCGCATAATTAAGTGAATATTCTAAAAGCCTGCTTCCTGTTGAAGAGATGTAATTGTCAGCATTGTTGATCTCTTCATCGACAATAGCCTGAATGGACGGATCCATTGTTGAATAAATCTGCAGGCCGCCGCTGTAGAGAAGTTTATAAGATTGTGAGGCAGAATAGCCAAGCTTTGACTGCAGATCATCACAAACTTGATTATATACAGCATCTGTAAAATAAGAAAAGACCGTACTGCCTGAAGTGGCATTGTCAACTGTCTGAATGCGGCTGTACACATCATCATCAAGTGCATCGTTTTTCTGATCATAAGTGATAAAATTTTGCTCATACATTTTTTCAAGAACGATCTTTCGGCGCACTGCATTTTCCTTTGGATGTGTAAGCGGATTATAGCGTGATGGGTTTGATGTGGTGGCAGCCAAAACAGTGCATTCAGATAATGTTAATTCCCATACATTTTTGCCAAAATAGCGGTGAGCAGCTGTCTGTACACCAAGACAGTTGCCGCCAAGATTAATTGTATTAAGATAGTATTCAAGAATAGTTTCTTTGCTGTCTAGCTGATCTTCTAATTTTACTGCAAGAAATTGTTCCTGAATTTTGCGGCGCAGTTTGTCAGCCATGCTTGTCTCGTAGCCGCCCTGCAGCACATTATTTTTAATGAGCTGCTGGGTGATTGTGCTGGCACCTTCAGAAAATCGTCCACTTGTAATACCGACATAAGCAGCACGCAAAATTCCTTTTAAATCAATTCCGTTATGTTCATAAAAGCGGCTGTCCTCAATTGCGATAAAAGCGTTTACAAGATCATCAGGAAGCTGGTCAAAGCTGACTTCTTCGCGGTTGCTGCCTTCCATGACAAGTGTCTGCATTAGATTGCCGTCTGCGTCGTAAATTTGAGAAGCATATCCTTGTGGCTGTACATCAAGTATATCGAGAGAGGGAGCGGCATCAATTGCTCCGCGGACAAATCCAATTCCGATAGCAAAGCCGGCGAAGCAAAGAATTAGAAACATTGCCAGTGCTATTTTTAAAAGAAAAATAAGATGGTGTCGTCTGGCCTGCCTTGATGTATCAAGAAGACCTGACAGCTCCTTTTTAATTGTATCATTATTAAAAATCATAAAGATCAGTGCCTTTCCGTCAAATTCATGCATAAACGATTTCTAAGCATGGACTGACATTTATTCTTTAGTATATCAAAAAATAGAGAAAAATACCAGAAAAAAAGCAAACCTTTACAGAAGCTGCAAAATAAGATACACTAGCTACAAAGCATTTTGCAGCAGAGAAAAATAAGAAAATGCTTTTAATATATGGAAATAAAAGTATAAAGGAATAAGGTGAATAAAATGTCAGAGGCATACAAGACAGTTTATATTGGAGATACAGCAGAAATTGTAGAGAAAAAATCACGGTTTATTGCAAACTTAGAGCATGTGGAATCAGAGGAGGAGGCGCTTGCCTATATTGAAATGATCCGCAAAAAATATTGGGATGCAAGACATAATTGCTATGCGTACTGTATCGGAAAAAAAAAGGAGCTAAAGCGCTGCAGTGATGACGGTGAACCTTCACAGACAGCAGGCAAGCCAATGCTTGATGTGCTGGTGGGGGCAGGTCTTTGCGACACGGTTGTCGTTGTCACGCGCTATTTTGGAGGTACTCTTTTGGGGACGGGCGGTCTGGTGCGCGCTTATACGGCTGCGGCAAAGGCTGGTGTTGAAGCAAGTGAGGTTATTGAAAAAATTCCAGCTGTACAGTTTTTAGTAAAGGTAACATATAACCAGATTGGAATGCTTCTTTACTTGCTAGGACAGCGAGGATACAGCCAATTAGACAGCGAATATGCAGAGGATGTAAGCGTGCGCTTTCTTGTACCTCTTACAGAACGCACATCTATGGAAAAGCAGCTTCTTGAGAGCTTTCAGGGCAGTGCTAAGACAGAGATCGAAGATTATGGGTACTACGCTAAGAATGGAAAAGAATTTCTGTTGTTTGAGGAGGAAGTGTAATGATAACATGTGCAATGTGTGATGATGAACTGCCGTTTGCCGAGCAGCTTAGAAGTCTTGTAATGGCTTATGCAAAAAAAAGGCGAGTGGAGCTGCAGGCTGAAACATTTGCATCTGCGGAGGAACTTTTAGAAGAAATTGAAAACGGTGCAGGCTTTGAAATATTGTTTCTTGATATTGAGATGCGAAAAATGGATGGAATCGAACTTGGAAAAAAGCTTCGTGAACGTTCATACCAGACACTTATTATATATGTTTCTGGTTATGACCAGTATATGCGCCAGCTGTTTGAAGCGGAGCCATTTCGTTTTTTATCAAAGCCGTTAAAGCAAGAAGAACTTGAGAATGTGTTAGATAAGGCGTTTGAGCGAATCAGCCGTTTTCACAGAGAGTTGTTTACGATTCGTTTTGGAAAAAACGTGGTTAATCTTCTTTGCCGAGATATTGTATATCTAGAAAGCAATAAGCGGAAAGTAATTGTTCATACTGTGCGAGGTGAATATGAGTATTACCATAAGCTTGATGAGGCTGAGGAGGAGCTTTTAGCAATCAGTGCAGATTTTGTACGGATTCACAAGGCTTATCTTGTTAATATGGAGCACGTTGAAGCCTTTCAGTATGAAAAGCTTGCTCTTAGAGATGGTACAATTTTAAGTATAAGTGAGGCACACCGCGCTAATGTGCGCAGCCGCTTCTGGGAATGGGGTTCTGAGTAAGAATAAACATTGAGAGGGATCGAAACATGACAGATTTATTGCTTGTATTATTGATCAATTTTTTTGCATTATATACGACATCACAATATCTTGCAGTTTTGAAAAAAGAAGAACAGAAAAAAACTTGGCGCTGCCTTTTGCCGCATTTTCTTTTATGGTGTGTGTTAAATCTGTGCTGTTTGATTCTGATTCGTACAAAAGGGGTTCTAAGCTTATTTAGTGCAGCAGTTGCTGCGATTATTTTACTGTTCGAGACAATTTTTGCGTTCCAGAAGGAAGAAGCCTGGAAGGAAAAGACAAGGCGAAGGGAATATATGACAGGCCGTCAGCTTCAGTACTATGCAAAGCAGTATGAGGCTCTTTCTCATTTTCAGGAAACCATGAGAAAGGAGCGTCATGAGCGAAAAAACCGCAATATGGAGCTTTTGATGCTTGCCCAAAAAGGAGATTTCGATTCTTTAATTTGCCGCTTGAAGGAAGAGCAAAGTCTTATGACACCGCATGCATCAACAACAGGAAATAGAACAGTAGATGCGGTACTTGGCTTTGAAAAGGCCGTGGCAAGAGAAAAAAAGATTGAAGTGGAAGAATCGATTTCCATTCCAAGAGAAATGGAGGTGGCAGATTCTGTATTATGCGGTATTCTTGGAAATGCGCTTGATAATGCAATTGAAGCATGTGACAGAGTAAGTGAGAAGGAACGTCTTGTGAAGATTTTTATGAAGGTTGAACGAAAAAATCTTTTTATTGAAATTAAAAATCGCTATGACGGTACTATTTTTGAAGCGCAGGATGGACGCCTTATAAGCCGTAAAGATAATCCACAGGAGCATGGAATGGGTCTTCGCATCATGCATGAACTTTTAGAACATGCAGACGGTAATGTTGAGACAATGTGGGATGAGCAGGTATTTACACTAAGAGTGATGATTTATCATGTGATTTAGAATTTAATGGTTACAAAAATATCTGGCAAAAATGACAGCAAAAAAAATACTAATCATTTTTGTGGTAGCATAAGAAAAACGAAGATGAAAGGAGGATTAGATGTGGACAGTATCGAAGTTTATGTTTGGCTCATCGTATTTATCGTATTGACAGCGATTGAGATGGCAACATTTCAGCTTGTAACCATTTGGTTTGCTGTCGGTGCCGTTGCAGCATTTATTACTTCACTGTTTTCGACATCGTTAGAAGTTCAGCTTATTGTTTTTTTAGCTGTGTCGATGCTGTTATTGATTTTGGTTCGTCCTATTGCCGGACGCTTTCTTCAGACAAAGACAGTCAAGACAAATGTCGATAGTTTAATTGGAGATTATGCAACGGTTACGGCTCGAATACATAATCAGGAAGGCTTTGGAAAAGCTGTAATTCGTGGTCAGGAGTGGACAGCTGCTGCCGAGAAGGATGATGAAATTATCGAGGCAGGCAGTCGTGTTGTTGTCACAGGAATACGGGGTGTCAAACTGATCGTTGCAAAGATTGAGCCGTCAAGGACAACACAGGAAAACAGTTAAAAGCATAAGCAGTGTATCATTTAAGAGAAAAGGAGTGTATGAGTATGTTAGCAGCATCAATTCTTAGTCCTCAATTTATTGCAGGCGTTATTATTGTCATTGTTATTTTATGTATCATTGGTTCATGTATCCGTATTGTGCCACAGGCACATGCCGTTATCGTAGAGCGTTTAGGCGGTTATCTTACGACATGGTCAGTCGGTGTTCATATCAAGATGCCATTTGTTGATCACGTTGCAAGAAACGTTATCTTAAAGGAACAGGTTGTAGACTTTGATCCGCAGCCGGTTATTACAAAGGATAATGTTACAATGCTTATTGATACAGTTGTATTTTATCAGATTACAGATCCAAAGCTTTATGCATATGGTGTGGAAAATCCACTGATGGCAATTGAAAATCTGACAGCAACGACACTTCGTAACATCATCGGTGAGATGGAGCTTGATGAGACACTTACCTCTCGTGAGACAATCAATACTAAGATGAGAAGCAGTCTTGATGAGGCAACAGATCCGTGGGGAATTAAGGTAAATCGTGTTGAGCTTAAAAACATTGCACCGCCGTCAGATATTCAGAATTCTATGGAGAAGCAGGCAAAGGCAGAGCGTGACAAGCGTGCAGCGATCCTTAGTGCAGAAGGTGAAAAGCAGTCTGCAATTCTTCGCGCAGAAGGTAAGAAGCAGTCTGCAATCCTTGATGCAGAGGCTGAAAAGCAGGCAGCAATTCTTCGTGCAGAGGCAAAGAAAGAGGCAATGCTTCGTGAGGCAGAAGGTGAAGCAGAGGCAATTCGCCGCGTTTCTCAGGCGAAGGCTGATGGAATTGCTTATATTAAGGAAGCAAAGGCTGATGCAGCCGTTCTTCAGATTAAGAGTATGGAGGCTTTTGAGAAGGCAGCTGACGGTAAAGCAACAAAGATCATTGTGCCGTCAAATCTGGCTTCGATTGCAGGAACATTGACTGCACTTTCTGAAACTGTGCAAAAGGATGCACCAGAATCTTGAAAACTACTTGCAAAATGAATATTATCTGTGCTACAATAAGAGAGTTGCCAACCGGCAGCTCTCTTTTGCTGATGAAAAGTTTAAAAAGACAGATGCTGGTTTGGGGGGATTTGTGTAACTGAATTAAGTTTTTAGCATTAAGAGGAGTTTTTTCTATATGAAAACAAAGAGAGAGACAGTAAGAAACGTAGCGATTATTGCGCATGTTGACCACGGTAAAACGACACTGGTAGATGAGCTGTTAAAGCAAAGCGGAGTATTTCGTGAGAATCAGGAAGTTCAGGAGCGTGTCATGGACTCTAATGATATCGAAAGAGAAAGAGGCATCACTATCCTGTCCAAGAATACTGCAGTTACTTATAAAGACTGCAAGATCAACATCATCGATACACCAGGACATGCGGATTTCGGTGGCGAGGTAGAGCGTGTACTGAAAATGGTAAATGGTGTTATTCTTGTTGTTGACGCATTTGAGGGACCAATGCCGCAGACAAAGTTCGTTTTAAGCAAGGCACTTGAGCTTGACCTGTCTGTTATTGTATGTATCAATAAGATTGACCGTCCGGAGGCAAGACCGGCGGAAGTTGTAGATGAAGTATTAGAGCTTTTGATGGATCTTGATGCGAGTGATGAGCAGTTAGACTGTCCATTCTTGTATGCATCTGCAAAGGCTGGCTTTGCAGTTAGAAATTTAGATGATCCTAGAGAGAATATGGTTCCATTGTTTGAAACCATTATTGAGCATATTCCGGCACCGGAAGGTGATCCAGAGGCACCGACTCAGATTTTGATCAGTACCATTGACTACAATGAGTATGTAGGTCGTATTGGTGTTGGTAAGGTTGACAATGGTTTTGTAAAGGTAAATCAGGACTGTGTTATTGTAAATCATCATGATCCGAGTATGAAGCGCCGCGTAAAAATCAGTAAGCTGTATGAGTTTGATGGCCTGAATAAGGTAGAGGTACAGCGTGCTGATATCGGTTCCATTGTTGCAATTTCTGGTATTAGCGATATTCATATCGGTGATACGATTTGTTCGCCGGAGAATCCGGTAGCGATTCCGTTCCAGAAGATTTCTGAGCCGACTATCGCAATGAACTTTATGGTAAATGATAGTCCTCTTGCTGGTCAGGAAGGAAAATTTGTTACTTCAAGACATTTAAGAGAGAGACTGTTCCGCGAGCTGAACACAGACGTTTCCCTGCGCGTTGAGGAGACTGAGAACATGGATAGCTTTAAGGTATCCGGAAGAGGTGAGCTTCATCTTTCAGTTCTTGTTGAGAACATGCGCCGTGAGGGATACGAGTTTGCAGTCAGCAAGGCAGAGGTTTTAACAAAGAGAGATGAGAGAAATCGTCTTTTAGAGCCAATGGAGCTTGTTTATATTGATGTTCCAGAGGAGTTTTCCGGTACTGTTATCCAGAAACTTTCCAGCCGTAAGGGTGAACTTCACGGAATGGGAACAGCACAGGGTGGCTATACAAGACTGGAGTTTTCTATCCCATCAAGAGGTCTGATTGGATTCAGAGGTGAATTCATGACTGATACAAAGGGAAATGGTATCATCAATACTATCTTTGATGGTTATGAGGAGTACAAGGGCGATATTCAGTATCGTAAACAGGGTTCTATTATTGCATTTGAGGATGGCGAGAGTATCACTTATGGTCTTTACAATGCACAGGAAAGAGGTGTATTGTTTATTGGACCTGGTGAGAAGGTTTACTCTGGTATGGTTGTTGGTCAGACTGGTAAGGCAGAGGACGTAGAAGTTAATGTCTGCAAGACAAAGCATTTGTCCAACACCCGTTCTTCAGGTTCTGATGATGCACTTCGCCTTGTTCCAAAGAAGGTGATGAGCCTTGAGCAGTGTATGGATTTCATTGATACTGATGAGTTACTTGAGGTAACACCAAAGAACCTTCGTATCAGAAAGAAGATTCTGGATCCAACACTTCGTAAACGTGCAGCACTGCGTAAGCAGCAGTAAGCATAGATAATAAACAGGATGCGGCGTTGCTATGGCCGCATAACAAAGGAGGATTTTTATGGAGTTAAGAACTGCTGTAAGTCCAAGAGATGTTAAGACTTATACCACACAGAGACTCAGAGAGGAATTTCTGATTCAGGGACTGTTTGTACCAGGTGAGATTAAACTGGTATACAGCCACATCGATCGTATTATCACAGGAAGTGCAACACCGGCAGAGAATGCACTTGAGCTGACTGCAGGAGATGAGCTTCGTGCAAAGTACTTCTGTGAGAGAAGAGAGCTTGGTGTAATTAACATCGGCGGCAAGGGAACAATCACTGTTGATGGAAAGGTATATACCGTTGACTATAAGGAAGGTATGTACATCGGAATGGGAACACAGAAGATTGTATTCGCAAGTGAAGATGCTTCCAACCCGGCAAAATTCTATTTAAACAGTGCACCGGCACATCGTACCTATCCGACTGTTTTAATTAAGCCAGAAGGTACACCAGAGGAAGGTGTTGTCATCGTTAAGGATGAGAACAAGGTAGAGCTTGGTTCACTTGAGCTTTCAAACCATCGTACAATCTGCAAGTACATCCTTCCAGGTCAGGTAGAGAGCTGTCAGCTTGAAATGGGTATGACAAAGCTTGAGCCAGGCAGTGTATGGAATACAATGCCATGTCATACACATGACAGACGTATGGAGGTTTATCTGTACTTTGATATTCCAGAGGATGCATTTGTTATGCATTACATGGGAGAGCCGCAGGAGACTCGTCATATCGTTATGAGAAACGAGGAAGCTGTTATTTCTCCAAGTTGGTCTATTCACAGTGGTTCAGGTTCTCAGGCATACACATTTATCTGGGGTATGGTTGGCGAGAATCAGGATTTCGATGATATGGACGGTATTGCAAATCAGGATATCATGTAATCAAGACATTATTTTCCGCTCCGGCATTTGCCGGGGCGGTTTTTTTTGTTCATGCAGTTTTGTTCACATCTTTGCCATATTTATTTGATAAAATATTTATAAACGCGAATTATGCTGACAAAGAAAAGAAAGGATGGAATACGCAATGGAAAAGATAAAAGTATTGGTAGTAGATGATGAGAGCAGAATGAGAAAGCTTGTAAGTGACTTTTTGACAAGAGACGGCTATGAAGTCATCGAGGCTGGAGATGGAGAGGAAGCAGTAGAGATTTTTTTCCAGAATAAGGATATTGCAGTAATCCTTCTTGATGTTATGATGCCAAAGATGAATGGCTGGCAGGTGTTAAAGACAATCCGCGAATATTCACAGGTACCTGTTATTATGCTGACTGCAAAGGGTGAGGAACAGGATGAGCTGCATGGCTTTGATCTTGGTGTAGATGAGTATATAAGCAAGCCATTCAGTCCTAAGATTTTAGTGGCAAGAGTCGGAGCTGTGTTAAAGAGAAGCAATCAGGTAAAATCAAGCAAGTTAGAGTGCGGCGGAATAGTGATAGATAAAGCAGCACATCAGGTAACAATAGATGGCAAGGAAATTGAGCTTAGTTTCAAAGAATTTGAACTTTTGACGTATTTTATGGAGAACAGAGGATTGGCACTGTCAAGAGAAAAAATTTTAAATAATGTTTGGAATTATGATTATTTTGGCGATGCCAGAACAATTGATACTCACGTAAAGAAATTAAGAAGCAAGATGGGTGAGAAGGGCGAATATATTCATACCATCTGGGGCATGGGCTACAAATTTGAGGTAGAATGATGAAATCATCCATAAGAACACAGATTATGACTGCCTTTGTTGCAATTCTTACATTGACAATGGTGTTGTGTATAGGGTTAAATAACGGACTGCTGAAGGATTTTTATTATCAGAAGAAGCAGGAAAAGGTTGTTCATTATTATCAAAAGCTTGATCAGCTGACTAATAATAAAAGTGAAAATGATAGTAAAGTCAGCGCAGTTTTGATTAGCATGCGTGATGCAGATAATATTTCTTTTATTCAGACAACATCAGACTGGTCACTAGATGAAGTGAGTGCAAACTGTGTATCTAATATGCAGGCGAGCGAACTTCGTCATCGTCTTATGCAGTATATTTTGGTATGGGACCGCATGGACACAGTCACAACATTAAAGCAAGGGGAACGATATAAAATTTTAAAATATTACGATCCTATTGAAGGAACCTCATATATGGACTGTTATGGTTCTTTGAGCAATGGAACCTTCTTTTTAATGTCTACGCCGTTAGAAGCTGTGCAGGACAGTGCACAGATTTCCAATCAATTTTTCATGTTCACCTGCTTAGGAGGAATGCTGCTTGCACTTATTGTCATCAGTGTGATATCTAATCGTCTGACAAGACCGCTTCTGCAGCTTGCTGAGATTGCAGATCATATGGCAAATCTTGATTTTACGAGCAAATATACGGGCGATCTGAATAATGAAATTGGTCTTTTGGGAAACAGCATGAACTCAATGTCAGAGCAGTTAGAGAGTACAATTAATCAGCTGCAGACAGCAAATGAACAGTTAAAAAAGGATATTGATGAAAAAATCCAGATTGACGAAGTGCGAAAAGAATTTTTGTCAAATGTTTCACATGAGTTAAAGACGCCAATTGCATTGATCCAGGGTTATGCGGAAGGTCTTCAGGAAGGAATCAGTGACGATCCAGAAAGCCGTGCTTTTTATTGTGATGTAATTGTCGATGAAGCAAAAAAAATGAACCGCATGGTGCGAAAGCTTCTTACACTCAATCATCTTGAATTTGGGCAGGATGCGCTCACAGAAGAACCATTTGATATTTGTGAGATGCTTACAACGCTTCTCAATTCAAGTGCACTGGAAATGCAAAAGAAGGAAATTAAGGTGATAAAACAGTATCCTGCTTCCTGTATGGTGATTGGTGATGAATTTAAAATTGAGGAAGTTTGTACTAATTATATAAGCAATGCAATGAACCATGTAAATGGAGACATGCGTATTTGTGTGACGCTAGAGGAACAAGATGATACTGTAAAGATAACGGTAGCCAATACGGGAGATCCTATTCCAGAGGATTCCCTTGATAAAGTATGGATCAAGTTTATAAGGTCGATAAAGCAAGAACAAGAGAATATGGAGGAAGCGGTATCGGTCTTTCTATTGTAAAAGCCATTATGGATGCTCATAAGCAGCCGTTTGGTGTATATAATACAGCAGAAGGCGTTGCATTCTGGTTTTGCTTAAAAAAAGCGCCAAAAGAAGAAACAGATGTACAGGAGAATGAGAATGACACAGGAAGTATGGAATAAGATAATAAACAGTGAAATGCTGTTAATCGGAATCGGCACACAGCTGTCAGTGAAAGAGGATAATGAAAAACAGATTGATGAGGTATATGGTACGCTGGCAAAGCTGGCAAAAGGAAGAAATTGTTTTGCAATTACATCAAATACGGATCAAAAGCTGTTAGATGGGCGAATTTCTAAGTTTTTGACGGCAGCACCGAAGGTGGAAGGACAAGAAAAGCAGTGGGAAGCCTATATGAATTGGCTTAGCTGCTCATTGACGCATGAACTTACGATTTTAGAGCTTGGTGAGGGCTTTGCTGATCCGATGGTTATGCGCTGGCCATTTGAGAAAGTGCTGTCCATGCATCAGAAGGCAACGCTGATTCGTGTACATCCGATGCTGTATCAGGTGCCGGCCGATTTGAATGGCAGAGGTATTGGTGTGAAGGAAGATTGCATCCAATTTGTAAAAGAAATAGCAGAACAGTTGTCACATGAATAATCATATGATATAATCAAGCTGTTTTTACACACATGAATCTGGGGGTGGCACGTTGATAGCGATTATTGATTATGATGCAGGAAACATTAAAAGTGTAGAAAAAGCACTTTTGTCAATGGGAGAGACACCTGTTTTGACAAGAGATCCTGAGGTAATTCTTCAGGCAGATCATATTATCTTGCCGGGAGTGGGATCATTTGGAGATGCGATGGAAAACTTAAATAAGTTTGGATTAATTGATGTTATCCATGAGGCAATAAACAGAAAAATTCCATTTTTAGGTATCTGTCTGGGTTTACAGCTTCTTTTTGAGAGCAGTGAGGAGACACCAGGCGTAGCTGGTCTTGGTATTCTTAAGGGAAAGATTGTGCGCATTCCAGAAGGTCCTGGTCTTAAAATTCCACATATGGGATGGAACTCCCTGAATGTGCGCGAGGGAGCGTCATTATTTAAGGGACTGGAAAAGGAACCTTATGTGTATTTTGTGCATTCGTATTACCTGCAGGCCAAAGACCCCAAAATCGTAGCAGCAACAGCAGAATATGGTGTTACTATCCACGCATCGGTAGAAAAAGAAAACGTTTTTGCATGTCAGTTTCACCCAGAGAAGAGTTCAAAAACAGGGCTTGCGATTCTTAAAAATTTCTTGGCGCAAAGGAGGGAAGGCTAATGTTTACAAAGCGAATTATTCCTTGCCTGGACGTACATAACGGACGAGTTGTAAAGGGTGTTAATTTTGTGAATTTAAAGGATGCCGGAGATCCAGTTGAGATAGCGGCAGCTTATGATGCGCTAGGTGCAGATGAGCTGGTATTTCTTGATATTACAGCGTCAAGTGATTCCAGAAACATTGTGGTTGATATGGTGCGCAGGGTAGCACAGAAGGTATTTATTCCATTTACTGTAGGCGGCGGAATCCGTACAGTAGAGGATTTTCGTATGCTTCTTCGTGAGGGCGCAGATAAAATATCAATCAATTCATCTGCTATCAATACACCGCAGCTTATAAGTGATGCAGCTGATAAATTTGGAAGTCAGTGTGTAGTTGTGGCGATTGATGCAAAAAAAAGAGCAGATGGCAGCGGATGGAATGTTTATAAAAACGGAGGCCGTATTGATACTGGACTTGATGCAGTAGAGTGGGCAGCAAAGGTTGTAAGAATGGGTGCAGGAGAAATTCTTCTAACAAGTATGGACTGCGACGGTATGAAGACAGGCTACGACATTGCACTGACAAGACAAGTATCAGAGGCAGTTAGTGTTCCAGTCATTGCATCTGGCGGTGCAGGAACGAAGGAACATTTTTATCAGGCGCTCACAGATGGAAAGGCAGATGCTGCGCTTGCGGCAAGTTTGTTCCATTATAAGGAGCTTGAGATTGCAGATTTAAAACGGTATTTGAAGGAACGCGGCATCAGCGTGCGTATCAATTGATTTGTGGAGGAAAACAATGGGGGCAATTGCAAATGACTGGCTTGTGCCGCTTAGCGCAGAGTTTAAAAAGCCATATTATGCCAGTCTCTATAAAAAAGTAGTCGAAGAGTATACCACACATGTGGTGTATCCGCCATCCGATGAGATCTTTACTGCGTTTAATTTAACGCCGCTCTCCAAAGTAAAGGTAGTCATTCTCGGACAGGATCCGTATCATGAGCCAGGTCAGGCACATGGTTTGTCTTTCTCTGTAAAGCCGGGCGTAGAAATTCCGCCTTCTCTGGTCAACATTTATAAAGAACTGCACGAAGACTTAGGCTGTTATATTCCAGACAATGGATATCTGGTAAAATGGGCAAAGCAGGGTGTTTTGATGTTAAACACGCTTTTAACAGTCCGCGCACATCAGGCGTTCTCACATAAGGGGATTGGTTGGGAGCAGTTTACAGATGCTGCTATTGAAGCACTTGCCAGACAGGATCGTCCTATGGTGTTTATTTTGTGGGGCAGACCGGCACAGTCAAAAAAGCCGATGATTTACAATTCAAAGCATCTGATCCTTGAATCAGCGCATCCGAGTCCGCTGTCTGCATACCGAGGATTTTTTGGAAGCAGACCATTTAGCCGTACAAATGAGTACTTAAAAGAAAATGGTCTTGAACCAATTGACTGGCAAATTGAAAATCGTATGTAAAGAGGGAATAACAGAAAGGAAAATTAAAAAATGAATATTATTGAGTGGCTGAGAGTCATTTTTCTTGGCATTGTAGAGGGAATTACCGAGTGGCTTCCTGTCAGCAGTACCGGACATCTGATTTTGGTAGATGCCTTCTGGAAGACGAGTGCACCAGAGGTGTTTACTGCTGAATTTACAGAAATGTTTGATGTTGTTATACAGCTTGGTGCGATCCTAGCGGTTGTCACGGTGTTCTTTTATAAGCTGAATCCATTTTCGGCCAGAAAGACAAAAGAGCAGAAGCACAATACTATCGAACTGTGGAAGAAGGTAATTATTGGCTGTATCCCTGCTGGTGTGATTGGTATATTGTTCAATGATCTTATTGATAAATACCTGATGAATTGGCTTGTAGTAGCAATTATGCTTATTGTAGTCGGAATTGCATTTATTGCAATCGAGATGAGAAATCAAAAGGTTCGTCCATCAATTGTAAAGTTTACACAGCTTAGCTATAAGACAGCATTTATTATAGGTGTATTCCAGTTATTGGCATTGATCCCGGGAACTTCTCGTTCAGGAATCACGATCATCGGCGGTATGCTGTTTGGATGTTCCCGCTTTATTGCAGCAGAGTATACCTTCTATCTGGCAATTCCTGTTATGTTTGGTGCCAGCGGTCTGAAGCTTGTTAAGTTCCTTGTAAAGGGCGGCGGTTTTTCAGCAGAGCAGTTCTTTGTTGTTTTGCTGGCAATGGTTGTTTCTTATGGTGTTTCTATGATTGTAATTAAGTTCTTAATGCAGTATATCAAGCGTCACAATTTCAACAGCTTTGCGCTTTATCGTATAGCACTTGGTATTATTGTTTTAATTGTTGGTTTTGCAGTTGGCCTGTAATTGACACAGGAGATTGTGACAAAAGAACGAAAAAACACGAATACTCCCACAAAGTAAACTATTGGTTGCTTTTTGGGAGTATTTTTTAGTTTTGAGACACAAAAAGGCACCTACAAAAAGTTTTTTGATTTTTTTTGAAAAAAGTGTTGACAAATTATTGCCTATGTGATAATATATATATCGTCAGGTGAGCAACAGAGAAAACAAAGAAACAACAAACGAAGTTGCTCAACAGACAAAAACAAAATATGCAGTTGTGGCGGAATTGGCATACGCGCAAGACTAAGGATCTTGTGAGCCTAGCTCGTACGGGTTCAAGTCCCGTCAACTGCATTTTTCTAATGCATATCATTAGAAAAAAACAAAATTGAATATGCAGTTGTGGCGGAATTGGCATACGCGCATGATTCAGGTTCATGTCCATGTACTTGGGTAGGGGTTCAAGTCCCCTCAACTGCATTACAAGCTAAGAGAGAAGATGAAAGTCTTCTCTCTTTTTTGGTATTATCGAAAAGCTGCCTCTAGGCAAAGAGATCCCCAACCTGTGCGAGGATTAGGTACGGGATAGCCTGGAAGTTCTTTTGCACCTGCAATCAGCCATGCCTTTAATTGTTCTCCATATAAAAATAAATTGTTTCTTTTTACAATTCCCCATTCCATTAAAAGAGCAGCACTGCCTGTGACAAATGGTGCAGCAAAGGATGTACCAGATACGGTTTGATATCCGCCAGGAAATGAAGGTACTATGACAGAAACACCGGGAGCGACAAGATCAGGCTTTGTTAAAAGATTTGGCATTGAAGCAGCTCCGCGCCCTGAAAAATCTGCTGGAGTATTCGTTTTTGCATCATAGGCTCCTACAGTAATAACTGAATTAGCAGAAGATGGTACTGTGAGTGTATTATATGGATCGGGAGAAAGAAAACGTGTAGCACCATTTAAGCTAGAGGCAGCAGGAAGCCACATCTCGAATGTACCATTTTTTATTGAAATTGGTTCAATGATAAGACTCCACACACCAGAAGTTAAATAAAAGCTGTCAGCTATTGGAAAAAATTCAAAATAATATTCCTGCAGACGCTGAAACGGAGAAGGTGCACTATTATAAAAAGCTATTTGTGTTTGATCCAGCACTTCCATATTTGTTCCAAATTTGTCAGAAAGAGTGTATTCTATTCCAGAAGGCGCTCTTAGTCTAATACGCACAGCATCTGCGTAATCTTTCCATAGCTGCATATTAAGAGAAGTCTGACGTTCCGAAATAGAAAAATCAACATTTACTGTCTGATCAAGAAAACCCAAGGTATGTATTGGCGAGGCACCTTCATTTCCAGATGCAGCAACTATGCTGATGCGGCCAAGCAGTGATACACGGTTTAGATAAAGTTCAGAAAGTGAGTTTCCTGTATGTGAACCGTAATTATTTCCAAAGCTTATATTTAGTACGAGCGGACGATTAAATTTTAATGCCTTTCTTATGCAGTAATCAATTCCACTAATTAATTCTGTAGTTCTAGGGTACAGCCCTTTATTTTTTCGCATTTTCACTACGATTAGTTCAGTCTCAGGCGCAATACCGCGATAGCGTCCTTTAGAAGCATTGCCATTACCGCAGGCAATCCCGGCTGCAGCAGTACCGTGTCCAGATTCATCTTTTGATAAAGTTTTCCCAGTCTGTAGTGCCTCATTAATTTGTTCATTATTATATTCTGTGCCAAACAGATATCCATCTGGTGGATCTTCATCTCTAGTTTGATCCCACAAAAATAAAACGCGGCTGTTTCCATTTGAATCTTGAAAATCTGGGTGTGTCAGATCAATGCCGGAATCCACAAAACCAACTAAAACTCCATTTCCCGTCAGTGAAAGTGGCGGTAGTGTTACCTGTGTAATACAGGATGAGCGTTTTCCAGAAAGGATTTCAAAAGAAATATAGTGCGGCATCTCTATATAAAGAATTTGCGGCAGTGCGCTAACTGTTGGAATTAGTGACGGCGGCAGCTAAGCAGTGCAAAATTTTCAAGAAGCATTGATACTTCAATTTGTGGGTATAGCTTTGCCAAAAAAGATAAATCCTGTGATGCCAGCACTAATATTTCCCATACACTGCCAGTCAAAACAGCAGACAAAGACGTCGACTTTTCATGTAAGCTTTCAGGCAGCGACAAAGATAAATTTAAAGCGGCATCTGCTTTGGGGTTATTCATATATTTTCTCCTTAAATTTTTAATTTTTTAGAATGAAAAGTTATATTTCTGCATATATATTTACGATGTTACAATTTTACAGACCTAACCCTTCCTTGAATTTTTGTATAAAATATGGTATGATGCAACAGGACTTAAAAGTACAAAACAGGGAAAGAAAGGAGCGGCGCTCATGCGGTATTCAGATGAAGTGATAGAGGAAGTACGTGCAAGAAATGACGTAGTAGATGTGATCGGAGGATATATTCATCTGCAGAAAAAAGGAAGCAACTATTTTGGACTGTGTCCGTTTCACAATGAAAAGTCACCGTCATTTTCAGTGTCACCACAGAAACAGATGTATTATTGCTTTGGATGTGGAAAAGGCGGAAATGTTATCACGTTTGTCATGGACTATGAAAATGAAAGTTTTCAGGAGGCAGTTGCGTCGCTGGCAGAAAGAGCTGGAATCGAGCTGCCGCAAGAGGAAGAAAGCGAAGAGAGCAGAAGGCAGGCAGATTATAGAAGTATTTTATTTGCCATACAAAAAGAAGCAGCACGTTATTTTTACCATCAGCTTATGAGTGAAAATGGAAAACGAGGCTATCTTTATCTTCGAGGCAGAGGACTTTCTGATGAGACAATCAAAAATTTTGGCCTTGGATATGCAAATCAATACCCAGACGATTTATATCGCTTTTTGCGGCAGAAGGGGTTTTCGGATGCACAGCTTAAAGATTCTGGTCTTGTAAAGATTGATGAGAGAGGCTGTTATGATAAATTCTGGAATCGTGTTATGTTTCCTATTATGGATATAAATAACAAGGTGATAGGCTTTGGTGGTCGTGTTATGGGAGAGGGAGAACCAAAATATTTAAATTCCCCTGAGACACCGATTTTTGAAAAAAACAGAAATCTTTACGGCATGCATGTTGCAAAGAGAAACAGAAAACCATATTTTCTGATTTGCGAAGGATACATGGATGTCATCAGTCTCCACCAGGCAGGATTTACAAATGCAGTTGCGTCACTTGGAACTGCATTTACAGTACAGCATGGTCTGCTGCTTAAGCGCTATACAAAGGAAGTTGTGCTTACATTTGACAGCGACGGTGCAGGTATCAAGGCAGCACTTCGTGCGATACCGATTCTAAAAGAAGCTGGACTGTCAGCTCGCGTGCTGACGATGAAACCATATAAGGATCCTGATGAATTTATTAAAAATATGGGAGCTGAGGCATATCAAAAGCGCATTGATGAAGCAATCCCCTCTTTCATGTTTGAAATTCAGGTGCTGCGAGATGGCTATGATTTTTCAGATCCAAGCAAAAAAACAGAATTTTTCGAGGAAGCAGCGAACAAGCTTCGCACGTTTGAGGATGTGCTTGAACGAAATAATTATATAGAGGCAGTATCTAGAACATACGGCATAGATTATCAAATTTTAAAACAGAAAGTTGAGGAACATGCATACAAAGCACCTCAGGCTATGCAGCAGGAAAGAAAGCAGGTACAGAAAAAAAGAGAAAAGGATGAGGGGTTAAAGGCGGCACAAAGACTTCTTTTAACATGGCTTAGCGATCATCCTGGACAGCTTAATCAGCTGGCAGATATTATTATGCCAGAAGATTTTTCTGATTCTCTTTATCAAGAGGTGGCTCGCCTTTTATACAAGCAGATCGAGCAGGGAAAAGGAAATCCGGCAGAGTTGTTAACAAATTTTATTGAAGATGAAAGCCAGTATCAGGAAGTGGCTAAAATCTTTAATGGTGAACTTGTTCAGGAGACATCCGTATCAGAAAAAACAAGAGGAATACGCGAATGTGTGATTCGCTTAAAGCGTCACAGCCTGCAAAAGGAAGCCGACACGACAGATGATATAAAGAGGCTTCAGGAGGTAATGGAAGCGTTAAAAGGATTGGATCATTTGAATATATCTTTTTAATAAGGCAACAATATAGTCAGATATCATAACGAGTAAAACAAAAAAGCCTGCGGGCAGAATGAAGGCAGACATGAAAATGAAGGCAGACATTGAAATGAAAAAGTTAGAATCTGACAAAAGAGTAATGGAATTGATTCGTCTGGGAAAGACACAGGGAGGTTTTGTGGCACTTTCTCAGATTGAGGAAAAATTTCCGGAAGCCATGCGTACAGAGAAGGGATTAGATCATGTGACAGAACTTCTTGGACGCAGCCTGATCTCAATTGGTCAGGAGGAAGAAGAGGATATAGATACGCAAGAAAGCACTTATTACGATGAGGATGAGCCGATAAAGCTTTATATGAAGGATATTGGTAAGGTGCCGTTATTAGATGCAGAGGAAGAGACAAAGCTTGCAAAGCAGGCTTCTCTAGGAGATGAAGAGGCACGAAAAAGGCTTGCAGAGGCTAACCTTCGCCTTGTCGTCAGTGTGGCCAAGCATTATAATGGATGTGGGCTCGCACTTCTTGATCTGATCCAAGAGGGAAATCTTGGCTTGATGAAAGCAGTTGAAAAATTTGATTACACAAAAGGTTATAAATTTTCAACATATGCTACCTGGTGGATTCGTCAGGCAGTTACGCGTGCAATTGCCGATCAGTCAAGAACGATCAGGATTCCAGTCCATATGGTAGAAAACATGAACCGCATCATACGAAAGTCGCGAAGTATGGTGCAGGAGCTTGGAAGAGAGCCAAGCATTAAAGAGGTTGCACAAGCACTCGATCTTCCTGTGGAAAAGGTTAGTGATGCTATTAGGATGAATATGGAACCAGTGTCTCTTGAAATGCCAATTGGAGAAGAGGAAGAAACACATTTAGGTGATTTTATTCAGGACTGTGGCTCAATGATTCCACTTGAAGAGACAACACGTGTTTTATTAAATGAGCAGCTTTCTGAAGCACTTAGCACACTTACACGCAGAGAGGAGGAGGTGCTTCGTCTTCGCTATGGACTGACAGATGGCAGAGCAAGAACACTTGAGGAGGTCGGTCAGATCTTTCATGTGACAAGAGAACGTATTCGTCAAATTGAGGCAAAGGCGCTTAGGAAACTAAAGCATCCTACAAGAAGTCGTAAATTAAGGGATTATTTAGAGTGATTTGTAAAGAAATATAATATGAAATACAATATAGAGAGGAAATAAAATATACGTATGAAATTATCAAAGAGATTGGAAACAGTTGCATCCATGGTGACAAAGGGAAACCGCGCTGCGGATGTTGGCTGTGACCATGGTTTTGTCCCGATTTTTCTTGTAGAGTCGGGTATATCACCTTTGGCTGTTGCGGCAGATGTGCGTCCAGGTCCGCTTTCGCGCGCAAAGGAGCATATAAAAGAGCATAGATTAGAAGAAAAAATACAGACAAGGCTGTCTGATGGATTGGCAAATATAAAGCCAGGTGAGGCAGATTCATTAATTATGTCGGGCATTGGCGGCATTTTGATGATGCGTCTGCTGCAGGATGAGGAGCATACAGCAAAAAGCTTTAAAGAATTGATTTTATCACCGCAGTCAGAGCTTTTTGATGTGCGTCGCTATCTTGTATCAAACGGTTATTTGATTGAGTATGAGCATATGCTTTGTGATGAGGGAAAGTATTATTTTATTTTTCATGTTCTTGTAAAAAAAGATGAAAGAGAGTGGTCAGAGGAAGAGTATCGTTACGGAAAAGATATCTGTAAGGACGATATGAAGACATTTTTGGCATATCTTGAAAAGGAAGAAAGACAATATGAGCAGATCCTTGAGAAAATGAAGCAGGCACCAGAAAACGATCGTGCCGTGCAGCGAATTGCACAGCTGCATCAGGATATCACCTGTCTGAAAAAACGCAGACAGTTAGTATACGATTGTGGTTGCTTCGCATAGTTTTGATTAGTTACAAATTTAAGAAAGGCAGATGATACATATATGAAATGCAGTGATATTGAAAAACAGCTGGAACTTTTTATTCCAAAAGGATTGGCACAGACTGATAAAAAAGAAAATACGGGATTAATAGTAGGCAGAAGTGATAAAAATGTTTCAACGATTATAGTGCTT
Organism: Firmicutes bacterium AF25-13AC; assembly: GCA_003478935.1. Classification (GTDB taxonomy): domain Bacteria; phylum Bacillota; class Clostridia; order Lachnospirales; family Lachnospiraceae; genus Anthropogastromicrobium; species Anthropogastromicrobium aceti. The sequence goes on from QUFP01000027.1 coordinate 54,483, forward strand.
ATCGCATTGATCAGGAAACAATAGATTACGCTGTGTCTGCACAGGCAGATATGATTATTTCTTACGAGCCAATAATTGAGGAGCCTATTTTAACAATTGGAAGCACCAATTATCAGGGACGTCTTTTGCTGCAGCTGCTGCGCCATGATATTGCATGTTACGCGACAGGAAGCAGTTTTGATAAATGCAAGGGAGGCAGTGCTGATTGGCTTGCCTCAAGATTAGAACTTTCTGGTGTGTACATCACTGAGCCGCAGGCATCATATGCAGGAATGGAAGATACAGTCTGCCAAAGTGGTAAAGGACGAATTGGATATTACAAAAAGAAAAAGTCACTTGAGGAACTTACAGACATGATCTGTAATTTATTTTCATTGGAAGGGATCAATGCATATATCTCAAAAAGAGATGATGGACTGACGTTTTCAGATGTGGCAGTTGTTGTATGGGCAGATGAAAAGAGTATAGAGGCTGCTATGGAACGAGGCGTTCAATTGATTGTTACCTGCGGTGTAAGCAGTAAGGAGGCGATGAAGGCTTGCAGTGAGCATAGAGCAGTGCTGGAATTGCCTTGTGAGACAGCAGCACATATATTTGAGACGTGTGTTGAACAGTATCTGTCAGAGGTATTGAGTTCATCAATTGAGATTTTGACGATTCCAATGCAAAGAAAGAGCCGTTTTTTAAAGTGCAGAAAGGAGTAAGAATGATAACTGTTTATTACAATGGAAAGCCGTATCAATATGCAGACAGCACAAAATATTTAGAGTTAGCAAGAACACTGCAGCCACAGTTTGAACATGATATTGTACTGGCATCAGTAAATGGCAAGCTTCAGGAACTGTGGAAATATATGAAGGATGGAGCAAATGTAAGTTTTCTTACAACGCAAAGTCAGGCTGGAATCATGGCATATAGAAGAAGCGTCGTTCTTCTTTTGTTAAAAGCATTAAATGATACTATTTCAAAGGAGCGCCTTGGCAGTAATCAGGTAAAGGTGGAATTTTCGCTGAGCAAGGGATTATTCTGCCATTTTGATAAAGGTCTTGTTTTGGACGAAGAGGAATTAAAACAGGTTCAGTCTGCCATGGAGATATTGCGTGAAGCTAATTATCCAATTGAGAAATATAGCATTAGTACTGAAGCTGCTATAGAGCAGTTTGGAAAAGCAAAAATGACAGATAAGGAAAGACTGTTTCGCTTTCGTCGTGCTTCAAAGGTTAATATTTATTCACTTGATGGCTTGGAAGACTATTATTATGGGTATATGGTGCCGTCTACAGGCTATTTAAAGTATTTTAAGCTGTATTCTTATGAGGATGGTTTTGTGCTTCAAATGCCAGTTAGGGAAGCACCCGAGGTAATTCCTGAATTTGAGCCACAGCATAAACTTTTTAAGGTTATGAGAGAGACTGGTAAGTGGGGAGAGGAACTTGGTGTTGCGACAGTAGGCGAACTTAATGAGCTGATTACGGGAAAGACAAATAAAAAATCTTCCTGCAGAGATATTACAGATCTGATTTTAGTGCAGGAAGCGCTGATGGAAAAAAGAATGGCGCATATTGCAGATGCAATTGCAAAGGATCCACAGAAAAAAATCATTCTTATTGCTGGTCCGTCTTCATCAGGAAAGACAACCTTTTCCTATCGTTTGTCGGTGCAGTTAAAGGCAGCAGGACTTCGTCCTCATCCAATTGGTGTGGACAACTATTTTGTTGATCGCGAAAAAAGCCCCAAAGATGCGGATGGAAATTATAATTATGAAGATCTTGAGTGCATTGATGTGGCACAATTTAATCAGGATATGGAAGATTTGTTACAAGGAAAGACAGTTTCCATGCCGACTTACAATTTTATTACAGGACGCCGTGAATATAAGGGCAATTTCTTGAGACTCGGTCCAGAAGATATTCTTGTTATAGAGGGAATCCATTGCCTGAATGAAAAGCTTTATCCGTTACTGCCAAAGGAATCCATTTTCCGTATTTATATCAGTGCACTTACACAGTTAAATATTGATGAGCACAATAGAATCCCAACTACAGATGGTCGTCTGATTCGCCGTATGGTTCGCGACGCAAGAACAAGAGGTGCATCAGCACAGGATACGATTGCAATGTGGAATAATGTCAGAAAAGGCGAAGAAAAAAATATTTTTCCATATCAGGAAACAGCAGATGTTGTGTTTAATTCCGCTCTTATTTATGAACTGGCTGTATTAAAGCCATATGCAGAGCCGCTGTTATTTGGAATAGACAGAAACGCACCAGAATATTCAGAGGCAAAACGCCTGCTGAAATTCTTTGACTACTTTGTTGGTATTGACAGCCAGAAAATTCCGATCAATTCAATTTTAAGAGAGTTTATCGGCGGAAGCTGCTTTAATGTGTAATTTACAGTTCACGCGTCATGCTACGAAAGCCCTTAGGTGTAATGGTTTCGTCGTCGGACCAAATTCCGCAGGTTCCTGTTATGTTCCTTCTTATCATACATTACTTTGAAAGACCTGCTTCAAGTGTCCGCCTTGTGAAAGCCATTCACCTTCGGGCTTTGCTGTAAATATTAGCTTATCCGTGGGCGTCCAGTGAACTGTAATAATGGGACGCCAGTTCAAAAAAAACACTTTACAAATTCAAAAAATGTGGTAAAATAGTTAGGCATGGTTTGAGCAGGACAAGTGATCGCGGCTGCAGAAACGAAAGGCTGCAGGTGAGGAAAGTCCGGGCTTCATAGGGCAGGATGCCGGATAACGTCCGGTGGAGGTGACTCCCAGGAAAGTGCAACAGAAAATAACCGCCCGCAAGGGTAAGGGTGAAAAGGCAGTGTAAGAGACTACCGCTTGTCTGGTAACAGAGAAGGCTGTGTAAACCCCATCCGAAGCAAGACCGAACAGAAAGCATACGGTTGCCCGCCGGCTTTCGGGTAGGTCGCTTGAGCCTGGTGGCAACATCAGGACTAGATAGATGATCACTCCAGACATAACCCGGCTTATCGCTCTGGTCAAACCGTGTACAAAAACGAAGGCAATTATGTCTCGGGGTTTTTGTGTTGTTTCTTCTTCGATAAGTGCCTGGTGTACAGCCCATCTGCTGACGAAAGGCATAGGAAAAATGCTCTGGAGAGGAGTATCCTGTTTGTTCAGCAATTTCGCTAAGAGAGTAGGATGTAGTTTTTAAGAGGATGCAGGCAGCGCTGATGCGAGCCTGTGTCCTTTTTTTCTGAAATGTAGTGCCATACTGTTTTTGAATCATGCGCTGCAGCTGTCTGGTAGAGATATGGGAGACAGCAGCCAGATCAGACAGTGTGATGCTTTTATAATTGTTTAAAAAAGCTTCCTCAATGGCAAGAGGAGACATCGCATTTTGAAGCAAATTTGTCTTATCTTGAGCTGCTTCATTTAGCGTTATTCGTCTTTGCTGCTGTGGCATAGCAGGTGTATTCGGATTAGTCTGATAGCAGCGAACAAGAAGACAAAAAAGCTGCATAAACAGGCCAGACATGTAAGCTTGGTGACCGACAAGCGCAGGCATAGTTGCTTCTGAAAAGATTTGTTTCATAATTGGAAGAATACCTGTAGTATCAGTCCCAATCCAACATGTTTGCTGTAAGAATGACTGCACAAGATGTTTGTCAAAAAGTGTATCATCATGCTGATCTGGGGATGCGATAAGCTGCATGTAGACACACATTTCTGTCATGGGATGTGCATGGTCTGGAGTTTGCTCATGAAAAATATGAGGCCCTGTTACATATATGCTGCCTGCTGCAACAGGAAATCGTGTATTATTTAAAAGAATGCTTCCATTGCCATCTGTGATGCAGTGAATCTCATAACAGCCCTTTGCATGACTGTGTCCTGGGATAACAAAATTAATTACACCGTCTGATAGCATAGAAACACGAAAGTGCGCATTATCAATTGAAAAACAGTAGGAAAGATGATTTAAATGCATAAAACAGCCTCCTTTTGTCGTCAGTATGTCAGAAATTATGATTTCTGTCAATGAAAAAATGCGAAAACACGACATAAATTAAAAAAATAGGTCATGGCATTGTCTTGAATATACAGGTGACTTTTTTTATAATGCAGATATCAGCAGCTTATAAAAACAAAACGGACAAAAAGGAGGCATATTTTATGTATGACATGAAACCTTATTTAAAAAGAATAGATGAGGTAATTAAAAAAGGTCCTTATAAGGATACATGGGAATCATTATCACAGTATCAGGCACCAGATTGGTACCAGAAGAAAAAGTTTGGAATTTTTATTCATTGGGGTGTGTATAGTGTGCCGGCATTTGGAAGTGAGTGGTATTCCCGCAACATGTATATTCAGGTTCGCCAGAATATGAGCACCATATTAAGACATATGGAAAGCATAGTGAGTTTGGCTACAAGGATTTCATTCCAATGTTTAAGGCAGAGAAGTTTGATCCAGATGCATGGGCATCATTATTTGAAGAAGCAGGTGCACAATATGTTGTCCCAGTTGCAGAGCATCATGATGGATTCCAAATGTACAAGAGTGAGATATCTCATTGGAATGCTTATGAAATGGGACCAAAGCGTGATGTATTAGGTGAACTTGGCAGAAGCTGTAACCAAAAAGGAATGCGCATGGGGGCATCTACACACCGTATTGAGCATTGGTTTTTTATGAGTCATGGAAAAGAGTTTGAAAGTGACATTAAGGAACCTATGGAGCGCGGTGATTTCTATTGGCCGGCAATGAAGGAGGCAGATCATCACGATATTAACAGTGAGCCGACGCCGACAAAGGAATTTCTGGAAGATTGGCTGGTACGTACTTGTGAAATTATTGACCGCTACCATCCACAGATTCTATATTTTGACTGGTGGATCCAGCATGCATCTGCAAAGCCATATTTAAAGAAGTTAGCAGCTTATTATTATAATCGTGCAGCAGAATGGGGAACTGGTGCAGTTATTAATTATAAGCATGATGCGTTTTTATTTGGAACAGCAGTGCCGGATGTAGAGAGAGGTCAGTTCGCAGATGTGAAGCCATATTTGTGGCAGACAGATACAGCGATTGCATTAAATTCATGGTGCTATACAGAAAATAATCAGTTTAAAAATCCGACAGATTTAATTTGTGATCTTGTCGATATTGTAAGTAAGAATGGCCGTATGCTCTTAAATGTGGGACCAAAATCAGACGGAACCATATCCAAAGAGGATCAGCATGTATTAAAGGAAATTGGAAGTTGGCTTAAAGTAAATGGAGAGGCAATCTACGATGCAACAATTTGGCGCAAGAGCGCAGAAGGTCCAACCCAGATTGTTGAGGGACAATTTTCCGATGGAATCAAGAAGAATTTCACATCAGAGGATTTTCGTTTCACAACTGCAAATGGAAAACTGTATGCAACTGTATTAAAATGCAGCACAGACCATACATACTGTATTAAATCACTTGGTATTCAGGATGCAAGTAAGAAGGCAAACTTTAGCGGAATCATTCGCAAGGTAGAGGTGCTTGGCAAAGATGGAGAACTTGCTTGGACAAGAGACGAGGAAGGTCTTCATATTGAGTGTGGAGTGGAGAGCGATAAGCCAATTGTGTTCCGTATTACGATTGATTGATGGCAACAATACGCAGATTTGGGAAGGGGCGCTTAGGTGCCCCTTCTTCATATTAGAAAACAAATTGATTACAAAAGTACTGAAAAACGCGGAAAATGGAGTTTAAATAGAAATAATCGAAAAAATGAAAAAATTAAGAAAAAACAGTTGACAAGAGGAATGAAAGGTGATATTATAGCGAAGTCGCTTGTGAGACAGTCGATTGGCACAAAAGAAACCAAAAAAAGTTTGAAAAAAGTGCTTGACAAATACAAGATGATATGATAAAGTAATGAACTGTCAGTGAACAGTACGAATGAGTGCTAAAGCTGATAACAAAAGAACCTTGATAATTGAACAGTATAACCAACCCTGAAGATTTCTTAAAAAGCCAGATTGCAAAAGCAGTCAGGCGAGTGAAATTTTTAGCGTAGTATAAACTACAACCTATAAAAACAGTAAAGTCTTTTAAGTAAGACACACAAACGGACAGGAATGCGTTAGCGCAGAACTGGA
>QUFP01000028.1 GCA_003478935.1 Firmicutes bacterium AF25-13AC
GGAACACAAAAAGCTTCACACCTTCGGCGGATTTATGGTATGATAAAAGCAAGCGGCGCTTTCATCTCGGTCATTGAATGGCCGAGGATTCCCGCGCCAGATTCCTAAATACGCTGAAACAATATGCTGTAATGAACGCATTTCCTTATCAGAAAGATAATTTTTTGCAACACTCACATCACTTTTTACAATCTTGCCTTCTGGTGCTGCTGCCCATGTAGTTAATCCCATATGTGGCTTACCTGCATCTGCTCGCTCATAAATCAACTCTGCTGCCGTATGTCCGTGAACTGCATAATGCATCTTATTCTGCACCTTGGCAAAAAACTGCTTTGTCGTTTTTGCCGTGCGGTCATAATCAAGAGCTGTGGCATAGATATCCGTTATCTTCTGATAGAATCTACGCTCAGATAAACGGATCTCACGAATCTGCTCAAGCAAACGATCAAAGTATTCTGTTGTGAGCACAGAACCACCATTTTTCAAGCGCTCGTCATCCATAACCCAGCCTTTGATGGTGTAGTCCTTTACGATACCATTGGCCCATTTACGAAACTGCACTGCTCGTTCATTATTTACCTTGAATCCAACCGCAATAATCATTTGAAGATTATAATGTTTCGTATCACGAGTGACCTGGCGTGATCCTTCGGTTTGAACTATTCGGAAATTCCGAATAGTTGCAGACTCTTCTAATTCACTATCTGCATAAATCTTTTTAATATGTTCATTTATCGTTGGTAAACCAACGTCATATAATGTAGCCATCATCTTCTGTGTCAGCCATATATTCTCATCCTCATAGCGCATCTCAATGCTGTCCTGCTGATCACCAACTGAGGCAACATAAGTTAGATATTCTGCTGCGCTGGAACGGATGGTTATTTCATCTTTTTTCTTTTTCATATAGGATGCCTCCTTCTTCTATAAATCACTATATAATAAACAATGAACGAATTTCTGTATACTCTCATCGCCCATGACAACGCTTATACTTCTTTCCACTTCCACATGGACACAATTCATTGCGGCCTATCTTCTTCGGCCAATTTGCTATTTCCTGAACCATAATAGGAATTTTCCATCATGCATAAGTTCAAGTTCCCTCAGACGATACAAATATTCAGAGACTCCCAATATAGCTTGAAACATACACATTGCCTCATTTTCAAATTCAAGCAAATATTCTGTTTTCTTTTTTGTTCTATCTTTCGGATTAGGAATATAAGTTATCAGCTAGTCTACGGAATTGTATTCAACATCATTATGACCGATAGCATTTCTCAATTTCGCATTCACGAGGATTTTCAAAAAGCCTGTATAGTCCTCAGAATCCAAGCAAAAATGATATCTTGATGCTTTTGTGAGTTTAATATAATCCGAATTTTCGTCCTGAACTTCATCAGCATTATCAAAAGAAAAACTTAACCCTGAACGATCTTGCCCTATCTTCACGCTACCAGACAAGGAGGTTCCACATTTACCGCATGCTACTTCTATCGGATGTTCTTCTTGCTAGCCAACTTGCAAACGAACTCTAGTAATAAATCCGCAAATCTGACATTTTATAAAAGTATTAAAAAACATAAAACCTACCTCCTTAGGACTTATTACTGTTCCAGATCTTTGGAAATAGACAAGTATTCCATAATAAACTTCATCCCTTATATTGCATCCACTCTCAGCAGGACACAAAAGCTGAAAATATTATACTATAAAGTATAAACAAAATCAATCCGAATCACATAGGCAATCTATTTCCTTAGAAAATCAACATTCAATCAAGTTAACTACCAATATAATAATGCCACAAAACTATTGTTTGTCAATGCAAAACATAAAAAAACAACAAAATTGCGTCCAATTTAAAATGTGAACTCATGCATTTACAATCCCTTCGCATATTCATAATTAGTTTAAATGCTAATTATCGTATTGCGCATTTAATGCCCTCTCGGGCTGATGACTCATTTCTACGTACCCCTTCAAAAACCTAGGTTTTATGCGGTTTCCAGAGCCTGTTCTTGCAGGTATTTGTCAGAATATTCTGACAGATTCTCATTTTCGTGCATGTTTACAATTTGGACATATTTAACACGCCAAATCTTCCCAAACCCTGAGTTTACTATAGCACAAAACTATTCTTCTGTCATCCTATTTTTTTTATTTCTACTCTCTTTAACTCCGGCGAGAAATATAGTAAGTCAGCATTTGCACCCACTTCCCATGGATTACAACGAAGTGATAGCATATGGGATGCTGGTGGATTTGTGACCACATCTAATAAGCCCCTCTGTTCAAACTGTTGATCAAGTTCTGTTCTGCTGAAACACTTGGGAAGCTCTTTTAAAATTTGCAATACTTTTGTTTCCTGATCATCTGACAGATTCATCCATATTGAACTGACTGCCGGTGGAATTACCACTGGTGTATTACAAAAGCGCTCCCAATCATTCGGATGATCTGCAAAATATTTTTTGATTTCGGTTCTTTTCTCATCGTTAACAATTTCACACCAATATTCATCTACACATTCGCTCCAAATGCGCAACTTCATTTTCGGCGTAAAGGCTTTTTTCAAGAAAATCCACTTGCCAATCTTTTCTCCCTTTTTCCACAAATGTTCACCTGTTACGCTATCTTCCTCTGCGTACTTATCTCGTATATCTACGACCTGCCAATATCCAGCACTGTATTGTGTTACCCAATCACCTATCTGAATCATCGAATACCTCTTCTCTTGTTTCTATCCACAGTCGGTAATTTCACAGAGTCTGACATGTCAGCACAAAGCCGACTGTGACTTGCCTCATGTCAGTGGGGGATACCGATTTCTCTTTGCCCGCCACTGACATTAATTTCCAATAGCAATTCATCTCGCCACCTATAGAGGTGAGAGAACCCTTGCTATTATTGTTGAATTCGCTATTCAAATCAATAACTCACTGCAAGTTGTCCACAAACGACATCTGCATATATTTTTCAGGAAACGCATGCAGATACTGAAAGCACTCATTTGCATCAGAGATTATTCCATTTTCAGCACATTTTTTTCTAAAGATTTCCATAAGCATATCATTATTATGGCTCGGTAGCTCATATGCGTTTCCATATATTTCAATATACTTTTTCTTCATTCCAGGAAAAGATTTATCTAGTGCCTGATAAAAATATTCTCTGTCCCCATCTCTCAACGTGAGTCCCATATTAAAGCAGATGATACCTTTTACACCAGCTTCGACACAATAGTTAAGAATGCCCTCGATATTTTCCTTCGTATCATTGATAAACGGTAAGATCGGTGTCAACCATACAACGGTGGGAATCCCTACTTTTTTTAATTGCATAAGTGCTTCAAATCTCTCTCGTGTTGTAGAAACATGTGGCTCCAAAATTTTGCAAAGTGTCTCATCATAGGTCGTCATTGTCATCTGCACAACAGCTTTTGCTTTAGAATTGATTGATTCCAAGAGATCCATATCCCGCAATATTCTTGTAGACTTTGTCTGAATTGCTACGCCATATTCGTACTTATCAATTAATTCTAAACACCTTCTGGTCAATTTTAATTTTTCTTCTGCATGGAGATACGGATCGCACATGGCACCTGTTCCGATCATGCATTTTTTCCGTTTGGACTTCAATGCCTTTTCAAGAAGCTGAGGTGCATTTGCTTTCACCTCTATATCTTCAAAATCATGTGTAAATCCATAACATTTGCTTCTGCTGTCACAATAAATGCAACCATGCGTACAGCCCCTATATAGATTCATTCCATTGTTACTTGAAAGAATCCCCTTTGCCTCTACAAAATGCATCTGTGTCCTCCTCAAATAAGTGCCTATGCATCCTTATCTTCTTCATAATTATTCCGTAAATATTCGTATAAAACGTCCATATTTTTCTCCGTTTCACATCTTCTAACAAGCTTATCGTACCACATTTCCAACCATTTGTCATTGAATTTGCCATTCAACGTAAGAAAAAAAGGGCTCCTTGATTAGATGCCTGCGTAGATCATCTATCAAGAAGCCCTCATAATTATCGTGTCACATTACGCATTCTTTAAAACAGCCGTAAAGAACGCCAGCGCCAGTCCTTGTCCCCATCCCTGGATCCAAGCCTTCGGTACGCCCATATATCCCTCTCGGTCTTTCATAACTGCTGTACCGCCTGATACGTTCAATACTCTTCCATCTGCGGAAACATTATCTAAAATGCCTTTTAATGCCTTTTGAACATACTTTGCATGAAGCGGATTGTTCATCTCTACCATTGCTGCTGCGATACCTGCTGATGCAGATACTTCCTCATAGGACTCCTCATCGTCAAGAATGGTTCTCCAAAGACCATTTTCTGTCTGAACGAGTTTCAATGCTGCAAGCTGATCGCGAAGTGAGCACTCTACGTCCATGCAAGGTGGGAACAGATACCAGTCATACAGATTCTTCTTTACCTGAGACATGGTATATGCTGCCCATGCATTAGCACGGCCCCAGTAAAAACCTGACATGTGATCCTTATGAACGTTGTTGTAGCCATGATACCACAGGCTTGTCTCTTTGTTCTGCAGATACTGAATATGCCAGTAATATTGATTTAAGGAATCGTTGATGATGTCCATTGCCTGCGGCTGATACTCCATAAGTGCTGCATCTTTCGGATCATCTGGATTAAGCATACGAAGCTTTGAACCAACGCGAAGCATTAAGAAAGCTGCCATAAAAAGTGTATCTGCCCAGCACTGCTCTGGGAAATCGTTGTTGCTTGAAACAGTGTGCTGCAATACATGATCGCCAAAACGAAGTGCATCGTTTCTAAGGTAATCAATCTTACTCATAACAAGATCCCAGTACTTCTTGTCGCCTGTGTACTCATAAAGAGTGATCAGGCAGTGACCCATTGCGCAAGTATTTACATTCCATGACGGCAGACCCATCTCGATGTACTCATCTACCCAGTTCTTTAAAAATTCCATGTACTCTGTTTTTCCGGTTGCCTTATATGCCTCTGCCAGTCCATAATAAGCTACACCACACGGCCAGTCCCATGTCAGATCCATGGTCATCGTCTTTTTTGCCACACGGTCAATCGCAGACAAAATTTCTTCATTGTCGAATGAAATCTTCATGTTTTCCTCCTGATTATAAAATCTTTGTTGCAAATGGTGCAAGCTCTACAGTTACATCACCCTTTGCAGTCTTAATTACTGTCTTCTGTGTGTCACCACTGTTGTTGATGACTACCAGCTTATCAATTTCCTCATAATATGCACACTCAGTATACAGGTTGTCACAGATATAATCTCTTACCTTATCTTCCTTGCCAAGAAGTGTTAACAGTGCTCTCATTAAGAAACGTGTAGACTCCTTTGATACGCGGAAGGATGACAGATACATTGCCTTACCTGCACCAAATTGATTCAGCGTAATAAGCGGTGTCTTTCCATTAGCAGCCAGTACGCTTACACTTGCGCTCTTGCAGTAAACGCCCGGATTTTCTACCATTGATTCACCGATATTTGGTGTATCTTCCATCGCAAATGTGCCTTCTGTAACTGGATTTACATACTTTCCGATACACTTTTTGGTGCCAAGATCCTTGTCAATTCCAAAGACAGGTGCTAACTGGAAGAAGCTTCCATTTGCCCATACAGCAGACGGATCATTTACACCAAGCAGACCACCGCCGTTGTGAACGAATGCAGTCAGTGCCTCTATTACACCAGCTTCTTTCCAATAATCGCCGCCGCTCCATGCACTGTTTGCAACACCTGCGTTAATGATAACCTTTACATCCTCTGGAATACCATTTGCTAAAACATCATCAAAGCTCATAAACTGTACGTCAAACGGAAGACCTGAAATTGCATCAAGAAGATTTGTCAAATCAACCTCTGGATGCTCATGCAGATGACCGCTGCAGATCCATGAACGAAGTGAACCCCATGCAGTAAGCACTGCTACCTTGCCTGGCAATGTGTATGGCTCACATGATGCGTTGAAGCTCTTTAACAGACGAAACTCATCTGCTACCTGTGCAATATAATCACAGAAATCCGGGAATGGCTCTACAAGATGCAGATATCCGCCCAGACCAATACGGTCTACTGGCTTACGAAGAAGTGCACGACGCACATTTACCCAGTAACGACTTGCATCCAGCTTTGGATTTCCGCCCGGTGCAAATGTCGGCTCACCTGTCAGACCAGTCGGGAACAAATATGGATGGAAACGAAGCTCATGCGTAACACCATCTACACCTGCGCAAAGACGTGCCTCAAAGCCATTGAATACACACTTTATCAGACCATCAAAGCCAAACTCCTTAAAACGCTTAGAATACGGCTCTACACCAATCCAGCTGTCATCGTAGAAAACATAAGCTTTCTTTCCATAGCTGTGAACGATATCGATTAACTTCTTTCCGAAGCTTACAACAAATTCATTGATAAAATCCATCCATGCTCTGTACTTCTTAGACGGAACATTATGGGTGGAAGTATAAAGTCCTGCATTGACAAAATCCTCGGATGTCATCGCGTAGCCATACTTCTTCTCAAATTCCTTGAGTGCTAACGGTGTGGTTGTCATTGCATATGAACCCCAGTCAGAGAATGCATCTCTGCAGTTTTTGTCATCCTTCCAGAACCATGCAAAGTTGTAAAACATGGAAGTAAAACGAACTACTGTTGTATCTGGATTTTTCTCACACCACTCTGTCATCCAGTCGATCATATGAGCCTGAGTCTCTGGATATCTTGGGTCTACTGCCATCAGATGTTCCTTGTCACCCCAGTCATTTGTGATGTGATTATACATGGAAATCTCTTCCCAAAGACGAACTGCAAGGAAGTTTACTGTATAGCTGTGCCACGGTGCTGCACCAGTAATAGTTACTGTTTCTGCCTCAGAATCAAAGCTCCAGTTCTTGATCTCCTCACCTGTGGTGCGGTCAAAAACCTGCCAATATGCCAGTGCTTCCTCTGACTTATTGAGCTTAAACTGCTGAGTAAAATATCCCTTTAATGGACTGATCACTACTGTATCAGACTCTGCCATAACAGGCTCGCTCATTAAAAAGTTTTGCTGAAGTTTATCCATATTCTTTTTCGCCCACGCATTATCGGCACGGATTACGCAGATCGTAGAGTAAATACCATACCCTGCCTTTGTAATATCTTCAGAAAGCTTCGTGCCATCGCTGTCGCGAATTACGTCTGCTCCCCATTTTTCTGCCATTTTTAATGTCAGGCTCTCAAAACCTGCTTCACCCGGCAGCGTAAAGCTGCCTTTCTTTATTTCTGCCATCTCATCCTCCCTTTCCTGAAAAGCTCACAGCTTCTCACACTTTCGGTAGTTACCCTTATCATAACCGAAATAATTGATCAATTCTAATCATATTGTTGTCTTTTCTTTGCAGTTTTGACGAAATAGCGTGTCTTTGCCCTTATTTTCACATACATTTTCAACAAAGCAGTTTGGAAGTTTGTTTCATGCTTGCAAGTCTCCTTTTTTTCCTTTACAATGAAAGTCAGACAAGCAGCTGTCTGATAGAAAAATAGGTCAAAATTTATTTAAAAATTTAGAAAGGATATATGTATTATGGAAAAAATTGCAAGCTTTCAGGTCAATCATCTTACTCTTGTTCCTGGCGTTTATGTTTCTCGCCGTGACAAAGTAGGAAATGAAACATTAACAACTTTTGATCTTCGCATGACAAGACCAAACAAAGAGCCTGTCATGAACACAGCTGAGGTTCACACACTTGAGCATCTTGGCGCCACATTTTTACGCAATCATCCTGTATGGAAGGATCGCGTCATTTATTTTGGACCGATGGGATGCAGAACTGGATTTTATCTGATCTTAGCTGGTGAATTAGAGCCGATGGACATTATTGATCTGCTTTGTGAAATGTATGCTTTTATGGCTGGTTTTGAAGGTGAGGTACCAGGTGCAGATGCGATTTCTTGCGGAAACTATCTTGATATGAACCTGCCTATGGCAAAGTATCTGGCAAAACGCTATCTGGACAATGTGCTCGGTAATCTGACAGATGGTAACACAGTTTACCCGGCATAATGGTCCCACTACAATACTTATACCCCTCGTACTTAAACCTTGAGGGCATAAAAAAGGCACAGCCGAAGGTTCTCCTAGCGGCGGTGCTTTTTTTCATTCTATTTAATTTGAGGCGAAAAACGTAATCAGTCCTCGTCTTCCTCTTCCGGCTGATTCCAGTTGTGATATACTTCCTGTACATCATCATCGTCATCCAGCATATCAAGAATACGGTTCATAAGCTTTACATCATTATCAGATGTCAGATCAACATAATTCTGTGGAATCATAGTAACCTCTGCGCTTGCCATCGGAACACCAGCCTGCTCAAGTGCCTCTCTTACCTCAGAGAAGCTGTCTGGATCGGTGTAGATCTCGTAGCAATCTTCTTCCTCGGAGAAATCCTCTGCACCTGCATCAAGAGCAGTCATCATCAGCTCATCTGCATCGCCCTCGTATTCTTCCTTATCTACGATGATCTGACCCTTGCGGTCAAACATGAAGGATACGCAGCCATTTGTTCCTACGTTTCCGCTGCCCTTTGTGAAAGCGTTGCGCACATTTGATGCGGTACGGTTACGGTTATCGGTCAGTGTCTCTACAATAATCGCAGTTCCGCTTGGGCCATATCCCTCGTAAGTGATAGACTCGTAGTTTGCAGCATTTGCATCTCCTGCTGCCTTCTTGATGCTGCGGTCAATGGTATCATTTGGCATGTTGTTTGCCTTTGCCTTTGCAACGACATCACGCAGCTTGCTGTTGTTTGCCGGATCTGCTCCGCCTTCCTTTACTGCAACTGCGATTTCACGGCCGATACGGGTAAATACTTTTCCCTTTGCGGCATCGTTCTTTTCCTTCTTATGCTTAATATTGGCAAATTTAGAATGTCCTGACATTTTTAACGCTCCTTTGTGACTTAAAACTATATGTTTGTTTAACTAATTTATCTTATCATGTATTTTTCAATCTTGCAAGTATAATTTGAAAGACCCGCTCTATCTATGTACGGGTGATGTCTAAACTGACGCGCAGCGCTTCGTCTATCTGGCGTATCATATCTTCCTCCAGATGACATACCTTTTCGCGAAGGCGCTGTTTGTCTATTGTGCGAAGCTGCTCTAGTAATACAACGGAATCTTTTACGATACTGCAGCAGCGTGAATCAATTACAACATGCGTTGGCAACTTTGCCTTTGACATGCGTGATGTAATGGCGGCACAAATCACTGTCGGGCTGTGCCTGTTTCCCATATCGTTTTGTATAATAAGTACCGGGCGGACACCACCCTGTTCAGAACCTACCACAGGGCGAAGATCCGCATAATAAATATCACCTCTACGGATTACCATATATGCACACTCCAATTTCTTTCAGGATATTCTAAGTATTTCCATATTGGAATTTCTTATTCATCCTGACAGATGCTGTTATTGTATGGTATGTGCATATATTGATCATCGCAACAATTTAACGCTGTGCTTTGCACTCCCGCATCTTACTCTGATTACATAAAATCACGGTAATCGTCTTCGTTATAATCCTTGCTTCCAACTACTTTGCCGTGGCGGTAATAAACCCTCGGAATACGCTTTCCAAGGTCACACAAAAGTTCATAATTAAAGCTTCCCGCAAGTTCAGAAACTTCCTCGGCGCTCAACTCATTATCACCGCTTTTTCCAATGACAACTACCTCGTCGCCTTCTTTTGCTTCTGGAATATCACTGATATCTACCATTGTCTGGTCCATGCAGATACGGCCCAAAATCGGCGCTTTCTTTCCATGGATTAAAATACTTCCCTTATTTGAAAGTGCTCTTGGATAACCATCTCCATAGCCAATTGGAATCGTAGCTACCACAGTTTCATGATCTGTTACAAATGTTGCTCCATAGCCGATTGCTGTGCCTGTAGGAACAGTCTTAATATAGGCAATCTCAGACTTTAGTGTTAGTGCCGGTGTGAGCGATACAATATCCTTTCTGACTTCCTCTGACGGGTAATAGCCGTACAGAGAAATACCGATACGAAACATATTGCCCGGCGCATTTGTCATCCAGATGCCTGCGGCTGAATTAGCACAATGACAGATTTTAGGACAGCATCCTGCCTCTTTTAAGCTCTCTATTATCGTTTGAAAGCTTTTTTGCTGCTCAATAGCGCCCTGATTTTTGATCATATCAGCAGTTGCCATATGAGTAAAAATACCCTCTGTACAAATATTCTCCTGAGTTGAAAGCCATTTTACAAAAGAAAGTGCATGCTCTGGTGTCATGCCAATGCGGCTCATTCCCGTATCTACCTTTACATGTACATATGCTTTTTTGCCAATCTTTTTTGCCGTCTCAGAAAGAAGCATTATCTTATCTTCCTCAAAACCGGCATAACGAATTTTATGATCAACCAGATCTGCAAAGCGTTCCGGATGAACATAACCGAGCACCAGAATGGGCTTTGTGATGTTATGGCGGCGCAGATTTAATGCCTCGTCAATTGTGGCTACGGCATAGCCCCATACCAGATCATCAATTGTTTTTGCAACTGGGACGGCTCCCAGACCATATCCATCTGTTTTAATAACACCGCAAAGCATTGCCTCTTTTGGAACATTATCTCTAAACGACTCCATATTGGCTCTTATGGCATCCAGATTAACCTCTGCCCAGACTCTGTGATAGTTATGCATATCCTTATACCTTCTTCCTGCTTATTTGTATCAGCACTTTTGATAGCCCATCTGCCAGATCACGCGCGATCATACTATATGGACTCTTTTCCTTTGCCGCCTCATCACCAGCTGCGCCATGCAGCCAGACACCAAGAACAGCTGCCCTTTCGGCAGACAGTCCCTGTGCGGCAAGCGACGCAATCACGCCGGTCAGTACGTCACCGCTTCCGCCTGTTGCCATACCGCTGTTTCCGGTAAGGTTCAGATATCTGTTTTTTGTGTTAGAATGACTGTGCGAGCATCCTTGCAGACGCATATACAGCCAAACTTTTTTTGTAATTCTTCTGCAAAATATAGAAGATTTTTAGCTGCCTCTTTCGCAGAGGAGTTCATCAAACGACCAAGCTCACCTGGATGCGGCGTAAGAATCACATTTTCTCCAAGGTATTCTGCATGATCAATATTTGTTCTCATCGCAAGCAGATTTAAGGCATCTGCATCAATAACAATAGGACAATTTTGTGATCTGTTCCACTCTAAGACCATATCCAAAAGCTTTTTTGCTAAGGTATCAGTTGAAAGTCCTGGTCCAATCACAATAGCTTTTGCCTTTGGAAGTACCTCATTTCGCAGATATGCCAGCTGTTCTTCGTCTTCATCTTTTGAAATTTCAGAAATTTCTGAAATACAATGGAGCACTGCCTCTGGAAGCAGCTGCTGTAAAACCAGACGATTGCATTTGGGTGTGACAATATCAACAAGACCTGCTCCTGTGCGATAGGCAGCAAGTGCCGACAAATATGCGGCTCCTGCCATGCCGCTGCTTCCTGCAATAATCACAACACGACCAAACGTCCCCTTATTGCCCCACAAACAACGGCTGCCAAGCCAGTCTTTTGCATCAGATTTTTCAAGACAATTAAATGGAAATCCGTCTACATGATAAACGGCT
Organism: Firmicutes bacterium AF25-13AC; assembly: GCA_003478935.1. Taxonomy (GTDB): domain Bacteria; phylum Bacillota; class Clostridia; order Lachnospirales; family Lachnospiraceae; genus Anthropogastromicrobium; species Anthropogastromicrobium aceti. Next base: position 11,682 of record QUFP01000028.1, read on the forward strand.
TCATTTGGCATACCTATATCGCATGTGATTGTCTGATCTGATAATGATGCACCTGGATACAGAAACTGACCTACTTTTCCATAGCCAAATGTGATCTGTACATCTGCCTTAACATATGCACCGAGCACCTGTCCGCTTTTTGCGTCTAAACCAGAGCATATATCAACAGCAACACCATATGCACCACACTTCTTTTTATGTTCGTTCCATTCTTCAATAGCAGCGCGGTAAACTCCACTCACCTTGCGCGACAAGCCAACGCCAAATAGAGCATCCACATACACCTGCGCCGGCACATAAAGATTTGAAAGTGCTGATCTGTATTCTTCTTCATCCTTATCATCTGACTCATAAAAGTATTGCACAGGCAAAATCTCCATTTTGTCTAAAAGTGATTTTTGATAGAGCCATTCCTTAGTTGCCTTCTCGATTTGTCCAATAGCAGCGATTCTAACAGACCAGCCGTTTTGTGAGAGGATTCTTGCCATTGCCAGTCCATCAGCACCATTATTTCCCATGCCACACATAATAAAGACGCATCCTGGTTTTTGCACTGACATGATGTGCTGTGCTGCACAAAGCGCTGCACGCTCCATCAAAATCAGGCTTTCCATTCCAAACTCTTTAATTGACCATGTGTCCGCCTGCTTCATCTGCTTTCCTGTCAACAGCTGCTTCATGATTATTCCTCCTGATTGCTAAGACGATATGAAATACGCATCAGACTCTCTGACAAATGAACATTTTCTACAACCACATCATCCGGTACACGAAGATCGGTGTGAGCAAAATTCCAGATACCGCGAATGCCGATCTTAATAAGTCTTTTTGCTGCTGCCTCTGCTCCTGCCTTTGGAAGAGTCAGTGCTGCAATCTGAACATCGTTATTTCTGATATAATCTTCCAAGTCATCCATTGAATAAACTGGAATACCACGCACAGTCTTTCCCTTTAACTGTGAATTTGTATCAAACATTGCCTTTGCAACAAAACCACGACGCTCAAAATTGGCATAATTTGCAATCGCCTGACCAAGATTTCCTGCACCAATTATAATTAAATTGTATGTCTTATCAAGCCCCAATATTTTTCCGATTTCATGATAAAGATACTTTACATTATAGCCGTATCCCTGCTGTCCGAAACCTCCAAAATTATTCAGATCCTGCCTAATCTGTGATGCTGTGATCTGCATTCTTTTGGATAATTCTCCGGAAGAAATTCGCTCTACGCCCTCCTGCATAAGTTCTCCCAGATAACGATAATACCGCGGCAACCGTTTGATAACAGCTCTGGATATTTCTCTATGCTCCATGATGTCTCCTTTTTTAATTGCTTATAAATTTTATTATCTGTTTTTAAGTTTTAAATTAAATATTGCTTAAAAACAAATGAATGCAGCCTTAAGGCTGCATTCTGTGCATAACTGCGTACTATTTGTAATCTCTCCACTCCATATCACCTCGGTCAAGACACAATACAAGTGACTCTGCGGTGGCGATGTTTGTCGCCAGAGGGATATTATACATATCACACAACCGTGAAATCTCAGCCAGATTCATACTTTCTGCATCCTGCTCTAAATCAGCACTGTGAAAAAATATAACCAGATCGATATCATTGTTTGCGATCATATTTTGCATCTGCTTCGAGCCTCCCATCTGACCCGGAAGCAAACTGGTCACTTTCATGCCTGTCGCTTTGGCAATGTGGTTTGCTGTCGCATTGGTCGCAATCAGCGTATGCTTCTTAAAAATGCCTTTATACGCAATGCAAAAACTTTCCAGCAGCGTCTTTTTGCTGTTATGAGCGGTAAGTCCAATGTTCATATCTAATCCTTCCTTTCCACATAGCTAAAAAGAATTATATCATATTTTTTCAGAAAGTCTATATTTTTTTGATGATTTTGTCAAAAAAGAGCAATTTACACAAAATAGCACAACACTTTTTGTAAAACTACATTGTCTGATTTTCCATATTCGACAGTTTTTCTGCCTGATCTGCTGCTGTCAGACTGTCAATCAATTCAAAGAGATCACCGTCCATAATGGCATCAAGTTTATAAAGTGTCAGCTTGATTCTGTGATCTGTCACGCGGCTCTGCGGAAAATTATAAGTACGAATTTTCTCAGAACGGTCTCCTGTTCCAATCTGGCTTCGTCTGTACTTTGCCTGTTCATCCTGCTTCTTTGCTGTCTCAAGTTCAAACAACTTAGCACGAAGTACCTTTAATGCCTTATCTTTATTTTTAAGCTGAGACTTTTCGTCCTGACAGGAAATTACGATTCCTGTTGGAATATGAGTCAGACGTACAGCTGAATCTGTCGTATTGACACACTGGCCGCCATTTCCTGATGCACGGAATACATCAAACTTACAGTCATTCATATCAATGACAACATCGACATCCTCTGCCTCCGGCATGATTGCAACTGTTGCTGTTGACGTATGGATTCGTCCGCCGCTTTCTGTCTCAGGCACACGCTGAACACGATGCACACCACTTTCGTATTTAAGTCTAGAATAAGCACCCTGTCCGGAGATCATAAATACAACCTCTTTCATGCCGCCAATACCACTCTCATTTACACTGATCAGCTCACTTTTCCAGCGGTTTCTCTCTGCAAATCTGCTGTACATACGAAACAGATCTGCGGCAAAAAGTGCTGCCTCATCTCCGCCTGCACCAGCACGAATCTCAACAAATACGTTTTTCTCATCATTAGGATCTTTTGGAAGAAGCAAAAGCTTTAACTCTTTTTCAAGCTCAGGCATCTGTTTTTTTGCCTCAGCAAGATCTTCCTTTAAAAGCTCGCGCATCTCTTCATCACGCTCTTGCTCTAAAAGCTCCAGATTTTCTTCAATGCTTTTTTTTGTTTTCTTATACTGTGTATAGGTCTCCACCAGAGGGGCAAGCTCGGCCTGCTCCTTCATAAGACGGCGAAATTTTTCCGGATCAGATGTAAGTACCGGATCACCCAGTTCATGAAGAAGCTCCTCAAAGCGGATTAATATATCATCCAAACGGTCAAACATAAATAACTCCTCTTTTCTATTATTCATTCACATTTTCTACTTACGGACGCGGCTTAACGATTGTTTTGTAAATCACATCTCATCCAGCACGCCCCACACCACGCGGTCAAGTCCTGCAAGATCGCGCACAAGAGTCGGCTTTGAAAAACCATTTGCACGAAACAGCTCTGCCACCGCTTCCCACTGGTTATAGCCAATCTCGACAAAAAGTGCGCCGCCCGGATTTAAATGATCTTTTGCAGTTTCAGTCAGACGCCTGTAAAAGATAAGCCCATCTTTTCCGCCTGATAAAGCAATCATAGGTTCATTATCCTTTACCTCTGGCTCTAACCCTAAAATTACATCGTCTTCAATGTAAGGTGGGTTTGACACAATCATATCAAATCGCCCTGGCACCTGTTCGAATAAATCACTCTCAAAAAACTGCACCGATGCATGATTGTCTGCTGCATTTTCCTTTGCCACCAAAAGCGCTGCACTTGAAATGTCGGACGCTGTCACCTGTGCAAAATTTCCGTAATGAGCGAGCGACACAGCTATGCAGCCACTTCCCGTGCACACATCAATGAGGCTTGCCCCTGGCTTATCCTTTGCATATGAAAGCAATGTCTCTACAAGCGTCTCTGTATCCTGCCTCGGTATCAAAACAGCAGGGGTTACAGAGAACTCTAACCCCATAAACCCCTGCGTCTTTGTCAGATACTGAAGTGGAATACGCGCTGCGCGCTGTTTTATAAATTCACGATACTGTTTTATCTTCTCTTTCGATTCCACAATTTGTCTGCGATTTAAAAAGAAGAAACTCTTTGTAATCGAAAAGCAGTGCTCCATAAGAAGCCATGCGTCAATGTCTGCATCTGGTACATTTGCTTTTGTAAGTGTATCTTTTGCCTCGCTTAAAAGCTGTCCCCACGAAATTATTTCATCATTTGACAATTGATTCTGACTTTGTATTTCTTTCTGTATCTGATTATCTTCCATCAATTAAAGTTTGCCTCCTCATATGCCTTCCAGTCAAATACGGCCTCTACTGCACAGATAGCTACCTCTGCCATCTTTTCATCCGGCTCCTTTGTGGTCAGTCCCTGAAGCATTAAACCTGGCTTACTTAAAAGATTAACAACTGGATTGTCACTGTTTCCGGCAAGACGCAAAAACTCAAAAGAAACGCCAGCGATTACCGGAATCAAAAGGATTCTTGATACCAGACGAAGCCACAATGTCTCCGGACGAATCACCAAAAAGAAAAGAATGCTGATAACCATGACAATTAACAAAAAGCTAGTTCCACAGCGCTTATGCTCCTTAGAGCTTTTCATGACATTTTCTACTGTTAATGGCAGTCCATGCTCAATACAGTTAATACACTTATGCTCTGCGCCGTGATACATATATGTTCTTTTGATATCTGGCATCAATGATATCAGCCCCACATAGGCAATAAAAATAGCGATACGAAGCACACCTTCAAAAAGTGCCATCCAAATACCATTTCCAAGAAGTGGCTTCATGAGTGTGGATACCCATGTTGGAAATACCATGAAAATCCCCATCGCTAATATGATAGAAATAACCATGGTCAGATCCATAATTACTTTTTCTGCTTTATCGCCAAATTTTTTCTGAAGCCATTTTTCAAAGCGTCCCGGTTCTTCTTCTTCCTCGCCGTCCTCCATAAAAAGACTTGCTGAATAATTTAAAGATTTCATGCCAAGTACAAGTGAATCCACAAAGCTAAAGATTCCTCTTATAAATGGAAGACGAAACAGCTTACACTTTGATCCCACGCCCTTGTATGTTTCTTTTTTTACTTCAATTTCTCCATTTTCCTTGCGAACAGCCACACTATACTCGCTGCCGTTTCGCATCATAATTCCTTCCATGACGGCCTGGCCGCCAATTCCTGATGACTTCATCCGCACTCCTTTGTTTGTCCTTAAACGACAAAAGAGGTTGAGATAAAAATCTCAACCTGCTTCAGTCAACATCATTCACTCTTTAAACCATACTTACGGTTAAACTTATCAATACGTCCGCGTGCGGAAGTTGCCTTCTGCTGGCCAGTGTAGAACGGATGGCACTTAGAACAGATTTCAACGTGGATCTCCTTCTTTGTGGATCCGGTAACGAACTCGTTGCCACAGTTGCAGGTAACCTTTGCCTGATAATATTCTGGATGGATTCCTTCCTTCATGAGCTCACCTCTTCTTCCTTGTGATGGTTCCCAACCATCATCATAGTCATAATAATTTACGCGCACTTTACACTGTACGAACACAGCGCTTATAACGCAACAATAAAATCATAACACAAAATATTCCTCTGTGCAAGTACTTATTTTATTATTTTTATAACAATTTTTTCATAGCGAACTCATAGATTTCTTTGCTTGCTTTTTCCCAATTGTCGCACATTTTTTCAGCCATCTCCTCTGTCGCTGCCGAAAGCTTTAACTCAATTAATGTATTCTTGCCTTCCTTTACGACACAATCAATCTCAAAATCATTGCTTGCCGTACTCTTATAATAATTGGCCAGCACAGAATTTTCTGTTCTAAGCTTAAAATTGTTTTCCTTTAAGAAATCATCCATGTCCTGCTTGACTTCGCCTGTTATTTTATTTTCAAAATAAAAGAGCACCTCTTCGCCCTCTTTTGTCAGCTCGTAGCGTGATGTATTTCTGATTGTTTCCTTGTGAATCAGAGAGGTTCCCAGCAGTTCATTGATCACCATCTGAAAGGTAAAATAGTCTGTATACGATTTACTCACAAAGAACTCAGACATCTGCCCGTTTGACAACGGATAATTCACCTTTTTCAATAAATAAAGTATCATCAGTTTATATAATGTCAATGGTTCTGCCATAATCCAATAGTTCCTTTCTATATATCAGCCCTGCTCTTTTAAAAAGCAGCCTTGGTATATTCCCCGTGTCTTCAATTCATGATGAATACAGTTAAGCACACTGCGCTTTGCCCGGCTCCACAGCGGTGAAATCAGCTGATTTGACGGACCATCTCCTGTCAGCCTGTGAATGACAATATCAGGTGAAAGTGCACCGATACAGGAAACAACAAGATCCACATATGCTTCCATAGACAATGTCTGAAACTTTCCGGCACGAAATTCATCTGCAAGGTCAGTATTTTCAAGCACATGAAGAAGCTGCAGCTTTATTCCAAAGATCCCTGCATTATTCAGATAACGAATAGTTTCGAGCATTTTTTCCTTATCTTCGCCTGGAAGACCAAGTATCACATGAACGATTACAGGAATCTGTGCATCATTAAGACGCTTTAATGCGTTTTCAAAGCATGTCAAATCATATCCACGTCTAATATAGGCTGCCGTGTCCTCGTGTATTGTCTGAAGTCCCAGTTCTACCCACACCGGCTTTCTTTTGGAATATTCACAAAGAAGTGAAACAACATCCTCTCCCACACAGTCTGGTCTTGTCGCAATATCCACCACCGCAACCTTTTCATGTAAAAAAGAAGGTTCATAGACACGTCTTAAATAATCCAAATCTGCATATGTATTTGTAAAAGCCTGATAATATGCAATATACTGCTTTGCATGAAAGGAGCCAAGCTTTTCAATCTGACTGTCGATCTGCTCTTTAATTGACAGCGCTCTGCTGCCTGCAAATTCACCCGAACCGCCTCTGCTGCAAAAAATACATCCGCCGCGCCCGATTGTTCCATCCCTGTTTGGACAAGTAAAACCGGCATCTAACGATGCCTTATAAGTCTTTGAACCAAACGTTTGCTTCAGGTAATAATCAAGCGAAAAATACGGTTTTTCTCCCCACAGCATCTTTTTCCTCCTTCACACGTGACGCATTATAGAATAATGATATCAATTTTACATACATTCGTCAAGTTTTGGTTTATTTTTTTACTTTACTTTTTGCCATTTCATTCGTATAATGATAGTGCGATGTTTCGCTGCAGCTATGCGAATGCTGCATCATTTCGAAAGGTGAAATTAAAAAAATATTATAATTTGTATTTTGTCTGACAAAAACATGAGAAAGGCATGGTTATTTATGCGTGAAAAATTAAAATCACTTCCGCTCACTGAGCTAAAACAGATTGCGAAAGAAAATCACATTAAGAACGTTTCTACTCTGCGCAAGGCGCAGCTGATTGATGTAATTCTGGAAAGACTTAGCCCGGAACAGGCACAGACGCCGCAAACACAAAATGTTCAAACATCTGATACGGCTTCATCCGACAACGAACTTGTATCGGCATCTTCTGAGACAAATTCCACTGATACAAAGACAGCTTTATCAGAGACAGATTCTTCACAAATGAGCTCTGCTCAATCTTCTTCTGATGATGTACAGGATTCTTCTGCTGAAAAACTTGCTGATCCAACAGCACAAAGAGAGCGCCGCTCCTATGCTGCTTCTGCAGCTTCCTATGCTGCCGCAAGAAATAATTTTTACAGCAGGAATAATTCCTATTCCTCCTCTTCCTTTAAGGATCTTCGCCAGTCAAACGCCCACACGGTTCATCCGCGTAAGCCACGTGTACGAAACGGTCGCCCTGATTCTAACTGGCGTGAGGATTCTGTAAACCGCTTCGATACTACAAGAAATGATTCCCAAGGACGCTTTGATAATACAAGAATAGATTCTACAAGCCGCTTTGATAATACAAGAATGGATTCCTCAAATCGCTTTGATTCTACGAGAAATGATGTTCAAAATCGTTTTGATAATACAAGAAATGATTCCCAGGGACGTTTTGATAATTCCGGAAGAGATTTTTCAGTCCGCAGTGATTTTTCAGTCAGAAATGACTACTCAAACCGCTATGATTCCAGAAATGATTATCAGAACCGCTATAACAATTCTTCAAGAGATTATACAAATCGCTACGATAATTATAGAAATGATTTCCAGAACCGTTTTGATTCCAGAAATGACTATCAAAACCGTACCGACTTTAATCGAAATGACAGAAATGATGCTATGAACAGAAACGATATGACAAACCGTACCGATGCTGTCAATCGCTTTGATTCAAGAACAGAGCTTTCCAGTCAGAATCGTTTTGATTCAAGAGATACATCTGCTCAATATTCTAATCGTTTTGATAACGCAATGCGTGATGATTTTGCAAACCGCTTTGATAATGATGGTGCTCTTCCAGAAGGATGCCAGCCGGCATGCGGTATTCTTGAGGTTTTACAGGAAGGCTTTGGTTTCCTTCGCTCTGCAAACTTCTTAACTGGTCAGCAGGACGTATATGTTGCGCCGTCTCAGATTCGTCGTTTTGGCCTTAGAACAGGTGATATGGTAGATGGTTTCCAAAAAGCAAATCCAGATGATAATAAATATGATGCTTTGATTCGCATCAATACAATCAATGGTGTTAATCCTGAGCTTTGCTCACACCGCCCGAATTTTGAAAAGCTTACTCCTGTTTTCCCTAACAGTCGTCTTTCTATGGAGGTTGAAGGCGGTTCCACTGCACTTCGCATTGTTGATCTGATCAGCCCTATTGGAAAAGGACAGCGCGGTATGATCGTCTCCCCGCCAAAAGCTGGCAAAACAACGCTTTTAAAGGAGATTGCAAATGCTGTTACACACAATTATCCTGACATGCATCTTATCATCCTTCTTATTGATGAGCGCCCAGAGGAGGTTACAGATATCCGTGAATCCATTCAGGGAGAGCATGTTGAGGTAATTTATTCTACATTTGATGAAACACCTGAACATCACAAGCAGGTTGCTGAGATGGTTCTTGAGCGTGCGAAGCGTCTTGTTGAGCATAAGCAGGATGTTATGGTTTTATTAGACAGCCTGACTCGTCTGGCTCGTGCATATAATCTTACCGTGACTCCAAGCGGACGCACTCTTTCTGGTGGACTTGATCCGGCTGCACTTCACATGCCAAAGAAATTTTTCGGTGCTGCCAGAAATATGCGTGAGGGTGGCAGTCTTACTATCCTTGCCACTGCACTTGTTGACACTGGAAGCCGTCTTGATGATATGGTATTTGAAGAATTTAAAGGAACTGGAAACATGGAGCTTGTATTAGACAGAAAGCTGTCTGAGCGCCGTATTTTCCCGGCAATTGATATTACCCGTTCTGGAACAAGACGCGAAGATCTGCTTCTGACACCAGATGAACTTACAGCTGTTTCCACTATCCGCAAAAGCATAAGCGGACTAAAGAATGATGATGCAATCGAACAAATTTTAAATCATTTTGTACACACAAAAAATAACGCTGAATTTATTGAAACACTTCCAAAGGTAAGACAATAATATAGTAAATATAAAAAAGCAGTCAACTGACTGCTTTTTTATATTATAACTATTCAACTGCTCGTTCAATTGCCCATAACACATCTGACAGCGCTTTTGCTGATACCTGTCCCGGTGCACTGGCTTTTCCCATGCTTCCAAAACTCATTACGCTGCCAAATAAGCCGCCACAAAGCCTGCTCACACATCCTGTGCGCCCCATTGACATTGTAATTAAAAGTGTCTCTGGATGATTCTCCTTCATAGTTCCTGTCGCCAAAAGAAGCGCTGCCACATCTGCAAGAGACTGAGGCATCACTGCTATTTTACAGACATCTGCGCCATAGCCTGCCATCTGCTCCATTGTTGTAATAAGATTTGAAGTTTCCGGTGTCTTTTTAAAATCGTGCTGTGATACAATCACACCGATACCCATCTGGTGTGCATGTTTTATTAATTCCTGTACACATGCCATTCCCTGGCTAAGCTCCACATCAAGAAGGTCAGCCATATTGCTTTCTATTACTTCATCAAGAAGCACCTGATACGCTGCGGGAGTAATATCACCCTCACCGCCCTCTCGTCTACTTCGAAATGTTACTAAAAGCGGTTTTCCCTGCAGATTCTCACGAATTTTTCTCGAAAGTGTATTTCTCTTCCTTGGCTGAAACACATCCTGATACCAATCAATACGCCACTCGGCAATATCTGCCACACTGCTTTTCCCAATGCGCACAGACTCTTCTAAAATTTCTTTTTCCGTTTCGTAGGCAATTGGTACACAGATGCGTACCTTTCCATCCTCAAGTGTTGTATTTCCTGCTCTCAGAACACTCATGCAAGCAATGCCTCCAATCTGCTTCTGATTGCACTAAGAAATTCCTCACTAGTTACTGTCTGTGCATTTGAAAGCGTTGTGATGGCAGACAAATCCTTTGTCATAATGCCAGACTCGATTGTATCAATAGTTGCCTTCTCTAACTTGTCTGCGTAATCACACAGCTTCTCTAAGCCGTCCATCTCGCCTCTTTTTCTGAATGCACCGCTCCATGCAAAAATTGTTGCAACTGGGTTAGTGGAAGTCTTCTTTCCTTCCTTATACTGATAGTAATGTCTCTGTACTGTTCCATGAGCAGCTTCATACTCATAGCAACCATTCGGAGATACTAAAACAGATGTCATCATTGCCAGAGAACCAAATGCTGTTGCTACCATATCACTCATAACATCACCATCATAGTTCTTGCAAGCCCAGATATATCCGCCCTCAGAACGAATTACTCTTGCAACAGCATCATCGATCAATGTATAGAAATACTCAATACCAGCCTTCTCAAATGCTTCCTTATAATCGCGATCATAGATCTCCTGGAAAATATCCTTAAAAGTGTGATCATACTTTTTGGAAATGGTATCTTTTGTCGCAAACCACAGATCCTGCTTTGTATCAAGCGCATATCTAAAGCAGCAATGTGCAAAATTCTCAATGGAAGCAACGACATTGTGCTGTCCCTGAATGATACCTGCTCCTGTAAAGTTGTGGATCAGCTCTCTTGTCTCCTCACCAGCTTCATTTGTGTAAACAAGCTCTGTCTTTCCTGGTCCCGGAATCTTCATCTCAGTCGCCTTATAGACATCACCATACGCATGTCTTGCAATTGTGATTGGCTTCTTCCAATTTTTTACAAGCGGTTCTACGCCTTTTACAAGAATCGGTGCACGGAATACAGTTCCATCTAAAATAGCACGAATAGTTCCATTTGGACTTTTCCACATCTCATGCAGGTTATACTCTGTCATTCTTGCCGCATTTGGAGTGATCGTTGCGCACTTAACGGCAACACCGTACTTCTTTGTCGCATTCGCACTGTCAATCGTTACCTGATCACGTGTCTGGTCACGATATTCAAGTCCCAAATCATAATATTCTGTTTTCAAATCAACAAACGGAAGAATCAGCTCGTCCTTAATCATCTTCCAGAGAACTCTGGTCATCTCATCTCCGTCCATCTCTACTAATGGAGTTGTCATTGCTATTTTTGTCATAATTTTCCTCCTCCTGCAGCTTCGAATGCTGACATATCTTCATGTGAAAACATTCACTTTGATAGTTTACCATGTTATTGTATCAAATGCAATCCCCTGATAAAAAAACAAAAGAATCTCCTGCCACGTTTTTCCCTGCTCTAATAGTTGGTACGCACAATTTTGTGATAACCCAATACCATGTCCATTTCCGCCGCCACAAATCACATAGCCTGTCATCGTATCCTGCTTTGTCACTGGAATCAGACAAAAAAAAGCACTTGGAAGGTAATTTCCTTCGCTTAGCGATACTGTTTCCTCTGATTTATTTTGATATGTACGATTAGGTTCACTTAAAAGCTTTCTCATAACAAGCTCTCCTGTCACCAAGACACTTCCTTTTTCGTATTTAAGCTTAAGCCCTGATGCCATGCCGCCGGCGAAACGACCCGTCACCTGCACAGATGTTAATGTTGAGCTGATGATCTTTTCTAAGCTTTCTCCTTCTGCCTTGATACATTCGCTTTGACTGGCGCTAAGCGCTGGAAGACGTTTTAAAAACAGCTCCTGCATTACATCAAGAGGAATCTCACAGCGCCACCTGTACCATGCCATATTTGACTCTAATCCAGCTGCATTCTGATCCTGTAAAAATGCACTGACTGTCGCCTCATCCGTCATATCGCGATCTGGCTCTCCTGTTAAATTAAGTGATTTCAGATAAGGAAGCGTCTGATTTCCAGACCAGGCAAGATTATCTGAAGTATAGCCGCATGATGTTGAAAAATAATATGGCACGATTGGCGCACCGTCACGCGTCATTATCACACCTGATGTAGCTTTGCTCCCTGCGCTGAAATCTCCTGATAGCCTGCACTGTTATACACCTGATAATCTACAGAATCATCTGCAAATGAGCCATAATTATCAATCGTTTTTTGGTGAAGAATACGTTCATATGCATATGTACGTGCACATACAGCCTGCAGCTTAGCTGCTTCTAATCCATAGGAAACAGGCATCTCGCTTGGTACTACCTTTGAAACATAATCCTCAAGCGGCAGTTCATTTACAATCACAATGCCCTGTTCATTAAGATATAAATCAAGAACACCTTCATATTCATGGCTGATGCCGCGCCTTAAAATACTGTCAATTATAACGAAGCCACCCTCCGATGCCACACGAATCGATCCTTCCTGAAAAAACGGATGCTCCGGTGTAATCGTAACAGTCTGTCCGCCGGTAAAAATCTGCTCCTTTGTGCCAGACTGTATATGAAATGTATCTGGACATGTTATGATTACCTTGGCATGCTCAAATGAGGTGTTGTCTGAATTTTTCAGCTTAACGCGCATAGAGGGCATCGAAGATACAGCTTCCTCAACTGGTTTTGTTTCTTCCTGATTTTGGGTCGCTGTTTTTTCATTTTCCTGTATACCAGACGTTTTTTCTTCTTGTGTCTCTGACAAAACGCTTTGTTTACTTGCCGTCTGGATTTTTGTTTCATTCCAAATGGCATTTTTCCACAACACAAAAGCTGCGATCAAGATCTCTGCCGTTGCAATGGCCAGGCAGACGATATGGATACGCCTCACGCGGAAATTTTTCATGCTGACACCTCTGCCGCCTGTTTTTAAATATTCACACAAGAAAAGGAAGAAGGCACTACTGCAGAATGTTCTGCTGTAATGCCTTCGTACATTATCATTTTATCTTTTGTACTATCCAGAGTGCCGTCCCTGCCCATTTGACGCCTAGCTAATGCTAGGTGGGCAACCGCAATCAAACTTCTGCCTTCCACTGCACAACGGAGGCCTGACATCTGCCTGACAATATAGGAATCCCGTATTAAGTCATGTAGGTTCAAATAAAAGCAAGACTTCGTACACCCCAGGATCTATTCTTAGTATAACATATTTTACAGAAAAATCAAGTAATCATTACATTTTTTTCTGTTCTTATTCTTCATCCCAGTCATCTTCTAGGATTTCATCGCCCCAGTCATCCTCGTCGGAATATTCTTCGTACTCGTCGTAGTCATCATATGCTTCTTCCTGATACTCATCTTCGTACTCTTGCAAAGTTTCTTCACCGCTTTCATCAACAAAGCCTCGGCTTCTGCATTTTCATGCTCTGGATCATTGTCCCATTCGGCTTCCTCAATTTCCTGTGGCTCCCATACAGTGTGTGTATCCTGTACTGGCACTGCTTCTTCTTTTGACTCTTCTTTTGCTTCCTCTATCGGACGTTTATTCTTAGCTGCCTTCTTTCGTGCTTCCTGCTCTTTTGCACTCTGCTTTACGTGTGCCTTCGCTGTCTTTTGTGCACGCTGCACTTTTTCCTGTGCAGATATAGGCGTTGGAACAATTTCTTTTTCTTCGTCGTTTCCTGCTTCCTGCTCATACACATCATCATCGTCTTTGTTTCGTCTTCTGATTAATGTAACTGCAAGAATTGCAACAACAATTGCAATCGCAAAGATAACACCAATGATGACCATTGTTAAATTGTTAATGGTAAGCTGATAGCGGTATGTCTGCTGCGGAATAGTAGGACCTGCTGCTGCAGTTGTTACCTGCTGATTCTGTGCGTTTGTTTCTGCCTCATTACTTTCATTTTCCTGTGCCTGTGATTCAGGCTGCGTGGCTTCGACAGACTCCTCACTGCTTGTCACCTCTGCCTCATCTGACTCCTGTGAAGTCAGAACAGGTGCTGCAGACTTCTGATCATCTGTCAGTGTATTTACAACTTCATATGTTCCGACAGGTGTACCATCCTGAAAAATAAGATACTGTGAAGAGACATAACCAACACCATTTGGTGTCTCAACCTGACTCCAGTTTCCAAATGTTCCAATGCGGTGAACTGCAGCGCCTGGCATTAAAGAAGCAATTCTTGGTGCTGATGTGCTTGGATACTGACGCACATTTAATCCGGAAGCCAGATCATTTTGAGCCATTACAGAGTCATCTGCCGCTGCATATACTTCCTGCTCGTTTCCCTGCACCTTTAAAAATGCATGATCGAATAATGTCTCTGTATCACTGTAGAAATTATCATTATCTGATTTCATGATTACACAGATAAGATCCATGCCATCACGGTATGCTGCTGTAACTAATGTACGTCCTGCTTTTGCAGTATGTCCTGTTTTTCCTGCATACACACCTTCATATGGACGTGCACCATTAATCAGCTGATTTGTGCTAGTACAATTTCTCTCACCATACTTGTTTGTTGCCGGAATCGTATAGGTTTCTGTTGAATCAACATAACGAAAAACATCATTTTTCAGTGCTGCATCAAAAATAATCGCCATATCGTGAGCTGTTGTGTAATGATTATCATCATCTAATCCATGTGCATTCATGTAATGTGTATTGACTGCACCAAGCTCTTGTGCCTTCTCATTCATCATCTCAACAAATGCGTCAATAGAGCCTGCCGTATAAACTGCCAGCGCGCTCGCACACTCATTTGCTGAATTAAGCATAAGGCCAAACAGCGCATCACGCACTGTCATCTCCTCATCCAATATTGCCACTGGATTTAATGTAGAGCTGTTGCTGCTGATAGAATCCATAACTTCACTGTTAAATACAACAGTATCGTCAAGATCAGTACAATGCTCAAGTGTGACAAGTGCCGTCATAATTTTCGTGATACTTGCCGGGTAGTAACGGTCATCCATATTTTTTGAATATACAATGGAGCCGTCCTTTCTGTTAATTACACAGTATGCCTCCGCCTTGACATCAGGACCATCCTGCTGTGCAAATACGGATACGACAGACAGCATGCAAAGACATACTGCTACTAGTACTGCCGTTATTCTTTTCATTGTTTGCTTCATAATACGTAACCTTTCTTACGCCTTCCATTTTTCATTTTCTGTTGGTCATTATACATTATTTGTTTGTATTATGCAAGCACTATTCAAGTAAATGACTTATATCAAGCTGTCCCCACCCCTGATGACTGCGCGGCAAACCTAGATTTTTCGCACTTTTCCAAAGCTTTAGCTTCACATTTGTATTTGTCATTTTTGGATAACGCTCCAACAAAAGAGCTGCTGCACCAGATACCATAGGCGTAGACATGCTTGTTCCGCTCTTTACTGTATAAGGGCGGTCATCTTCCCCCTTCATTGCATTTGTTGCCACAATATTTGTTCCAGGTGCTACGATCTCTGGCTTACAAATACAGGCAATTGTCGGTCCTCTCCCTGAATAATTATGATAGAATCTTCCACCCTCATCAATCATTTCTTTATCATCGCAGGAACCAACAGTGATAATTTTTCTGCTTATTCCCGGCGATGTAATATTATGCTGCTGCATACCCTCGTTGCCTGCCGCTGAACAAATCACAAGACCACTATCCCAAAGCGATTCAACAGCCTGGACAAGCTGCGAATTTTCTTTCTGCTTTTTAACTGAACCTACTGAGATATTTACAATTTGTATACCAAGCGTTTCCAATTTTCTTTAAGCCAGCGAATGCCTTCCAGCATAGCAGACAGCCTTCCTTTTCCGTGAGCATCGAGAACACGTACAGACACAATGAACGCCTGCGGTGCAATTCCCTGAATATGACCTCCAGAAAGCGTGCCGTCACCTGCGATAATGCCTGCAACATGGGAAGGAGGAAATGGTGTGATCGCAGTTATTTTCACGAAATGCCTACTCGGTGAAGCGCCTGTGTTTTTTCTCCTGTACAAAAAAGAACATTTCCTCTGATATAATCGGTTCATGGACATGTGCTATCCTAATCCACTCTTCTGGCGGAATCTGTATCCTTGCTTGATTTTTGTAGCTGACTGTCCTTGTCTTTCCCTGCACTATTTTCCCGGTGTAACACTCGTTTGCTAAAATCCGGTAAATGCTTCTGCTGCTCCAGCCTGCTTTAGCATCTGGAGATGGATATGCTTTTTGCTGACAGTGCTTCACAAGCTCTTTGACTGATGTGCCAGCCGCATACGCCTCGAATAGTTCTCTTACAATTGATGCCTCTGGTTCTTTTAATATCAGCTTATGTGGATTCTCTGGTGATTTTTGATAGCCAAATGGAGCGCTGCTTCCAATAAACTCACCGCTAAGCACCTTCTGATGCAAGATTTCCCGCACATTTTCAGAAATCTCCTGACAATACCACTCGTTTACAAGAGCATAGATCTGTCTCGTCTTTTTTCCACTTCGACGCACTGCAATATTATTAATTTTGCCCGTATCTACACCGTCCGTCACACCAATAAAACGAATATTAAGATGCGGCAGCTCCCGATGAAGGTACTGCTCAATATGTAAAAAATTCCGTGAAAAGCGTGACTGATTCTTTGCCAGAATCACATCAAAATGACCTTTTCTGGCATCCTCCATCATCTTAGCAAAACCAGGGCGCGTATCTGTTAAACCTGATATTGCTTCATCTGTATATTCTTTTACAACCGAAAAACCATGATCGTTTGCATACTTCATTAAAAGAGCCCTCTGATTCTCAATGCTCTCCTGTTTATCTTCTTTGCTCAGTCTAAGATATATTGCTGCTCGCATGCACTCCCCCACCTTAAATCTTGCAGGTTATACCCTTTATTCATTCTATGGCAGACATTCCATACTAATTCTTGTACAATTACAATTCACAGATAAACCAATATTAATGGCATAGCCGCACCCGTAACTTGTAACCTTGCACATAAATAAAAAAGCACAGCAATCCGCAAATTGCTGCACTTTTTATTTATAATGTTTTTTTCTTATACACCTCTAAATCGTCTTGTCTTTACCTTTATCGGCTTTGGCGGCTTGACATCATGGCGATGATCGTACCAATAGAAAAACTTATCATAACCCTTTGTTGCAAGATCAATAATCATTGGTGCGAAGTTTACTGCTGCCAATGTGACTATAACGCATGTAAAGTTTAATCCAACTAGTTCCATAATACGCTGACCAATTACCATTGCTACAAGGTAAGCTGTCTGCAT
This sequence comes from Firmicutes bacterium AF25-13AC, assembly GCA_003478935.1. Lineage (GTDB taxonomy): Bacteria > Bacillota > Clostridia > Lachnospirales > Lachnospiraceae > Anthropogastromicrobium > Anthropogastromicrobium aceti. The sequence continues at coordinate 28,996 of QUFP01000028.1, forward strand.
AAGATAAATAACAAATTTGCGGTATCCTGTCATTGGCGAATATACCTGACGAAGTGTGATCAGATAAACCCATCCCGTTGCCAATACACATACAGTTGAAAGCATCTCACGCGGTGTTCCAATTGAATGGCCAATATTGTTTATAATAGTAATCATTGCTGTAATAGTAATGGCTGCCGGCATTGACATTCGAAGCACCTCTCTAAAGAAATGCTTGTTGACTTTCTGGAAGCTTGGTTCTAGCTGCAAAAGCATCGTTGGAATTGCAACTGCACATCCGTTGATGACTGACAGCTGAATCGGCTGGAACGGATAATTCTGTCCTACAATGATTGTCAAAAGTGCTGTCAAAACAGAAAATCCTGTCTTAATTAAGAACATTGAAGCTGCTGCCTTGATATTGTTGATGACACGCCGTCCTTCATTTACAATATGTGGCAGTGATGCAAAGTCTGAATTTAACAATACCAGATTAGCTGTATTTTTTGCTGCCTCACTTCCTGATGCCATCGCAATACTAACATCAGCATCCTTGAGTGCAAGCACATCGTTTACACCATCACCAGTCATAGCCACTGTACGGCCATTTTGCTTTAGAAGCCTTACCATCTGCTGCTTTTGCTTTGGAGTAACACGTCCAAAAACTGAATATTTTAAGATGGCATCCTCCATTTCCTCATCAGTATGGATCGTTGTCGCATCTATATATTTGTCGGCATCCTTTAATCCGGCGCGTGCTGCAATTGCCGCTACCGTTACAGGATCATCACCTGAGATTACCTTTAAGTCAACACCCTGCTCCTCAAAATAACCCAAAATGTCAGGTGCATTCTTACGAACAACATCTGTCATGAAGACGAAACCAACAATCTCAAAGCCCTCTGCTAACGTATAATCTGTCATCTCATTTGGACTGTGCGCAACTGTCAGCACACGAAGACCCTGACTTGCATATTCTGCAATCTTTTCAAGCACTGCCGGATCTGCCTGCGGGAAAATAAACTGGTATGCACCCATAAGGTAAGTTCCTTCTCCCTCAAACACAACACCGCTGAACTTACGCTCTGACGAAAATGGAAGCACAAACTTTGTGTTCGCTGACTGTTTTCTCTTATAATGCTGACGAAGCGCCTGAAATGTCTCATTTTCATCGCCAAGTGCTCCAACCATTCTGCCCATCAGCTGCTCTAAATCAATATCTTCCTTTACTGATTCCTCACCCTGCACACAAAGATGACCTTCTGTGATTGTTCCTGTCTTATCAAGACAAAGCGTATCTACACGCGCCAAAGTTTCGATACAAAACAGCTCACGAACAAGTGTGCTTCGTCTCGCCAGACGAACTGCGCCAAGTGCCAGCGCCACACTAGTCAAAAGTACAAGACCTTCCGGGATCATACCAAGTACTGCAGCCACTGTATCAAGTGCTGCCTGCTCATAGGTGCTGCCTGAGATCCAATACTGCTTTGCAAATAATATAATGCCAAGCGGTACAATAATGATACTGATAAACTTTAAGATCGTATCCAGATTTCTCTGCAGCTCTGTCTTATAGCGCTTAAACTGCTTTGCCTCTGACGAAAGCTTTTCCATATAACAATCGTGTCCAACTTCTGTCAGAAGACACATTGCCTTTCCTGATGTCACAAAGCTTCCCGAAAGCACCTTGCTGCCGCACGTCTTATGGATTGAATCAGACTCTCCTGTTAAAAGAGATTCATTTACATCCACCTCTCCATCCAAAATCACACCGTCCGCCGGAATCTGTCCTCCGCTCTTTAGCAAAATAACATCATCCTTTACTAGTTCTGAAACTGTTACAGACTTTTTCACGCCATCACGTATTACATCTACATGACTTACTGTCAGGATCTTCAATTTATCAAGCGTAATCTTTGCCTTGATTTCCTGAAAAATACCAATCAGCGTATTTGCGATGATGATAAAGATGAACAGCATGTTTTTGTAGGAGCGAACAGATAAAACTAGTGCCAACAGCACGACATTGATAAAGTTGAAAAACGTCAATGTGTTTCCCATCACAATATCTTTAACACTGCGGTTGCTTGAATCCTGAATGGCATTTACCTGTCCGTCTGCAATACGCGCTTCTACCTCTGCCTGCGTCAATCCCTGAAAGCAAAGCTCTCCATTTGCTCCCGTCTGCACACGTGTGTGCTTTTTCGGGTCAAAGTTATCTGTGGAATTTTGCTGCTGCGGCTCATCACCAATCTCTGGCTGATCCACTTTCTGATCGACAGTCTCCTGATCAACAGATAATTCTTCGTTGTCGCCCATACTCTTTTTCTTTAATTCCTACTCTTTCTTCATTTTAATTTTAGAGCCAATGTCTGTAAAGTAAAGCGTTCAAGCTTTCAAAATTGTACAGACAATCCTTATTTTATCATACCAATTTGCCAAATACAAGTTTTTCCTTTTTTTTTAAAGAACTTTTAATTTTCTCTTCCCATTTTCTTCTTTCTGTTATATAATACCCATGAATCAAATGAGTCATACAATCGGAAAGGAGTTATTCTCTATGAGACACTTATTAAACCCATTGGATCTGTCCATGGATGAGCTGGATAATATTTTAAATCTAGCTAATGATATTAAAGAAAATCCAACCAAGTATGCACACAAATGCGACGGCAAACGCCTTGCTACACTTTTCTATGAGCCAAGCACACGAACCCGGTTAAGCTTCGAATCAGCAATGCTTAATCTCGGGGGTACTGTTATTGGCTTTTCTTCTGCCGAAAACAGTTCTGCTTCTAAGGGCGAAAGCGTTGCTGATACAATCCGTGTTGTATCATGCTATGCCGATATCTGTGCAATGCGCCATCCAAAGGAAGGTGCTCCAAAGGTTGCCTCCATGTTTTCTGGCATCCCAGTCATCAATGCTGGAGACGGCGGACACCAGCATCCAACTCAGACGCTGACTGATCTTTTCACAATCCGTACCTTAAAGGGACATACAGACAACATGACAATCGGTCTTTGCGGTGATTTAAAATTTGGCCGTACCGTTCATTCTCTGATTGAATCTCTGGTTCGCTATGAAAATGTAAAATTTGTCCTTATCTCCCCTCCGGAGCTTCGCGTTCCAAGCTACATCCGTGACGAGGTATTAAAGGGATTTGAATTTAAAGAAGTAACAAATCTGGATGATGTTCTTCCAGAGCTTGATATTCTTTACATGACACGTGTTCAGAAGGAGCGTTTCTTCAATGAGGAAGACTACATCCGCATGAAAGACTGCTATATCCTGACAAAAGAAAAGATGGATCTGGCAAAGGATGACATGCTCGTTCTTCATCCGCTTCCACGTGTAAATGAAATTTCTGTAGAAGTAGATAATGATCCGCGTGCTGCATACTTTAAGCAGGTTCAGTTTGGCGTATATGTCCGCATGGCACTTATTCTGACACTGCTCGGACTTGCACCTGAAAAAATCTAAGAAATTTGAGGAGGAATATTATGCTGAACATCAGTGGTATTAATAACGGTGTCGTTCTCGACCATATCCAGGCAGGAAAATCAATGGATATCTACCATTATTTAAATCTTCAGGAATTGGACTGCCAGATTGCTATCATCAAAAATGCAAAGAGCAACAAAATGGGTCGCAAGGATATCATCAAGATCGAGGGAAGCTTAGATCTGCTTGATCTTGACGCACTTGGCTACATTGATCACAAGATTACCGTTAACATCATCAAGGATGGCGTGATCTCTGAAAAGAAGATCCTTCGTCTTCCAAAGCGTATCACAAATGTAATTCACTGCAAGAATCCGCGCTGCATCACCTCCATTGAGCAGGAGCTGCCGCACGTATTTGATTTGACAGATGAAGAAAATAAAGTATATCGCTGTATCTACTGTGAGACAAAGCATCGCTAATTGTACTAGCTTGATCAGAAAAGTTAAAATAATAGAGCTACATGCAAAGGTTATGTTGTTTTGAAAAACCCCATCGGCTTGCCTAATAAGCTGATGGGGTTTTCATATTAACTTTAATTAACTCTAATTTTAATAATTCAACACTTTTTAGAAGTATACAAGATCTTCCTTCGGTGCACTTGTCTGAGCAACCTCAGTCGCACGAAGCACCGGTCCCTTCTCGCCATAAAGATCAGAATATTCCCACTCAAACGTTGCAGTGACCATTACCCACTGACGTCTCTTTAAGCTCGCTGTATCCTTATACTTGCAGACAAAGCCAAGGAAACGAATATCATCGGCACAGCATGTCATCGCATTTCTTCCTGGAACGAACACATCTGCCGGGAACTCTTTATTCTTCATAACCATTGCCTTGAACACAATGGTCTTTCCGACATACTCATCTGGATTATCCTGTGCATCAATATACCATATGCCGTAATCCTCATCCTCAAGATGAATCACATCCTGATCGCGGTCATAAGGAAGTACATCTTCTGGCTGCAAAGTCTCTCCATCCTTTGTCTCAAACATCACCTCTGCACGGCGGTTTACTGCCTTGATTGAACGATTGAATGTATCAATTGGCGTCTCCTGTGTACAGCGATTGAAAACAACCATATCAGTGTATGTTAAAAGTTCCATTGCAAGTGACTTGATATTATTTAAGTACAGCTGGAAGGTGCTTCCATCGAGAACAGTGATAGTCTGATACAGTTCCCATGAGTATGGAAATGGAAGCTGTGTAATATTCTTTGGAGACCACATACCATTATACTCGATAATAACACGATCTGGCTTGTGGCGCTTTCCTACCTCACGGAAGTACTCTCTGTTTAATTCACTCTCTTCCTCGATTGTCTCTGTCACAACATGATACTTGTCCATAAATTCCTGATCAAGCTCTGTCTCTCCTTCTTCGCAAAGGATTAAAAGTGTCTTAGATCCATCATTAAAATAATCCTGCTGCAGCGTAAATTTCAAAAATGATGTCTTTCCGCCTTCAAGAAATCCGGTGATCATATATACTGGTATCTCATTTGCCATGTTACTGTCTTCCCTTTCTAACGCTTTTATAACGAAGAGCTGCCTCACCTTATTACAGGATTGGCAACTCTATCGCCATGTTTCTCTACTTTTTTATCGCTTACAGCTTAAACAGCTTTTCTAACTTATCGGTATCCATCTTAGAACCAATTACACAAAGTCTTCCTGTGTAATCCGGTGCACCATTACGGATCTCATACTCACCCGGAACAAGGTCAAAATACAGCCATGTGCCATCTGCTGCCGGCAACATTCCCTTTGCTCTTAAGATAATACCAAACTCGGTCTCCTCAGACAGCTTAACAAGAATTTCATCAAGCTCTTCCTTTGTATACTTTCTAGGAGTCTCCTTGCCCCAGCTGGTAAATACCTCATCTGCATGATGATGGTGATGATGATCATGATCGTGGCAGCCACAGGTGCACTCCTCGCCATGCTCGTCATGGTCATGATGATGCTCATGCTCATCATGATCGTGGTGATGCTCGTGACAATCGCACTCGTCGTCATCATGATCGTGGTGATGATGCTCGTGATCATCGTCGTCATCGTGATGATGATGATCATGGTCATGGCAGCAGCAATCATCATCGTCGTCATGATGGTGATGATGATGCTCATGCTCCTCTTCTTCATGAAGCTTCATAGCCTCTTCCATCAGCTCCTCTGCCAGTGAATGACCCTGCTCCATAACAGCCAGAATCTGCTCACCTGTCAGCTCGTCCCACGGAGTGGTAATGATCTTTGCCTTTGCATTCTTCTCCTGAATCATGGAAACTGCCTGAGCCAACTTTTCTTCCTTCATTCCCTGAGTTCTGCTTAAGATGATGGTGTTTGCGCTCTCAACCTGATTGTTATAGAACTCACCAAAGTTCTTCATATACATCTTGCACTTTGTCGCATCTGCAACTGTTACAAAGCTGTTTAAGTCAAGATCAATCTCACCTGCAACGTTCATGACAGCTGCGATAACATCAGACAGCTTGCCTACGCCTGATGGCTCAATAATAATGCGGTCTGGATGATACTGCTCAACTACTTTCTTTAAAGCAGCGCCAAAATCACCTACAAGTGAGCAGCAGATGCAGCCTGAGTTCATCTCAGTAATCTGGATTCCAGCGTCCTTTAAAAAGCCGCCGTCAATGCCGATCTCACCAAACTCATTCTCAATCAAAACGACCTTCTGGCCATTTAATGCTTCCTGTAAAAGTTTCTTTATTAAGGTTGTCTTTCCTGCTCCCAGGAAACCTGAAATAATATCAATTTTTGTCATTGTGTAACCATACCTTTCTGTACTCTCGTACAACCAAACAAACGTTGCCGCTTCCAACTTTGTATCTTAGCATGTTTGCTTATATTTTGCAAGCCTTCTTTTGCGTAAGTTTTTTCAATTCACGCGTTATGCTATAAAAGCCCTTCGGCGCAATGGTTTCGTCGACGGACCAAACTCCGCAGGTTCCTTTTATGTTCTTTTTTATTATACATTACTTTGAAAGACCTGCTTCAAGTGTCCGTCTCGTGAAAGCCATTCGCCTCAGGGCTATGCAACAAATATTTTTGTAACTACAAGAGGCGCCAGCAGCACCTCGCTTCCTATCCCTACAGCCCATATCAGCGCTATGCGAAATAAAATCCCGATTTGCTCTCCTAATCTAAATTCGCTGCGTTTATAGGCTAGCTCGTAAAGTGCCCAGTATCCAAAAACATAAAAGATAAAGTGCGGCAGAAAAAGAGCCAGAGCCTGCAATATTCCTGTGATGCCAAAAAGCATCGTTGCTGATGTGATTATAACTGCTGCTGATACACCAGAAATAAAGGCAATTGCTGCAAAGGCAGCTGGTGCAGCATTTGTTAAAGCTGATACTGCTATCATCAAAAAAACGGGCAGGCGAAGGCGGCAAACATACTTCAAAAAGCCAGAAGGAAAGCCTGCCTGTTTGATTTGAAGATGAACTGCCGGAAGATAGCAGATCGTTTGCTTATATAAATACGCTGAGCGCCAAATACTGACTGCTGTTCCAATAAAAATCCCTACTACAAACATTACAATCGGCAAGCTGTAAAGTAAAGAATTTCTTCTAAGATCCATCGCACACCTCCCCCTAAGCAAAGCTTATCACGTAACTATATTTTATGCTGGGTAAAAAGAGAATATGCGAAAATGATATAAAAGAAAAAAGGTGCTGCTCTCACAACACCTTTTGTCATTACTTTGCTATGTCGGTAACTCTGGACTCTCTGATCACACTTACCTTGATCTGTCCAGGATACTCCAACTCTGCTTCAATCTGCTTTGAAACATTTCTGGCCAGAATAACCATATCAGCATCTGACACTTGTTCCGGAATAACCATAATCCGAACCTCTCGGCCCGCCTGAATTGCATAGGATTTCTCAACTCCCTTAAACGAATTGGTAATCTCCTCCAAATGCTTCAGACGATTCGTGTACGCTTCGAGAGTTTCTCTTCTTGCACCTGGTCTTGCTGCAGAAATTGTATCTGCGGCCTGAACGATGCATGCAATTAAAGAGGTTGGTTCTACATCGCCATGGTGGGACTCAACGGCATTGATCACAATCTGGGACTCTCTGTACTTGCGGCACAGCTCGGCTCCCAGCTGAATATGTGAGCCCTCCATCTCATGGTCTACTGCCTTTCCAATGTCATGTAACAATCCGGCACGCTTTGCCATACGGACGTCCAACCCCATCTCTGCGGCCAACAGTCCTGAAAGATGAGCAACTTCGATTGAATGCTTTAACGCATTCTGACCGTAGCTTGTGCGGAACTTCATGCGTCCTAAAAGCTTTACAAGCTCTGGATGAATGCCATGAACACCCACCTCAAGCAGTGCTGCCTCTCCCTCTTCACGAATCATTACTTCAACTTCTTTTTGCGCCTTCTCCACCATCTCCTCGATTCTTGCCGGATGAATACGGCCATCAAGGATCAGCTTTTCCAAAGCGATTCTTGCCACTTCTCTTCTCATAGGATCAAAAGAGGACAAAACAACTGCTTCCGGTGTATCATCAATAATAAGCTCTACTCCGGTAAGCGTCTCAAGGGTACGAATATTTCTTCCTTCACGTCCGATAATTCTTCCCTTCATCTCATCATTTGGCAGCTGAACAACTGAGATTGTTGTCTCTGCTACATGATCGGCAGCACATCTTTGAATGGCAGTCACTACATATTCCCTTGCCTTCGCGGATGCCTCATCCTTTGCCTTTGCCTCCATCTCCTTAATCATCTTTGCAGTGTCAAGTTTTACTTCGTTTTCCACGCTCTTGAATAAAAACTCTTTTGCTTGTTCGGAGGTCATACCTGAAACACGTTCCAGTTCCTGAGAAATCTGTGCCGTAAGTTCGTCAGCCTTTGCATGTTTTCTGTTCAGGCTTTCTTCCTTTGCATTCAGGCTCGCTTCCCGCTTTTCTAAAATACTTGTCTTTCTGTCAAGCGCCTCTTCTTTATTGACAGCACGCTTTTCCATTCTGGACAATTCGCTTCGGCGTTCTTTGATCTCTTTTTCGAGTTCATTTTGAGCTTTCAGGTTTTCTTCCTTCGCCTCAAGAAGCACCTCGCGTTTTTTGCTTTCTGCGGTCTTAAGAGCATCGTCTATTATTGCTCTGGATCTCTCCTCCGCACTTCCAACGGTCGCTTTGTACTTGGACTGCTGGATGCCGGTTGCGACGAACCAGACGATAACAGCAACAATCACTGCAGTAACCGCTGCTGTAATAATAATAGGAACCACAGGAGCACCTCCTTTATGAAATTTTCATTGTACGGTTTATATTTCATATATAAACAGGCAACAGTATAATTTTATACGATTCATTTATAAAAGTCAAGACGTTTTGTGGAATCCAACATACATCCAGCCTTTCTTTGCCTATTTATTTGTAGAACCATACTCATCACGCAGCTCCCACACAGCACGTTTTGCCATTTCGTACGGAAATCCCTTTGATACAAGACTTTTTACTGCCTTTAAAAAATCTTCTTCTGTGCGAGGCGGCTTTTGCATAAGACGCTTTCGTGCCAGACGGCGCACCGTATTTTCCTGCTCATCTGCATAGGCCTCAAGTGCATCTTCAATCGATTCCTTATCCACACCGCGGCTTGAAAGCTGCATATAAAGCTGACGCCTGCTCTTTTTCTGACAGCCAGTCCGAACATATTCCATAGCATAATTTCCATCATCCACATAGCCAAAGCTTTCGGCGTAACGAATAGCATCATCTGCCTCTTCTGCCGAAAAGCCATCGTCCATTAGGCGTTTTTTCAGCTGATAAATGGTTCGTGGACTGTACTCGAGAAGATGTAGGCAGCGTCTTCTTGCCTCGGTGTTAAAACCTTCTGAATCTTTCTGAAAAGGCAAAGAACCGTCCTCAGACGGACGCTCTTTACCTCGCGATACAGCTCGCTTGTCTCCCACTGCTTCACTCTGCATCATCCCCTGACTCTGCTAGTGCTGTCGGCTCTGCATCCTTAAGCGGAAGGTTATAGTGTGCACGTACCTTATTCTCAACCTCAGCCATGATATCAGGATGCTGTGACAAATAAATCTTCGCATTCTCACGTCCCTGGCCAATCTTTGCATCATTATAAGAGAACCATGCACCTGCCTTGACAATGATATTTAAATTCACTGCAAGATCAAGCACATCGCCTTCCTTGGAAATACCCTTTCCAAACATGATATCAAACTCTGCTTCTTTAAATGGCGGAGCAATCTTATTCTTTACTACCTTAATTCTTGTATGGTTTCCGATTACCTCACCTGCCAGCTTCAAGGACTCTACACGGCGCACATCAAGACGAACAGATGAATAGAACTTAAGTGCACGTCCACCAGTAGTCGTCTCTGGATTTCCAAACATAACGCCAACCTTCTCACGCAGCTGATTGATGAAAATTACGATACAATTGGAACGGCTGATTGCTGCTGTCAGCTTACGAAGTGCCTGTGACATAAGTCTTGCCTGAAGACCCACATGGGAATCACCCATATCGCCATCAATCTCTGCCTTTGGAACAAGCGCTGCAACAGAATCGACAATCACAATATCAATAGCACCTGAGCGAACCATCGTCTCAGTGATTTCAAGTGCCTGCTCTCCATTATCCGGCTGAGATATGTAAAGATTATCAATATCAACACCAATATTTCTTGCATAAACAGGATCAAGTGCATGCTCAGCATCAATAAAGCCTGCAATGCCGCCTCTTTTCTGAACCTCTGCAACTGCATGAAGAGCAACAGTTGTCTTACCACTTGATTCTGGTCCGTAAATCTCAATAATACGACCTTTCGGCAGTCCACCAAGTCCAAGTGCAATATCAAGACTAAGGGAACCTGTCGGTACAACCTCAATATTCATATTTGCACCAGAATCGCCCAGCTTCATAACGGCACCCTTGCCGTAAGCCTTCTCAATCTGAGTTAACGCAACGTCCAATGCCTTAAGCTTTTCCTGATTATTCTTATCCAAATCTTACCTCTTTCTGTACAGAATAGTCTGTACGTTTTTATGAACGCATGTTCGTATCTATACTATATAATACACCAGTTCGACACTTTTGTCAACAAGATATTTTTCGATTCCTCTTTATAATACACCAAAACACATGTTTTGTGAAGTGGAAATTTAACGCAATTTTCGACAAATAAAAACCCCGGCTGCAAATGGGCGGGGGGCGTAAGAAAGTAATATTGTTTTTTGCAGGAACGGCATGGCTTCGGTCATGCCGTTTCCTCTTTCATCAGTTCATTCAGTGGGATAAAGCCCACAAGGTCATAGGAAATGCGGATGTTCTGCCGCCGTTTGCCGCTGCTCTTGTCGGGGGCTTCGATATAAACTCCCTTGACAAGTTCCCGCAGAGCATAGGGTGTAAGCTCGTCCAAATCCTTGTATTTGTGTACCCTCTGGATAAACTGCTCCAAATTTTCAATCTGTCGTTCCTGTACTTTAATATCCTGCTGCAAGGTCTGGATTTCCACTTTAAGCTGCTCCTGTTCGGTTTCATAGCTTCTGCTCATCATGGAAAACCGTTCATCGTTGATGCGTCCTGCCACATTGTCCTCATAAATGCGGATAAACAGGCGGTCAAGTTCTCCCATGCGCCGCTGCGCCTGTTCCAGACGCTTGATGCTTGCGCAGATTTTTTCTTCACTGGACAGCAGGAGCTTGTGTTCCATAACTGCCCGGAAGTGCTTCTCATACCGTATCACATAGAAGATGACCGCTTTCATGTGCATCCAGACCAAATCTTCCAGAACAACGGCTCGGATGAAGTGTGCCGAACAGCTTCCTGTATTGCTTCGGTAGTTGGCGCATACAAAGTGATCCTGCCGCTTCTCAAAGTAATTGGTAGTGCAGTACCGCATTTTCGCTCCGCAGTCGGCACAGTAAACCATGCCGGAGAACAGGCTGCTTTTGCCTGTTTTTGTTCTACGGTGACGCTGCTGACGGATCTCCTGCACCTTGTCAAAGACTTCCTGCTCGATGATCGCCGGATGGGTGTTGTAGAAAATCGCCTGTTTGTCAAGGGGCGTTTCCCGCTGCTTCTTGTCCCAAATGGAATTGGTGTAGGTCTTGAAGTTGACCGTACAGCCTGTGTACTCCCGCCGTTCCAGAATGTGAACAACGGTGTTGGTATTCCAATGGTAGGGATCATCGGTTTCGGGGCTTGGGGTTTTGATGCCCGCCCTGCGCTTGTAAGCGGTGGGGTTAAGCACCTTTTCCTCCTGCAAGAGCTTTGCGATCTGCATCGGTCCCCGTCCTTCCATACACAGCTTGAAGATTCGCTTGACTACCACAGCCGCAGCTTCGTCCACGATCCACTTGGTCTTGTCCTCTGGGGCTTTGAGATACCCGAACGGAACATTGGTAGTCAGCGGTACGCCACGCTCACCCTTTGCCTTTTGCACAGCCCGGATTTTGCGGCTTGTATCTTTGGCGAAAAATTCGTTAAACCAGTTTTTGATACCGGCAATATCGCTGTCTGTGCTGTTGGGGTCGATGGTGTCAAAGTGGTCGTTGATGGCAATATACCGCACATTGTACTTCGGGAAAGTGAAGTTGATATAAAGCCCGGTCAGCGAGGAATTTCGTCCCAGTCTGGATAGGTCTTTGGTGATACAGACTGCCACTCGTCCTGCTTCGATTTCCGCAAGCATGGCTTGGAAGCCGGGGCGGTCATAGTTCGTGCCGCTGTACCCATCGTCCACGAAAAAGATCGGGTTAGGAAAGCGATTTTCTTTAGCGTACTGGAGCAGGATCATTTTTTGATTCTGAATGGAATTTGACTCATCTTCTTTGCCGCCCTTTTTATCCTCTTTCATATCTTCCACGGATAGACGGCAGTAGAGTGCGGTGATTTTATCAATTGCCCGTAACATTTCTGTTTCCTCCTTCAAAGGGGCAACTGCCAGTACAGGATTGGTTGCTTCTATTGTACCAAGATTCTGTGAATTTGTCATTCGCTATCCTCCAACTTTTCTGTAAACTTTTCAGCCATAATGCGCTCCATCTTCTTATCCAGCGTTTCCGTTCCGTCATAAGTGCCTGTGACGGAGTAGATTGTGCCGCCAATCTCTTTCTGCAAAGTGAACTCCGGCAGCCAGAAAGCAGATGGATTTTTCACACGGATGTGTCCGTCCTCATCAAACCAGAAATTGTGTCTGGGGTTGTCGGGCAGCAGCGGTGCGGGTTTCAGATACGGGTCAGGATTGGAGAAGTAATATCCCTCCGGATCGTCATGCTCCTGCTGCTTCCATTCCTCGATCTCTGCCAAAAGGTCAGGGTCGATTTCATACTCAAATGGTTTCTTCTTGCTCATAAGTGCCTCTTAAAAATGTGTAAAGATTAGTGTTCGATTTCCTGCTTTTTCTGCCGTGTAACGGCGTTCTGTCGTTCCTGCTCATGGATGACCTGCTCCCGCTTGCCTTTCCATTTGATGGTCGCCAATTTGTCGGAAATGGGCTTACCCTCGGTGTAAAACTGCACCATGCGGAGAAGCTCGTCCAGTTCTTTCATGCGGTCAGATTTGCCACGCATGGAGTTTTTCAAAGTGTCGATGCGGTCACTCAGCGCAAACACACGCTCCTGTAATTCTTCCGGCGTTGTCAGCTTATTCTGCATGAGATAATTGACGATCTCATTGAACTCTTTGAGATTGCCGATTTTCGCTTTCTGGCTCCAAGCTCCTGCGTTGCGGTTGGTGTAATACTCGCTGAGTAGCTGCGCCAGATTGGAGGCTTGCGGCTTGCTCAATTCCTCATGCGCTTCTTTTAGCCAGTCGAGTATTGCCGATATTTTCTTTTTCAGATTACGGATCAGATCGTTGGTCGCCTTGATCCATCGGTTGAGATCGCCCTTGTTGGTACGGATGCCCTTTGCTTCCATTGCCCGGACGGTCACGCCCTCATGGATAGTGGGGAGTTGGTCGATGCCCTGTCGCTCATAGCTGCGGTGGTCGATCCGGCAGTCCAATTCCTTTTCCGCAAACTTCTGATTGCACAGATCAGCCCACGCTTGCCGCCAATGCTCCAAGGTGTCGGGACTGTCCCAATCGGTGGTCGGCACAGCGTTGAATACATAGTTTCCTGCTCCATCCCGGATGCGCTCACCATGTTCGTCCAGCAGATATTCCCGCCGTTGTTTGTTGCCCCATCTGCCGTGTTCATCAAGAGGACGGATAGGACACATCACATGAAAGTGAGGATTGGAGATACCGCCGTCCTCCTTGTCGGGAGAGTGAACGGCAAAGTCCACCACCATGCCACGGCTCACAAACTGCTCCAACAAAAATTGCCTTGCAAGTTCGATGTTCTCCTGCGTGGAAAACTCGTTCTGCAAAGCAATGTCAAAGCTGTACGCAAGCTGCGCCTTCTTTCCTCGTTCTGCTTTCTCCACCTCGTTCCATAAGGTTTCTCTGTCAGAGAAAGAGGGTGGGGCATGGGGCGGCAGCAGGATTTCCGAACAGATCACGCCACCTTTTTTTGTGTAATCGCTGTCCTCGCCGTAGTATTCGCTGTGCAGCTTTTCGCCGGAACGATAGGCGGCAGACGCAATGGCGGATTGTCCTGCGCTGCGCTTGATTTGCGTCACATGGAAATGATATAGTGCGATACTCAATACCTCTCTTTCTGTTCTGCCCGGTTGTGTTCGTTGACCGCTTCCATAAGCAAGCCTTTGATCTCCGGGACGGCAAGAGCTTTTTCAGCAAAGGCGTAAAACTCGGTTTCGGTCAAAACCTTTGTCAGCGGTGCGACACTTTCAATGGCTGCGCCACGGGTGATAAGGTGGTGCGCCCGCTTGCGCCGTTCTCCTTTTTCATAGTAGGTGATACGGTTTTCAAGCTGCTGCTTTTTGTGTTGGAGCTGAGCGATTTTGCGTTCATTTTCTGCTTTCTCGGCTTCCAGTTGGGGGATGGTTTTCTGTTTTGCCATAGTGCATGACCTCATTGATTTTGATGTGGGGATATAAAAAGACCGCCTACCGAAAATCGGTAAACGGTCATGGGTACATATTCAAAACTTTGTGAGTGGTGCTGTTTGCGTCAGCAAATTGCGCCAATCGCAAAGTCCGCAGGGATAGCCGCAAAGCGGCGCAAGGGGTGCAGCCCCTTGTTCGGAACGAAGTAACGCAAAACAGCCCGGACTTCAATCGTCCGGGCTGTCAGCCTCGCAGAGCGCACATACAGGGCTTGACCCTGTATAGAAGTGCGCCCTTTGTTCCAAAGGGATTTCTTCGGTTTCGTTTACTTGTTGAAACTTCCGTCCCATACTGGCATATTGGAAATATAGGAACTTTCCACGGCAGGAACATAATATGCTCCGTAGGTTTTCAGTCCGTTCTCTCGCTCATCTTCTGGCAGTTCTACAAAGAAACGGTAGTAAGGCATAAAACATTCTTCATGTTCACCTGTACGGTAAATAAGTTCCACTTTTTTGATAAACTTTTCTTCAGAAATTTCATAGGGAACTGTAGTAATGTAATTACCATTTAACAACAACTCTTTTGCCTGTTCCGAGTTAATAATTGGATAATCTCCAATTTTGACAGACAAATCGGGCTGATATACTCTTGCTATAAACAGCTTGCCTTCATCATTGCAACCGAAAGTCACTCGATTGAAATTGTAATTGATAAGTTGCTCGATTTCGCTTCCGTTTGCATTAAAAAACTCGATGGAATACATCTGTTGATTGTAAATGTTATAGTCGCCGCCATATATATTCGCTTGTGGGTTACCAATGCCGATAAAGTCTTCGTATTTGATTTTCAAATATTCAGCTACAGCAATCTTATCATCATAGGATGCAAAGTGCGTAAAGTTATATTCTTCGGGAAGCTGTACTGCGGGATCGAAAGATACTTTTGCTGTCATAGATTGATCAACTTCGATTTTTATTCCATCTGCTTCAATAATCAATTTTGTTGGGTCAAAGTATCCATCTGGAACAGCCTCTCCTACACTTTGGAACTTTTCAATTATCTTCTGTTGAGATTCTTCGTCTGGGGCATTGTCGGTGATAGTCAAGTTATTTGTATCAAGTCCCAATCTCCCGGCAACATCCAATATAAACTTCTGCATCTTATCAAAATCCGCCCCCGATGCAATAAAGTTTGCGTCATAGGTTAAAGAATTTTGATAAACAGGCAGTGTGGATATCTCAGAATCTTCATCCCAAGGATTGGCATTTATAAGTTCTGAAATATCATAAGCCATATATCCCTCATATCCCATTGCTGCTGTGTTTTCAGAAATTGATAGCATAGGCAGATCAGAGTTTAGTCCCGGCTCATCTTGTGGCAAAATCCTTGTCCCTGCAAAAATCATCAACGCAAAACAGGCAGCAACGGCTCCCCATTTAACCCAAACACTTTTTTTCTTTTTCGGCGTAGCGTCTGCCGCTTCAACATAGGCAGGATCAATAAGTTCCATCTTATCTAAAAATTCATTTCCTCTCATAAAGCGCAACCCTCCTTTTCAAGATGCTCCCGAAGCCCGGTACGACAACGAAAGAGCGTAGTTTTCACTTTGCTTTCAGATAAAGCAAAGCGTTTGGAAATGGCAACCACGGAATCCAGATACCAATACCGGCGAACAAAAATATTCCTTTTTTCCTCATCCAGTTTACTGAGAAATCCGTTGATTGCATCGCTCAACGCCATATCATCTATGCGGCACTCAACATCATCGGGGGCAGGAATACACTGCTCCATCTCTGCGCTGAGCTCACATATAAATGCGTTGCGTTTCAATCGGCTGCGGTCACGGCAGCAGTTCAAAGAAATGTGACGGGTGATCCGAGCAAGAAACACATACAAATAGCTTCTCGGCTCATGGGGTGGAATGGTGTTCCATGCTTTCATATAAGTATCGTTTTCACATTCTTCGGCTGTCTGCTGGTCTTTGACAATTCCATACGCCAACGAGCGCAAGCGACTGCCGTATTTTTCTGTGGTTTGCTTGATTGCTGTTTCATCACGCAGCAAATATAGTTCAACGATTCTGTTATCGTCCAAGGCTTTCATCTCCTTTCTTTTCGTATTGAAAGGCCTTCACCCTAATAAGCACCGTTTAGGGTTGTGAGGTTACACTATTCAAGAAAATTATAGCAAAAATTTTTGAACATTTCGACATTAACCTTTAATTCCGTTCTTTTTCGCCCACTCACTCACCGCCTGTTTTCGTTCCTCGCTGTACGGTGCAGTCAGACGGAAACTCAATCTGCTTTTTTCAATTTCAAAGGTCAGCCCGCCTTGCTCATCATCGTCAATCTGGCGGCAGCATTGCGGATATTCTTTCGCAAATGCGGTCAGCCGCTTTTTTAGATTGGTGTTGTGGGTCTGCACCTCGATCTTACTGCCATACTCGTCAAAATAGATGCCTGTGGTCTTTTCTCTCTTGGTAAGTCCTGTTCTCATAAAACCTCCTGCTTTTCACGAATTTTTCCGGCTCTTGACCGTGTTTTCATGCTTTTCGATTTGTGTGGCTTTTCAGCCATTCCACAAGCTCATTTTTCATCACCAATTTGCGCCCACCGATCCGCAAAGTCGGGAAATCCGGGCTGTTCAAAAGGTTGTATGCGCCCGCTTTGGAAATCTGCAACGCTCGGCAAGCTGTTTTGCGTCCATCACATCGGGCATGGCTTCAAACGGTTCTTTGCTCATAAAATCTCCTTTCCCGCATGAAAAAGCAGCAGCTACCATTTCGGTAACTGCTGCCGCTTCTGCGTCTGTTTACTTGTCCAAATACTTCTGATGCTCTGCTCGGCAAAGGTGGCAATCTGCATTTCAGAGATAACCTTCTGCTCAAATTCGCCGCGAGGATCAGCGACCTCAAAAATATCGCCGTCCTCGTTCTCCATCATTTCATCCAGAGAAATCGGCTTGCCGGAGCGGTTATGATGCCACTTCCGCATAAAATCCGTCTTGACGGTGCTGCTGGTGGTTTCATAGTCCTCCACGGTGCGGTTCTCCCAGATCGCGTCGATCATCGGCTGCCAGCTCTGTTCCGCAATCACCATGTCGGTGACATTGCCGATCAGATTGCTGAACTGTTGATAGGTCAGCCACGGCACTTCCACACCCTGCAGGATGTTGTAAAGGTTTTGGAAGCCAAGCCCGTTCTGCTCAAATTTCATGCGGATGTAGGGGATGATGCTGTACGACAGCCGCCACAAGGGGAAATATCCTGCGTACTGATTCCAGTTTCCGGGAATGTCACGGTAGTTGCCCTTGCGGTCTTTGACTTGGAAGAACTGCCATGCGTAGCAGTCCCACACAAGCAGCTTGAACATATCATCACATACGATGTGGTCATATTTGTCCGTCCGCAAGACCTCATACGGGCAGCGGGGCAGCTCATACGCTGGCTTCCATTTCTCCGCAAGCTTTCGCGGCAAGCTGTAAAACAGCGTCAGCCATGATTTGTCGCTGTCCTGCGGTATCTCGATGATCTCACTGGGCAGCACCACAAGAAAACCTTTTGGGCCTGTCTGCTTGTCCATCAGCGTCACCTCCAATCGCGTTTGTATTCAGCCCTCTACTATATATGGCATGAGAAAGGCTGAATTGTTCCAATGTTTCCAAAATTTTTTGAGATTTTTTGAAAAAATCTCGGAATGGAAAGGATAGAAAAGATATGAGTTAATTATACACGAAAAATGTGAATAAATCTATTGCTTCCACGCACAGGCAAAAAATAACGGGTACTCGGCTTTCACCGAATACCCGTTATCTCGTTTACCAACCCCGTCTGACAGATACCATAATCGTAATTTCTGGAATTACTTTCTTATGAGCACCCGTGTAACCAGCCGAGGCTTTAATTTTTGTTTTTATTTTTCGTCCTTCAAGCCCGGATAATCAAGCGTTGCAAAGTAGTCCTGCGGTGTCTCTGCACGGCGAATCTGCTTTACAGTGCCATCTTCTTTAAGTAAAAGCTCTGCACTTCTTAATTTGCCGTTATAATTATAGCCCATTGAAAATCCATGCGCACCTGTATCATGAATTACAACATAATCTCCGATGTCGATCTTTGGCAGCATACGGTCGATTGCAACTTATCGTTGTTCTCACATAAACCGCCTGTCACATCATACATATGATCACACGGCTCGTTCTCTTTGCCAAGTACAGTGATATGATGATAAGCACCATACATTGCCGGACGCATAAGATTTGCTGCACACGCATCAAGTCCGACATAATCCTTCCAGATATGCTTTTCATGAAGCACCTTTGCTACAAGACAGCCATATGGTGCAAGCATGAAACGGCCAAGTTCTGTGAAAATAGCAACATCATCCATTCCTGCCGGAACAAGAACCTCATCATATGCCTCTTTTACGGCTGCACCGATTGCCATGATATCATTTGGTTCCTGATCTGGGCGATATGCAATACCGACACCACCTGAAAGATTTACAAATGCGATATGAACACCAACCTCTTTCGACAGCTCTACAGCCAGCTCAAATAAAATTCTTGCCAGCTTCGGATAGTAGCCAAGTGCTACTGTATTTGATGCTAAAAATGCGTGGATTCCAAAGTGCTTAACGCCATGTGCCTTTAACTTTGTAAAAGCCTCCTTCATCTGCTCCTTTGTCATGCCATACTTTGCATCCTTAGGCGTATCCATAATCTCATTATGCAGCGTAAAGTTTCCGCCCGGATTATAACGACAGCACATTGTCTCTAAAAATGGTGCGCCAATCTCCTCATAGAAATCAATAAGAGACACATCATCAAAGTTAATGATTGCACCAAGCTCAGCAGCCTTTTTAAAATCCTCTGCCGGTGTTACGTTAGAAGAAAACATGATATCATGACCCTTAAGACCAACAGCATCTGACATCAAAAGCTCTGTATAAGATGAACAGTCTGCGCCGATTCCCTCTGACTTTAAGATATCCATGATGTACGGGTTTGGCGTTGCCTTTACAGCAAAATATTCATGGAAGTTTGGATTCCATGCAAATGCAGCCTTTAGCTTTCTGGCATTCTCGCGGATTCCTTTTTCATCGTACAGATGAAATGGAGTCGGATATGATGTAGCCATCTCTTTTACTTGCTCTAATGTTACGAACGGTTTTTTTTCCATAATGTGTCTCTCCTCGCTGTGTACTTCTTTATCCTATCGTTACAGTTCATCCGCGCCATTGTTCAGAACAATCGCACCCGAATGAACTGTTAAATCAATTGACTACGATTACTCTCATATTGTTTGTCTCGCCGATTGCGTAGCTTGGCTGATTCTTATGCTTTACGCCAACTGTAACAATAACGGTATCTCCGGACTCAATATAGCCCATTTCCTTTACAGTATTCACGGAATGCTCAATCAGCTCATCGGTATCAGTCTCCCTCATAGCCTTAACCGGTGTTACGCCCCAATTCAACTGCATTTTACGTAAAACATCCCAATTTGGAGACATACCAATGATACGGCATTTTGGTCTCCAGTTAGACAACAGATTTGCAGTAAATCCATGCATCGTTGGCACAATGATTGCCTTTGCATTAAGAATCTCTGCTGTACGTACTGTTGCACTGCTGAGTGCGTTTGAAATCACATGATCAGAACGCTTTACATCTCTGCGGTTATAAGTACGATAATCAAGATATGGCTCAGATGACTCTGCAATCTTTGTCATCATGCGAACTGCCTCAAGCGGATAACGTCCTGCTGCTGTCTCACCTGAAAGCATAACAGCATCTGTTCCATCATAGATTGCATTTGCAACGTCAGTAACCTCTGCTCTTGTAGGGCGTGGATTACGTATCATAGAATCAAGCATCTGAGTAGCTGTGATAACTGGCTTTTGTACCTCATTACACTTATCGATGATTGTCTTTTGGATATGAGGAACTAATTCTGCCGGAATTTCAACACCAAGATCACCTCTTGCAACCATGATGCCGTCTGCTGCCTGCAAAATCTCATCAATATTTTCAATACCCTCTGCGCTCTCAATCTTTGCAATGATGCGCATTCTGCTTCCATGAATATTTAAAATATCGCGGATTTCCTCGATACAAGCTGCATTTCTTACGAATGATGCTGCAACAAAATCAAAGCCCTGATCAATACCAAATAAGATATCCTTCTTATCCTTCTCAGTAATTCCTGGCAGATTGATCTTTACATTCGGTACGTTTACACCCTTCTTAGAGCCTAACTCACCGCCGTTTACAACTGTACAGTGCAGAACATTTTCTTCCTTAGAAATAACCTTTAACTCGATCAAACCATCATCAATCAAAATACGGCAGCCAATTTCAGCATCTGCAACAAGACCTTCATAGGTAATAGATGCGCTTTTTTGTGTTGTCTCTACGCTCTGATCAATTGTAAGATCAAAATCCTGTCCTTCTACAAGTGTAACCTTCTTATCCCCTGGTACGCTTCCAGTACGAATTTCTGGTCCCTTCGTATCAAGCATAGTGGCAACAGGAATATTCACAGCCTTTCTTGCTTCCTCAACAAGTGCCATACGTCCTGCATGCTCCTCATGACTTCCATGAGAAAAGTTGAAACGGGCAACATTCATGCCGCTTTTGATCATTTCCTTCAAAAGCTCAACATTCTCTGTTTTCGGACCCATAGTACAAACAATTTTTGTTCTCTTCATACTCTTTTTTTCTTCTCCATTCGATTTTTTTGCACGTTTACAAACGCTGCCAATTACTGCCTGTCATATTACTGCTTATCATACGAATGTGCAACAATGTGCTTATGCGTATAAAGATGCTCGCTGCAATACTCGTAAGCGCCGTCACACTTTGAACAATAACGAAACTCCAGATCTGGAAAATCCTTATCTGTTCTTCCGCAGACGGTGCACTTATGCAGTGGCCTGCCGCTTTGTTCCCTCTCCCCCATCTTCTTTTGAAAATCTCTTCTTCGATGTACCTCTTTGGGGTTGATCCGCTGAAGATCTCTCGTGCCGAGGAAATAAAGTATAAAATTTATAAGTGAAAATACAATCATGATCAGCATTGCAAAACCATACGGCATCCAGCCTAATCCGTTTACAACCTGCATCAGATCATAGAGGTACATTACTGCACTCAAAAGCGCCATCCACTTTGCCTTGACCGGAATAATGAAAAACAGCAAAAACTGCACATCCGGGAAAGTAGCTGCCAGCGCTAAAAATAATGAGTTGCTAAGGTAAGAGATGCTGACCTGCATACCCATCTCCACACCAAACACAAAGTACACCAGAAACGCTGCCACAATTGTTCCAAGCAGACCAGTAATGATGTACATATCCATGCGGAAAGATCCCCATACACGCTCAAGCGTCTGGGAAATCGAATAATACAAAAATGCAAAAATCAAAAAATTAACAGGGCTTGTCGTGTATGGCACAAGAATAAATGAAACAATTCGCCAGATCTGTCCATGAAGAATGGCACTTGTGGACCAACACAGATAGTACTGTGCCTGCGGATACATGATGGTGATCAAAAGCCCTGCCGCATTCAGAATAATGATGTAGAGCATCAGATTTGGAACGGCATACCGACCAAATTTACGCTCAAGCTTGTTCAGAAATTTCATAGATAATCCTTTCTCGCCCGGCTTCCCCCCGACCGGATCATCTTTATCTTTTTTTATTCTCTTTTTCACACATACCTCTATTATAGTTTTCACACGTTTGTTTGTCAAACTTTTTTAGAGAGCATTCTTAAATTAGTTTGTATCCCTCATAAAACCACGTTACTACGCGTCTGAAATATAAATTCATTCTTACATTTTTATTAGTACCTTGCATTTTTTTTCAAAAACCGCTATAATTCATCTGTATTTTGGATTTTATTGCCACAGTTTACATGTCATTCATTTCCATATTTATTTTGATAAATGTATCATTTCATTAAGAAGGAGGTTTTTAATGGGTACATCAAATAAAACATATAATCGTCTAGGCATTGATATCGGTTCTACGACTGTCAAGGTTGCAATCCTCGACAGCGAAGGCAAGCTTTTATTTTCCGATTATCAGCGCCATTTTGCAAATATTCAGGAAACACTTGCCGAACTTTTAACAAAAGCATATGACAAATTAGGTCCAATGGATCTGGCTTCCTCCATCACCGGTTCCGGTGGTCTGACACTCGCAAAGCATCTTGACATTCCATTTGTACAGGAGGTTGTTGCTGTTGCCACCAGTTTAAAAGACTACGCGCCTCAGACAGATGTTGCGATTGAGCTTGGCGGTGAGGATGCTAAAATCATCTACTTTACCGGCGGTGTCGATCAGCGTATGAACGGTATCTGCGCTGGAGGTACCGGTTCTTTTATTGACCAGATGGCTTCTCTTTTGCAGACAGATGCATCTGGCTTAAATGAGCTTGCAAAAAATTACCATGAAATTTATCCTATCGCGGCACGCTGCGGCGTATTCGCAAAGACAGATATTCAGCCTCTGATCAATGAAGGTGCTGCCAAGGAAGATTTGGCTGCCTCTATCTTTCAGGCTGTTGTTAATCAGACTATTTCAGGTCTTGCCTGTGGTAAACCAATCCGCGGTAATGTTGCTTTCCTTGGTGGTCCGCTCCACTTTCTGGATCAGTTAAAAGAAGCTTTTATCCGCACACTTCATCTTACAGATGAACATATTATTGCTCCAGAGCACTCTCATTTATTTGCAGCGATTGGTGCTGCGATGAATGTAAAAGTGGGCACTACAGTTACGCCGATTACTCAGATGATTGACCGCCTTACAAAAGGCATCAAGATGAATTTTGAGATCAAGCGTATGGATCCTTTGTTTGCTTCTGAAAAAGAATATGAAGATTTCACAGCACGTCATAAACAGCACACTGTAAAGAAGGGAAATCTTCGCGAGTACCACGGCAAATGCTTCTTCGGTGTTGATGCCGGCTCCACAACTACAAAGGTTGCTCTTGTCGCTGAGGATGGATCTCTTTTATATTCCTTCTACAGTAATAATAATGGAAGCCCGCTCTCAACAACTGTTCGCGCAATCCGTGAAATTTATGAGCAGATGCCTGATGACGTTACAATTGCCTACGGATGTTCCACTGGCTACGGTGAAGCACTTATTAAGGCAGCACTTCAGCTTGATATGGGTGAGGTTGAGACTGTTGCTCACTACTATGCGGCATCCTTCTTCCAGCCTGATGTTGACTGTATCCTTGATATCGGCGGTCAGGACATGAAGTGCATTAAGATCAAAAATCATACCGTCGACAGCGTTCAGTTAAATGAAGCATGTTCCTCTGGCTGCGGCTCATTCATCGAGACTTTTGCAAAATCCTTAAATTATACAGTTGTCGATTTTGCAAAGGCTGCGCTTTTTGCTAAAAATCCTACCGACCTTGGAACTCGCTGTACAGTATTTATGAATTCAAACGTAAAGCAGGCACAAAAGGAAGGTGCTACTGTTGCCGATATCTCAGCCGGTCTTGCATACTCCGTTATCAAAAATGCGTTATTTAAAGTTATAAAAATCAATGATGCTTCTGATCTTGGAAAGCATGTTGTTGTGCAGGGCGGTACCTTCTATAATGATGCTGTTCTTAGAAGCTTTGAAAAGATTGCTGGCTGTGAAGCTGTCCGTCCAGACATTGCTGGAATCATGGGTGCCTTTGGTGCTGCTCTTGTTGCAAGAGAATATTATCAGTCACATAAGGAACCAAAGACAAGCATGCTGTCAATGAATGACATTTTGTCTTTAAAATATACAACACGTCTGACACGCTGCCAGGGCTGTACTAACCACTGTCTTCTGACAATCAACCGTTTCAGCAACGGCAGTCATTACATATTTGGAAACCGCTGTGAGCGTGGTCTTGGCAAGGAGAAGAATAAGGAAAATATTCCAAACCTTTTTGATTACAAGTATCATCGTATTTTTGATTATGAGCCGCTTGAAGAAAAGGATGCAAAACGTGGAACTGTTGGAATTGCGCGTGTATTAAACATGTATGAGAATTTCCCGCTGTGGGCAGTTTTCTTTAAGAAGCTTGGCTACCGCGTTGTACTCTCTCCTGATTCCAACCGTTCCATCTATGAGATGGGTATTGAGTCTATCCCAAGTGAATCTGAGTGTTATCCTGCAAAGCTTGCTCATGGTCATGTTACATGGCTGCTTCGCAACAATGTACACTTTATCTTCTACCCTTGTATTCCATATGAGCGCGTAGAGTTTGATGATGCGCAGAACCACTACAACTGCCCAATCGTTACTTCATATGCAGAAAACATCAAAAACAATGTTGAGGAGCTTCGCAGTCCTGACGTTACCTTTATGAATCCATTTTTAGCTCTTACAAACGAGGAGATCATGACAAAGCGTCTCGTTGAGGAGTTTGGAAAGCTTGGCATTCCAGAGGACGAAATTCGTGAAGCCGCTCACGCCGGCTGGCTTGAGATGCAAAAATGCCGTGAAGATATCCAGAAAAAGGGTGAGGAGACTCTTGAATATTTAAAGAAGACAGGAAAACGCGGTATTGTTCTTGCTGGTCGTCCTTATCATGTCGATCCTGAGATCAACCATGGTATTCCAGAATTGATCACCTCCTATGGTATTGCAGTATTAACAGAGGATTCCATCTCTCATCTGGCAAAGATGGATGGTCGTCTGATTGTATTAAACCAGTGGATGTATCACTCCCGACTTTATGCAGCTGCACAGTTTGTGCGCACACAGGAAAATCTTGATCTGATCCAGCTAAATTCCTTTGGCTGCGGTCTTGATGCCGTAACAACAGATCAGGTCAATGATATTTTGACCGGCTCAGGAAAGATCTATACTGTCCTTAAAATTGATGAAGTAAATAACCTTGGTGCAGCGCGTATACGTATCCGCTCCCTGCTTTCTGCAATCCGCGTCCGCGAGCAAAAGCATATTGAGCGCCATGTTGTTTCTTCTGCCTATAACCGTGTTCTCTTCACAAAGGAAATGAAGAAAAACTACACCATTCTTTGTCCGCAGATGAGTCCGATCCACTTTGATCTGCTTGAAACTGCACTCAGAAGCTCCGGTTATAATGTTGAGATCATGAAGGAAAGCCGCACAGCTGTCGATGTTGGTTTGAAATATGTAAATAATGATGCCTGCTATCCGTCACTGATTGTTGTCGGCCAGATCATGGATGCTCTGTTATCAGGCCGCTATGATCTTAACCATGTTGCTATCTTTATGACGCAGACTGGAGGCGGCTGCCGTGCAAGTAATTATGTCGGCTTTATCCGCCGTGCACTAGAAAAGGCTGGAATGGCTCAGATTCCTGTTGTCTCACTTAATTTAAGTAAGCTTGAGGCAAATCCGGGTATGACCTACACTCCTGCTCTCGCCATCCGTGCTGTACAGGCTATCGTATATGGCGATATCTTCATGCGCACCGTATATCGTATGCGCCCATATGAGAAGGTTCCTGGTTCTGTCAATGCAATGCATGAAAAATGGAAACGTATCTGCAACAATGACTTAAAGCGTACTCCTAGCATGACACGTTTTAACCACATTATTAAGGATATGATCCGCGACTTTGATAATATTCCGATCTATGAAGATAAAGTTATTCCAAGAGTCGGAATTGTCGGTGAGATCTTAGTAAAGTTCCTTCCACAAGCAAATAATCATCTTGTTGAACTTCTTGAGCGCGAGGGCGCTGAGGCTGTTATGCCAGATATGCTTGACTTCTTCCTGTACTGCTTCTACAACAGCAACTTTAAGGCTGAAAAACTTGGCACAAGCAGTGCTGCTGCCAGAATGTGCAATATCGGCATTACCGCTCTTGAATATATGAGAAAAGCAGCACGAAAGGCATTTGCCAGAGTAAGCACTTTACACCGCCTGCTGATATTCGTGATCTTGCAAAATATGCAGATCCACTCGTATCAATCGGAAATCAGACAGGTGAAGGTTGGTTTTTGACAGGTGAAATCATGGAGCTGATTCACAGCGGCGTCAACAACGTTGTCTGCACACAGCCATTTGGCTGCCTGCCAAACCACATCGTTGGAAAGGGTGTTATTAAAGAGATCAGACACCAATATCCAGAATCTAATATCATCGCTGTCGATTACGATCCAGGCGCTTCAGAAGTTAATCAGCTGAATCGTATCAAGCTGATGCTTGCAACTGCACAGAGCAATCTGGATAAAGATCAAAAGAATAAGAAATAATAAACAATCAGGTCAGTTCCATTTATAGGAGCTGACCTGATGCAAAATAGGAGTAATTTTCATGAATAATTATCGTTTTACCATCAGCTACGATGGAAGCCGTTACAGTGGCTGGGAGCATCAGAAGCATACTGATGACACGATTCAGGGAAAAATTGAGGCTGTTCTTGCAAAAATGTGCGATACTGATACTGTAAAGCTAGTCGGCGCCGGCCGCACTGATGCCGGTGTACACGCAAAGGCTATGACAGCTAATGCACTTCTTGACACAACGCTTCCTGTACGTGAAATTCGTGACTATATGAATCGCTATCTTCCAGATGACATTGTTATCTTGGAGGTTTCTGAAGCTTCACAGCGTTTTCATAGCCGTTACAATGCCACTGGAAAAACATATTGCTATACCTGCTATGTTGGTCAGACAAAGCCTGTCTTTGACCGCCGATACGTTACAAGATTAGAGGGAATGCCAGATATTGCTGCTATGAATCAGGCTGCCGCTTATCTGACTGGCATGCACGATTTTGCCAGCTTCTGCGGCAATCCCAAAATGAATAAAAGCACTGTCCGCACAGTCGATTCAATCCGCATCCAGCAAAAAGGTGATTACCTTACACTTTCTTTCCACGGAGATGGCTTTTTGCAGCATATGGTGCGCATTATGACTGGTACACTGC
Source organism: Firmicutes bacterium AF25-13AC (assembly GCA_003478935.1). Classification (GTDB taxonomy): domain Bacteria; phylum Bacillota; class Clostridia; order Lachnospirales; family Lachnospiraceae; genus Anthropogastromicrobium; species Anthropogastromicrobium aceti. Next base: position 56,353 of record QUFP01000028.1, read on the forward strand.
TTGAAGTTGGCTTTCACCGCATGCAACCAAATGATGTCATTACAATTCTTCAGGGTAAAAAAAGAAGTCTTGCAGGACCTACTGCTCCGGCGCAGGGACTTTGCCTAATTGAAGTAGACTATAATTAAAAAAACGTTTCCAGCCGCTTTGACTGGAAACGTTTTTTAGATTTAATCTAAATGGAATACGGTCTTTAAGTCGATAGATACTGGGCTGTTGTCTGGATTAGTCTCCATGATATCTGCCATGAAATCCCACCACTTACGGTTGATTGCAGTGTCTGCACCCTTTGCCCAAAGCTCCTCATTTTCGATCTCGATATAACCAAATAATGTCAGAGTCTCGCGATCTAAGAAGATAGTATAGTTCTTTCCGCCATGCTCATGAATCATATCCTTCATCTCTGGCCACAGCTGGTTATGTCTCTTCTCGTACTCTGCCTCCATACCTGGGTACAGCTTCATCTTAAATCCTTTAATCATTTTCCTGCCATCCTTTCAATTTTTTCCGCTTTGTCCTGTAAACAGTAACATTTGCTTCTCTTTTAAGAAGTTTCACGGAGCCATTACTTTCATGAATATTTTACTCTATTCCATATTTTTATTCAAGAGCACATCATGTCAGAATCAAAAGGATATTGTGCAATATCAATCATTATCAACGATTTTTACAACCCATTTTCCACGTTTTACAAGAATATAGCCTATAACAACCTTTATCAGATCGGCTCCTGTGCAGCACGCATAAAGAACACGCACTGGCATATCAGTCAAACGTGAAAGCATCATAGCAAGCGGAATGGAAACAATCCATACAAATCCGGCATCGAAAAAGAAGGTAATAAGTGTCTTGCCGCCAGAACGAAGCGTAAAATAAGCTGAATGCAAAAATGCATTGAACGGCATCATAAATGCTGAGAATATAATAAAAAATGTAGCGAGCTCTTTAACTTCATCGGTCGTATTGTAGAGCTGTGGGAACAGCGGTGCAACTATTGCCATGATTGTTCCGATTACAAAACAGCTTGCTACTGAAGCAAAGATAAGCTTTGTATCTGTTTCTTTTGCTTCCTTTAGTTTTCCTGCTCCCAAAAGCTGTCCTACAATTATCGCCAGCGCACTTCCCATAGCAATAAATACGACATTAAACAAATTTGTGATCGTTGAGGAAATATTGATTCCGGCTACAGCTGCCAGTCCTCTTGTTGAATAACACTGATTTAAAATAGCAATACCAAATGCCCACAATGCTTCATTTAAAATAAGAGGAAGTCCCTTTGCCACAATTTGCTGTGTCAGTTCCTTTGGTATCTTAAGAGTGCGGTATACACCTTTAATATATGGTACCTTATCTGTATGCGTATGAGACCATACAGTGATAATACCAAGTTCCACATAACGAGACAAAACTGTTGCAATTGCAGCACCCTCAACGCCTAATTTCGGGAACCCAAAGCTTCCATAAATTAAGAGATAGTTGAAAATCAGATTAACAAATACAGCTGCCACACCTGCAACCATAGGCACAATCGTCTCGCCTGTCTCACGAAGTGTGCCCGAATATACCTGACTGAGCGCAAACGGAAGCAAGCCGATCAAAATCCAGCCCAGATACTGCTCGCCATATTTCAATGTCTGCATGATATCACCAGATTCTCCTCCTTCATGAAGAAATAGTGAGACCAACTGTGAACCTGCTGACACAAATACAGCTATACCAATTACAGAAAAAGCGATACTGATGAGAAATTTAAAACGAAACGTATTTCGCACACCCTCATGATCACCATGTCCAAAAAACTGTGCAGTAAAGATTCCGGCACCAGACACTGCACCAAAAATACAAAGATTAAAAACAAAAATTAACTGATTGACGATTGCAACACCTGACATTTGCTCTGTTCCGATGCGTCCAACCATCAGATTATCAAGCAAACTGACAAAATTGGTAATGCCATTCTGAATTATAATCGGTACAACAATTGCAAGCAGCATTTTGTAAAAATGCCCATCGCCTATGTAGCGGCTTAGCTTCTTCTTCATGATCTTTCTCCTTTTTCCCTCAGCTACAGCTCACCCGCGCCTATCATGCGCAAAACCGCCCTGTCGGGCTTAATCGCTTCTTCGAAGCTGTTTTGCTTATGAAGCGGCGCTCCTTTCTAGCACAACATTCAGAAAAAACATGCAAGCATGTTTTATTCTGAACGACTGTGCTAGAATTAGCTGTTAAATCAAAAAACCTCCTGATCAAATTCAGGAGGTTTTAGAAGCGCGAGACGGGATTCGAACCCGCGACCCTCGCCTTGGCAAGGCGATACTCCACCACTGAGCCACTCGCGCATACTTATATGTACCTTAAAAACTGCACACAAACTTTTCATCTCAAACCTATTACCATTTCCTACCCTGACCTTTTGGTCAAGCCCTCGACCGATTAGTAGCAGTCAGCTCCATGCCTTACGGCACTTCCACCCCTGCCCTATCAACCTCGTCGTCTTCAAGGGGTCTTACTCTTACGATGGGATATCTCATCTTGAGGGGGGCTTCACGCTTAGATGCCTTCAGCGTTTA
>QUFP01000029.1 GCA_003478935.1 Firmicutes bacterium AF25-13AC
ATTATAAAAAAGTCAAATACTTCTTGACAAAATACGAAATTTAAAATATAATAACGATAACAAAAGAATAGTCTGTTAAGAAAGAAGCTACGATCTCATTAGAGATAAGCTACTTTAAAAAATAAAAATGGAGGTAATAGTATGAAGTTGAAAAATTTTTAACAGCAGTAGTAGGGGCAAGTTTACTGACAGTGGGATCAGTAAATGCATGGGCGGCATCTGGAACAGTGCCAGTAGATGGTATGACATGTACATATACATTAAATTGTTCAACATCAACAGCTATTGCAACAACGAAAACAGTTCCTGCAAATAGTAGTTATATTTCAGTTTATCTTGAGGCATATGCAAAGAAGGGGACTGCAACAATAGTTACTACTGGTAGCAGTAATAGTTATACTGGTGAAATGGAAGTGTCAACGAGGGTAGTTAGTAGTACATATGGTTATCCATTTTATGGAGCACGTAGTACACACACTGTAAATGGTTGGACCGGGATGTTAGCAAAGTAAATTTGAAAATAAGATGAAAAAAGGGAATCGTGGTAACGATTCCCTTTTTGAAATAATATGTGTAAAGGAGAGTGCGGAACTATATGAAAAAAAAGATTGTGAAAATGTTTATATTATCAATAGTAAGCAGCTTTTGTCTGGCAACGCCCATCTGCGCGGCAGAAAGTGACAATGCAGCTGCATTTGAGGAAGAACAGTATACGTTGTGGCTGGAAAATTATGAAGATGAGTTGGAGATCGGAGAGATTTCGTATAATCCAGAAACCGACTGGGATTGGTCTTATTATTCATCGGGTTATGTTTCCAAAATTGCGAAAGGGGAAAAAGGATATTATGTCCGTTTGGGAGATTTTATCTATTTTTGCAGTTTTGAACATGAAAAGCTGATACCGCTTTGTGTACGTCCAGATTGTCTTCACAACAAGGAAGAAGATGAAGAAAAGAAACAGCTGTGCATGGCGTATGTGACGAATCGTGGAATTTTGGGCGGAGTACAATATTATAAAGAAAAATTATATGCAAACTATCAAAGTTTCTTTTCGGGAACGCAAAATGGGGAAAGTAGTTTTTGGGGCGATTCCTTTTATGTGTTGGAACCAGATGGAAGCAGCCGTGAAACGTTGGATTTAAAATTAGAGCGGGCAATTGGCTTTACAATTCATCGTGGAAATATTTATTATACATTGCAGACAGAAAGTCAAAGTAGCCTGGAGAGAATACAAACCGTTTATCGGGTGCCAATGGATGGGGGAGACGCGATTAAAATAGCGAAACTTAATGGAAATGCCGTGTTTTCTGTGTATCCATATGGTGATTATCTTTACGGAAGATGTGGCTTAGAGGGCGCCTCGTATTTCTTTCTTTATGATCCGAAGACAAACCAAACAACGGCAGCGCACCGATTTGAAAGTGAAGAGGTATTCTTTTTGCATCCATGGGAAGATGGATTTATAGGAAACGACAATAATAAGCTATTTCAGATCAGCTCAGATTTAAAGCAGATGGAGCAAATTGGGACACTGACATCCGATAATAAGAACGAATTTGGAATATCCGACAATGAGGAGATTTGGCTGTATAGTCTTCCTGCGGTGGATGAGGAGTATCTTTATTTTCAGGGAAGTGTAACGACACAGGAAGAAATAAAAGAGTTTGTAGCCATTTACGAGAAAGAAAATCTGGAACTGCAACAGATTATTTTTGTTGATGGAATGCCCGATTCCCAGTGCATTGGAGTTGATGAGAACCAGATTTTCTTTACCGGAAGAGCAGAGGATGGCGATGCTGTATTTTGGCTGGAAAAGGAAACTATGCTAGAGAAAGATGCACAGTTTCATGTTTTACAGCCATAACAGAATCAATATAACAGAATCAACGCAGCTTCTTTTTGGCAGTTTCCAGAATTTCTTCTAAACGCTCAATTTCTGCTTGGGAACTCAGTGGATTTTTAAGCTCGGATTCCACAAGGGGAGCGAGAAGATAGCTGTCTGCAAAAAGCTGTCGAAAGGACTGGTACTCCTCCAAGAACATGCCACTCAGGACATTTTTTGAATTATCGGCAATGCGAAATGCTCTAGCGAAGGACTTTTTGCGAAAAACAATGGAGTCGACCTCAACGAGTCCCAAATCAGAGAGCTTATGAATGATTGGTTGAACGATATTGGTGGTGTATGCGCTGTTTGTTGCAACAATATCGGAGATCGTCATTGGATTTTCGGCATGAGCGAGAATTGAGAGAATCTCAATTTCTCTTTTGGACAAATTTTTTGATGCTGCCATAGAGAACTCCTTTTCGAGTATAGATTTTATTTAAAATTATTTGAAATCAAAAAATCAAAGTGTAATTTTTTCTAATCTCTTTATATCATAATACAAAACTGTCAAAAGGTCAAAACCTTTCTTTCACTCAGAATGAGGTTTTGACCTTTCTTGGTTTTTGCCTTAAAGAAAAGTTAATAACTGAAATTACATTTTAAATTTATCGTAAGAATTGAACACTTTTCAATATTGTCAGAAAGTGATATACTGTATCTAATTAAAAAAAAGAACAACAAACCGCATTGCGGGAAGGGATGGAAAGTATGAGAAAAAGAACCGTTTTAATCGGTCTTGTTTTAATTGCTGCTGCAGGCGGCGGTTGGTATTATTATAAAAATTATTATAATCAGGAAAAATTGGCATCTGCAGAGTCAGCAGAAGGATCTGTTTATATGAGCAAGGTATCTGATATTATGGATCAGGGCGCACTTGGCATAAAGACGCGCCTTGTCGGTGTTGTAGATCCGCAGGAATCAAAGGATATAAAGCTTGATTCCGATAAGCAGCTCAAGGAGACTTTTGTAGAAGTTGGCGATGAAGTGAAAAAGGGTGATCCTTTGTTTTCCTACGATGTTGAGGCAATGAAGCAAAAGATTCTGGAGGCTGATCTGGAATTAGAGGAGATGAATAATACACTCCAGACGATGAACCAACAGTTAAATGAGCTGAATGTGCAGGCATCTAAGGCAAAGGAGTCTGAGAAGCAGGCGTATAATCTTCAGATTCTTTCAGCACAAAATTCAATTCATAAGCAGGAATATAATATTAGTGTCAAGCAGCTAGAGCGTGCACAGCTGGAGAAAAACGTTGATAATGCAGTTGTCTATTCAGATATTGACGGTATTATAAAGAGTATCAATTCTGATTCATCAGGCAGCGGTGATTCATATAATTATGGTTCTTCTGGTTCAAATGCCTTTATGACAATTCTGGCTACTGGTGATTATAGAATTAAGGGAACATGCAATGAAATGAATATTTACAGCTTATATGTGGGTGAGCAGATGGTAATTCGTCCAAGAGCTGATGAGGATAAAATATATACTGGTGTTGTAAGCAAAATAGAGACAGAGCCGGCAACAGATAATAATAATAACGGTTATTCTGATTCCTCAGCAGAGAGCAGCAAGTATCACTTCTATGTGACTGTCAATGAGGCAATGGATCTGATGCTTGGACAGCATGTAATCATGGAGGAGGATACCGGAGAAACAGAGGAAAAGACAGGTCTTTGGATTCCAAACTACTATGTAGTATCAGATGATGAGACGAATACTTACTATGTGTGGAGCTGTGATGACAATCAAAAGGTCTGCAAGAAAGAGATAAGTGTTGGAGAGATTGATGAGGAAATGCTTGAGTACCAGATTCTTGATGGACTGACAGAGAATGACTATATTGCTTTTCCAGATGAGCTGACACAGGAAGGTATGGAGGCTATTTTGCCGGACAGCATGGAGAATGGTGAAAATCAGGGCGATGCAGGAAATGCCGGTGCGATGAATGTGATGGAGTAAGGGGGCAGGCAGTATGCTGTTAGAGCTAAAAGATATAAATAAAAGTTATTTTCAGGGAAAGCAGGAAATGCCCGTCTTAAAGAATGTCAATTTTAGTGTAGAGGAAGGCGAGTATGTGGCAATCATGGGACCGTCAGGTCCGGAAAATCAACATTAATGAATATTATCGGATGCCTGGATAAGCCAACTTCAGGAAGCTTTTACCTGGATGGAAAGGACATTTTAAAATATAAAGACAATGCACTTTCAACTGTGCGTTTAAATACGATTGGATTTGTATTTCAGAGTTTCTTTTTGATGATGAAGCAGACGGCACTTGAAAATGTGTGTCTTCCGCTGACATATGCAGGAATACCAAAGCGAAAGCGAAAGGAGATTGCCGCGCAGGCGCTAAAGCGTGTCGGACTAGAAGATCGTATGAATTATAAACCGACACAGCTGTCAGGTGGACAGTGTCAGCGAGTAGCTATTGCAAGAGCCATTTCCAATCATCCCAAAATTTTGCTTGCGGATGAACCGACTGGTGCGCTTGATTCCAAGTCTGGTGCACAGATTATGGAGCTTTTTCAGAGTCTTCACGAGGAAGGTGTAACAATTATTATGATTACACATGATTCAGAAATTGCATCACATGCGCAGCGTGTCATTCACATTCGCGATGGACAGATTGCATAGCAACGGAACAATTCGTGTGTAACATCATAAGATATTGCAAATGGAGGGCAGTATGAAAAAATTAGCAGTTTATATTCTGGTACCTTCGCTGATAGTAGGAAGCTGCGGAGCCGGTGTATATGTGTATCAAAAAAATAAGCAGGCAAATACATATGTAAAAGTTGTTCCTGTCAGTAGCATATCGACATCTGATTATGGTTCTGATATGTATATGTATGGACAGGTTGTCAATAATCAGCGCCAGCAAATAAGTGTTACGACCTCACAGAAAATTTCAGAGGTCTTAGTGAAAAAAGGCGACAATGTAAATATTGGTGATCCTATTTTAAAGATGGACACAACAATGGACAATTTGAATTTGCAGGATCTTGATATTCAGATTCAGAAAAAAGTTCTTGAGATTTCAGAGGGTTTTAAACGGTTAGACAAATTGCAGAAGACAACACCGGCAGCACCGTTTAATCCAGGCGATTTTGATCCAGGCTGGGATCCAGGATGGGATCCGGGCTGGGAAGAGCCAACGGAGAGCTCATCTGAAGAAGAAAGCTCAAGTGAGGAAGAAAGTTCATCCGAAGAAGAAAGCTCAAGTGAGGAAGAAAGTTCATCCGAAGAAGAAAGCTCAAGTGAAAAAGAAAGTTCATCCGAGAAAGAGAGTTCATCTGCGCAGGAAAGTTCTTCGGAGCAGTCGACCTCATCACAGGAATCAAGCAGTGAAGAGCCAACAAAGCCAGAGGAGTCAAGCGGTGAGCAGACGAGTGCAGAGCAGCCGACAGGTACCGAGCCGTCATCGGAAAGTCCATCTCAAAGCTCATCTTCAGAATCGTCTGCGGAGCAGTCAAGCCAGGATCAGTCAAGCACAGAGGAATCTAGTCCAGAGCAGTCAAGTTCAGAAAATCCGAGTACGCAGCCAAGTGAGGAATCAACGCCAGAACCTACCACGGCGCCTGATCCGACAGGCGCAAATGGAGAACAGCTGATTGGAAAGGAAATTACAAAAGTAGAGCAGGCAGCAAGCGGTGATGGAAGTAAGCAGTCACCATATTTGTTCCTTTGCGGTGCTGATGCAAAGCTTGATAATGCACTGATCCGTAAGCTTGTAAGTGAGAAAAAATATGCAACAATTCGTTTTTATAATGAGAGTGGAATGCCGGCGTATGATCTTGACTTATCAAAGATGATTCTTTCTGAGGATGATAAGCCGATTATTCACACACATAATTATATAGAAGAAAGTCGCACAGAGGCCACATGTTTGTCGCCGTCAATTGTAACATATCGCTGCGACGGATGCGGTGATGGCTACATTCTGCAGGAGGGTGAAAAGGCAGATCATATATTTGTAGATATTGTAAATAACCCTGCAACATGCGTGACAAAGGGCTATCTTGTTAGACAGTGTTCAGTATGTGGTGTGATTGAAACGCAGCAGACTGACCCAGATCCAAATGCACATCAATATGTATTGTATTATGATGGCGGCACGACAAGTCCGTGGAATTATTACCAGTGCAGTGTGTGTGGTGCAACAAAGACAGAGGCAAATCCTAATTATGTACAGCCAACAATTCCATCTTCAGAACCATCGACAGAGTCTGGCACACAGAGCGCATATAATATCACAGAGGAGCGCACGGCAATGCTGGCAACAGCATCTGTACGTCATACATTGACGGCGGCGGGCAGTGGAGATGGAGACGGTAATGGATCTGCACCAGCCGATATATCACTTCCAACATTCCAGAATGAGGATTTTAGCGGCTACACAGCAGAAGAACTTGCGAAGGAGATTCAGTCTCAGAAGGAGAGTCTGCGTGATATGGATTTGGAGCGCAGAAAGTTAGAGCTTGAATATGCAAAGCAGCAAAAAGAGCTGGCAAAAAGCGCAACTATCTGCAGTACCGTAAAGGGAACAGTAGAAGAGCTGCAAAATATGGATGATATTGATTATTCGAAGCCGTTTGCCGTTATTAACGGAGGCGAAGGATATTATGTTCAGGGAACTGTCACAGAGGATCTTCTTGATACTTTTGTGCCGGGAATGAATATTTCATGCAACAGCTGGGTGAATGATTCATCAATTTTCTGTACAGCGGTAGTAACAGAAGTTTCTGAGTATCCAACTACAAATACGATGGGAGGTTCACAGAATCCAAATCTTTCATATTATCCGTTTGTAGCATATATTACGCCAGAGGATGGAAAGGGACTTACAAATGGCGCTTATGTTGATATCAGCCTGACGACTCAGGGTGATTCTGATTCTCTTTATATAAGTCAGATGTATGTCAAGAAAGAAGATAATCGTTACTTTGTCTATGCGAAAAATCAGCAGACTGGTCTTCTTGAAAAGCGCTATGTCACGATTGGAAAGAGTCTGTATGGCAGCTATTACCAGATCAAATCAGGATTAACAAATGATGATATGATTGCAGTACCATTTGGAAAGACTGTAAAGGAAGGTGTTAAGACAACAAGTGAGTATGGTGATGACAGCAATGGACAGATGGATCCAGGTATGAATCCAGATATGGATGCAAGCATGTATGACAATGGAATGATGTATGATGCAAGTATGGCGGATGACGGAATGATGTACAATGCAAGCATGGCAGATGATGGGGAGGTGGATCAGTAAATGTTTGAAAATATACGATTATCCTTTCAGGGAATCTGGTCACATAAACTGCGTTCATTTCTGACAATGCTTGGCATTATCATAGGTATTGCAGCCATTATTGCGATTGTTTCTACCATAGAAGGAACAAATGAATTAATCAAGCAGAACATGATGGGCAATAATCGTCATACGGTAAAGGTTCAGCTGTCACAGGATGATTACACATATGAGATCAGCACATGGAATCCATCACCAGAGGGTGTGCCGCTTTTTGATGAGGATACGCGTCAGGAGATTCTGCAAATTCCAAACGTGCTGCGTGCTGCATTTTATCAGGTGCGTTCCGAGTATAATAGTGTTGTTTTTTATAATAAGCAGTCGTTAAGTAGTTGTACGGTGCTTGGCATTGATCAATATTATTTTGGCACGGCAGGCTATCAGATAATGCAGGGGCGTGAAATTATTCAGGAGGACAGCAAAAAAAAGCGTCAGGTGGCAGTTATCGATGAGTCAGTTTTGCGTACATTGTTTCCAGATGAAGATCCAATTGGAAAAACAATTGAGATATATGGAGAACCATTTACAGTAGTGGGTGTATGTACGCAGGTTGGCCAAAGCGAACTTGTTATTAACTCAGAGGAAGAATACTGGACATATTATCAGGGTGGTTCCTCAAGTGGTAATATCTATATTCCAAAGGGCGTATGGGGAACAATCTATAAGTTTGACGAAGCGCAGAATCTTGTTTTGCAGGCAAGCGGAGCAGATGAGATGGCGGCAGCAGGAAAGGCTGCAGCAAATATCATGAACCAGAACATGAATGTGTCTGATTCAAGTATTACATATCGCTCAGAGGATCTGATGCAGCAGGCAAAGCAGCTGCAGGATATGCAAAGCTCTACTAACAGCATGTTAATCTGGGTTGCCTGCATATCCCTTCTTGTCGGAGGAATTGGTGTCATGAATATCATGCTTGTATCTGTTACGGAGCGTACAAAGGAGATTGGTTTAAAGAAGGCAATAGGAGCTAAGAAGGGCAGAATCCTCGGACAGTTTTTAACGGAAGCTGCAATTCTTACAAGTATGGGCGGACTTTTGGGTGTAGCAGCAGGAATCGGACTTGCAGAGGTCATCTCCAAGATGTCCTCTACACCAGTTGCAATCAATGGTACATCCATCGTAGTATCAGTTGGATTTTCTACACTGATTGGAGTTGTCTTTGGTTTACTGCCATCCATTTCAGCAGCAAATCTAAACCCAATTGAGGCACTGCGACACGAGTAAAACCAAAAAGTAAATAAGTGATATTAACAATACTTAAAATAAAAAATACCGGCTTCCAATCGTTAGATATCATAATTGGAAGTCGATATTTTTTCTTTATCAAATTGATTCAATTGAATTGGATTTGCAAAGCAACTGTTTTAATTTATCTTTTGTAGCCTCATCTGTAAAGGCGGCATCTACAGCGGTTAAAAGCATCTTTTCTTCCTGTGCAAGTGTGATACCAAGAGACTGAGCGTAGGCGAACTCATTTGCAATCGTGGTACTTGAGATTGCCGGATTATCGGTATTTAAGGTGACTGCCAGTCCACGTCTTACAAAATCTGAGAGCGGATAAGACTTCATATCAGACACAACCTTTGTCTGGCGGTTGCTGGTGGGGCAAAGTTCAAGAGGAATCTGATTTCCCTTTAAAAGTGACAAAAGTGCATCATCCTCAAAGGCGCGCACACCATGACCGATTCGGCGGGCACCCATCTCAATCGCACAGCGTACACTGTCGGCACCGGCGGCTTCTCCAGCATGAAGTGTAAATGGCACATCAAGCTTTGATGCAAGTGCAAATAGTTCTCTATAATCACTTGTCGCAAACAATCCTTCGGCACCGGCAAGATCAAGGGCAGTAATGCCGTCCTGTGTAGTTAAATATTCCTTTGCAAGCTGAACTGTTTCCAGATTGGCTTTTTCACGTCTCGGCCCACGCATACAGCAAAGGATGATACTGCTAGAAAGGTTAGACCTCGAAAGGCCATCAAGGGCAGCTTCTACAACTTCACGCTGACTTAAGCCTCTTTGCATAAAGGATTGAGGGGCAAATCGAAGCTCTGCATAGATGACATTTTGTGCGATCAGCTTTTCTTGAACTAGATAAAAAGCCTCGCTGATGCTTTCCTTTGTCTGTAATAGTGAGATTGGAAGATCAAAGCGGCGCAAATATTCGTTTAAGTCCTCGCAGTCAGGAGGGATGCTAAGAAGCTTAGAAAGCTCGGCATCGGAGGATGAGGGAAGCGTTTGATTTTGAAGTTTTGCAAGTACTTTTGCAATATCTAGTGTAATTGCACCGTCAAGATGTAAATGTAAGTCAATAAAATGTGTTGGAAGTGTAATCTTTTTTGTTGACATAACAAACCTACCTTTCGTATCAGTAGAATAAGTGTACGCCTTATCACAAAAAAAATCAAGAAGTTAAGAATTGAAATAGAAAATTGACAGATCGCGTACAGCGAAGTAGAATAAAAACTGAAATTGATTTAAAATACAAAATTGACTGTATAACAGTCAAGAAGGAGGAAGTATGGCAGAGTGGTTGAAAGATGCAGTTTTCTATGAGATTTATCCACAGTCTTTTCAGGATACCAACGCAGATGGAATCGGTGATTTTCAGGGAATCATTGATCATCTAGACTATATTAAGGAGTTGGGTTGCAATGCGATTTGGATGAATCCATGCTTTGAATCTCCATTTGGTGATGCTGGTTATGACGTGTCCGATTATTACACAGCAGCACCACGCTATGGAACCAATGAGGATTTGAAGAGACTGTTTGATGAGGTTCACAAGAGGGGAATGTATATTCTTCTGGATCTGGTTCCAGGACACACCTCTGTAGAACATCCATGGTTTAAGGAATCGCTTAAGGCACAGAAAAATCCATATACCGATCGCTATATTTGGACAGATAATATCTGGGAGCAGCCAGAGGGCATTGCCTCCATCAAGGGTATTTCAGATAGAGACGGTTGTTGTGTGGTGAATTTCTTTTCTCATCAGCCGGCATTAAATTATGGTCATTATATCTGTGAGCGCCCGTGGCAGCAGCCAATTGATGCAGAGGGACCAAAGGCAACAATTGCTGAGATGGAAAAGGTCATGCGCTTTTGGCTTCAGATGGGCTGCGATGGTTTCCGTGTCGATATGGCAGGCTCACTTGTAAAAAATGATCCTGATGGACTTGGAACTATTCGCCTGTGGCAGACCATTCGTCCGTTCCTTGATAAAGAATTTCCAGAGGCAGCGATGGTATCAGAGTGGGGTGAGCCGGATAAGTCACTTCAGGCAGGTTTTGATATGGACTTTTTGCTGCACTTTGGACCATCTCACTACAATGATCTGTTTCGCTGTGAGGAACCGTATTTTTCCTCTAGAGGAAAGGGTAGCGCAGCAGCTTTTGTAGAAAAATATAAGGAGAGCCGCAAAAAGGCAGGAGAGAAGGGCCTAATTTGTATTCCATCTGGAAACCATGATATGGATCGTCTGGCGAGAACCTTGCATGGCGATGAGTTAAAGGTTGCATTTGCATTCCTTCTGACAATGCCAGGTGCGCCATTTATCTATTATGGAGATGAGATTGGTCTTCGTTATGTCGAAAATCTGGTATCAGTTGAGGGCGGCTACAGCCGTACCGGTTCTCGTTCTCCAATGCAGTGGAATCACGGGGTGAATTTAGGATTCAGCAATGCATCACCAGAAAAACTGTATATTCCGACCGATGACAAGCCGAACAGTCCGACAGTAGAGGATCAGATGAAAGATCCAAATTCATTGTATTACGAGGTGAAAAAGCTGATTGCGCTTCGAAGAGAACATAGTGCTTTGTTAAGCGATGGCGATATTGAGTTTGTATCAGATGGAGCAGATGGATCACCGCTTGCCTATATTAGAAGTAGTGCAGATGAGAAAATTTTGGTTGTCATAAATCCTGCCGATCGTGAGGCTGTTTTGAATGTGCCGGGTGATTGGAAAGAAACTCTCTATGAGATTGGCGGCGCAGTGGTCGTAGAGGATGGTAAGATTGTGATCCCATCAAAGTCAGCAAACTTACTGCGATAAAATAAAATATCCACAAACATAGTTCTACAAATGTGGTATTTTACCTGATTTGATAGAAAAAAATACAAGATTTGAGGAAAAATACATGATTTATTTTCAGTGTGATTACGAGGAGGGCTGTCATCCAGCCATTTTAAAAAGACTTAATGAGACAAATCTGGAGCAGACGGTAGGATACAGTATGGATCCGTACTGTGCGAGTGCAAGAGAAAAGATTAAAAAGGTGGTTGGAAGACCGGATGCCGATGTGCATTTTCTTGTTGGAGGAACGCAGACTAATATGACTGTCATCGCGGCAGCGTTAAAGCCATGGCAGGGCGCAATCTGTGCGGATACAGGTCATATTGCGTGCCATGAAACTGGAGCAATTGAGGCAACTGGTCACAAGGTATTGGCACTTTCATCAGAGGATGGAAAGATTACAGCAGCTCAGATTGAGGAGACTGTGAAGAAGCATTATGAAGACGGCAGCCGTGAGCATATTGTACAGCCAGGTATGGTATATATTTCATTTCCGACTGAAAGCGGAACACTTTACAGCAAGCAGGAACTGACTGATATATATGCAGTTTGCAAAGCACATGATATGCCGCTTTTTATTGACGGTGCACGCCTTGGCTATGGCTTACAGAGTCCGGCATGTGATGTTACACTGCCAGAGCTTGCTAATCTTTGTGATGTATTTTATATAGGCGGAACAAAGTGCGGTGCGCTCTTTGGTGAGGCCGTTGTCATTTTAAAGGAATCACTTAAAAAGGATTTTCGCTATATGATTAAGCAGCGCGGCGGCATGTTTGCAAAGGGTCGTCTGTTAGGCATTCAGTTTGATACGCTGTTTACAGACGGTTTGTATGAAGCAATTTGTGGCGAGGCTGTAAAAAAGGCAATGACTCTGCGTGAGGCATTTTTGGCAAAGGGTATTTCTATGTATGGAAGCTCTATGACAAATCAGCAGTTTCCGATTTTAACAGATACACAAAAAGAAGCACTGGCGAAAAACTTTGCCTTTGAATATTGGGGAGAAGCAAAAGAAGGCAAATCGATTGTTCGTTTTTGCACAAGCTGGGCAACAAATGATGCGCAGATCAAGGCACTGACAGATGCAATTGCTGCACTGTAAGAGCTGACGCACAGCAAGCAATTTTATATGACTCTAAATAGTTACAAAAAAAGGACCTTTGGCAAAAAGCCATTGGTCCTTCTTTTTGTAAAATTAGTCATTATATCCGTTTGGATTCTTTGTCTGCCAGTTCCAGGAATCTGCGCACATCTCATCAATGTCATACTGTGCAGTCCAGCCAAGCTCAGCGGCAGCCTTATCGCACTTAGAGTAGCATGTTGCAATATCACCGGCACGGCGAGGCTTGATCACATATGGAAGCTTTTTGCCGCATGCCTTCTCAAATGCATGGATGACATCAAGAACGCTGTAGCCCTTTCCAGTACCAAGGTTGTAGATGTTAACACCGTCTTTGTCGGCTAACTTCTGGATTGCCTTTACATGGCCTCTTGCAAGGTCTACTACATGAATGTAGTCACGAACACCGGTTCCGTCTGGTGTATCGTAGTCATCTCCGAATACGTTGATGCACTGAAGCTTTCCAATTGCAACCTGAGCAACATATGGAAGCAGGTTGTTCGGAATACCCTTTGGATCCTCACCGATCAGGCCGCTCTTATGAGCACCGATTGGATTGAAGTAGCGAAGCAGGATTACATTCCACTCTGGGTCAGCAGTGTGAATATCAGTTAATACCTGCTCAAGCATCCACTTGGTCCAGCCATATGGGTTAGTTGCAGTACCCTTCGGGCAGTTTTCAGTAATCGGGATCTCAGCTGGAGAACCATATACAGTAGCAGAAGAGCTAAAGATAATGTTCTTAACGCCGTGATTGCGCATCTCATCACACAGAATCAGTGTGCCGGACATGTTGTTAGTGTAGTACTCGATTGGCTTTACAACAGATTCGCCGACAGCCTTGAGACCTGCAAAGTGGATGACTGCGTCAATTTTTTCATTATCGAAGATTGCCTTTACACCCTCACGGTCTAACATGTCAGTCTGGTAGAAAGTAACCTTCTTTCCAGTGATCTGCTCGATGCGTTCAACGGCCTTAATGTTGGCGTTGTACAGGTTGTCCATGATGACAACCTCATATCCCTCGTTCAACAGTTCGACGCAGGTATGGCTGCCGATATAGCCGGCGCCACCGGTAACTAAAATCTTCATGATAACCCCATTTCTGCGCTGCGATAAATAATAAATAGTAGTATCGTGTGTAATAAAATATTGAGTAGGCGTACAGACAATTTTGGCCGCAGCGCTAGCCGATTGCCTTAACGTGCATTTGGAAATCGTCTTGACTTTCCTCTACTTACAATTATAATGAGAGAGGAATGGTATGGCAACAACTATTTTCGAAAAAATTATAAGTATCTTGAGGTTTCTATGCAATTAAAAATTAATAATGAGAAAAAAGAACTGAAATTTCACGGAAGCTATGAATTTCCAGTGTTTGTCAGCCATGAAGTGCTGTCTGATTACGAGAGAGGCGCATTTGCCTGGCACTGGCATCCGGAGGTAGAATTAACTTATATTGAGGAGGGACAAATCGAATATCAGGTAAATGACACTGTATATTGCCTTAAGGCAGGAGAAGGACTTTTTTGCAATGCAAATGCACTTCACACTGGTCATATGCTGAATCAGGGGGACTGCCGTTATCTTTCCGTTACATTTCATCCGCGAATGATATATGGCTTTGAGGGAAGTGCAGTTGACAAAAAATATGTAGAGCCTGTAACAAGAAATGATTTGCTTGGAGGACTACATCTTGTGCCAGATACTGAGTGGCAAAAACAGGTACTTTTATTGATTCAAACAATTGTGACAGATTATGAGGTCATTTGCCAGGATTTGAGCTTGTAATTTGTCAGACACTTTTGCAAATATGGAATACATTGTATACAAACGTATGGAGCGAAATTTCGCCAGATCCATCGGCTCAGTACAAAGATATTGAGCGTCTTCGAAAGACAATTACTTATTTGCAGGAGCATTATCATGAGCATGTGACTCTTGGAGCTATCGCAGAAAATGTTAATATCTGCGCGAGTGAATGTTGCCGTTTTTTCAAGCGTCATATGAATCAGACGATATTTGAATATTTGTTGGAATACCGCATTGAGAAAAGTCTGCCCCTTTTGATCAAGGGAGAAGACAGCATCACATCGATTGCCCAGATGGTTGGATTTTCCAATCCTGCCTATTTTGGAAAGGTATTTCATCAGGTGATGAGATGCTCACCGAGCGATTATCGAAAGTCTTTCATTTCAAAGACACAGAAAGTATAGTCAGACGATATGACAAAAGTTCCCTAAAGACATCATAATATTTTGTCGATATAGGGAACACAGGTTTGTATTGTGTGAAAAAACTGGAAAAATTTTTTCAAAGTTGCAAAAGCACCCACTACAATTGTGAATTCGATAGACACCAAATACAGTATAAATACATTGACAAAAGCACAAGATGTTGTATAATGGTGAGGAACAACTTGATTAAGGGGGCTGCATAATGAAGATTATTAAAAGAAGCGGAGCAGAGGCAATCTTTGACGCAAATAAGATTGCACAGGCCGTGAAAAAGGCCAATGACAGCGTGGTTGAGGCTGAAAGACTGAGCCATCATCAGATCGCTCATATTGTGGAAAAAGTAGAGAAGCAGTGCCTTGCAGTGAATCGTTCCTTAAACGTGGAAGAAATACAGGATCTTGTGGAGAATGCCATTATGCGTGAGCAGGCCTTCTCTGTAGCGCGAAATTATGTAAGGTATCGTTATGAGCGCGAGTTAGCCAGAACACACAATACAACTGATGAACGTATCAAGAGTATTCTTGAGTGCAACAACGAAGAGGTAAAGCAGGAAAACTCAAATAAGAATCCGACTGTAAACAGTGTACAAAGGGACTACATTGCAGGTGAGGTAAATAAGGATTTTACAAGAAGATTTTTGCTGCCAGAGGATATTGTGGAGGCGCATGATGCTGGAATCATTCATTTCCATGATACAGATTATTATGCACAGCACATGCACAACTGTTGTCTGATTAATCTTGAGGACATGCTGCAAAATGGCACTGTAATCAGTGAGACTATGCTTGAAAAGCCAAAGAGCTTTTCAACTGCATGTAACATTGCAACACAGGCCATCGCACAGGTAGCCAGCTCACAGTATGGCGGACAGAGTATTTCACTGGCACATCTTGCACCTTTTGTACAGATCAGCCGTGAGAAATTCCGTCGTATGGTTCGCAAGGAGATGGAAGAAGCAGGAATCCCGGTAACAGAGGAGCAGATCAATCTTATCGCAGAAAAGCGTGTAAAGGAAGAGATTAACCGTGGTGTTCAGGTAATTCAGTATCAGGTTATCACGCTTATGACAACAAATGGACAGGCACCGTTTATTACAGTATTTATGTATATTGATGAGGTACCGGAAGGTCAAACAAGAGAGGATCTTGTAGCGATTATTGAGGAGATGCTTCATCAGCGTATCAGAGGTGTCAAGAATGAGAAGGGTGTATGGATTACACCGGCATTCCCTAAGCTGATTTACGTACTCGAAGAGGATAATATTCACGAGGACAGCAAGTATTATTATCTGACAAAGCTTGCTGCAGAGTGTTCAGCGAAGAGACTTGTTCCAGATTATATTTCCGAGAAGGTTATGAAGGAACTCAAAGATGGAAACTGCTATCCATGTATGGGATGTCGTTCCTTCCTGACTGTATATCATGATGAAAATAATAAGCCAAAGTTTTATGGCCGTTTCAATCAGGGTGTTGTCACAATCAATCTTGTTGATGTTGCATGTTCATCAGGAAAGGATAAGGAGCGTTTCTGGAAGATCTTTGATGAGCGTCTTGAACTGTGTCACCGTGCATTAATGTGCAGACATAATCGTTTAAAGGGAACACCGTCTGATGTTGCACCGATTTTGTGGCAGTATGGTGCACTGGCTCGTTTAAAGAAGGGCGAGACAATCGATAAGCTGTTGTATAATGGCTATTCTACAATTTCCTTAGGCTATGCCGGTTTGTGCGAGTGTGTTAAGTACATGACAGGAACAAGCCATACTGATCCTCAGGCAACTCCATTTGCACTTGAGATTATGCAGCATATGAATGATGCATGTGCAAAGTGGAAGGCAGAGCATAACATTGATTTTAGCTTGTATGGAACACCGCTTGAGTCCACTACATATAAGTTTGCAAAGTGTCTGCAGAAGCGTTTTGGACTGATTCCTGGAATCACAGATAAGAATTACATCACAAACAGCTATCATGTTCATGTAACAGAAAAGATCAATGCATTTGATAAGCTGAAGTTCGAGTCACAGTTCCAGAAGCTGTCTCCAGGTGGTGCAATCAGCTATGTTGAGGTTCCAAACATGCAGAACAATATCGATGCTGTTCTTTCTGTCATGAAATATATTTATGAAAATATCATGTATGCCGAGTTAAATACAAAGAGTGATTATTGTCAGGTATGCGGCTACAATGGAGAGATACAAATTGTATCAGATGATGACGGAAAGCTTGTATGGGAGTGTCCAAATTGTGGAAACCGCAATCAGGATAAGATGAATGTCGCAAGACGTACATGCGGCTACATCGGAACTCAGTTCTGGAATCAAGGAAGAACACAAGAGATTAAGGAACGTGTATTGCATCTGTAAGCTGCACATCTGTAAACATATGCGAATCTGTAAATTAATATAGTGTAAGAGAGACGTGTTGGGATTTTTATCTCATACACGTCTTTTCTTTCATCTTGCCAAGCGCCTTTTTCCATGTTATACTAAAGCGAACATGCCTTTTTGTTTTGAGGGTGTATTAAAGGAGAATGAAATGATTTCCTATATTTCAGGAGTATATGCCGGACACAGCACAGATGCCGTGGTAATTGAGTGCGGCGGAATTGGTTTTTGTATCCGGGTACCGGAGACTGTTTTGAATCGCCTTCCGGCAAAGAATAGCGAATTTAAACTGTATACATATCTTCATGTGAAGGAAGATGCTATGCAGCTATATGGTTTTATAAGTAAAGAGGAACAGGAAATGTTTGAGCTGCTGATTGGTGTCAGCGGTATTGGCCCGAAGGGAGCACTTGGCATTTTGTCAGCATTGTCAATGGACACACTTCGTTTTGCAATTTATGCACAGGATGCAAAGACGATTGCAAAGGCACCTGGCATTGGAATTAAGACAGCTCAGAAAATGATTCTTGAGTTAAAGGATAAAATTTCGCTTGCAGATACTCTTGGAGAGCAGTCTGCTATGGTTTCAGCTGGTGCTGTGGATTCGAAAACTAATGCAAATCGTGCTGAGGCAATTGAGGCATTGACAGCACTTGGCTTTAGTGCATCTGAGGCAGTCAAAGCAGTCTCTGGAGTTAAGGATATTGAGACACTAAGTACAGAAGCAATCATTAAGGCTGCGTTAAAGAAAACATTGTAAAAACCGCGGTGTCAGAAATTGTGTCTGCAGTGTCTGCTGTATATCTGGCCGAATAACTGCGAAGAAAAGAACAGAGGAACAACATGGAAAGAAGAATTATCACGACCCAGCTTGAAGAAAATGAAAACGTGCTGGAAAACCATCTCAGGCCGCAGTATCTGTCAGAGTATATCGGACAGGAAAAAGCCAAGGAGATTTTGAAAGTATATATAGAGGCAGCGAAGAAGAGAAAAGAAGCACTAGATCATGTGCTTTTATATGGTCCTCCGGGACTGGGAAAGACGACACTTGCCGGAATTATTGCAAATGAGATGGGCAGCAATATTAAAATTACGTCAGGCCCAGCCATTGAAAAGCCAGGCGATATGGCAGCTATTTTAAATAGTTTATCTGAAAATGACGTGCTTTTTGTCGATGAAATTCATCGCCTGAGCCGTCAGGTCGAGGAAGTTTTATATCCGGCAATGGAGGATTTTGAGATTGATATAATGATCGGAAAGGGCGCGACAGCGCGTTCTATCCGTTTGGATCTGCCTAAATTTACATTAGTGGGTGCAACAACAAGAGTTGGTCTTTTAACAGCACCTCTTCGTGACAGATTTGGTGTTGTGCATAAGCTTGATTTTTATACGACAAATGAGCTTGTGCAAGTGCTTGAGCGTTCTGCTAATGTACTAAATGTTACGCTTGAGAAAGAAGGTGCGTTAGAGCTTGCCCGCCGCTCAAGAGGAACACCGCGTCTTGCAAACCGTCTGTTAAAGCGTGTGCGTGATTTTGCGCAGGTGCGTTATGACAGTGTTATCACAAAAGAAGTTGCAGAGTATGCACTTGATCTTCTTGAGGTAGATCGCCTTGGACTTGACAAGGGAGACCGCGCAATTTTAGAGACAATTGCAGATAAGTTTGGCGGCGGTCCGGTGGGATTAGATACAATCGCAGCTGCATTAGGCGAAGATTCAGGCACGATTGAGGATGTTTATGAGCCATATTTGATTCAAAACGGACTGATCGAGCGTACACCAAGAGGAAGAGCAATCACACGTTTAGCTTATGAGCACCTTCACAGACCGGTGCCTAAAGTATGAGATTTTTGAGGGTTTTAAGAACATGGAAAGAAATAGTACAGATGTTATAATAGAAGATAAGGTGTATAAGATCAGCACCGATCAGGATGCATCCTACGTAAGAGAGCTTGCAGAGTATATTAATGAAAAAATGGAGCTTTTGCATCGTCAGTCAGCGTACAGCAAGCAGGCAAATGCTTTTCGCCAGATCATTTTGCTTATGAATATGGCAGATGATTACTGTCGCATGAAGCAGCAGGCAGAGGAAGCAACAAGAAAGTACGAGCAGCAGGAAGCAGAATTTTACAATATGAAGCGCGAGATGGTCAATATGCAGATGACAATAGCAAGCTTAAAAAAGCAGCTGCAGGAGAAGCCCAAGACACAGGCAGTATGTCCATATCTGCAGTCGTTAGCAAAAGAGGCAGAGGCAAAAAATACACAGACCGCGCAGGCATCACAAGAGAAAAAACAATATCCGCCGTATGGATCATTCGCAAACAGCGCAGCGGCACACAAGAAAAAATAAACTATAGAAAAGCCCGGGCAGTGTGCCGGGGCTTTGTGCTTTAAGTCAATAGTTATTAATTAAAGATAATTTACAAGGAAAGGCAGGCATAAAAGATGAAACAAATAGCAGAGCTGCTTGCACCAGCCGGGTCTGTAGAGACGATGTACGCGGCCTTTGCAGCAGGTGCAGATGCTGTATATATAGGAGGAAGCCGCTTTGGAGCGAGAGCCTATGCAGACAATGCAGAGAGTGAATCACTTTTAGATGCGATTGATTATGCGCATTTGCATGGAAAAAAATTATATCTTACTGTCAACACGTTATTAAAAGAACAGGAAATGGATGAACTGTATGAGTATCTTTTGCCTTTTTATCGCCAGGGACTTGATGCAGTGATTGTGCAGGATTTTGGTGTCTTTCGCCGTGTGCGTGAGTGGTTTCCGGATCTGGCGATTCATGCCAGCACACAGATGATAATGAGCGGAGAGCTTTCAGCAGAAAAATTAAAAAAACTCGGTGCAACGCGTATAGTAACACCACGTGAGCTTTCACTTAATGAGATTCGCAGCATTCATAAAAGCTGTGATCTGGAAATTGAGAGCTTTGTGCATGGAGCACTTTGCTATTGCTACTCAGGTCAGTGTCTGTTTTCAAGTATTGCAGGCGGACGAAGCGGCAACAGAGGACGCTGTGCGCAGCCATGTCGTATGGCGTATAGTGTTGAACAAAATGGAAAAGTGATTTTGCCGCAGCAAAAGGGCTATATTTTAAGTCCAAAGGATCTATGTACAATAGAAATTTTACCCAAACTTATAGAGGCAGGAGTGTATTCCCTTAAAATTGAAGGAAGAATGAAAAAGCCAGAGTACACAGCAGGTGTAGTCAGCATTTATCGCAAGTATCTTGATCGTTATCTGGCAAATCCCAAAGCACCATATCGTGTGTCTGAGGCAGACAAGAAGCATTTGCTTGGTCTGTTTAACAGAAAAGGATTTACAGATGGCTATTATACAAGACATAACGGCACTTCCATGATAACATATACGGCACCTGATTTTCGTGCAGGAGAGGATGTATTCCTTGAAAAGATCCGTACCGACTATATTGGAACAAAATTGAAAGAAAATATAAAAGGAACGGTAAAGATTTATCAGGGAAAACCTGCTATACTATCTGTGACTGCGGCTGCAGCGTGTGAAGATGGTCATGCAGGCGAGATGAAGGAAAAAGAGGTTACTGTCAGTGCAGGCATGGTGCAGGAAGCAAAAAGCCGTCCGCTCACAAAGGAAGCTATTCAAAAGCAAATGGAAAAGCTTGGCGATACTGATTTTTCATGGGAGGCTCTTACGATTGAGACAGATGAAGCATCATTTTGCCCAGTTGGTGTGCTAAACGAGCTTCGAAGAGCAGGAGTACAGTCAATCAAAGATGAGCTTCTTAAAGTATGGCACAGAGAATCTGTCATATCAGGAGAGACTTTCAAAGAGAAAGCAAAGAAGACAGTGACAGATGAGCAAGGTTTGGCATTGATTTGGCATGCATCGGCTGAGACAAAAGAGCAATTTGAAGTGCTTTTATCGCAGGATTGGATTAGTCAGGTGACAATTGACAGTCATATATGTGAGCCAGATCAATATGAGAAATTCGTGCAAAAAGCACGCCAGGCAGGAAAAATGTGTTTCTTATATTTGCCAAAGGTCTTTCGTCAGGAGAATGAGCTATGGTATTTAGAGCATAAAGAAATCATTAGTGCTGCAGGCTTTGATGGCATTTTGGCCTCTACGCCGGAGGCGTGGCTATTTGCGCAGAAGTATCTGCTGCCAGGAAGGGTATCAGCTGATCATAGTCTGTATAGCTGGAATACACAGGCTGCGAAGGAGCTTTCTTCATGGGGAAATCAATACAGGACGCTTTCTGTTGAGCTAAATAGAAAAGAGTTGGAAGCATCGGCAGATTTGACAAGCGAACTTATTGTGTATGGCAGGCTTCCAATGATGGTGTCTGCACAATGTATTTGTAAAAATACGATTGGATGTAAAAAACAGCCAGTAGAACTGACACTTGTAGACCGAATGAGAAACCGTTTTCCTGTTAAAAATAATTGCAGGGAATGTTATAACGTGATTTATAACAGTCTGCCGCTGTCTCTGGCCGATCAGTGGTCGTCTGTGCGCACACTTTCGCTTCGCAGTGTAAGATTAAGTTTTACTACAGAAACACAAACGCAGATGGAAGAGGTATTAGCTGTATACAAAGAGCTTGCTAAGACAGGAAAGACGTCGGCAAAACTTGAAAATACAACACGCGGTCATTATAAAAGAGGAGCTGAGTAAAAGAGGGTCAGCAGTATACTAGACAACGAAAGGGAAGAATAGATGACAACATTATTAACGAGTGTATGTAAATATTCGATGATCATTGTGATGATCTTATATACGGTGCTGGCATTTTGGTCACTTCGATATAAGAGTGTTGAAAATATGAGAGGGTGTTATTGGGGAATGAACCTTTTGACTTTTTCATTTTTGACACTAGGTTTTGCTGTGATCGCAGTGAAAGAGAGAAACATACTGATAGTGGGCTACTATGCAGCTATTATGCTTTATTTTATGGTGTATCTACTTGTATACCGCCATATGTACAAAAAAGCAAATTTAGCGCTACTAAGCCATATGCTTATGTTTTTGTCAATTGGTTTTATACTGCTTACAAGGCTAAATCCAAAACAGTCAATAAAGCAGTATATTATAGTAGTAGGTTCCTCTGTGCTTACACTAATAGTTCCCAAAATGTTTGCAAAACTGAAGGCTGCACGTAACTGGGCAATTGTGATGGGCATCATCGGTATTTTGATGCTTGGCATAGTGCTTGTGCTTGGTAAAATTACAAGAGGTGCAAATCTTTACATCAATCTGGGATTTTTCAGCTTTCAGCCGTCTGAGTTTGTAAAGATAAGCTTTGTATTGCTGATTGCGGTACTGCTTCGTGAGCGCACAGATATAAAGCGTGTACTCTTGTCAGCAGTAATCGCAGCAGTTCACGGAATAATTCTTGTTGCTTCAAGAGACCTTGGTGCTGCACTCATTTTCTTTGTTTCTTACTTGATGATGTTATATGTGGCAACGAAACAGAAAGCTTATCTTTTTATTGGATTGATTGCCGGCTTTTTTGCCTGCATCGCAGCGTATTATCTGTTTGCCCATGTGCGTGTGCGTGTTCAGACATGGCTTCATCCATTTGCTGATTTTTACGGAAAAGGAAATCAGATTGGAAATTCCTTGTTTGGAATTGGAACAGGCGGATGGTTCGGACAGGGACTTTACAAAGGACAGCCATCTAAAACACCAGAGGTTATCATGGACTGTATCTTTACAGCAGTCTGCGAGGAGCTTGGCGGTATCATTGGCATTTGTCTGATTTTAATTTGTATTGCATGTCTGTTAATGTTTATTGCAGTCGCAGCAGAGCTATATCTTCCATTTTATAAGCTGATTGGAATTGGTCTTACAGCCATATATGGCACACAGGTCTTTTTGACAATCGGAGGCGGAATTAAATTTATTCCGCTTACAGGTGTAACACTTCCACTAGTTAGCTATGGAGGAAGCTCTGTGTTAAGTACATTTATTATTTTTGGAATCATGCAGGAACTGTATATCAAACGTCAGAATGAGGTGGAAAGACTTGAGAGAATCAAAGAAAGAGTCCATTATTAACGAGAAAGAAGCAGCTGTAAAGAAAAACGAAGAAGTAAAACCAGAAAAAAAGAATGAAGAAACAGCTGCAGAGAAACAGGAGCAAAAGCCAGAAATCAAAAAAGAAAAAATAAAACAAGAAGAAATAAAACAAGAACCAAAGGCGCAGAAAAAAGTAAAAAACACCACTAAAAAAGGGGTAAAAAAAGAAAAAAAGCCGACAAGCCGCCAGCATGAAATTAAAGTGGCAGGTACAATTTTAGTATCACTGCTTGGTGCAATGCTTTTGTATTTTATTTATTTTGAGGTGAAAGGAAAGGATGATGTTCTTTCAAGTAAATATAATACAAGACAGCAAAATATGGCACAGCTGATTCGAAAGGGCGATATTGTTACAAGTGATGGTGTTGTAGTGGCGACTACGCAGACAAGAGAGGATGGAACTGAGGTGCGCGCATATCCATACACAAATTGGTATGCGCATACAGTAGGTTATTCCGTGCTTGGTGGCTATGGTCTTGAAGATACTCAGAAGTTAAATCTTCTGACAAGTCATGTTGATTTTTGGACAAAGTTAAAAAATGAGTTTCTTGGTGTTAAGACACAGGGAGATACGCTTGTGACAACACTTGATTCTGGTTTGCAGGATTTTTGTTATAGACAACTTGATGGAAAGACAGGCTCAATTACTGTGGTGGAGCCATCTACTGGAAAGATTTTGGCTATGGTTTCTTCGCCTAATTTTGATCCAAACACAGTAGAGGAGCAATGGAGCTGGCTGACATCAGAGGAAAATACAACGCAGAACATGATGAATCATGCAACGCAGGGAACTTATCCTCCGGGATCTACCTTTAAGCTTATTACATTACTTGAATATATTCGTGAAAATCCAGATACATGGCAGGATTTTCACTATACTTGCACCGGAACATATACAAACGGTGATTACGTCGTAAACTGTCATGATGGTGTTGCGCATGGAGAACTGGATATTTATGGAATTTTAGGTATGTCGTGCAATGGCGCGTTTGATACGATAGCACAGACACTTAATTCAACAAAATGGCAGAAGCTTGCAGAGGATTTTGGATACAATCAAAGTGACAGAAGTCAGGTGGATTTCCCATACAAAAAGAGCCATTTTGATATTGTATCAGATGATGGTGTGTGGTCAAGAATGCAGCTTGCCATTGGACAGGGAACAACAACTGTAACACCATTATTAAATCTTATGATGTATGCAGCTATCGCAAATGATGGTGTCATGATGACGCCTTATCTGGTAGATCACTATCTGGATGCAGACGGAAATGTCGTAGAACAGACAAAGCCAAAGGCGCTGCGCAGTGTGTGCACAAAGGCAGAAGCAGAGCTGATGGATGAATTTCTAACATATGTTATTACAAATGGAACGGCAGCAGCCGGAGGCAGCCAATATGCGAGAGTATCTGGAAAAACAGGATCAGCGCAGTATGATTCTACAAAAAATTATCATGCATGGTTCTGCGGTTATGGAACTAATGATGTAAGTGAAATCGCAGTATGTGTCATGATTGAAAAGGGCGGTGCCGGAGGAATTGTTGCAGCACCAGTTGCGGGACAAATTTTTGATTATTATTTCAGTAGATAAAAAAAACCTTGAAACTGTATGCGTTTTCAAGTATACTTATTTTATATGATGCCGGGGCGTGAGATTTGCCCTGGCCAAAACACACCATAGTCAGGAGGAATTGCAATGATAGAAGCAACGAGCTGTGGCGGTGTGGTGATATTTCGCGGTAAAATTTTAGTCTTATATAAGAATTACAAGAGCAAGTATGAAGGCTGGGTATTACCAAAGGGAACCGTTGAACCCGGAGAGGAGCACTGGCAGACAGCGCTGCGCGAGGTACGGGAAGAAACAGGTGTCGAGGCATCCATTGTGAAATATATCGGTGTAAGTGAGTATACATTCCATGTACCGCAGGATATTGTAGAAAAAGAAGTGCACTGGTATCTAATGATGGCAGACAGTTACTACAGTAAGCCGCAGAAGGAAGAGTATTTTGTAGATTCCGGATATTATAAGTATCATGAGGCGTATCATCTGCTGAAGTTTTCAAATGAAAAGCAGATACTCGAGAAAGCGTACAATGAATACCTGAATCTGAAACGGGATAATTTGTGGGGAATCCATAGAATTAACCGTATCGGATAAGGTATGCAGACGTTTTGCATTGACATAATAGATCAGACAGGATAAGGTGAGAGTATGAGATTTCGACCATGTATTGATATCCATAATGGTATCGTGAAGCAAATTGTTGGAAGTTCTTTGAAGGATGAGAATGATCAGGCGTCAGAGAATTATGTGGCAAATCGTGATGCATCGTGGTTTGCAAAGCGTTATAAGCAAGACAGATTGCAGGGAGGACATGTGATTCTTTTGAATCCACAGTCCTCCCCGTATTATGAAAAGACAAAAAAACAGGCACTAGAAGCACTGCATGCATATGAGGGAGGACTGCAGGCTGGCGGAGGTATTACTCCAGATAATGCACTTGATTTTTTGCGTGCAGGTGCATCTCATGTAATTGTCACATCATATGTTTTTTGCGACGGATGTATTCAGTATGACCGCTTGAAAAAGCTGACACAGATAGTGGGAAAACAAAGGCTTGTTCTTGATGTGAGCTGTAGAAAGATAGATGAAGGCTATTGTATCATGACAGATCGTTGGCAGAAGTTTACAAAGGAAGTAGTTACACTGCCATTATTGGAGGAGTTGTCTGCATATTGTGATGAATTTTTAGTACATGCTGTCGATGTAGAAGGTAAAAATGGAGGAATAGAGACGGGGCTTGTTAGGATGCTGTCTGATTATGACGGCATTCCTGTTACATATGCTGGAGGAGTTCATAGTTGGGACGATATTGAGCTTCTCAAAAAACTGGGCAAAGGAAAGATTGATATGACAATTGGAAGCGCGCTTGATTTGTTTGGCGGAACATTGTCATATGAGCGTCTTGCAGCAATGCATTTTTAACAAATTAAGGAGAAAAAAATGGATAGCACAAATATTCTTTATGGAAAAAATGGGCAGTTTGCGGTGATAGTTTTACAAATGGAGATTTTTCAGGAGGCTACAGCGAGACATTTGAGAATGGTCCGTTTGCCGGAAAATATAAGACATATGGTTATTTAATAGCTGAAAGAAATCAGATGACAGTGCAGCATTTGGCAGTAGGTGGCCAGACAATGGCGATGCCGCCTGTTCCAGGCACTTTTTCCAATTCATTTTCCAATGGAATTTATAAGACTATTGATGAGGATGTTGATTACATCACATTGTACTACGGAATCAATGATTCACACCACAGACCATCATCAACAGGAAGCGATGGCGAAGATCAGACAGGAATAATTCATCTGGGTACGATTGATGATACTGATAATACTACATTTTATGGTGCTTGGAATGTTGTTTTGGAATATCTGATTGCGCATCATCCGTATGCACATATTGGCATTTTAGTGTCAAATGGATGTGAGACTGATGATTATCGACTGGCAACTATTGAGGTGGCAAAGAAATGGGGCATTCCATATATCGACTTAAACGGAGACGAACGAACACCAATGATGCATCGCTCTACAAACCCTGCTCATTGCGATCGTGCAAAAGAGCTTCGCATGGAAGCATTTAAGGTGGGAGGAAGAAACTCTCATCCAAATATCAAAGCTCATCTGTATGAGAGTTGGTTCATCGAAGATTTCCTGCGTACATTATAATGCTTTTGTAAGTCACAGGTCTATCAATCCCATTAAACTTTTTTTGATGTCAAACAAATCTATGAATCGTACTCTAACGATCACACCATCATCTGAAGTGAACTTGATTTCTTTTTCATGCTCTATCTTTTGATTGACTTTTTCAGTCATTGGATAGAGCATTGTAATGTTTTTGGCATTGTATTTTTTCTGATATGCATACATCTGGTACATATCCGCCTGAGAGATTCCCCAATTTACTTTTTTGCTGGAAAGAAGTTTCCATTTCGTATCACAAATAAAAATGGCGTTGTCATGTTTTCTGGTGATTACAATATCTGGCCGTAATATAAATTTCTTACTAGGCTGTGTGAACAGATAATGTGTGGCATCTTGTATGGAGATTGAAAAATCCTCTGCCGGTAGAAATTTTTTAAACTGCACGGCAACATAGCGCTCAAATAGTGTTTCCATAGGAAACATAAGAGAAAATGCAATACCAGAGCCAGAAAACGAAGAAAAACTTTTTCCACTTAAGAAGAGGTGGCACCATAGAAGAAGTGTGGAATAGTCACTGCTATGACTTTTATTTTTAAAGTTCACATTGTTTTTTGAATTGTAATCAAGTCCTATTTTTGAAAAATCACTGGTATAGTCTGTAGAAAACGGGACATTACCAAAAGCAGCAAGCAATGTTTTTATATCGTTCTTGTTTTTCAAAGAGCGTGTTTGTTTATATAAAAGCATCAATGTCGATTTGATCAGTCTGTTTTCAGGGCAGTTAGGTGTAAATTCATCAGATTCTGTGAAAACACGTTCTTTATGGGAAATATTGTATTTTTGCTGCTCAGGAAACAAAATTTTTCCCTTAAAATAAGATCTGTTTTCAGCTATGGTTTCATAGTTGCTGCGCAGTCCATGTTTTGCCAAACAAAATGCTTCAACGATAAACATTCGTATGAAGATATCCAGAATCGGCATTTTTTCAATATCGACATCTGTAACTTGCAAGCTTTTATATGAGATATTCGTGAGTGATTTGATCATGTCTGTCACAAATTTTTTGATTTTTTGATTGCTTTTTTGCGTGTTAGAGACAATCTTTGGTAAGATTTCAATGGCAGTGCCATCATCGAATGTAATAACACCGATATAGTTTTTGGCAGTTATAATCTTGCCGATTTCTTTTCTGAATGAAATTCCCATTAGCTCTAAGGCATTTGTGTCACTGCTTGTGCCGAAAAACTTATGAAACGTATGAGTGGAGCTTACATTTTTACTGGAGAGAATAAAGTTTTCCAACCGCTCAAATATGGTAGGCGGCAGAGTAGTGTATCCCTCTATTTGTCTGCCTGTGATAAAAGAGCCATATTCGCTTATCTGATAAATTGTTTTTGACATATATGATCCTTTCAACTTTAAAAAAATAGATTTTAAATAGAATGGTATGCTTTGATTATTGAAAAAGCCGCTGCATTTATTTTATATTGAAAGGAATCGCCAAGATCAAAATCTGTGCTGCCAAAAAGTGCATCATAGTCAATCACATTTTTAATAATAAACTGTTCGCTCTCATTTACCTTTTTATTGTCTCCAAGTACAAGGCGAATTTTTTCATAGTCCTCATAAAAGTACTCCTGCAGTAGAGGGAGAATTGCACTTTTAAAAATAGAAGCAAGCGTTTCAACTGTTGGATTGTTCTTTAACGGCATGAAATAGGCATGACCAATTGTGTGCTCACGGTCGTAAAGTACGCTGATTTTTTGATTCATGTGTGAGAGAAGTTTTTGAATTGAAAGCTCTTCAACATAAATTTCGCTTAGAACTGATGGATCAGGCTGCATTTCTTTAAATTGAAAACGACGGCGAAGAGCAGTGTCGATTGTAGAGATGGAACGGTCTGCTGTATTCATTGTTCCAATTATGTAAATGTTGTCAGGAACACCGAAAGACTCTTTTGAATATGGAAGTCGGGTATAAGTTCCTTCCAGCTGCCCAATTCGTTTTGAAGGCTCAATCAGCGTGATAAGCTCACCAAAAATTTTTGCAATATTGCCGCGGTTTATCTCATCAATAATAAAAACGTGATTAGTTTGAATCGATTGCTTTGCGCGGTCACAGAAATTCTTGAAAAGGCCAGAGGAGACTTTATATTTAACATCAGAAATCACATCATCGCTGTCACTAGTCATTACGGGGCGAATGCCTTCGATAAATTCTTCGTAGCTGTATGATTGATGGAATGTGGTAAATTCAATTAGTCCATCTGCCTTATAGTGATGATAGCGCTTTACTATATCTTCTAAAGGTTCACTCACAATATCTGATAATGACTTTTTCTCAATGACTGCAACAGCATAGAGGAGAGTGTGGTATGTTTTGCCAGTTCCAGGTGGACCGTAGAGAACCATATTTTTCGGAAGCTCTGCGTAGTCTGACGGATTTTCTTTAAAGATATACCAGTCATCGAAGTCATCCATATATTCAACATCTTTTACATTTTTTAGTATTTTGGGTTTTAATATCATATTTACGTATACCTCCACAAAATTAAGAAAGTTGTTGTTTGAGTGATACTAATCGTTATGCTAAATTGTAATAAAAAAAGTGTTCATAAGTAAAACTACTCATGAACACCTTATTGATGCCGGTGGCCGGACTCGAACCGGCACGGATCGCTCCGCGTGATTTTGAGTCACGTGCGTCTGCCATTCCGCCACACCGGCTGACAACATGTAGATAATACCATGTTTTTCAAAAAAAAGCAAGCATTTTTTTGAAAATAGTTGAAGAAAATGTAAAAGAATGATATGATAGCCAAAGAAACGCGAGATAAAACTCAGAAAGGAAGAAAAAAATGTATAAAGAGTATAGTAATGTATACGTAAATAGCCACCCGCTGGTTCAGCATAAAATTTCTATGCTGAGAAATAAAAATACAGGAACAAATGAGTTCCGTAAGCTTATTGAGGAGATTGCAATGCTGATGGGATATGAGGCATTGAGTGATCTGCCGCTTGAGGATGTAGAGATCGAGACACCTATCGAAACATGTATGACACCTATGATTGCAGGAAAGAAGTTAGCAATTGTTCCTGTTTTAAGAGCTGGTCTGGGAATGGTAAGCGGTATTACCGCACTTACTCCTAGTGCAAAGATTGGTCATATTGGTCTGTATCGTGATGAGGTTACACACGAGCCGCATGAGTATTACTGCAAGCTGCCGTCACCAATCGAGCAGAGAACTATAGTTGTTGTAGATCCGATGCTTGCAACTGGCGGATCAGCAGTTGAGGCAGTTAATTTTATTAAGCAGCATGGTGGAAAGAAGATTAAGTTCATGTGCGTAATCGCAGCACCAGAAGGTATCGAAAGACTTATGAAGGCACATCCAGACATTCAGCTGTATGTTGGACATGTAGATCGCGAGCTGAATGAGAATGCATACATTTGCCCAGGTCTTGGCGATGCAGGCGACCGTATCTTCGGAACAAAATAAAACGTTCTAATTAGAATTGAGCTTTGAGCCGGAGCAATCCGGCTCTTTTTAAACTGGGATGAAGATGCTGGTCAATCTTAAAGGAGAAAATTTTATGCGCGCAAAAATCAGACAGCTGTTTTGCCTGATAGTTATTGTTATAATTGCTTTAGCAATAGGGGCAGCAGCAATCAATGTCTATATGGTATGGGGGACAAAAGGGCGTATTTTAAAAAAGGATC
This sequence comes from Firmicutes bacterium AF25-13AC, assembly GCA_003478935.1. Taxonomy (GTDB): domain Bacteria; phylum Bacillota; class Clostridia; order Lachnospirales; family Lachnospiraceae; genus Anthropogastromicrobium; species Anthropogastromicrobium aceti. The sequence continues at coordinate 30,518 of QUFP01000029.1, forward strand.
AGTGGGCAAATTTTAAAGCAGATGGTGTTGTTGTTTTGGGCTGTGCAGTAAGACCAAATAAGGAAGCAAGTCCAATGTTGAATGATCGAATGCAGACAGCGATTTCTTTTTATAAGGAAGCTTCTGCTAAAAAAATGCTTGTCAGTGGAGATAATTTAAATGAAGATTACGATGAAGTATCCGTTATGAAAAAACTTGCAGTGTCAGGTGGAATTGAAGAAGATGAGGTATATATGGATCATACTGGTTTAAATACATATGATACCATTGTGCACAGTCTGGAATTTTTTAATAAGGGATCAACAATTGTAATTGTGACTCAAAGCTATCATCTTTACCGCGCACTTTATTTGGCGCAGCGTATGGGGCTTAATGCATATGGCGTGTCAGCAGACAGCGATATTGTTTACCGCGGGCAATTGTACAGAGAGTTTCGCGAGATGGCAGCAAGACTAAAGGACTTTTGGTATGGTATTACTAAGCCAGAACTTCCAGAATTGGCAAAAGGAATCATTACTTGCAAATCGAAAAAGTTTGACGTATACTATGCGTGAACTGCAACAACTTTGGGAGGACATCTTTATGAATTTTATTTTTATATCGCCTCAGTTTCCAACCAACTATTACCATTTTTGTTCGGAGCTGAAGAACAACGGAGTAAATGTTTTAGGAATCGGTGACAGTGCCTATGATTCCTTGCCATATAGCCTAAAAAATGTACTTACCGAGTATTATAAGGTAGAGTCCATGGAAAACTATGATCAGATGATGCGCGCAGTCGCTTATTTCACTTTTAAATATGGCCGTATTGATTGGCTTGAGAGCAATAATGAGTATTGGCTGACACAGGATGCCAGACTGCGCACAGATTTTCATATCACCAGTGGTTTTCAGCTAAATGAGATTGAGACTTTTAAGTCCAAGAAGCACATGAAGGAATATTACAAAAAGGCAGGTATTCCGGCAGTGGAGTGTTACAAAATTGGCTCTCGCGAAGGCTGCTTTTCTTTTGCAGCAAAGTATGGCTATCCAATTGTAGTAAAGCCAGATAATGGTGTTGGTGCACAAAATACTTATCGCATCTCAAATGATCAGGAGCTTGATCAATTTTTTGCAGAAACAGACAGAGAAGGATATTTAGCAGAACCGTATGTAGATGGCACAATCTGTTCCTATGATGCGATCATCAATAGCAAGGGAGATGTTCTTTTTGAATCTGGAAATGTGACTCCTGTGTCCATTATGGATATTGTAAATAATAAGGCAGATGCTTATTTTTACATAGAAAAGCAGCTGCCAGATGATGTGCGCGATGCAGGAAGACGATGCGTGAAAGCATTTGATGTAAAGAGCCGTTTTATTCATTTTGAGTTTTTCCGTCTGAATAAGGACATGCCGGGTGTGGCAAACAAGGGTGAAATAATTGCGCTTGAAGTCAATATGCGTCCAAGCGGCGGTTTTACACCAGATATGCTTAATTATGCAAACAGTACAAATGTGTATAAGATCTGGGCAGATATGATCGCGTTTGATCGCTGTACTTTGTCTGAGTATGCAGATAAGTTCTATTGCATCTATGTGGGAAGACGCGATTGTAATCCGCATAAGAATGCTCACAATGAGATTTTGTCCCGTTACCGTGCAAATATCACAATGAGTGACCGTATGCCGGCTGTTTTAGCACAGGGCATGGGAGATCAGATGTATATTGCTAAGTTTAGTGAAAAGGACCAGATGGAGGCGTTTTTGCAATACGTCATTGCCTGACAGAAAAGAGGGGATTGTTTGGACTGTAAAACTGCGAACCGTATGATGGTTCCTTTTTTGGAGGGTGCTCTTTCATTGGAGGAGACCGATCATTTTTTGAAGCATATAAAAGAATGTTCCGGCTGCAGAGAGGATCTGGAAATTTATTATACGGTTCGTACTGCAATTGACGGAATGGATCAGGATCGCTTTAAGACATATAACTTAAAGCAGCAGTTTGAGCATGATATGAGCCAAGTGGCCAGACAAGTTCGTGCAGGTCTGTTTATTCAGTGGCTTCATCATATTGCATTGACAGCAGCAACAGTTGCAGCGGTAGCTGTATCTATGCTGCAGATCATGCGTTGGTTTTAAATAAAAGTTTTAGGAGGGAACATGGGAGACTATTTGCTGTTAATAGACGGCTCGAGCTGCTGTCGACGCAGTACTTTGGCAACTTGCCAAGAGAGATTTTGTATGCGAAAAAGCAGGAGGAAAAAGAGGCATGGTATCATAAAATTATGATGACCTCGAAGGGAGTTTATACAAATGGCATATTTGGCTTCCTTAGATACCTGTTTAAAATAATAAAAGAACAAAAGCCGGCGTATCTGGCTGTGGCATGGGATTTGACAAGAGATACATTTAGGCGTGAACTTTATGCAGATTATAAGGCAACCGCTCTGAGACTCCAGAGCCATTAAGGGAGCAGTTTGCGCTTTGCCAGGAGGTTCTTGCAAATATGGGAATCTGCCAGCTTATTGATGAGCACTTTGAGGCAGATGATTTATGTGGTTCCATGGCGAAAAAATTTGAATCACAGCTTCCGGTCAAAATTTTGACAAAGGATAATGATTATCTTCAGCTTGTAACAGACAATACTACATTGTGGCTAATGCATTCAAGTGCTGAAAAGACACAGGAAATTTTTGATAAATATCATATGAAAAAAGAAGATATGGCAATCCCGGATCGTGTGTTTCCGTTTAATCCACAGCTGGTGAAGGAAGAATTTGGAATTGAGCCGTGCCATGTTAATTCTTTAAAGGGATTAGCAGGTGATAAATCAGATAATATAACTGGTGTGCCAGGTGTAGGAGCTGTATCTGCAGTAAAGCTTATTAAAGAGTATGGTACTGTTGAAAAGCTATATGAGGCAATTGATAATCTGGACAAGGCCGGCGAGAAGGCGATTAAGGAATATTGGAAGGAAAAGCTTGATTTAAAGCGTTCACCGCTTGCTTACTTATTAAAGGAAAGTGATACAGAGCTTGTTGGAAAAAAAGCTGCTTTTTTAAGTGAGAAGCTTGCAACAATCAAGACAGACATTCCGATTACAGAGCCGATTGAGCATTTTCGTACTCATATTGACAAGGCAGCTGCCCAAAAGGAGCTTGATCGCCTTGAATTTCATAGTGTCCACCTTGATTTTGATGAAGAAGAGCAGCCATCTGTATTTGAAACGCTTGAGCTTGAGCGCGTAGAGGATATGAATGAAAGCTTTGAAGTGATTCGCGCGCTCAAAAAAGAAAAAACGCTTGGTCTTTCATTTGCAGGAACGAAGGATAATATTGTAGGAATGGCAGTGGCAGCAGGGATAAAGGGATATTATTTTCCAGTAATCAATTTTATCACAAAAGATCTTTTGACAGGTTTTGCTGATGAACTGGCAGCCTCCTGCAAGACAATGTATGTACCTGATGCAAAGCAGTTCCTTCATTATATGACAGATCATAAGCCACAGGGTGTGGATGCTTTTTATCATAAGTCGCTTCGTGATGTTTCAATAGGCGCATATTTGCTGGATCCTCTTACGGGAAGCTACCCTATTGAAAAGATTGCAGGAACTTATGCATCAAAGGAACTGCCGTCCTACCAGGATTTGTTTGGAAAGACAGTATTGGAGATGGCATCAATGCAGCCATCATTTGATGCGTATGTGTGTCATCAGGCAGCGGCAGCACTTTTTTGTGGTCCTGTTATTGAAAAACAGCTCGAAGAAGAGGATATGAGCGCGCTGTATAAAGATATCGAGATGCCAGTTGTCTTTGATCTTTGCCGCATGGAGCAGACAGGGATCGCTGTGCAAAAAGAAGCACTTAAAAGCTATGGAGAGGATTTAACTGGAGAAATTGAATCACTTCAGTCTCAAATTTATGCACTTGCAGGAAAAGAGTTTAACATTCTTTCTCCAAAACAGCTTGGAGAAGTGCTGTTTGAGGATTTAAAGCTTCCAGGTGCAAAGAAGACAAAGAGCGGATATTCGACTGCAGCAGATGTGTTAGAGAAGCTGTCAACAGATTATCCAATTGTAGAAAAAGTATTGTCATATCGTCAGTTGACAAAATTAAAATCGACATATGCGGAGGGTCTTGCTTCATGTATTGCACAGGATGGTCGTATACATGGAACATTTAACCAGACGATCACGGCAACAGGCCGCATCAGCAGCACAGAGCCAAATCTTCAAAATATTCCAGTTCGCATGGAGTTAGGCAGAGCCATCCGCAAGGTTTTTGTGCCAAAGGATGGATGTGTATTTATTGATGCTGACTATTCTCAGATTGAGCTTCGTGTGCTTGCTCACATGTCTGGTGATGAGAGACTGATTGAGGCATACCGCAGTGCACAGGATATTCATGCACTGACAGCTTCGCAGGTATTCCATGTTCCGCTTGAAGAAGTTACACCGCAGCTTCGCCGAAATGCAAAGGCTGTTAATTTTGGAATTGTTTATGGAATTAGTGCGTTTGGCCTTAGTGAGGATTTAAGTATTTCACGCAAGGAAGCGATGGAATATATTGAGCACTATTTCAATGCCTATCCTGGAATCAAGGCCTTCCTTGATCGTATGGTAGAGCAGGGTCATACAAATGAGTATGTTACGACAATGTTTGGACGAAGACGTCCAATACCAGAAATTAAATCTTCCAACTATATGCAGCGTCAGTTTGGAGAGCGAATTGCGATGAATTCACCTATTCAGGGAACGGCAGCTGACATTATGAAAATTGCAATGACAAAAGTAAATAAACGTCTAAAAGAAGAAAAACTGCAGTCCAGAATCGTCCTCAGGTGCATGATGAGCTGCTGCTAGAGGTACCAACAGCGGAGTGTGAGGCAGTTAAGACACTTCTTGTTGAGCAGATGCAGTCAGCAGCGAATCTTCGCGTGCCGCTTGAAGTGTCTGTGTCTGTGGGGAATAGCTGGTACGAAACAAAGTAAGGGAGAGTAATAATGATTCTTGGAATAACAGGAGGTGTCGGCGCCGGAAAGTCTTCGGTGCTTGCAATCCTAGAAAAAGAGTATAATGCAAAATTAATTTTAGCTGATGAGGTCGGACGAGAGCTTATGCAGCCGGGAGAGGCTAATTATGTCAATATCGTTAATGCATTTGGAAAAGAAATTTTAAATGAAGATCAGACGATTGATACAAAAAAACTGGCAGCAACAGCATTTTCAAATCCGCTTGAGACGCTTCGCCTTAATGCGATTACTCATCCAAATGTAAGAGTACGTATTGAGTGGATGATCAAGGAAATACGCGACAAAGAGCCAGATGCACTGATTGTGATTGAGGCTGCGCTTCTCTCAGAAGGTCATCTGATCCCGCTTTGCGATGATGTATGGTATATTTACACTGATGAGCAGACACGTATTAAACGTATAATGGAGTCAAGAGGCTACAGTAAAGAGCGTTGTCTTCAGACTATTGCAAGACAAAAAAGTGATGCGCAGTTTCGTGCAGAGTGCCGTGTTGTAATAGATAATAGTCACAGCATAGAGGAGACGAAGGCACAGATTGAACGACAGATGAAAAAATATAGATAAATACAGCATTTTGAAACAAATGCGATACCCACATACTTCCTATTTTATTTTGGAAAGTATGTGGGTATTTCTTATATATATTCTAATATTAAGCGTTTTACTGCTTACTGTAGAAGCAGTAAGATCCAGCCCGTACACTATGACATACACCATCAATTACAATGTCTGCCTCGACTGGTACGGTAATCTCATAGCGCCAGGAATCATCTTCCTTTGTCCAGAAGGAGCTGATATGGCCATGGCGGGTGTCTAATTCGGCACGCAGCCAGTCAAGACGCTTATCTGGATGTGGTGCAATTGTAACCTTGGCATAGCCAGGTGCATCCTTTCTTGGAAGAATGCCGGCTGCAACAGAGTAAACCCAGTCAGCAACGGAGCCATAAGCATAATGATTGTAGGAGTTCATATCCTTGCTCCAGAAGCTTCCGTCTTCCATAATACCGTCCCAGTGTTCCCAGATGGTGGTAGCTCCTTTTGTGACTGGATACAGCCAGGATGGATATTTAGTTCGAAGAAGTAAATCCCATGCCAGATCAGTGTGACCATAATCACTTAATACATGCAGCAAGTAAGGAGTACCGACAAATCCGGTTTGAAGCTTTGTACCGCAGGCACGAACCATATCAGCTAACTGATCAGCTGCTGCCTGACAATTTTTTGCCAGCTTAAAGTGAGCAGCTAATACACATTCAGTTTGTGTATGATATGTTGGCCATGTTTTTTGGAAGGTGTTTACAATATTTTCATAAAGTGTACTTAATTCACTGACATCCTCTCCGAGTACGGTTCCAGCCTGAATTACAAGGCTTGTCGAATAAGCGTAGAAGGCAGAGGCGATAAAGTCTTCATTGCTTGAACCCTTATAGCTGCCAGATGGTGCATCAAGACCAAGCCAGTCACCGTAATGTGTTCCTCCGGTCCAGAGATATTTTGTGGTGGTAGTGGAAGTGATATAATCAATCCATTTTTTCATACTCTGATATTGGTTCTTTAAAATTTGCTTGTTGCCAAATGCCAGATAAACCTGCCATGGGCATATGGCAGCAGCATCACCCCATGCACTGCTGGCATGTGGATTTTGTAAAAGATCTGGGATAACATGACCAACATAGCCATCATCGTGCTGATCAGATGCCAGATCAGCCAGCCATTTTGTGAAGAATTTTTCAGCATCATAATTTAAGCAGGCGGTGCGTACAAAAACTTGTGCATCACCAGTCCAGCCAAGACGCTCATCGCGCTGTGGGCAGTCAGTTGGAACATCTAAAAAATTACCCTTTTGTCCCCATATAATATTAGAGAACAGTTGATTTAGCAGAGTATTTGAACTGCTTAAAAATCCAGTTCGTTTCATATTAGAATGAACTGTGATAGCTGTGAAATTTTCTGGCTTTACGCAGTCAATGCCGCCTGGAAAGTCATTGATGCGGATATATCGAAAACCATAGAAAGTAAGTGATGGATGCCAGGTTTGTACACCATCACTACAGATATAGTGATACTGTGCTTTTGCACCGCGATAATTTTCTGTATAGAAGTTACCCTCTTTATCCATTACCTCGGCAAAAGAAAGGTCTACACAGTCACCAGCCTTTGCGTTTACAAATAGCTCTACATAGCCGGTCATGTTTTGACCAAAATCAAGAACAGTTTCTCCATTTGGAGTAACAAATACTTTCTTTACAGCGAGGCGTTCCTGCTCGCAAACTTCCTCACCCTGCTGCAAAATCAATGTATCTGTTGGTCCGTCAAATATGGTAACTGGCTGATCAAGCAACGGAGTCTTTGCTGAATCATAAATTTCTCCATCATAAATTTCAGAGAAACGTACAGGACCGTCAGAAACTTTCCAGCTTTCATCAGTAGATAAGATTTTGCTGCTGCCGTCTTCAAAGGTAAGTGTAATCTGTGCAGCAAGGCCACATGGGCGAGAGCGAAGCTCATCCTGATATGCACAGCCAAGCCATCCAGGAAGCGGACTTCTATACCAGCCCTTTCCAACAGTAACCTCAATTTCATTTTTACCGTTTGTCAGAAGATCAGTGATATCATATTTTTGATATTGCAGGCGCTTGTGGTAGCTTGTCCAGCCAGGAGCCATAACAAATTGACCGACACGCCTGCCGTTTAGTTTAGCCTCATACACGCCCATGGCAGTTATTGTCAAATTTGCATGTGTAATCTTTTTTTCAAAGACGAAAGATGTGCCAAAAACGGCGGCGGGATCGCCCAGATCATTTGCAGGGCAGATCCATGTTGGATTCCAGTTCATAAAAAATACCTCCCTTAAAATTAAATAATTGTATTCGCTTGACTTCGATTGTATCAGATGGTAAGCTGATAAAAAACACCTAAATTTAACTAGATTAGGGGGTAAATTTGACTTGAAATTTTATACGATGGAATTAGATCAGCTTTCAGAAGAAAAAAACGATCAAGTATATATTATGCCATTTCAGCAGAGTGATATAGAACTTCATGATCATAATTTTTTGGAGCTTGCGTATGTCACGGGCGGAAATGCAATACAAAATTTAGCAGGAAAAAAGGAACGGGTAAAGGAAGGTGATTATTTTATTATTGACTATGGTGCAGTTCATAGCTATCAGGAATGTAAAAATTTTACATTGATTAATTGCCTTTTTCTTCCAGAGGCGATTGACGATGTGCTTGAGGGATGTCATTCACTTGAAGAAATGCTTCGCATTTGCATGATTCGTTATTACCGCAAAGCATTTGAACAGGAAAAGACAGCAAATCGTATTTTTCACGATAAGGATGGACGTGTGTTTAAACTTTTAAGTGTGCTTCAGTTGGAATTTTCGAGAAAAGAGTTTGGGTGGAAAGAAATTTTTCGCAGCCGCTTAAAGGAAATTTTAATTTTAATGATGAGAAGCACAATTTCAGAGCATATGGGTTTGGATTATAAAAAAATCGGAAATGAAGATGAGATGATATCCGATTTAATCCGATATCTGCATAAGAATGGAAATGAGCGAGCTGTTCTGACACATTATTGCCAGACACACCATTATAGCCTGTCCTATGTTAGTCGTCGTTTTCGACAGGAAACTGGAATGACAGCGCTTCAATATTTACATAAAATTCGGATTGATCAAAGCTGCGCATTGCTTGTGGGAAACAGACTTTCAATTGCTGAGATTGCACAGGCAGTAGGCTATGAGGATGCAAAGTATTTTTCTGAAATTTTTAAGCGAATGCTTGGCATGACGCCGGGAGCGTACCGCCGTATGGCAACAAAACAATTGACTTTTGCATGACGGCTTGTTACAATGGCTTATAGAGCCAGTGGCTCAAGTAAGAAAGGCATAAGAAGAAATTATGAGATTTGTCAGTATAGCCAGTGGAAGCAGCGGAAACTGTACCTATATAGGCACCGATCACACACATCTTTTGGTGGACGCAGGAATCAGCTGTAAGCGAATAGATACCGGAGTACAGGAACTTGGTATTAAGCCAGATGAGCTTGCCGGTGTGTTGATTACACATGAGCATAGTGATCACATAAGCGGCATTCGCGTTTTTTCAAAAAAGCATCATGTGCCGCTTTATGGCACAAAAGAGACGCTTGAGGCAATTGAGCGCATGGATGTAAAAAAGGAAATAGATCCTGATTTGTATCGCCCAGTACGTGCCGATGAGCAGATTGTAGTAGGGGATTTTACTGTAACACCATTTTCAAACAGTCATGACGCAGCCAATCCAGTGGGTTACCGCGCAGAGGCAGATGGTCATGCAGTAGGAGTTGTCACAGATCTTGGTGTGTACAGCCAGTATACAATTAATCATCTGCTTGGTCTGGATGCAGTTTTGCTTGAAGCAAATCATGATGTGCATATGCTTGAGGCAGGTCCGTATCCATTTCCATTAAAACGCAGGATTCTTGGTCAGAAGGGTCATCTTTCCAATGAAGCAGCAGGTCATTTATTAAATGAACTGCTTCACGATGGAATGAAGCATATTGTGTTAGGCCATTTGAGTAAGGAAAACAATTATGCCGAGCTTGCGTATGAGACTGTATGCTGTGAAGTGAACATGAGTGAAAATCCATATAATTCAGGCGATTTTCCAATCACAGTCGCAAGGCGCGATGCGATGTCTGAGGTGATTTACATATAGCTAATTAGTTAAGGTCAAAATATTGTTTGGCCTTAAAATAAAATAAAAAAATAAGAGAGGCAGGAATTAAAAATGACAAAGGCAGTTATCACAGTAATAGGAAAAGACACAGTAGGTATTATTGCAGGAATCTGTACTTATCTGGCAGAGAAAAAGGTAAATATCTTAGATATTTCTCAGACAATCGTACATGGATATTTCAATATGATGATGATTGTTGATATCAGTGCTGTGGAAGAAAACTTTATTGATGTTGTAACAGAGCTTGAGGAGATTGGCAAGAAGCTTGGCGTAGAGGTTCATTGCCAGAAGGAAGAAATCTTCACAAAAATGCACAGAATTTGAAATGCCAGGGCGGTTTTGCGCATGATAGGCGCGGGTGAGCTGTTTCTTACTAAAATCAGCGAATCTTCATGTTTTTAGAATGCCAGAGTTGCGTAGCAACGGAGCAATTCGTAAGCATTGTATCTACTATAATTCACAAACAAGAAAGAGGTAAATTCCTATGATAAATATGTTTGAGGTAAGTGAGACCAACAATATGATTACACAGGAGAAGCTTGATGTGCGTACCATTACGATGGGTATCAGCTTGTTAGACTGCATTGACAGTTCTGTTGAAAAGGTCTGTGAGAATGTATATAACAAAATTACAACACTGGCAAAAAATCTTGTGTCTACCGGAAAAGATATCGAGAAAGAATATGGAATCCCGATTGTAAACAAGCGAATCAGCGTAACGCCAATCGCGCTTGTCGGCAGTGCAGCGTGCAAGACAACGGATGATTTTGTTGAGATTGCAAAATCACTCGACAGAGCAGCAAAGGAGGTTGGCGTAAACTTCCTTGGCGGTTATTCTGCACTTGTAAGCAAGGGTATGACAAAGGCAGAGGAATTGTTAATTCGTTCAATCCCGAAGGCGCTTGCCGTAACAGAGCGTGTGTGCAGCTCAGTTAATATTGGTTCAACAAAGACTGGAATTAATATGGATGCAGTTCGTTTAATGGGAAGTATCGTAAAAGAAGCAGCTGAGTATACAAAGGATCAGGATTCCTTAGGCTGTGCAAAGCTAGTTGTATTTTGCAATGCACCAGATGATAACCCATTTATGGCAGGTGCATTCCATGGTGTGACAGAAGCAGATGCAATTATCAATGTCGGAGTAAGTGGTCCAGGCGTTGTAATGCACGCAATTTCACAGGTGCGCGGTCAGAATTTTGAGGTGCTTTGTGAGACTATCAAGAAGACTGCATTTAAGATTACAAGAGTAGGACAGCTTGTTGCACAGGAAGCAAGCCGCAGACTTGGCATTCCATTTGGAATCATTGATCTGTCACTTGCACCGACTCCGGCAGTTGGCGATAGTGTAGCAGAAATCTTAGAGGAGATTGGCTTAGAGGAAGTAGGTGCACCGGGAACAACAGCAGCACTTGCAATGTTAAATGATCAGGTTAAGAAGGGCGGCATCATGGCATCTTCCTACGTTGGTGGATTAAGTGGAGCATTTATTCCGGTCAGCGAGGATCGCAACATGATCGAAGCAGCTACAAATGGAAGTCTGTGTATCGAAAAGCTTGAAGCTATGACATGCGTTTGCTCCGTTGGTCTTGATATGATTGCTATTCCTGGAGATACAAGTGCAGCCACAATCTCAGGTATTATTGCAGATGAGGCAGCAATCGGTATGGTAAATCAGAAGACAACAGCAGTACGCGTAATTCCTGTTATCGGCAAAAAGGTAGGCGATACAGCAGAATTTGGCGGTCTGCTTGGCTATGCACCAATCATGCCGGTTAATACAAAGGACTGCAGTGCGTTTATCAACAGAGGTGGACGTATTCCGGCACCGATCCATAGCTTTAAAAATTGATGATACAAGGGGCGAAAAGTCACAAGCTGATCATGCTTACATAAAGAGGAAACAACTGAGCAATTCGCAGGTATCAAAAAATAACAAGAACAGGAAAAAATAAGATATGAATATGATTGTCGCAGCAGATAAGAAAAATGGAATTGGCTATCAGGGAAAGCTCCTTGTTACGATTCCGTTTGATCAGCAGCTGTTTCGAAAAGAAACGATCGGAAAGGTCGTTGTCATGGGACGAAAAACTCTGGAGAGCCTTCCAGGCGGACGTGTGCTTGAAGGACGCACAAACATTGTACTGACACGTAATAAAAACTATAAGTGCAAGGGTGCAATCATCTGTCATAGCGTCGAAGCGGTACTAGAAGAAATCAAAAAGTACCGCAGTGAGGATGTCTACATAATAGGCGGTGAGAGTGTATATCAAGCATTTATGCCATATGCAGACCGCATTCATTTGACGCGTATTGATTATGTGTATGATGCAGACACGTTCTTTCCAGAAATTTCGCCTAACGAGTGGTCATTGACAGATGTCAGTGATGAACAGACATATTTTGATCTTATTTATGATTTTCGCTGTTATGAAAGAAAACAAAAATAAGACAGCTTATATGATGACGATGCCGGCACGAAATTCATCCGGCAAAGTTTCATGAAATTTACACCAGACAGCCTGGCGGTAAAGAAATGAAGAGGCAAGCTCATGGGATAGGATTTTATTTCCTGTTTCATCGAGCTTGTTTTTTGCATCAGCAAGCTTTGTTATTACAGGAATGTTTGCATTATTTTTAACTGCCTTTAGAAGTGAAGAAGCATTACTCTTAAAACCAAGAATGCGTGCATATAAACAAAAGTCAGATGCACGAAAAAGTTCCATATCATCCTGGCTTATAGAAAGCAGACAGTGGAGCAGTGCACGGTTTATCCGAGCACGTGTAATGTTTTTTGTTTTAAGATTTTGGGCAAGCTCACTAAATGTAAAGGCTTGTCCTGTACAAAGTATGCGCTGTATGCGATCATACAGTTCAGGTGTCATCTCAGCTGCATGTAAAAGATCCATTCCATTTGTCATTTGACCAGCGTTTATTATCATGCCAAGTGCAAGCGAAAAATCATCCTCTGTGATTGGAAATGTATGACTAAAAGCCTTTTCCATCAAAAAAAAGGAGGTTTCAGGAAGAAAAGCTGAAAGTGACGAAATAGAAGAAGCTGATTCACATTCAATTTGACTTCGTATGGCAGACGCACTTGCAAAGCCTAAAGAGAGTTTTGTATCATGGTAGTCATTGCCTTCTCTTTTTACAGCAAATGGCTTCATTGTACTGCCAGATGCAAGAAGTGCTTTTATATATTCAACACCAAGCGTATCATTCGGTGAGGCTGTAAGCAAATTACCCATAGAGTTCATCGCCAGCTGTACACTTTTTGGATAGCTATTTCCTTCCTTTAAAAAGCGCTGTAAAAGTACTTTATATTCAGGGGGTTCTTCCTGCAATGTGCGTGCTGCAGTAATCAAAGAATCAATATTGCCGGACTCACTTCCAAAACATAGTGCATCAACGCATCCAAGACGCGTAAGAAGCGAGACACCTGCTGATGCAAATATAGGGGCAGCAGCTGTTGCAAAAGGTACAGGCAGTTCAAGCACAAGATCAGCTCCGCCCTCTAATGCCATTTTAGTGCGCGTATATTTATCAATAATAGCGGGAGCACCGCGCTGCACGAAATTTCCGCTCATAGCGACAACGGCAAAATCAGCGTTTGCTGCTTTTTTAGCTTCTTCAATCTGGTAAGCATGACCCTTATGAAAGGGATTATATTCTGCGATAATTCCAACTGTTTGCATAAAAAATAAAATAAGCCTTTCTCTGTTTTTTATAGTATGATACCAGGGTCAAAAGCTCCAAAAGCCGTTCGTGCTTGCACGATTAGGTTTTTGAGCTTGGGACCCGCAAAAACATGAGGATGCAGCGATTTTCAAGGAAAATCAGCGAATCCGAATGTTTTTAGAATTGCGAAAGTTGCATAGCAACGGAGCAATTCGTGGATATCAGTTGGGGGCAAAATACTTTTTGCCCCCAACATCATAGTATACGATAAAAAGATTAAAACAGCAACTTTTGTACCGCTACAGTTCACGGATAAATCAATATTTATAGCATGCCCGAAGGTGAATGGATTTCACGAGTCGGACACTTGAAGCAGGCCTTTCAAAGTAATATATAATAAGAAAAACATAACAGGAGCCTGCTGAGTTTGGTCCGACGATGAAACCATTACACCGAAGGGCTGTAGTAACATGACGCGTGAACTGTAATTTTGTACCGTAAAAGAAACAAAATATGGAAAATCCTATCTTGCCTAAGATTAAGGATTGTACTATAATTGATAAAAGAAAGACAGCGCGAAAAGCGCGTCCGAAGAATGAAAGGAGAATTAAAGTATCATGGGATTTATTGATGAGATTAAGGCAAAAGCAAAGGCCGATAAGAAAACAATTATTCTGCCGGAGTCTATGGACACCAGAACATGGGAGGCAGCTGAGAAGATCTTAAAGGAAGGTCTTGCAAACCTGATCATTTTAGGAAGCCCAGAAGAAGTTGAAAAGTACGGAAAGGGCTATGACGTAACTGGCGCTACCATCATCGACCCAGCTACATATGAGAAGACCGAGGAGTACCTGGATCTGTTCGTTGAGTTAAGAAAGAAGAAGGGTCTGACTAAGGAAGAAGCAAGAAAGCAGGCACTGTCTGATTATGCATACTATGGATGCTTAATGATCAAGGCTGGTGATGCTGACGGTATGGTATCAGGTGCATGCCATTCTACAGCTAACACACTTCGTCCATGTCTGCAGATCATCAAGACAAAGCCAGGCTGCAAGTTAGTATCCGCATTCTTCTTAATGATCGTTCCGAACTGTGAGTATGGTGAGGACGGCGTATTTGTATTTGGTGATTGTGGTCTGAACCAGGATCCGAATCCGGAAGAGTTAGCAGCAATTGCAGCATCCTCCGCAGAGTCCTTCGAGCAGCTGACCGGAAAGAAGGCAAAGGTTGCTATGCTGTCTCATTCCACAAAGGGAAGTGCAAAGCATGATCTCGTAACAAAGGTTGTAGAGGCTACCAAGATTGCAAAAGAGCAGTATCCAGAGCTTGACGTTGATGGCGAGCTTCAGTTAGATGCAGCACTTGTTCCGTCTGTAGCAGCTTCTAAGGCTCCAGACAGCACCGTTGCTGGACAGGCAAACGTACTGATCTTCCCGAACCTTGATGCTGGAAATATCGGCTATAAGCTGGTTCAGAGACTGGCAAAGGCAGAGGCATATGGCCCAGTTACACAGGGTATTGGTGCACCTGTAAACGATCTGTCAAGAGGCTGTTTTGCAGATGACATTGTAGGCGTTGTTGCAATCACCGCTGTACAGGCACAGATGAAATAAAAATTTTCGATACGAATTGCTCCGTTGCTTTGCAACTCTCGCAATTCTACAAAACATTCGGATTCGCTGATTTTCTTTGAAAATCGCTGCCATCCTCATGTTTTGGCGGGACAAGAAGTCAAAAATCCTCTTGTAAGCAAGCTTACATCGGATTTATGACTTTTTGTCCCTGTATCGTAAAAAAAAACAAAAAACAGTTGACAAATGGTAGTGAAAACTATATAATGTACGAGTGTGCGTAAAGTGTCATGTAAAAATACTTGACACGGGTTCAGCCTGTGAGGAGGTCTGCTATGGTAATTAACATGTCTGAGCTTTTTACTGTGGATGGTACTGTAAAGACATATGAGGTTCCCCTTGAAATGTCAGAGGTCATCTGGAAGCGTAAGAAGTATCCGATTGTAAGTAAGCAGCCAGTTGAGCTGAGGCTTACACATGAGGGAGACAGGAAGATTGCGATAACGGCTAAGGTATCTCTTGTTTTAGAGATGCCATGTGACCGCTGTCTGGATAGCGTAAAGGTACCTATGGATCTTGACTTTGAGAGAAACGTAGATGCTAATGCGTCATCAGAGGAGCGTATCGCACAGTTGGATGAGCAATCCTACATTGACGGGTATCATCTGGACGTAGATGGTATGGTTTTGGATGAAATGATGACGGATATTCCGGATAAGGTGCTCTGCAGAGAGGACTGTAAGGGTGTATGCCCAAAATGCGGAGTAAACTTAAATCACCAGACCTGCAATTGTGATCGTACAGAGTTAGATCCCAGAATGTCAATTATCCGTGAGATATTCGCCAAGAATAATCGTACGGATTCCTGATACAGTAGTCACATCCTGCCTGCCAGGATGTGTATGGCAGGCTGTGAAAGCTTTAATTAAGGAGGTGTAAAACATGTCTATTTGTCCAAAGAATAAAACTTCTAAGGCTAGAAGAGATAAGCGTAGAGCAAACTGGAAGATGGGCGCTGTCAATCTGGTAAAGTGCAGCAAGTGTGGTGCTCTTATGATGCCGCATAGAGTTTGCAAGGCTTGTGGTTCTTATAACAAGAGAGAGATCGTTTCTGTTGAGGACTAATTAAAAAGTTACAAAAATTTGAATGGAGCGTACAGTTTTCGGACTGTACGCTCTTTTTGTTATAGTAAATCTCGAAGGTAAATGGATTTCACGAGACGGACACTTGGAGCAGGTCTTTCAAAGTAATGTCTGAAAAAGTTCTTGATTTCTTATACAGAATCGTATATCATGATACTGGGACGAAAAACTCCCCTGTGAATTAACAAGAATGGAAGAAAAAGAATGATTACAGTAGCAGTAGATGGTATGGGAGGCGATAACGCTCCTGCCTGTATGGTGCAGGGCGCAGTAGATGCCATTAATAAAAACAGCAGCATAAAGGTACTTCTGACAGGTCGTCCGGATGACTTAAATAAGGCATTAGAGGGACTTACTTACGACAAGTCAAGACTTGAGATCGTGCCGGCATCTGAGGTAATCGAGACTGGTGCACCGCCAGTTGAATCTGTCCGTACTAAGAAGGATTCTTCACTTGTTGTCGGACTTAAGCTTGTAAAAGAGCAGAAGGCAGATGCATTTGTTTCCTGCGGAAGCACAGGCGCTGTATTAGTCGGCGGTCAGCTGATTGCAGGAAAAATCAAGGGTGTGAAAAGAGCACCGCTTGCACCGGTTATTCCGACTGTAAACGGAGCCATGCTTTTAGTAGACTGTGGTGCTAATGTAGATGCGCGAGCAGAACAGCTGGTACAGTTTGCAAAGATGGGTTCTATCTATGCAGAACATGTGATGGGTATTAAAAATCCGAGAGTCGGCATTGTCAATATTGGTGCTGAAGAGGAAAAAGGAAATGCACTCGTAAAAGAGACCTATCCATTGTTAAAAGAATGTTCAGACATCAACTTCATTGGAAATGTTGAGGCAAGAGAGATCCCTTATGGTCCGTGCGATGTATTGGTTTGCGAGGCATTTGTTGGAAATGTCATTTTAAAGCTGTATGAGGGCGTTGGAAAGGCGCTGATTAAAGAGATCAAGAGCGCGATGTTGTCTACAACGGCAGGAAAGATCGGTGGTCTTCTTGCAAAGCCTTCATTAAAGGGCGTAGTGAAAAAATTTGATGCCAGTGAGTACGGCGGAGCGCCGCTTCTGGGATTAAAGGGTCTTGTAGTAAAGGCTCATGGAAGTTCAAAAGCAAAGGAAGTTACAACTGCAATTGAGCAGTGTGTATCCTTTACTGAGGCAGATATTGCCGCAAAGATAGAAAAAAGTCTGAGTGTGTAAGAACAAAAATTAAAAAAGAAGGTATTAAGAAAGGGTGACTTGTATGGAATTTGAAACACTGCAGAAAATTATTGCTGAGGTTTTAGATGTCGAGGAGGACGAAATTACAATGGACACGAGATTGCTTGAGGATCTCGGAGCTGATTCATTGGACGCGGTTGAGATTATTATGGGAATCGAGGATGAACTGGGAATTACAGTTCCTCAGGAAGAGCTCGAAAGCAAAAATCTGGCAACCGTTGGCGATGTGTACGAATTAATTAATGATACGATGGCGTAAAATGAAAACGGTACATGAGCTGCGAGGTAGATCCTTGCGGCTCTGTCTTTTAATTGTGAGGAGGAATTATGGGTGAATTAGAAAAAACAGTCGGATATACATTTCAGGATCCGAAGCTGTTAGAACTTGCTTTGACGCACAGCTCCTATGCGCATGAGCATTATGCAGGAAAGAGACATGACAACGAGCGTCTGGAGTTCTTGGGGGATGCTGTGTTGGAACTCGTATCAAGTGATTATTTATTTCACAATTATAATGAATATCCGGAAGGAGAGCTGACAAAGCTTCGTGCCAGCATTGTCTGTGAGCAGTCATTAGCAATGTGTGCAGAAGCTATTTCTCTAGGAAAATATCTTCGTCTTGGCAATGGAGAGGACTCCACAGGCGGAAGACTTCGCGCATCAATCACATCTGATGCAATGGAAGCGTTAATTGGTGCCATTTATCTGGATGGTGGATTTGCTAATGCAAAAGAATTTATTACCCGTTTTGTATTAAACGACTTGGAAAATAAAAAACTCTTTTACGATAGCAAAACTATCCTTCAGGAGATCGTTCAAAGAGACTTTAACGAGCCATTGTCATATGAGCTGCTTGCAGAAGAAGGTCCGGATCATGATAAAAAGTTCCGCATGCAGGCAAAGATTGGCGAGAAGGCATATGGTGTCGGAGTGGGTCATACTAAAAAGGGTGCTCAGCAGCTGGCTGCCTATGAGACTATTCTGCTGCTTAAGAAAACAAACGCATAACGTTAGAAATGAGAATAATCTTTTATGTATTTAAAAAGTATTGAGGTGCAGGGCTTTAAGTCATTTGCAAACAAGACGCTGTTTGAATTCCATAATGGAATTACCTGTATTGTCGGGCCAAACGGAAGTGGAAAGAGCAACGTCGCCGATGCTGTGCGCTGGGTGCTTGGAGAACAAAGCTCTAAGCAGCTTCGTGGTGCAAATATGCAGGATGTCATCTTTTCAGGTACGCAAAACAGAAAGCCACAGGGCTATGCGAGTGTGGCAATCACATTTGACAATTCAGACCGTCATCTAAATCTTGATTATAATGAAGTTACCGTATCAAGACGTATTTATCGTTCAGGAGAAAGTGAGTACCGTCTGAATGGAACACAGTGCCGATTAAAGGATGTCACGGAGCTTTTCTATGATACAGGTATTGGAAAAGAAGGATACTCCATTATCGGACAGGGTCAGATTGATAAGATTTTAAGCGGTAAACCAGAGGATCGCCGTGAGCTGTTCGATGAGGCGGCAGGTATTGTAAAATTTAAGCGCCGTAAGGCGGCAGCAAAGAAAAAGCTTGAGAGCGAGCAGGCAAATATGGTTCGTCTAAGCGATATTATGTCAGAGCTTTCAAGGCAGGTTGGACCACTTGAAAAGCAGGCAGCATCAGCAAAGGAATATCTGAGACTTCGCGATGAATTAAAACAATATGATATCGATGCATACGCTGTAGAGAGTACAAAGACGGAGAGTGATTTGTCAGCTCTTGAAAAAAATCTTGCAATTACGACAAGAGACTATGAAGATACAAATAGAAGCAGTGAAGCATTAAAAGCAAAGTATGAAAGACAGCAGGACAGCCTGAATAGTCTTGATGCTCAGATCAGTGCACTTCGCGATGAAATTAGTGACTGCCAGACAAATCGTCAGGAAAAAGAGGGTGCCGTTAATGTATTGAAGGAACAGATCAATACCGAATATTTACGGCGTACTCATACGTCACAGCGTATGGAAGTGCTTGAGAAAGAGCAGAAGGAGTATGAAGCACAATTAGAAGAGGAACAAAAAAAGCGTCAGGAATGCAGCCGCGAAAGCTATGACATAACGGCAAAAAAGGACGGCGCACAGAGTGTTCTTATTCAGGTGCAGGATGGACTTGCTTCATATCAGCAGGCATTAAAGGATGATCAGGGAAAGATGATTTCCCTGTTAAATGAAAAATCTTCCTTTGTTGGAGAACTGCAAAAATATCAGACGCTTCTTGAACAGGCAAAAACTGAGCAGGCGCAGATGAACCGCAGACTCTTAGAGAGTAAAACAGATGAGTCAATTTGGCAAAAACGCGAAAAAGAGTGTCAGGCAGCATACCAAGAAATCTCACAGAAAAAAACAGAGCTGACAGAAAAGCAAGCCAAACTTTCAGATTTGCTAGAAAAGGAGCAAAAGCGAAAAGAGCAGCTACAAAATGAATATTACGAGCAGCGGCGTCTTCATCAGGTTTCTGTTACGCGTGCAGAGTCACTTAGAAATCTTGCCGAGCGATATGAAGGTTATGGAAACAGCATCAGGAAAATCATGGAGGTCAAAAAGCAAAATCCAGGAATCCATGGTGTTGTGGCAGACTTAATTCATGTAGAAAAGCGTTATGAGACGGCAATTGAGACAGCGCTTGGAGGTGCAATTCAAAATATCGTTACCGATACCGAGCAGACAGCAAAGCACATGATCGAATATTTAAAACAGGGCCGTTTTGGACGAGCTACGTTTTTGCCGCTTGATGCAATCACGGCGCGAGATGAGTTTTCGCAAAAGGATGCATTAAAAGAGCCTGGCGTGATTGGACTGGCAAGCAGCCTTGTTAAGACATCAGATATGTACAAAAGATTGGTGTCATTTTTGCTGGGAAGAATTGTTGTTGTCGATACAATTGATCACGGAATGAAAGTTTCAGCAAAGTATAGAAGAAGCCTTCGCATTGTTACACTTGAAGGAGAGCTGTTAAATCCTGGCGGATCTATGACAGGTGGTGCCTTTAAAAACAGCAGCAACTTGCTGGGACGAAATCGAGAGCTTGAAGAGCTCGAGATTAAAATAAAAAAGGAAACAGAAAACTTAAATAAGTTGTCATCTTCCTTTGAAGAATTAGAAAAGAAAGTAGTGAATCTCTCACAGCAGACTCAAAAACAGCAAAATGAGATTCAAAATTTGACCTTAAAGGAGACGGAAGGACGTCTTCGAGTAAGAGAAGCAACGCAGCGCGTTGAGGAAATTGTAAAAGACCGCGAGCATTTAAATAATGAACTTGTTTTGCAGGAAGGAAAGCTTGAGAGAATTAAAGCAAGCTTTGAGCAGGTAGCAAGTGCAATCAAGGAGCTTGAGTTTGCTGGTGATGAGTCTAAAGACAGCGCAGACAGAAATCAAAGCTTTGTTGATGAGATGATGAAGCAGCGCGACGATTTGACAAAAGAAATTTCCGAGCTTAGCACAAAGCAGCTGCAGTTAAAGCAGCAGGAGCAATTTATTTTAGCTAATATAAGCCGGATTGCTCAGGAAGCAGATAAACGAAAGACAGAGCAGGAAGAACTAAAAACAGTATTTTTGGCATGTGAAGATGCTGTAGCACAAAAAACGGCTCAAATCGATGAAGTGCAAAAGCAGATGCAGGCACTTGAGGTGACTGTGCAGCAAAAGGAAGCAGAGCTGTCAAAGGTAAATGAGCGAAGGAATCATATCAATGATTCATTAAAAGGCTTTTTTGCAAAGAGAGAGGAGCTTTCAACGAGACTATCTGCTCTTGACAGAGATCTTCTTCGCATGAATAACCACAAGGAACGCTTCGAGAGCCGCCTTGACGAGCTTGCTGAGTATCTTTGGGAAGAATATGAGCTTCGGCCTAGTGATGCTAAGGCAGCAGCCAAAAGTGATAGGCCGCTTAGCGAGCTAAAAGAGCATATAGGTGAACTTAAAAAGAGCATACGCGGACTTGGCAGTGTCAATGTAAGTGCAATTGACGAGTTCAAAGAGGTGTCAGAGCGCTATACCTTTATGAAGACGCAGTACGAAGATCTTGTTGAGTCCGAGAAGACTTTGCAGAAAGTTATTGAAGAACTTGATGAGGGTATGCGAAAGCAGTTTAAGGAAAAATTTGAGGAAATTCGCGTTGAGTTTGACCGGGTTTTCAAAGAACTTTTCGGAGGCGGCAAAGGTACACTTGAGCTTGTTGAGGATGAGGATGTGATAGAGGCCGGCATTCGTATTATCTCACAGCCGCCAGGCAAGAAGCTTCAGAACATGATGCAGCTTTCCGGAGGCGAAAAGGCGCTTACTGCAATTGCGCTTATGTTTGCTATTCAGAATTTAAAGCCGTCGCCGTTTTGTCTTCTTGATGAGATAGAGGCAGCGCTAGATGATTCTAATGTAGGCCGTTTTGCAAACTACCTGCATAAGCTTACGGCAAACACGCAGTTTATTGTAATTACACATAGACGAGGAACAATGACTTCAGCTGACCGCCTGTATGGTATCACGATGCAGGAGAAGGGTGTATCAACACTCGTAAGCGTCAACTTGATTGAAAAGGATCTCGACAAGTAATTATCAACAAATACAGAAATAGATAGGCAGGTGGACTATGGAAGAAAAGAAAAAAGGTTTTTTTGCCCGATTAAAGGAAGGTTTGACAAAGACAAGAAACAGCATTGTTTCAGGAATTGACTCTGTTTTCAGAGGCTTTACGGACATTGATGATGATTTCTATGAGGAAATCGAGGAAATTTTAATCATGGGCGACTTAGGTGTTGATGCGACGGAGAAAATCTTAACAGATATGAAGCAGAAGGTAAAAGAGCTTCATTTAAAGGAGCCTCACGAGTGCAAGGAGGTTTTAATTGACAGTATCCGCCGTCAGATGGATCTAGGTGAAAATGCCTACGAGTTTGAGCACAGAAAATCAGTTGTGCTTGTTATAGGTGTCAATGGTGTTGGAAAGACGACATCAATTGGCAAATTGGCTGATCAATTAAAGGCAGAGGGAAACAGTGTGCTCTTAGCAGCAGCTGATACTTTCCGTGCTGCTGCAATTGATCAGCTTGAAGAGTGGGGAAAACGTGCAAATGTTGGTGTTATTTCCCATAAGGAAGGTTCCGACCCGGCAGCAGTTATTTTTGATGCTGTTCAGGCAGCAAAGGCAAGAAATACAGATGTTTTAATTTGTGATACGGCCGGTCGTCTTCATAATAAAAAGAACCTGATGGAAGAGCTTAAAAAGATCAATCGTATCATCGACAAGGAGTATCCGGAAGCATATAGAGAGACGCTTCTTGTTCTTGACGGTACAACTGGTCAGAATGCACTTTCTCAGGCAAAGCAGTTTATGGAGGTTGCTGATATTAGTGGTATCATCTTAACAAAGATGGATGGAACCGCAAAGGGTGGAATCGCAGTAGCGATCCAGTCCGAGCTTGGCATTCCGGTTAAATATATCGGTGTTGGCGAGCGCATTGATGATCTGCAGAAGTTTAATTCCGAGCAGTTTGTCACCGCATTGTTTGACCGCAAGGACACATCGTCAGAGCAGTAAAGCACCAAAGTTCTAACAGGAAAAAGCAGCAAAACTAACAATACAATATAGTAGAAAGTGCATCAAGTAACGCATAACAAGCGAAAAGAAAGGCATGAGAAAATGGAAGAATTGACATTAGAGAAATTTGAGGAAGCCAGTGAGATCGTAAGCCGCGTCACACTGGAGACAAAATTAAAGTACAGCGAGTATTTCTCAAACCAGACTGGAAATAAGGTCTATTTCAAGCCTGAGAATATGCAGTACACCGGAGCTTACAAGGTAAGAGGTGCGTACTACAAGATTTCCACTTTAAGTGAGGAGGATCGCGCAAAGGGTATCATCACTGCATCCGCAGGAAATCACGCACAGGGTGTTGCTTACGCAGCAAAGCTGTATAACGCAAAGGCAGTTATCGTTATGCCGACAAATACACCGTTAATTAAGATTAACCGTACCAAGAGCTATGGCGCTGAGGTTGTTCTGTACGGAGATGTGTATGATGACGCATGTGAGCATGCGTTGAAGCTTGCAGAAGAACATGGATATACATTTATCCATGCTTTTAATGATCTGGATGTTGCATGTGGACAGGGAAGCATCGCAATGGAGATTATAAAGGAGCTTCCGACTGTTGATTACATTCTTTGCCCAATCGGCGGCGGCGGACTGTGTACAGGTGTTTCCACATTAGCTAAGATGCTTAATCCAAAGATTAAGGTTATCGGAGTAGAGCCAGAAGGTGCAAATTGTATGCAGGAATCTTTAAAGGCTGATCATGTTGTAAGCCTTCCGAGTGTCAACACAATTGCAGATGGTACAGCAGTGCGTACTCCTGGAGATAAGCTGTTCCCGTATATTAAAGCAAATGTAGATGAGATCATTACCGTACCGGACGACGAGCTGATCGGTGCATTTCTTGATATGATCGAGAATCACAAGATGGTTGTAGAAAACTCCGGACTTCTGACTGTTGCAGCACTCAAGCATCTTGATGTAAAGAATAAGAAGATCGTTTCTATCTTAAGCGGTGGTAACATGGATGTCATCACCATGTCCTCTGTTGTACAGCACGGATTAATTCAGAGAGGAAGAATCTTCTCCGTATCCTGTCTGCTTCCAGATAAGCCGGGCGAGTTAGCAAAGGTTGCTTCCCTTATCGCGCAGGTAAAGGGCAATATCATTAAGCTTGACCACAATCAGTTTATTACCATAAATAGAAGCGCCGCAGTAGAGTTAAAGATCACCATGGAGAGCTTTGGTGAGAGCCATAAGAAAGAGATCATCGCTGCATTAGCAGAGGGTGGTTTCCGTCCGAGGAAATTAGAGCAAATCTGTAAAAATAAAAAAGTCAGCCACAAGATACGAATGATCAAGTGGCTGGCTTTTTTATTAAAGTATTAAAAAAGATCAGAATGTGTTCCAGTGCGAAACAAGAATAATTCAAGCTGATCGTTATCTGTACGATATACAAGTAGCCAATCTGGCTCGATATGGCATTCACGAAAATCGCGGTAATTTCCAGTCAAATTGTGATCGCGATATTTAATATCAAGAGGTTGTTGTGCAGCTAGAGTGTTGACAACCACTGAGAGAAGTTCTAGGTTCAGTCCGCGTTTCTTTGCAAGTTTTAAGTCCTTTTTAAATTGATTAGATGGAATAATACTAAGCATTGAGTACCTCATTCATTAGATCGTCAAATGAGTCATAACGCTTATAGTTTTCAGGATGTAGCTTCATCTGATCATATTCTGCAAGTGCTGCTTTAGTTTCAGCATTTGGGGACATGCGTTTCACTTCAAATGGTATACCATCATGATTAACAGCACTTTTAAGAAACATGGTAATTGCAGTAGACATATTCAGACCAAGATCAGCAAACAGTGCTTCAGCAGACTGTTTAAGATTTGCGTCAACGCGGACGTTAATATTAGTTGTAGCCATATGGATAACTCCTTTCGAATTTTGCTGTGTTTTAGATTCTGCTTATATTATAATTCATAACGCAAACAATGTCAATACAATGTAAAACTTTGTTTTACATCTGAACAGGGATATTAGGCAAAGAACTGCATTGTGTGA
The DNA here is from genome assembly GCA_003478935.1 of Firmicutes bacterium AF25-13AC. Classification (GTDB taxonomy): domain Bacteria; phylum Bacillota; class Clostridia; order Lachnospirales; family Lachnospiraceae; genus Anthropogastromicrobium; species Anthropogastromicrobium aceti. Next base: position 55,502 of record QUFP01000029.1, read on the forward strand.
CTGACTTTTGTTTGAAAAAATAGGAATTGTAGAAAAACACAAGGAATATAATCGTTTTTTTTGCTTTGACTGGTATAAGTGACGAAGCAAGAAATGAAGAAGATTTAATGTATTAAATAAAAGATAAAAAATATGAATAAATAAAGAATAAACTGTGAAAATGACACAAAAACTATAAAAATGATATTTACTTTTGTCAGCTGAATCCATTATACTAAAAGCTAAGAAAGATTGTGGAAAGGCAGGGGAAAGAAGTGAAAAAGTACAAATTGACAAGCAACATCCGCTTTCTCGTATTAGTGATGCGGCAGGCATCCAAAGCTTCCTTTGTGTTTGTGCTGTTGCGCATTCCGCTCGAGGTCATCATTCCGTATATCGGGATTTGGTTTCCAAATTTGATCGTGCGGGCAATCGAGGAGAGTGCAAATCGGACACAGCTATTTACACAGGCAGCCGTTCTCGGAGGACTATTAGTAGTGTTGTCACTGGTGAACCAGTACGGCAAAGGAATCGTGAGTGCGGAGTCGGCATATGTGCGCATGAAGCTGATGGATATGCTAAATGACCATTTAATGGATTGCAGCTATGACATGCTCGGTGACAAGAAGGTAATGCAAAGTCTGAGCCAGGCATCGCAGCGTATCTGGTCTAATACAGGATTTTTGGTCAATGCAGGTGAGAATACAGTTGCCTTCTTTTCCGCAGTGGCAGGTGTGGTCGTGTATCTTGCGGTGTTGTCAAAGCTTCCATTTTGGGTAATCCTTCTTTTGATCGCGGCGACGGTCGTGAGCTTTCTGACATCAGGCTTTGGCGAAAAGATACGACAGAAGCGCAACGATTATTTTGGTGAGAACGTAAGTCGTTTACTAGGGTTATCAAGTGAGATGTCGGATACCGCAAAGGGCAAGGATGTACGCCTCTATCAGATGCATCCGTGGGTTAATCATTATTACAATATTTATAACAAAAAACTGAATCGTGAGTATGGTCATATCGCAAAGTGGAATTTTATTTCAGACTCGATTGGAACTGTGCTGTCATTTGCAGCCGATGCTGTTGTGTATCTGTGCCTTACTGCATTTGCCATGCAAGGGAAAATCACTATCGCGGAGTATGTGCTGTATATTGGTGCAGCGACTGGATTCACCGCGTGGGTGCGTCAGGTGACAGGACTTTTGCAGCGCGTCTGGAAGGTGAACGGTGATCTTTCATGTGTTCGAACCTTCCTTGATACGGACAGTCGTGAAGAGGAACAGGGACAGTCGATACCATCTGGTGGATGGGTTTGCGCAGTGGATGTCTTAAAGAAAGGCGATCCGTGTGAGATCGAGTTTGATCATGTTAGCTATCGATATCCCAATAATGAAAAAGATACCTTAAAAGAATTGTCTTTCAAGATAAAAGCAGGAGAGAAGATTGGGCTAGTTGGTATGAACGGCGCAGGAAAGAGTACACTGATTAAACTTTTGTGTGGGTTAATTCGCCCAACTAGCGGTCATATTCGGATTAATGGTGTCGATATCACATCAATGGAGCGAACGGAATGCTATAAACTATTCTCAACTGTCTTTCAGGATCTTCATATCTTTCCGGTGTCCATAAAAGATAATATTGTCTGGGATGGACAAGTTGATGAGGCCTATTTTGCCCAGTGCTTAGAACAGGCTGATCTGGCTGAGTGGGTGTCTTCACTTAAGGAAAAAGAGAACACAAAACTAGTACAGGAGTTAGAAGAAGGTGCTGTGAATCTGTCAGGAGGCCAGTCACAGAAGTTGTTATTGGCGCGAGCATTATATAAAAATGCACCGATTCTTCTTTTGGATGAGCCGACTGCGGCACTCGATCCGATTGCTGAGAGCAATATTTATGAAAAGTATAACCAGTTGTCTGCGCACAAAACGTCCATCTTTATTTCCCATCGTCTGGCAAGTACACGCTTCTGTGATCGTATCTTCTTGATGGAGGATGGACGGATTGCAGAGGAAGGAACGCACGAAGAACTCTTAAAAAAGGCAGGAAGTTATGCAAAAATGTTTGAGGTGCAGCGTCAATACTATGTATAAATTGTTTACAAAAGTCGGGTGGGAAAGCCCACGGTTTTAACCGTGGGATGAAAGCCAAGAAACTTTTTGCAATTATCGGACAATGATGTCGAATTTTGTCGAAATGTTGTACAGGTAACTGCTCGTTTTGTGCTTGTGTCCTTGTGTGTTGTATGATATACTGTTTATGTCAGTAAAGAACATATATTCATATTCGCAGTTAAAGGAGGGCACATATGCATACGGTACAGCTTCTGTTAAAAACATCTAAATACGAACGCCATGAAATCGATCGTCGTTTTCATGCATTGGCACATTTGCATAATGTATGTGTAAAGCATGCCCGTAAATGCATGATATGCCTTCAGCACTATAAGCGATATGCAGAACTCAGACAGTTATACAATGAGCTGGTGAAAAAAGAAAAAATGTCGAAAGAGGAGAAATCGCAAAAGAAAAAATTGGCAAAGCAATTAGCAGC
>QUFP01000003.1 GCA_003478935.1 Firmicutes bacterium AF25-13AC
GCTGCTAATTGCTTTGCCAATTTTTTCTTTTGCGATTTCTCCTCTTTCGACATTTTTTCTTTTTTCACCAGCTCATTGTATAACTGTCTGAGTTCTGCATATCGCTTATCGTGCTGAAGGCGTATCATGCATTTACGGGCATGCTTTACACATACATTATGCAAATGCGCCAATGCGCGAAAACGACGATCGATTTCATGGCGTTCGTATTTAGATGTTTTTAATAGAAGCTGTACCGTATGCATATGTGCCCTCCTTTAACTGCGAATATGAATATATGTTCTTTGTTGATATAAACAGTATATCATACAACACACAAGGACACAAGCACAAAACGAGCAGTTGCCTGTACAACATTTCGACAAAATTCGACATCATTGTCCGATAATTGCAAAAAGTTTCTTGGCTTTCATCCCACGGTTAAAACCGTGGGCTTTCCCACCAGACTTTTGTAAAAAAAGCATAAACTTGTATGGAAGAAGTAGCCAAAGGATCAACAAAGGGAACGCTCACCGCTTATCAGGTTCCTTCAAGTTCCTATTGGTCGGCAGAACAAATTGCATCTGGTGTATCAAATGGTTCTAGTATGAACCAGATAGCAGCATCTAGTGTTTTGTCCCGAATTGTCCATGAACGAATCCCACTGCATGCAATGACAGCAGATTGGAAAGATGATGTTGTGTTGGCATATACGCTTTCTGACTTGGCACTTTTGATCTCGGTAGAAGAAGCGGATAATTGTTATCTAAAAATTAATACAAACTTCGTTTGGCTAGATGAAGAAAACAATGGAAACATTATAGATCGAATGGCGAAACAGTATGGTCTTGAACAAATGGATTTGGAGCAATAGAATTGCATATAGGATTGCGTGCAATTTCGAAAAATTTAACGGCATAGATTGACAAACTATCTTCTCTGGTGGTACGGTATCCAAAAGGCGAACCTAGAATTGTTCGCGCAGAGAGGAAGAAAAAGTTATGATTTATGCGGATCATGCGGCAACAACAAAGATGAGCGAGACGGCAAAGCTGGCGATGCTGTCTGCAATAGAAGAAAATTGGTATAATCCGTCAAGTTTATATACACCAGGACAGCAGGCATCTGGTGTGCTGATGGATGCGCGCGTAAGAATTTCACGTTGTTTAGGATGCCTTCCAAAGGAAATTTATTTTACTTCAGGCGGAAGCGAGGCAGATAATCAGGCAATTTTATCGGCAGCAGCGATTGGAAAAAGACAGGGCAAGATGCATATCATATCAACTGCATTTGAGCATCATGCTGTTTTGCATACATTAAAAAAGTTAGAAAAAGAAGGTTTTGAGATTACGCTTCTTGATGTTGGAGAAAAGGGAATTGTAAGTCCTGTACAGATCGCAGAAGCAATTCGTCCAGATACAATACTTGTTACGGTTATGTATGCCAATAATGAGATAGGAACTATTCAGCCAATTGGTGAGATCGGAGCAGTGTGCAGACAAAATGGTGTGCTGTTTCACACCGATGCGGTACAGGCAGCAGGTCATCTTCCTATTAATGTAAAAGAAGATCAGATTGATATGCTGTCTTTATCGGCCCATAAATTTAACGGTCCAAAGGGAATCGGAGTGTTGTACGCAAAAACAGGTGTATTTTTGACCAATCTGATCGAAGGTGGCGGACAGGAGAGAGGAAAGCGAGCTGGAACCGAAAATTTGCCTGCAATTGTGGGAATGGCAGCGGCATTAGAGGAAGCTTGTGCACTTCAAAAAGAGCGCTCCATCTATGTGACAAAGCTTCGCGACCAGCTGATAGCAGGACTAAAGAAAATTTCAGGTGCGCTATTAAACGGAGACGAAACAAGACGCCTTCCAGGAAATGTAAACTTCTGCTTTCCGGATACCGAGGCAGAGGGACTATTACTATTACTTGACAATAAAGGAATTTGTGCTTCTTCAGGTTCAGCGTGTACATCGGGCTTTTTAGATCCAAGCCATGTGCTTCTTGCAATTGGACGAGATCCACAGACAGCAAGAGGATCCCTTCGCTTGACACTAGACTATGAAAACACACCAGAAGAGGTAGAGACAATCATCGAGGCAGTCACTGACACAGTTCGCATTTTGAGAGGGTGCTAAGTATATCAAAAAAGGGCGGTCCAATCTGGGCCGCCTTTCTCTCATAAATATAACATCTCTGAATACGCCATAATAAAAGGACCACTTCCTTTGCCCTCATCTGGCAGATAATATTCTGGAATCTCATAATTATTGGTATTGTTTGCACTTGCCTTTAAGTAAATATCTTCCAGTACATTGTCGTGAAGCTTAGTATTTACAATTGCGTTAAATGCTTTGATAGCAGGTTCGCGGTAGGACTCGTTAAGCCAACCCTTTCTTACACCCTTTAACAGCATGTAAATCATCATTGCAGTACCACTGACCTCAAGACGATTTGTCTCGGTGACAGGCTGATCCGCTAAATTTGCCCACAGACCAGATTCATCCTGATACTTTAACATGCCATCAGCAAAGAGCTTTAATGCAGCTTTTCTTTCTTCCAGATAGCATTCTGGTAGCACTTCCATCACATCAACCATTGCCATTGCATACCAGCCCATTGCGCGGGTCCAGTGGTACGCGCATACATCCTCACGGCTGTTGCATGCATGATAATACATTCCATTAGGAGCAAGCATAACATCAGCAACCCAGTTCAAGCTCTCATTGATAATAGCAAGCTGCTTTGTATCCCCAATTTTTGCAGCATAGTGAGCCAAAAACGGCTGCAGCATATAGATACCATCTAACCACACCTTGTATTTTGGTGGCTGTCCGCCAGCCCAGCAGTGCCAGTAATTCTCACCAAGAGCTTCTTCTGTATATTTTTCAACTATAACATCACCCTTTGAATTGACGTGCTTCGGATCAGTCAGATCGCGGTAGAGCTCAGCCATAACCTCAGCGTAAGCTGGATTTTCATCAAAAGCCTTCATTACTAGTGCAGCAGTCTTATAGCAGTCAGCACCGTGATGATCTACATATCCTGCAAGGTTGCGGCTTAAATGATGTACTCCATTTTCATCAGCAACAAGCATTGCATTCAAATATTCTAATACATACTTCTTATATTCGGCACCCTCATCTGGTCGCGCCTCGTATGTATCATATAGACCTTCCATCACAACACCATTGTAATAGCTCCAGTCAAACAGATATGGTTTGACAGAAGGAGTACGCTTCTCATTATCCCATGAAAAGAACTTGTGCTCATCAGAAACGACTTCCTTTGGAATGTTGCATAAAGATTTTATAGTAAGCGCATCCACATAATTTTTTGCCTTTAAAATAGAGGCTTGAATATCAGCAGTTAAATTGCTCATAGTAATTCTCCAATCTTATGAAATTTTATGTAAACTCAGTATACCATGGAAAGCATTGATTTGAAAGAAGAATTTGGTTTGTCCGTGAAGCGTAACAGTTTCATGAGCAAAGATATTTCTTAAAAGAAATAAGGTCTGGTAATAAAAAAGAGAATATGGTATAATGGCACAGATAACGTTGAAGGGTCAAACCAACAACACGAACAAGACCAAAAAACAAAAAAGAGCGAAAAGGAGGATTGCATTATGTTAATTATAAAGAAACGAGCGGTGGAGTTTGAAGTGGAAACAAGGGATTGGTGTGACGCATAGCAGTGGCTGTTGCAAATATACAATGAAAGAATTGTATTTGCTATAGCCGTTGCTTTCCGGTAAATAGTACCGCACGGAAAGCCGCTGCAGCCGCAGCGCAGATTGAGAGGAAGGCATGAGCTATAGAAAGGCAGAGGAGATACTGCCAAGAGAATTAATAGAAGTGATTCAGCAGTACGTGGACGGAGAAAATATCTACATTCCGAGAAAGCTGGAGCATCGAAAGGGCTGGGGCGAGCGCACACAGGCACGACAGGAGCTTGATGCACGCAACAGTGCCATATGCAGGGAGCATCGGGAGGGTGCGAGTGTCCCGAGACTTTCCCAGAAGTATTATCTTACAGAAAAGAGTATACAGCGGATTATCCGCCAGTATCGTTAATTAAACAGAGGGCTGCCATATGGCAGCCCCCAACTTTTGGCAAAATATAAAAAAACAGGAGGAAATTTTTGTGAAAAAGAAAAGCTTATACCAGTATATCGCGCCAAATATATTGGCAATGGTAGGAATATCATGCTACATTTTAGCAGATACTTTTTTTATTGCAACAGCACAGGGTACAAATGGTATTACTGCACTAAATCTGGCACTGCCAATTTATGGTATTATTTTTGCGATTGGTTCCATGATTGGAACAGGTTCTGCTATTCGTTACGCATTGGCAAAGGCGACTGATCAGCAGGAGGCAAAAAGATATTTTTCAAATGCATTGATATGGGATGTGATTGTTAGTGTAATCTTTATCGCTGCAGGACTGTTTTTTCCAGGACAAGTTATGCGAGTGATGGGTGCTGACACAGTAATTGAATCAATTGGTATTCCATATACCCGTATAGTATTATGTTTTACACCATTTTTTATGATGAATTATGCATTTACTGCATTTGTGAGAAATGATAATGCCCCGCATATTGCTATGGCAGCGACGCTTCTTAGCAGTTTGTTTAATATTGTGTTTGACTATGTATTTATGTTTCCGCTTGGAATGGGTATGACGGGTGCAGCTCTTGCAACAGCAGTTTCACCAATTGTAAGTATTTTGATTTGTATGGTGCACTACCTGTCACCAAAAAGTAGCGTATCGTTTCACTTTATGGTACCGTCTGTAAAAATGCTGATTTCCTCTTGCAGTCTTGGCATAGTCGCTTTTGTCGGAGAGATTGCAAGTGCAGTTACAACGATGGTCTTTAATTTTGTCCTTCTTGGACTTGATGGAAATACAGCAGTTGCTGCTTACGGTGTAATTGCCAATACAGCGCTTGTAGGTACAGCTATTTTCAACGGTGTTTCCCAGGGACTTCAGCCTCTTGCAAGTGAGGCGCATGCAAAGGGAGAGGCAGAGGAAAAGAAGAAGATTTTGACAAAGAGTGTTTTAACTGGCATTGTGTTAACAGTTGTTTTGATTGGCAGCGTATGGATTTTTGCACCACAGATTACCGATGTATTTAATAGTGAACACTCAGAACAGTTGGCTGCGTATGCAGTACCGGGAATTCGAATCTATTTTGCTGGCTTCTTTGCAGCAGCAATCAATATTATTTTTGCCGGATTTTTGAGTGCAACCGACCATGCAAAAGAATCCTCAATTGTGGCAATCACCAGAGGAATTGTCGCAATCATTGCGTTTGCATTGGTTCTTCCAAAGTTTCTTGGAATCACGGGTGTGTGGCTGGCATTTCCAGCGGCAGAGGTGCTTACTCTTTTTGTAGCACTTGTGATATCGAAAAAAAACTAAGAATTTGTTTTTTTTAACGTAATAAAAATAGAAGTTAACAAAATCGCTTGACGTAAGTCTCAATCACGGGTATCATAGAAATCCAGGGAATGTGAATTTTTTCACAGCTTCTCTGGATTTTTTGATACCACAGCTCATTCTAGCACAGTCGTTCAGAATAAAACATGCTTGCATGTTTTTTCTGAATGTTGTGCTAGAAAGGAGCGCCGCCTCATAAGCAAAACAGCTGCAAAGCAGCGATTAAGCCTGATAGGGCGGTTTTGCGCATGATAGGCGCGGGTGAGCTGTTTCTTACTAAAATCAGCGAATCCGGTGTTTAGGAATTGCTAAGCTCTCAGCAGCGCATCAATTCGTAGGTATCAATATATCTTATGTACAAGTAAGGAAAGAAGATATCCATTTTGGATATCAGCGATGGAAGGCGCGAAAGAAAATGACACAGTTTGAATCAAGAAATATAACAATGATGATGGATCTGTATGAAATGACAATGGCATATGGATACTTCAAGGAAAATGACACAGAGAAGAAGGTAGCATTTGATGTATTTTACCGTAAGAACCCAGATGGCGGCGGATTTTCTATTTTTGCCGGACTTGAGCAGGTGATCGAGTATCTGGAAAATATGCATTTTGAGGATGAGGATGTTGAATACTTCCGTTCATTAAATCTGTTTGATGAGGATTTTCTTGCTTATTTAAAGAATTTCCGTTTCAATGGAGATGTTTATGCATTTGAAGAGGGAACGATCATGTATCCAAATGAGCCAGTTGTAACAGTTGTTGCACCGTTAATTGAGGCACAGCTTGTTGAGACCGCAATTTTGGCGCAGATCAATCATCAGAGTCTGATTGCTACAAAGGCAAGAAGAATCGTAAAGGCAGCGGCAGGACGCGGTGTATCTGATTTTGGTGCAAGACGTGCACACAACATGGATGCAGCTATTTACGGTGCTCGTGCTTCCTACATTGGTGGTGTAAATGGTACTGCAACAGTTAGTGCAGGTCAGATGTTTGGTATTCCGGTTGGCGGAACTCATGCACACAGCTGGGTAATGGAACACAGCGATGAGCTGACAGCTTTTAGAAGCTATGCAAAGGTATTCCCAAATAATTGTACACTTCTTGTTGACACATATGATGTTTTAAAGTCTGGCGTTCCGAATGCAATCAAGGTATTTCAGGAGATGAAGGATGCAGGAATCCCGCTGACACGTTATGGCATTCGTCTTGACAGCGGCGACCTTGCATATCTGTCCAGAAAGGCAAGAAAGATGCTTGATAAGGCTGGTTTTACAGATGCAAAGATCGTTGTATCAAACAGCTTAGATGAATATACAATCACTTCTATTCTTTCTCAGGGTGGATGCATCGACAGCTTTGGTGTTGGTGAGCGCATGATTACAGCAAAGACTGATCCTGTTTTTGGCGCTGTTTATAAGATCTGCGCAGTTGAGGAAAATGGTAAATTTGCACCGAGAATTAAGGTTTCTGAGACAGTTGAAAAGATAACTAATCCGGGACTAAAGAGTGTATATCGTGTATATGATGAGGAAGGTCATGCAGTGGCAGATCTGATTACTGGTTTTGACGAGAAAGTTGACTTTAGCACACCGTATCGCTATGTTGATCCAGAGAAGCCATGGAAGAACAGAAGCTATGAGAATTGCACTGCAAAGCCGCTTCTTCATAAGGTAATTGAGAGTGGAAAGCGCCTGACAAAGACAAAGACGCTTCAGGAACTTCAGGCTTATGTAAAGAAACAGCTTGACAATGAGATCTGGGAAGAGGAGCAGCGTTTCGAGAATCCGCATAAGCATTACATTGATATGAGCCCGGATTACTACGAGATGAAGATGAGCATGCTTCACAATATCAGAACTGTATAAGCTTGCTTTGCAACAGAGCAATTCGTAAGTATCGTAATAACAGATAGTGAAACAGAAGGGAGCAAAAGTCGGTGAAAAAATTTGCAATCATTGGCGGGTCTTTTAACCCGGTGACAAAGGCTCATGTAGAGATCGGACAGATCGCGAGTAAAGAACTGCCAGGTTGGCAGATTTTATATATCCCGGCACCAGATCGCTTTTTGACATCATGGAAGTCGATGGAGAAAAAAGAGATCCTGTCGGGAAAAAAGCGACTTTTGCTGCTAGAAAAAGCAGTAAAGCCACATGGATTTTTGTGTGAGGACTGCGAGGTATTTGGAAAGACAAGCGCAAGAACCTACGATACGATGCAGTATTTAAGAGATCGTTATGGACAGGAGACTGAGCTTGTCTATGTTTGTGGTACCGATAAGCTTTCAGAGCTTTCAACTTGGTATAATCCAGAAGGAATTTTTACACTTTCTAAGATTTTGGTGATTCCAAGGGATGGAGATGAGCCAGAGAAAATGATTGAAGAAATTCCATTTTTAAGTGAGCGTCGTGATCGAATTTTGGTTAGTCATGAGCCGAGAATCTATCCAGATTTTAGTGCGACAAAAGTGCGTGACAGTTTAAAATCAGGGGATGGAAAGTGGAGAGAGTTTGTGCCAGATGAGATTGTGTCGGACTTAGAAAAGATTTCTGCATCTGAGCAGGACACATCAATCGTGTGACAATCAAACTGGGAATGAAAAATGAAAAGAAATAGAGAGGTGTACAAATGGCATTGAGTAAGAGCGGCTATATAAAAGCAGTGGCAGTTCATATGAAAACGTCGCTGGGAAGACCGATGGAGAATGCAGAGGAGATTGTAAGGCAGGTAAAGCAGTATGAGGCGAAAAATCCAGACCTGATCGTGTTTGGCGAGCTTTCAATAAGCGGTTACAGCTGCGGTGATCTGTTTTTGCAGTCCTTTATGGAGGAACAGTGCAGGATGGCAATCACGTATCTGTGTGACAATCTGCCGCAGTCAGATACACTTATTGCAGTTGGAGCCCCACTTAGAAAGGACGGCATGCTGTTCAATACAGCGCTTATTTTTAAAGGCAATGAGCTGCTTGGTATTGTGCCTAAGACATTTGTACCTAATTATAAGGAGTTCTACGAAAAGAGATGGTTTGCAGGAGCAGATCAGCGTTTTTCAGATACGATTCGCTATGATGAGATTTTCTATGATGAAGGCGCTTCACTGAATGGTGAGCGCACATTCCCATTCACACCGAATCTTATTATTGAGGGACGAAATGGTATTCGCCTTGCATGCGAGATATGCGAAGATCTGTGGGTTAATATTCCGCCGAGTTCATTCCATGCATCAGCAGGAGCAAATGTGATTGCAAATCTGTCAGCATCAAATGATGTTGTAACGAAACCAGAGTATCGCAGAGACTTAGTTCGCATGCAGTCTGGTACAAATATGTGTGCTTATGTATATTGTTCTTCAGGAAGCGGTGAGAGTACAACTGATCTGATTTTCTCAGGTCACAATATTATTGCAGCAAATGGAACAATTTTGGCGGACAGCAACAAAGAAGCGACAGAGGCACTTATTGATCTGGAGCGAATCAATAACGACCGAATAAAGAATAACAGTATTTCCTATGCAGCAGCAAGATATTCGCAGATGGCATCAAATGGAAAAGGTTATGTAAGACTTCATACGCAGACAAGTAGCGTAGCACATTGGCCAGAATCATTAAATCCATATCCATTTGTTCCATCAGAGGCAGAACGTGCCGGAAGATGCAAAGAGATCATGCGCCTTCAGGCTACAGGTCTTGCAGAGCGTTTGACAAAGATTGGCATCCGCAAGTGTGTAATAGGTGTATCAGGTGGTCTTGATTCAACACTGGCTCTCCTTGTCATTAAGGAAGCATATGATATGCTTGGCTGGCCGCTTACAGATATCATCGGAATAACCATGCCAGGCTTTGGAACAACTGATCTGACAAAGACCAATTCATGGAAATTAATGGAGCAGCTTGGCATTACTATTCGTATGATCAACATTACAGATGCATGTCTGCAGCACTTTGAAGATATCGGTCACAAACGCGATAGCTATGATGTCACATATGAGAACACGCAGGCAAGAGAGCGTACCCAGATTTTGATGGACATCGCAAACAAAGAGGGCGGCATCGTAGTTGGAACAGGTGATATGTCTGAGTTAGCTCTTGGCTGGTGTACTTATAATGGTGATCATATGTCTATGTATGCAGTAAATGTCAGCGTGCCGAAGACACTTGTTAAATATCTGGTGCGCGCTTATGCTGAGCTTCATCCGGATGTCCATGATACGCTTGAATCTATCTGTGACACAATCATCAGTCCAGAACTTCTGCCGCCAGATGCACAGGGCAACATCGCACAGTCCACAGAGGCAACAATCGGAAAGTACGATCTGCATGATTTCTTTTTATATCATTTTGTCCGTAATGGTTTCACGAAGGAAAAGATTCAAAAGCTTGCAGAGATAGCATTTGCACAGAAGAACGTGACAAAAGAGGAGATTACATCAACACTTGATAACTTCTTTAGACGTTTCTATGCACAGCAGTTCAAGCGCTCCTGTCTGCCGGATGGTCCTAAGGTCGGTACTGTATCATTATCACCTCGCGGCGACTGGAGAATGCCGTCTGATGCGAAGAATCCATATGCTTTATAAAAGATAAAATTTCTCACTAACACAGACTGCACTTGACAAACACCCCCTTAGGGCATACGATGAAGATACCCTAAGGGGGTATGTTTTGCTAAGAAAAGGCAGGTGTAGATAGTATGATCAAGACGACATTAAAGATTGACGGAATGATGTGCGGCATGTGTGAGGCTCATATGAATGAGCTGATCCGCAGCAATTTTAAAGTAAAGAAGGTCTCTTCATCGGCGAAGGATGGAGAGACCGTTATAATCAGCGAGGACGCACTTGACATTCCATGGGCAAAGAATAAGATTAAAGAGATAGGATATGAGCTTGTCTCTTACGAGAGCGAGCCATATGAGAAGAAAGGATTTTTCCACTTTGGAAGAAAGTAATCTTTATGTTTCTACAAGTGGCATCACCATATTTTCAATAGCGTGGCGCAGTTTCTTGTGTTCAATCACAAAATGAATTGCTGGGCTGTTACTTTTCGAGATAACAGCCCATTTTCCTTCGCAAATTTGAATTTGGATATTTCGAAAAGCAGGTGTGGTACTTATTTTTAAAGAATAACTGCCATGTGTTTTGGCATATTGTTTTGTAAGTGCAAGATGCTTTTGATATGTATCCCATGTGTATACAATATCATGTTCCAAAAATAGATCAGCAAGAAAAAGACGAAGCGGATAGCGCTCGAATTCATCCTTGTCGATTGGAGTTATCTCGTCTGTTAAAGAAGCTGTGGCAAGAAGAGCCTCAACACGTGCACGCTCAGCAGAAGTGTAGGAGAAAACTTTTGCAGCGTCTGATTTTGAAACATAATTTTGAGCAAAAATAGAGCATAAAAGATCATCTGTCATTGTATAAATTGGAAGTGATGCGACAATGTTTCTCTGAGAGCCGGATGCAAGCAGACGTGTTCGCAGTGTCTTATATTGGATCTCATTGTCTGAACGAAAAATTCTCATAAGTGGGCGAGCATGTGATAAAAGAGCCTGGGCGCGGTGTCTGTAGTAGGACACCTCGTCCTTTTTCTTTGTCAGATAATATTTTCCATCATTATGAAAACCGGCAATGCATTCACCAGATAAGGCAACTGTTCCAGAAACTTTAAGAAAATGACCAAAAACCTGGTTTGGCGTTTCATTTAAATAGTAGGGACTAATTTGGCCTGTCATATACATTGGTATATAGCTTTCAAGTCCAAGCATCATCTCTGAAAATGGTCTGTTTACGTTATGAATCATATTTATATGCAGACCTTTTTTGAGAAGCATCGCCATACCAAACATCCATTTTTTAGGAAAATCTGGATCCTTTGACATTTCTTCCATTGGCATATCGCTGTACATAATCACGTTTTCCATAGAAGGTGACAGAACAGTAGCCTTTAAATAGTCTAGCTCAGCAGTCATAAATTCACGAATACCAAAGTAGGAGCGTGAGCCAGGCAGCTGGATTGGCATAGTTGGTACTTTCAATTCATCAAAGCGAATGGAACGAATGAAATTATTAAGGTCAAACTGATCAAGTTTTTCAAGAAAACTTTGCATTTGGTTTATTTGAGGTGAAACATTATTTGTGTTTAAAAGCCATCCAGAAAGCAACTGACAAAGAGCCGCGGAATCATTTATATCCTTAATAGACTGGCCAGTCAGCTTTTCAATAAAAATGCGGTCAGCAGGCGGTGTGCGAAGCACAATAAAACGAGCTGTCTCGCTGCAAAACCATTCAGGATCAGAAGGGATGCGTGAACCAGAACGTATGCGTGACAGATAAGATGAATCATAATTTAAAAAACGTGCCAGATCAGCAAGGCTGACAGAGGATGCTAACAGCAGATGATTGAAATTTTCACAAAGTCGGCTATTATCAGGCTGCTTTAACGTATTTGTAAAAGCAGTGTAGATTTCATCTTTTGAAAAAGGCGTTATGGAAGCAGAAGTACGCTTAGAAGCTGCTTTTTCTTTTGAAAGTAGATAAATTCCTTCGCATAATTGATTTAGTTTTTCACTTTCAGGGCGAGGAACACGTTCACCGCTTCGATAGCGACTTATGACTGAATTAGAAAGACCGCTTATTTGTGAGAGTTCTTTAGCACTGCAATTTAAAACAGAAAGATATTCGTTTAATTGTTCGGAAAATGTCATGATATCCCCCTTTAAAAATGTTGTTTTTTTCAGTATAGAAAAATTTGCCAGATAAGTCAATGCCAGAAGTGGTAAATTTCTTTCAAACAGATATTTTATATTGTATAATGTTGGTAAGAACACAGAAGCGTTTTTTAATTTGTTCTGAATCGTTGTAAAATAGGAATGGAAGGAGTGTTTTGTATGAAAAGAAAAAGAGTTTTTAGTACATGTGGATGTGTTTTGGCAATGGGTATGGCAATTTCAGCTGTAAGCGCGCAGGCGGCAGTATATTCAAGTATTCAATCGTCAGTTACAAAGCCTCAGACACAGGTAGGTGATGGACTTTTTGATTATTGCTCAGATGAGGTAAAGGAATTTGCAAAGAATTTTAACAAGGATGAAGTGTTCTCTTTAGCATATCGTCAGGATGGTGAGACAAGAATTGATGTTGCTACATTTGATGCCGATGAGATTCAGGCATTTTTTGATGCGATGTCATCAATTAAGGTAAAGAATGTGACAACTGAGCGAAGCAGTGATTGTGACGATATTTTTTATTTCACATTTGCTGATGCAAGCGCATACCGAATTTCCTTTAATGGTCATCATTTAGAGGCAAATGGCCTTTGCTATGAGATTTCCGGTGATGAAGAACTTTGGAAGCTGGCAAATGCACTTTTGAAAAATGGAGATGATGAGAACGATCAGATTGATAATCTGGAAACAAAAAATCAAGATGATACAGATAAATCTGGTGTTATCAATTCTAAAAATGGAAATGAAGGAGTTAAAAATCCTGGAATTGGCGGTATCGTCGGAAACATAGGAAATGATGCAAAAAACAATAATACAAATGGGGATGCAGCAAATTCAGCAGATCCAGATGAAGTAGTGTCGTATACGCTGACTTCTATCGTTGATCAGGAAACAAATGAAACTGTTGCGCGCTGTTATGCACCGTCGGATTATACGATTGAACATCAAATTATGTGGTGGGGAGACGGCAAGTGGCAGAGTCCGGCAAGTCCAGTTCAGGTACAGATTCAGGCATCAGATAGCAATATGATGTATCAGATGGCATATATGTCAGATGTTCAGTATATGTATGATGAGATGTACGCGCAGCAGGGATTATATGAGGAAGGCGCATTATTTTATAACACTTATCCACAGCTGACACCAATGTATGCATCTGGCTATGCAGATTTTATTATAAGCAGTCTTGTGACTGACACCGATATTACAATTGAGGCAGAGGAAGAAGTGACAGCAGAGCAGGAAGATATACTTACAGAATTGGCGCAGCAGTGCTATGATGAACAGCAGACAGCTGTACAGTCAGGAGGACTGGTTGTGATAGATGGAGTGGCATGTACAGCATCAGATCGCACATACTCATTTATACTTGATGGAATCGACTATCGTGCTAAGGTTGTCACAATGACAAAGATTATCCAGTTTAGCATGACACAAGCAGCTGGCTACTCAGATACCTACTATGTATGGAATGCACCATATACCTATATTTATATGACGCCGACAGCAGCCTTTGAGAAAGGACTTGATGATTTTAATTTATTCATGTTAAATACAAAGGTAAGCGATGGCTTTATCATAGCATCCAGCAATTTGAGTACTCAGTTAATTGCGCAGATTTCAAATGGTACACAGAGCACACAAACACCTGGTGATTATTTCAAGAGTGAAATGGAAAAGCAGCCAGATACATATGATACAGAAAGCTTCTGCGATTATATCTTGTCACAGAATGCATATGAGACATCAGATGGCAGCACAATAAAGCTTCCTAATATTTACGATTATGTGTATGAGGGTGATGATGGAAAGATCTATGCTGGAAATACGGCAGATCAGCCGGCAGGCTCAACAAGACTGTATGCAAAATAAGATTTGACAAAACATGTTTCATGATAGGATTTTGTTGAAGAAAAGCAGGATTAAATAAAAATAGGATCAGATAAAAATAAGCAGCACAGAGTGATAAGTTTCTGTGCTGCCGATTTTTTGGGGTAGATAATTTAATATAGATTTGCGGCAATGGAAGCGGCAATAACAGTTAAAAGACCTGTTACAGCGATAGACAAACTGCTGATTGCACCTTCGACTTCACCCATCTCCATGGCCTTGGCTGTTCCTATTGCATGGGCAGAGGAACCCATTCCCACACCCTTTGCGACAGGCTCTGTGATATGAAACAGCTTGCAGATTGGCTCTCCAACGATATTTCCAAATACACCAGTTATGATAATAACAGCAACAGTAATAGTTGTGATGCCTCCAAGCTCAGTTGAAACATCCATACCGATTGCAGTTGTGATGGACTTTGGAAGAAGGGTAACATACTGCTCATGTGTAAGGCCAAATATTAAGGAGAAGGCATAGACACACAGCACACATGAAATGATACCTGAAACAATGCCAGCAACGATTGCCTTCCAGTTGCTTTTAAGCTTTTCAATCTGTTCGTATAGCGGAATCGCGAGACAGACAGTAGCTGGTGTTAATAAGTAGCTTAAATATTTTGCGCTGATGTTGTAGCTTTGATAGTCAACATCAAGTGCCACAAGAATTGCAATTACCAGAATAATGCTTATTAAAAGAGGATTTAAAAGCGGAGATTTAAATTTTTTCTTTAAAAGTGAACCTACTTCATAGGCGGCAAGACTTACAGCAACGCCAAAAAATAATGAATTAGTCAGAAAATCAAGCATATTAGATCAAGCCTCCTTTGTTTGACTGGAAGCAGTTTTTCGCTGTGCTTCCTTATGAATCACAAATTGTGTAATCTTTCCGGAAATTATCATAACAACTACGGTTGAAACAAGTGTAATTATGGCAACCGGTACACCAATAGGCGAAAGCTGCGGCCAGGATTCAAGAAGTCCGACACCAGCCGGGATAAACATAACTGGCATGATTTCAATTAAAAGCTTTCCTGTATCTTTCACATGAGCAAGCTTAATAACGCCGCTTAACAGACCGATAAATAGGATTGCAAATCCATATACACTGGCTGGAACTGGCAGCGGCAACACTTCGTGAAGTAATTCTCCAATAAAAGAAATTAGAAGAATCAATAGAAATTGCCTGAGGTATTTCATAGATATCTCCTCCCAAAAGCAAACGTTTAGTGCACTAAAACAAATATATTGTTTTATTACACAAGCCCTACTTTAGCACAGAACTATGTTAAAGACAAGTGGAAGAAATAACCGCAATAATGACTAAAAAAGGTGAATTTTATTTATAAGGTGATGATATTGACAACATATATGGGAATATATACAATAGGGAATGTATAAAAATAGGTGAAAAAAAAGAAAAAAATTCATCAAAACGCAGTAAAAAAAGGGAAATAAAAAACAAAAAATAAAGGAGAAATTTTTTTATGAAAATATCAACAGAGATTAACTCTACAGCACTGAGATTTGGGGAGGAAAAAGCGGTAGAGCTAGTTGGAAAAGCAGGCTTTGATGCATGGGATTTATCCATGTTTCCAATGTGTGTTCTTGACAAAAATGGAAAGGTTACTCCAGGAAACACTCATCCATTCGCTTCAAAGGATTATTTGAAATTTGTAAGAAGATTAAAGCAGATTGGACTGGACAATGGTATCGTATGCAACCAGTCTCATGCACCATTTCCATCTACAGCAGCAATGCAACCATATCTTATGCGTGCGATTGAATGCACGGCAGAAGCTGGAGGAAAAATTTGTATCATTCATCCTGAGAATGATAAATCAGCAGAAGAGAATGCGAGATGTATCAGAAACTGCTTCCATTTGCAAAGGAGTGCGGGGTAAAGATTGCTACGGAAAATATGTGGATGTGGGATGAAGAAAAGGATCAATCATCATTTGCTGCATGCGCAACATCTGAAGATTTCCTAAAGCATTTAAATCTTGTAAATGATGACTATTTAGTTGCCTGTCTTGATATTGGTCATGCAGAAATGAGAGGCTCAGGCTCAGGAGCAGCCAATATGATTCGTGCACTCGGTCATCATCTAGAAGCACTTCATATGCATGATAATGACAGACTTCATGATTCTCATCAGCTCCCATTTTCTATGGAAATTGATTTTGATGAAGTCACAGCAGCACTTAGAGAAATAAATTATCAGGGATATATTACCTTAGAAGCAGATTCCTATCTGAAGTCATTTCCAAAAGATGCGGATGAGAAGAAAGTTTTTGAGGGACTTAAAGTTTTAGCCGCAGCTGCAAGAAGACTGGCAGATATGGTAGAAGCAAGTTGATGTATGTTAAGAGGGATGGTTTTTCATCCCTCTTTTTTTAAAAGTTAGTTGCAACTTTAACTTTACAATGTCATATAGATATGATATATTAATCAAAACTACTCTTTGCACTGCAGTATTTTATACAGTACAAACTGAGCAGGCCGGGGATTTCCTGGGGCCGGGTCGTAAATGACAGTGGATCGAAGACATCTGCGGGACAGTATATGTAATTACTGGTTTCGTGGGTGTATTTTTTTATCTTCCACGAAAAAATAAGTGCCATAAAGAGTTATCAATCCATCTTTTATTTAGGAGGTAACTACTATGGAAAAAACAAAAAAACAAAATCCGCAGATGAATCAGAATCAAATTGAAAACACAAATCTGCAGGAAAAACAGTTTGAAAAAGAGGCAATGAAGGTTTCAACTGTCAGCATTGTTGTCAATGTACTGCTTTCTCTTTTCAAACTTCTCGCCGGAGTGATCGCTCATTCTGGTGCAATGATCAGTGATGCAATTCATTCAGCTTCAGATGTATTTAGTACAATTATTGTTATGGTAGGCATTCATTTGGCTGGCAGAAAATCCGACAAGGAGCATCCTTATGGTCACGAGCGAATGGAGTGTGTTGCGGCGATTGTGCTTGCAACAGTTCTTGCCGTAACAGGTCTTGGAATCGGCTGGTCAGCAATTCAGTCTATTGCAAAAGAGAGTACAGGAGTTGTTGTGGTTCCTGGTGTGCTTGCTCTTGTTGCAGCAGTAGTGTCGATTTTAACAAAGGAAGGAATGTACTGGTACACAAGATTCCATGCAAAAAAAATAGATTCCAGCGCCTTAATGGCAGATGCATGGCATCATCGCTCCGATGCACTTTCCTCAGTTGGTGCATTAGTTGGTATCGCAGCTTCCAGAATGGGATATCCGTTAATGGACCCACTCGCCAGCCTTGTTATCTGTGTTTTTATTGAAAAAGCAGCTCTTGATATTTTTAAGGATGCAATTAACAAAATGGTTGATAAGGCATGTGATGAAGATACAGAGCAAGCCATACGTGAATGCGCAGAGAAACAGCCAGGTGTCATTAGAGTAGACATGTTAAAGACACGAGTATTTGGCAATAAAATTTATGTAGATCTTGAAATTGGAGCTGATGGTAATGAGACGCTTCGCGAAGCACATGCAGTCGCAGAGGAAGTCCACAACCGCATTGAGAACGAATTTCCAAAGGTAAAGCACATCATGGTGCATGTCAATCCGGCGTAAACAATGCCAAGCGTTTATCTGAAAGGTGACAAGATTTACTGAGAAAATTGATAAAAATAAAAATGACTCTAGTTGAGATGCTGTTCTCGGCTGGAGTTATTTTTGGTTAAGAATACCATGGACAACATACTTCGAATGAACTATACTGGAAAAAAAGCGCGGCTGCGCAGAAGTGAGGACGACTATGATTCGAGTAACGATATGGAATGAATATTTGCATGAAAAGGAAGAGCCAGTACGCCATATTTATCCAAATGGAATTCACGGTTGCATTAAGGAATTTTTGGAGACAGACGAGGAACTGTCAATTCAGACAGCTACCTTTGAGATGCCGGAGCATGGACTGACAGAGGAAGTTTTGGAACAGACCGATGTACTAATTTTCTGGAGCCATATGCGTCAGGAGCAGTTTTCGGATGAGGTTGCAAAGAGAGTCTGTGATCATGTCCGCAGAGGAATGGGACTGATTGCACTTCATTCGGCACATTTCTCAAAGATTATGAAGGAACTGCTTGGAACAAGCATGACGCTTCGCTGGAAACATGGAGAAAGTGAGCGTGTCTTCTGTACAGCGCCTTACCATCCAATCGCAGAGGGAATACCAGAACGCTTTGATATCCCAAAAGAAGAGATGTATGGAGAGTACTTTGATATTCCAAAACCAGATGATGTGATCTTTACTGGATGGTTTTCATGCGGTGAGGTTTTCAGAAGCGGCTGCACATTCCATAGCGGTTATGGAAAAATCTTTTATTTCCAACCTGGTCATGAAGAATACCCGGTTTATTATATTCCAGAAGTACAAAAGATCATTAAAAATGCAGTGTACTGGTGTAAGCCAAGTGTGAGAAAGACAAGCCCACTAGACTGCGCAGAAGTAAAAGAGGTGACGCTTCCATGAAAATATCTGTATTTTACGAGCATATCGAAAAAGCATGTGAGCAGACAAAAAAGCCACTTGAAGAAGTGCTTGAACACGTAAAGAAAAGCGGTATTGATGGAATAGAGATGGATTACGATATGCTGTCATCTGAAGATGATGAACAGTCAATTTTAACGTCTTTAAAGAAAGCTAGGCTTGTCATAAGCAGCATATACGGCTTTTGTCATTTGGACAGTGATCCAGAAGAACAAAAATGTCTTGATGTAATTGATCAGGCCGCAAAAAATGGCTGCAGTCGTGTGCTTCTTGTGCCAGGATTTTTCAGTGAGGCAGATGCAAAGATATTTGGAGAGTCTGCAGATGATTGGGAAAAAACAGTGGCATTTATGCAGTCAAATCAGGTAGTGCAAAATATTATGGCAGGTCTTCGTAGAGCAGTTGCCCATGCAAAAGAAAAGAATGTCATTGTGACACTTGAGGATTTTGACAGCACATTGTCACCATGTTCTAGAATCAATGCGTTAAAATGGTTTATGGAACAGGTGCCGGGGCTTTGTTGGACGCTGGATGCTGGGAATTTTGCTTATAGTAGTGAGAACATATTAGATGCATATGAGGTGCTTCGTACATATACTGCTCATGTCCACTGCAAGGATAGGGGAACAGAAAATCCAACATCAAATGGAATCACAGGCACATATAATAAAGGTCTTCGCCCGGTCAGCGCTGGAGATGGCTATATTCCACTTGATTCGATTCTTTCCTATTTAAAGAGAGATGGTTATGAAGGATGGCTTGCAGTAGAGCAGTTTGGTCTGGAAAATCAGTATGATGGAATTGTAAGATCGGCGGAGTATTTGATGAAAGGCGAGTTCAATACATGGAGGTAAATTATATTATGAAACTTGAAAATTTTGTAGGAATGATGACAGGACATTTTGATAATAAGGATCAATTTAATAAGATGCAGGCAGAAGGGAAAATATATCCATATGCGGAACATGTAAATACAATCTGTAATGACAAAATAAATAACCTTCCTGAAGATTTCAAAGGAAAATTTGTTGTTGAAGAGAGTTATTATGAAATTAATGGGAAACGTCATGCATCTCCACATCTTTTCCTTATCACGGAAATAGAACAGGGAATTTTACTTTCTTCTTATGAAATTCCCAAAGGAGAAGATAAAAATACATTTTCATATGATTCTATGAAGAATGTTGATTATTCAAAACTAAAAAAATCTGAAAAATTTACCCCGGCACTTTATCATGAAAAGGACGGAATTTGGGAAGGAGGCAGCACAAGCCAGTTCTCTCCGGTAATGACATTCAAACTTTGGGAAAAGTTTTCCAACAATTTCCTGGAAGTATCGGAAAGCATGGAAGTTAATGGAAAGAGAACTTTTGGATATGATGAACCAATAATTTATAAGCGTGTATAATCATAACAGTGAAAGCAGGCTACCAGGATATTTTAACAGATTTTTCAGCTCAATATGAAGAGTGGAAGAAAGAAAATAGTGATGTTAATGATTCATGCCGAAAGTGATAGACCTAATGGTTGTATCCTTTCGGCATGAATTGTTATATTCAATTATTAAGGCCACTATTGTTGTGTTTTTATTGTGTTTTATCGTATAATATGGATACTGGAGGTGGTTTGGATGAAATACAAGATTTTAGTTGTAGATGATGATAAAGAATTGGTGAAAATGCTTTGTAGTTATTTTAATATGAAACAATATGAAACCATTACAGCTACAGACGGAATGGAAGCATTAAATAAAATAAAAATGAAACCGGATATTATTTTATTGGATATCAACATGCCACATATGGATGGGATTGAAGTATGTCGTCTGATACGCAGTAAAGTGTTATGTCCAATTTTATTTCTGACAGCAAGAGTTGATGAAGATGATAAAATTAATGGGCTGCTTTCGGGCGGGGATGATTATATTACAAAACCGTTTAGTCTTCGGGAGTTGGAAGCGAGGATTGTTACAAACATAAAGAGAGAAGAAAGGCATCAACAAAAAACAAAATACCGTTTCATGGATGAAATGCTGATTGATTATTCTGAAAAAATAGTAGCTATAGCTGGACACAGGATGGAGTTCACAAAAATTGAATATCAGATTATTGAATTCTTATCCATGCATCCAGGGCAGGTGTTTGATAAAGAACGTATATATGCACAAGTCTGTGGATATGATGCACAAGGGGACAGTAGAACGATAACGGAATTAGTACGGCGTATAAGGAAAAAAATAGCGGATTATTCAGAAAAAGAGTACATAGAAACTGTATGGGGGATTGGATACCGATGGAAAAAATAAGAAATTTGTCACTGAAAAAAACAATTCTGCTTTATTTTGTAATCAGCTTAACGGCAACATTTCTGTTATCTGGATTTACAGTTCATTTTGCAAGAAATATGCAGAATAAAATATGGGAAAAATATATTGATTATGCAGATTATACGGACGTGTTTCAGCAATATGGAAAGAAATACGAGATTGAGATATCAAGACCTAATCAATCGCAAATGAATCGTTTGGACTATCATCTTTCGGAAATGTGTGACTTTATGGAAACATATTCGGTACTGATTTTTTCGATTGTTGGGAGTGTAGCTGCGGTATTCTTTTTTTATAAAAATAAGTTAAAGACACCTCTACAGGAACTAAAAGATGCCTCACAAATGATTGCAGATAATGAACTGGATTTTCATGTGTCCTATGAAAATAAAGATGAGATGGGAACTTTGTGTAAAGAATTTGAAATGATGCGAAGTGCCTTAGCAGATAACAACAGAAAGATGTGGCGAATGATTGATGACGAGAAGGCTTTGCGGAATGCAATTGCACATGATATACGTTCTCCACTTTCCATATTGCGTGGGTATCAGGAAATGCTCTTAGAGTTTGTTTCTGCTGAGAGTATAAAAACAGAGGATGTTATTGATATCTTACAAACAGGCATGTATCAGATTGACCGTATAGAGCATTTCACGGAAAACATGAGAAAAATATCCCATTTAGAACAGAGAGAACTGCAATGCTCAGAGATAGAATTATTAAAACTGGCAAAAAAGATTGAGGCAGAAGCTGCCATGCTGTCCAAGAAGGAAAGTAAATTATGTAAGGTAGAAAGAGCGCAGGAACAAAACATTGTGAAAGTGGATGAGGAACTTGTCATGGAAGTGATAGACAACTTACTGGAAAATGCGGTTCGATATGCACAAAAAAGTATTGCTTTGCAGATAAAGAAAAAGGATGGTTTTCTTATAATTTCTGTTGAAGATGATGGAATAGGATTTGTGGATACTGAGGAAAAAGTAACAGAACCATTTTATCATAAGAATCCACAAGATGATTTAAAGCATTTTGGCCTTGGTATGTATATTTCTCGTATTTTCTGTGAAAAGCATGGAGGAAATTTGAAAATATATAATGCCAGACAAGGCGGTGCTCATGTAGAAGCTCTTTTCAAAGCTGAATAAAAATACTTTATAAGGCTGAAATCACAAATAAAGTGGTTTTAGTCTTTTTTGTTGTGAATTTATTGAGAATTGATTTGTATGATGGTGTTAAAGAAATAAAGAAAGGAAGAGATACAATGAAAACAATCATAAAAAGAAGTATACTTGATTATTTAAAGAACCCTGTTTTGTGGATTGGCTTGATTATTATAGTTGCCAGTATGTATCAATGTCTGTCATCGTATTTGCAAATTCATTATATCAAACAGAATGAACAGATCACACAAAATGACGTAGCATTGGAAGATGCTGATGTCATGGATGGGTACATTCCCACATCTGATGATAAAGAAAGAAGAAGGGAGTGGGAAGATACGATCAAAGAGACGTTAATGGACACATCCCAAAATGGTTTTGGATTTAGCAGGCAGGAAGCAGATCATGTAATGAAAGAAATTCAGAATATGGATGTAAAGACTGCTTCTGAGTTTTTGGAATCCCAATATGGCTATTATAATGCATTATATGCTTATGAAGACCTTGAAATTCATAAGGGGACAGCAGAAGAAATCAATCATTATATCGAGAGGAAATTATCCGAACATTCTTTTTCCTGGTACTTTGCCAAAAAGTTCACGGATTTTGCAGGATTGCATATGGCCTTTTTTGCAACAGTCTTGCTATCATTTTTATTTATTCAGGATACACGAAAAAATACCTATGAATTATTACATACAAAGCCTATTACGGCAATCCAATATATATGCGGGAAAGTAATAAGCGGATTCATTAGTATGTTGGGCGTATTAGTGATTTTGAATGTTATATTCTTTATGCTGTGTTTGAAAACGTCTTTAGAATCGGGCTTTCCAGTAACACCAATTGATTTTTGCGTGAATTCTCTGATCTATATTGTGCCGAATCTTTTGATGATATGTTGTGTCTATACAATTACAGCATTAATATTTAAAAATCCGCTTCCGGCAGCACCAGTTTTGTTTTTACACATTATATATTCAAATTTGCTGACCATGAAGAATGATATTTATTATATGAGACCGTTCTCTATTATGGTGCGATTTCCTGGCAGGTTTTTTGAAACACATGCAGCCAAAATGTCAAATATAAATCAGATTATGCTTGTAATTTCATCATTTATATTAGTATGTATTTCTGTTACAATCTGGAAAAGGAGGAGGGTTCATTGAAAACGGAACTAAAAAACTGCCTGTCGTTATATAAGATTTTTTATTCATGTGCATTTATACTGATATTGTGTGCTATTCATCCGATTGTATACTATGAAGAAATCGGTTCAGCGATTCAGTCTCCAATAGCATTTTTAACAATTATTTTTTGTAGTGACACATATTTGATGGAAGTAAAAAGTAAGCGTGCCGATGTATTTCATTTGTATGATCAAAAAAAGCAGTTAAAAGTAATATCGCAGAGAGTGGGCGTTCAAATATTATATTTATTAATACTTTCCTGTGTTGGATATGTTTTGTTTTTCTGGCAAAAACCGGGCAGTGTAAACGAAGGCGTTTCGGGTACTCAGATATTTCTTTTATTTTTCATTGCAATGTTCGGAACCATCTGGCTTTGGAGTATATGCTCTGTGATTTTATGTACATTGCTTGGAAATATGTGGGCAGGTATAGGATGTTTATTTGGAATTGTCATTGGACTTATATCAAAAGCGGGAAGTTCATTTTTCGGAAATCTGGGATTGTTTTCTTTCAGCTCTTGTGAACCTACTCAATTAATGTCTAAGAGTTGGATTTATGGAACGCTTGTGTCTTTTATAGCAGGGCTGTTTTTATTTGCAGTATTACCAATGGCTTTAAAGAAAAGAGGATAGATTATGAGTATTAGAATAAATGATTTAACAGTTAGATTTAAAAATGGTGTAGTTGCAGTAAATAAGGCATCTCTTGAAATACCTAAGGGAATTTACGGACTTTTGGGAGAGAATGGTGCTGGAAAAACCACTTTGATGAGGGTTCTTACAACCGTTTTAAAACAAACGGAAGGAATGGTTTCGCTTGATGGAATTTTGTATAACGAGGGAAATTATGAGAAAATACAGAAAAAGATTGGCTATCTTCCGCAGGAAATCGATTTATATCCGAATTTGACGGTAAAAGAATGTCTCTTATATATGGGAGGGCTATCAGGAGTATCCAGAAATGACCTTGAACAAAGAATTACCTATTATCTGGAAAAGACTTCTCTTACAGAGCATCAGAATAAAAAAATGCGGCAATTATCTGGTGGTATGAAGAGACGTGTCGGACTTATACAGGCACTTCTTAATAATCCAGATTTTTTGATTATTGATGAACCTACCACTGGGTTAGATCCAGAAGAAAGAATCAGGATCCGCAATCTTCTGGTTGATTTTTCAAAGGATAGAACGGTGCTGTTTTCCACTCATGTAGTAGAAGATTTAGCAGCAACCTGTACACAGCTTGCCATTATGAAAAAGGGAAGTTTTTTATATTGTGGAAGCGTGAGTGGGTTGCTGGAAAATGCAAAGGGCTGTGTTTGGAGTTGTACGGTACAAAATGCAGAAGAAGCCCGTTTGTTAGAAACCAATTATTCTATTTCATCTAAGCATTATGTAGAAAATGGAATTTATATGAAAGTGTTAAGCAAAGAAAAGCCAAATGAAAATTGTATCCCAGATAATGAAATCACTTTGGAAGATGCATATATTTATTTGACGAATAGCTAGAATTATTAAGGCCCGCTGTTTGGCGGGCCATTTTTTGTTTTCTTGCAATGACTGTCACGTTGTAATATAGGTGTCATACCCAGCAGCACGCAGACGGTATTCCATGCGGATTGCATTTTCGAGGCGAGAGAATGCGCCAACTTGAACCTTATACAAGTCGCCGTCCATTAAAATAAAAGCTGGAAAACCTTCTTCTGTGAGCTGAGAATTTAATTCGTAGGCATAATTTCTGTTTTTAAAGGCACCGACTTGAACACGGTAAAGTTTAGAGGCAGGTGTATTGTCAGATAGAGGAGAAGGCGGCCGTTCATTTTGAGTGTTGTTGGAGATTTCAGGAGGATAAGATGCTGATGAGATTGAATCAGGCAGCTGACCTTCATTTTTAAGTGTTTCCAGTATTCCATTTGAAATTGCAGCAGCTATTTCCTCAAACTCCTCGTCAAATTTTAGATTGTCAGCATCATTGTCGATAAAACCAGTTTCAATTAAAACAGCAGGCATGCGAGAACGACGAAGCACCGCAAGGCCAGGGCGCTCAATTACGCCAATATCGCGAAAACCAAGTGCAGCAAGCTCTCTGTTAATATCGCGTGCCATTTGTGCAGCTACGCCGCGGTCAGCATAGACTAGTGTTTCAATGCCAGAGGCGTTTCCTGCGATTGGAGAGGCATTTCGATGAAAGGATATTAGATAATCAGCACCGCTTTCATTTGCAATCATTGCCTTTCGATAAGGACTGTCATAAACATCATCTGTGCGTGTATACAAAACATCAACACCGTTTTGAGAGAGTAGTTCACCGACGGCAAGAGCCAGTCTAAGATTATCATCTTTTTCCTGTCTTCCCTTATAGACAGCACCGGGATCCATTCCGCCGTGGCCGGGATCAATAATAACAGTTGGCATGTAGGAATCCTCAAAAAGTTTGCTCCTTATAGGATATGTTTGTTTATATATTGTGGTTCCTGTTTAAACAGAACTAATTGCATATGATTTGTAACTGTGATAGGATATTTGCAGGAGGAGAAAAACATGATACAGGATATTACACCACATCAATATGATAATCATTATATTGAATATCAGCCACAAATCACAGATTTTTGTATTTGCATAAAGGATGGAACAGCGCTGTTATGCCAAGATAAAAAAGAAAAGAACAGCTGGTACATACCAACATTCAAGGAGCTTGCAGAGCCGCTTTATGGTGCTGTTTATTTATTTGCCATTGACGGAAGACATTATTTTTTAAAGCAGATGACAGGGAAGGACGATACGGGATTGATTGAGGATGAGAGCAACATGACATCTGGTCCATCAGATCGCTTACAGGCACTTGAAAATACAAAAGGACTTACGGGAGCATGGAAAAACAGACGTGATATGCGTGAGATAATGCCTCGTTTTATTGCTTTTGCTGGAATTACGGCGCTTCAGCTTGATGGCTGGTATAGAAACAATCGTTACTGCGGTCACTGCGGTGGCTTATTAAAGAAAGATCATAAGGAGCGTATGCTTTATTGCGAGAAGTGCGGCAGCCGAGTATATCCGCGTATAAATCCGGCAGTTATTATTGCTGTAACGAAGGGGTCAAAGCTTCTTATGACAAAGTATGCAGGAAGAACATATACTAGATATGCACTTGTAGCAGGCTTTACCGAGATTGGAGAGACACTTGAGCAGACAGTAGCAAGAGAGGTAATGGAAGAGACAGGTATTCGAATAAAGAATCTTCGCTATTATAAGAGCCAGCCGTGGTCCTTTACAGATACGCTGCTTACTGGATTTTTCTGTGAGGCAGATGGAGAACAGGATATTCGTCTTGATAAGGAAGAACTCGCTGTTGCCGAGTGGATCGAGCGCGACAAAATTGATCAGGCTCAGGATTCTTACGATGACCTGAGCCTGACAAATGAGATGATATGTTATTTTCGTGATCACAAGGATGTATGATGATATTATTTATTATTATAGAAGCGAAGCACACCGTCCATCTGCGCTGTCATATTGAGAAGCAGACTGTCTGCAATGGTAAGCGCACACATCGCCTCAACGACAACAACAGCACGAGGAACAATCAATGGATCATGGCGACCTTTGATCGTCAGTTCCATCGGTTCCTTATTGCGTGAAATTGTCTGCTGCGGACGGAAGATCGAAGGTGTAGGCTTAACTGCTGCACGAACAATAATGGTATCACCATCACTTATGCCGCCCAGAATGCCGCCTGCATGGTTGGTTTTCTTGGCGGTATTTCCATCCTCATTAATATAGAAGGAATCGTTGTTTTCTGAGCCGACAGCATGTGCTGCTGCGAAGCCATCACCGATTTCAATTCCCTTAACAGCACCGATAGAGACAAGCGCTTTAGAAAGATTAGCATCAAGCTTTTCAAATACAGGATCGCCAAGGCCAGCTGGAACACCTGTGATGCGGCATTCGATTACACCTCCGGAGGATTCCTTTTCTTCCATCATGCGGTCAACATATTTTTGTGCCATTGCAGCAGCTTCTGCATCTGGCAGATGGAATGGATTGTTGTCAATCTCTTCTGGACAAAATGTTTTAGCTGCAACAGGTCCAATAGATGAGGCATAGGCAGTAATAGAAATGCCAAGCTGCTCTAAAAGCTTCATAGCCACAGCACCGCCTGCCACACGTCCGATTGTCTCACGACCGGATGAGCGTCCGCCGCCGCGATAATCGCGAAAACCATATTTTTGATCAAATGTATAATCTGCATGACCAGGGCGATAGCTATTTGCAATTTCGGAATAATCTTTAGAGCGCTGTGTCTCATTGATTACTTCCATAGCAATTGGTGTACCAGTTGTGCGTCCCTCAAATATACCAGAGAGAATATGAACACGATCTGCCTCATTTCGTGGGGTAGAGTAACGTGATTGTCCTGGACGTCTGCGGTTTAGCTGAAGTTGGATATCTTCTTCTGAGAGAAAAAGCCCTGCCGGACAGCCATCAACGACAACGCCGATTGATGGACCGTGTGACTCGCCCCATGTAGTAATACGAAAAATAGTGCCGAAGGATGAACCTGCCATAAAAACCTGCCTTTCTGTGCAAAAAATCAGCTTTGTTTGAATGAAATAGCTTTAAACAAATTGATTGGATGTTTCATCATAATAATAATCAATCTGAGCGAGTGTGTTGCAGAGTGTTTGTTTGTCTGCGTTTAGACTGCTGCATAGTTCGTCAAGACTTGGATAAAAATCGCGAAGCTGCGTATTGATATAGCTTAAAAGAATTACTGGATCTTTAGGTAAAACGGTCATGAAAAGCCTCCTATTATTTATTGTCAGAATGTGAGCAGCAGCATGAACAGGATTCATGCTGAAAATGTTCAGTCTGTGAGTGCGAAATTCCCTGACTGTCAAATTCACCGGGACAGCTGGTATGCAGGTAGCTGTCAACAAAGTGATGAAGGAGCGCGGCCTGTGTGGTGGAGGCAATGTGATAATGTACTTCCTTTCCATGTCGATTTCCTGTGATCAGCCCTGCATCTTTTAGACAGCGCAGGTGATGGGAGACAGCGGGAGCACTCATGCCGACAGCAGCAGAGATATTAAGTACGCATTCCTCACTGTGACACAGCAGCCAGAAGATCTGAAGACGTGTACCGTCACAAAGCTGTTTGAAGGCACTGGCCATATCTGCACAGGTATCTTTAGAGGGCATTGCCTCAAGAACGTTATGGATATCCCCATGATTATGTGGGAGAATTGGAGTTGTCATATAAATTACCATGCCTTTCCGTAATCTGCTGGTGTAAGCAGACACAAGTATGAGATTGCTGTTTTTGCAAATGAGGGTTTTTATAGAGTTTTTATAAAAACAAATATATGTTCACAAAATACAGCAAATTAGCAAGATTGATTGACAAAAAAACAAGAATCATCTAGCCATGTCATCTATTTTACTATAGGAAAAATAAAAATACAAGATTTTTTAGGATTTTCCACTTTACTAATTGCCAGATTATGTTATAATATTAACAGAGTGTCTGTGAAAACAGTAAAGGTCTGTTTGGACACAAAAGAAAACCGGGAGCAATCCCTTATTTTTAGGAGGTTTATAATGGCTAAGTGGGTTTACAAGTTCCAGGAAGGCAATGCTTCTATGAGAAATCTTCTCGGAGGCAAGGGCTGCAACCTGGCTGAGATGACCGGTCTTGGCATGCCGATTCCACAGGGTTTCACTGTAACGACTGAGGCATGTACCGAGTATTACAACTGCGGAAAGAAGATTTCTGATGAAATTAAGACTCAGATCTTTGATGCATTAAAGTGGTTAGAGGAGTACAATGGCAAGAAGTTAGGCGACGTAGAGGATCCGTTACTTGTTTCTGTTCGTTCTGGTGCACGTGCATCCATGCCAGGTATGATGGATACCATCCTGAACCTGGGTCTGAACGATGTATCTGTTGAAGGCTTCGCAAAGAAGACTGGCAATCCAAGATTTGCTTACGATTCTTACAGAAGATTCATCCAGATGTTCTCTGACGTTGTTATGGAGGTTCCGAAGAGCCATTTTGAGAAGATCATCGATGAGATCAAGGCTGAGAAAGGTGTAACCTACGACGTAGAGCTGACCGCTGATGACTTAAAGGAACTGATTGTTCGTTTTAAGAAGGTTTACTTTGATGCTATGGGAAGTGAGTTCCCACAGGATCCTACTGTACAGCTGATGGAGGCTGTAAAGGCTGTATTCCGTTCTTGGGATAATCCGCGTGCTATCGTATACCGTCGTATGAATGATATTCCGGGTGACTGGGGTACCGCTGTAAACGTACAGACCATGGTATTCGGTAACAAGGGTGAGACATCTGGTACAGGTGTTGCATTTACACGTAACCCATCTACTGGTGCAAAGGGTATCTTCGGTGAGTACCTGTTAAACGCACAGGGCGAGGACGTTGTTGCTGGTGTTCGTACACCACAGCCGATCTCTACTCTGGAGCAGGCTATGCCAGAAGTTTACAAGCAGTTCATGGATCTGGCTACAAATCTTGAGAATCACTTCCATGATATGCAGGATATGGAGTTCACCATCGAGGAAGGCAAGCTGTACTTCCTGCAGACACGTAACGGTAAGAGAACCGCTCCGGCTGCTATCAAGATCGCTTGTGACCTTGTAGATGAGGGACAGATTACTCCTGAGGAAGCTGTATGCCGTATCGAGCAAAGTCTCTTGATCAGCTGCTTCATCCAACATTCGATACCGCTGCATTAAAGGCAGGTGAGGTTATCGGTTCTGCACTTCCGGCATCTCCAGGTGCTGCTGCTGGTAAGGTTTACTTTACTGCAGACGAGGCTAAGGCTGCTGGTAAGGGCGGCAGAGGCGAGAGAGTTATCCTGGTTCGTCTTGAGACTTCTCCAGAGGATATCGAGGGTATGCATGCATCTCAGGGTATCCTGACTGTTCGTGGTGGTATGACATCTCACGCAGCAGTAGTTGCACGTGGTATGGGTACTTGCTGTGTATCTGGCTGCGGCGAGATCAAGATCGACGAGGAGGCTAAGACCTCGAGTTAGGTGGCTACACATTCCATGAGGGAGATTACATTTCTCTGGATGGTACTACTGGTAAGATTTATAAGGGCGACATCAAGACCGTTGAGGCATCTGTAGGTGGTGACTTCGGACGTGTTATGGCTTGGGCTGATCAGTTCAGAAAGCTGTCCGTACGTACAAACGCAGATACTCCGGCAGATACTTTAAATGCAGTAAGACTTGGTGCAGAGGGTATCGGTCTTTGCCGTACTGAGCATATGTTCTTCGGTGAGGATAGAATCCCGAAGATCCGTAAGATGATCCTTTCCAAGACTGTTGAGCAGAGAGAGGCTGCATTAGCAGAGCTTCTTCAGTTCCAGAAGGCTGACTTCAAGGCTATGTATGAGGCTCTTGAGGGACGTCCGATGACAGTTCGTTACCTGGATCCGCCGCTGCATGAGTTCGTTCCTACCGATCCGGAAGATATCGCAGCACTGGCTAAGGATATGAACCTGACCGTTGAGGAAGTAAAGGCTACCTGTGATTCCCTGCATGAGTTCAACCCAATGATGGGTCATCGTGGATGCCGTCTGGCTGTTACCTATCCTGAGATTGCTAAGATGCAGACAAGAGCCGTTATGGAAGCTGCTATCGAAGTTGCAGAGGAGAAGGGTTATGACATCGTTCCAGAGATCATGATTCCGTTAGTAGGCGAGAAGAAAGAGCTGAAGTTCGTTAAGGACGTTGTTGTAGAAGTTGCAGAGCAGGTTAAGAAGGAAAAGAATTCCGACATGCAGTATCATATCGGTACCATGATCGAGATTCCGCGTGCTGCACTGACCGCTGATAAGATCGCTGAGGAAGCTGAGTTCTTCTCATTTGGTACAAACGACCTGACTCAGATGACCTTTGGTTTCTCTCGTGATGATGCAGGTAAGTTCTTAGATTCCTACTACAAGGCTAAGATCTACGAGTCCGATCCATTTGCAAGACTTGATCAGGAGGGCGTAGGCCAGCTGGTTAAGATGGCAGTTGAAAAGGGACGCGCTACCAGACCGAACTTAAAGTGCGGTATCTGTGGTGAGCACGGTGGAGATCCAAGCTCCGTAGAGTTCTGCCATAAGGTAGGCTTAAACTATGTTTCCTGCTCACCGTTCCGTGTGCCGATCGCAAGACTGGCTGCTGCACAGGCTGCATTAAACAATAAGTAATTAAGTAACCTTTTAAGGTAAAAATAAAAATGGGCTGTAATCTGTGAAAACAGGTTGCAGCCCATTTTTTATCTATCAAATCCGGCAGGGTACCACGTTTGTAGGGCAGTGTATTGCATGGGCGTGGAGACTTCATTCATGTAAATGCACTGGGAGATTCATCCATAAGACAGCATTCATTTAAAAATTCTTCCATGGCGCGCGAAAAATAACGTCCTTTTTTCCAATAAAAGCAGACGCGTCTTGTATTGTGCTGAGTAGGAAGCCGATAATAGACTACATTTTTGTTGTGTGGAATACGGCTCAAAATAATATCACCTATAAAGCAGATTCCAAGACCAGATTGGCAGATGTTATAAGCAGTCATCTGCTGATCCATATTTAAAATGATATTGGGTTTGAAATTGCTGTCCTGACAAATTAGACGGGCACGTCTGCCAGTATCATTTTCATTTCGCAGCATAATAAATGGAAGATCTGAAAATAAACGAAGCGGAACAACTGGCACAGAATCCATCTGGAAATCTTTTCGTTCAATCAGATCATTTGGAATCTGAAAGGAGGTTAATTCGCTGTTGATTGAAAAAGAGTGTGGAACAGCCAACACAAGATGTTCTTCTTTATATAATTTGCTGTCAAAGACAGCAGAGTCAAGAGTTGTGTTATCTAAAATCAGATCGACAATACCCTTCTGCAAAAGTTCAGTTAACTGTGTTGTATTTTCTTCAATTAAATTGATTCTAATGTTTGGGTAGCGTGGTGCAAAGTTTGAAATGAGAGATGGCAAAATCCAAGATGAAAACAGATTGCTGCCGCCAAGCGTTAAAGTTCCTGTTTCCAAATTGTCAAAATCATAGACAAACTGCGAAAATCCCTTTTCCACTGCGAGAATTTCTTCTACGCATCGGATGTATTCTTTTCCGCACTCCGTCAAAGAAAGCGGCTTTGTGCTGCGGTCAAAAATAGGAAAACCAACCTTTTTTTCTACTCGTTTTACATTAGCACTTAAAGAAGGCTGTGAAATAAAAAGGTTCGCAGCTGCTTTTGAAAAACTTTTATCCTTGTAAACTTGGTAAACATATTCCATTCCCTGAAACATAAAAATACCATCCTTATCGTGTTTTTTTGTAAAAAATATTAAAAATACTATAACTTAAACACTATAATAACTATAAAAGTATATGTATTTGATTATATTATACTGGTAATCTATAATGAAGACAAGGGTAAGATATTAAATCTTAAAAATATTCCAAAGATTGCAGTTCACGGATTAGCCAATATTTATAGCAAAGCACTAAGGTGAATGGATTTCACGAGCCGGACACTTGAAGCAGGTCTTTCAAAGTAATGTATAACAAGAAAGAACATAACAGGAGCCTGCGGAGTTTGGTCCGGCGACGAAACCATTACACCGAAGTGCTTTCGTAAAATGACACGTGAACTGCAACTTCCAAAGGGCTATTAGGGATAAAGTGGAGGAAATAAGAAATGAATGAAAAGGTATATAAGGAAACAGAAGGGATGAAGGATATGACAGAAAATGAAATGGAGTTTCGCGTTGAGAAGGATTCAATCGGAACTAAGGATGTGCCTGAAAACGTTTATTATGGTGTACAGTCACTGCGTGCAGCAGAGAATTTCCATATTACAGGATTAAATATGCACCCAGAGATTATTAACAGCTTGGCTTACATCAAGAAAGCAGCAGCTATCACAAACTGTGAGGCTGGTCTTCTTGACAAGAGACGTACACAGGCAATCGTTCAGGCATGTGATGAGATTCTTGAAGGAAAGTTTCGTGAGGATTTTATCGTTGATCCGATTCAGGGTGGTGCAGGAACTTCTTTAAATATGAATGCAAATGAGGTTATTGCAAATAGAGCAATTGAGATTCTAGGCGGAAAGAAGGGTGATTATTCCGTTGTTAATCCAAATGATCATGTTAACTGCGGACAGTCTACAAATGATGTTATTCCAACAGCAGGAAAGATGACATCACTTCGCCTGTTAAAGAAGCTTAAAAAGCAGCTGCTTCGTCTTCACAGTGCTTTAGAGCAGAAGGCAGATGAGTTTGATGGCGTTATCAAAATGGGAAGAACACAGCTGCAGGATGCAGTTCCGATTCGTCTGGGACAGGAATTTAAGGCATACAGTGTTGCAATTTTACGAGATTTGAATCGTATGGATAAGGCAATGGATGAGATGCGCACCTTGAACATGGGCGGTACAGCAGTAGGTACTGGATTAAATGCAGATGAATCTTATCTTCGCCGCATTGTTCCAAACTTAAGCGAAATTTCCGGTATGGATCTGGTGCAGGCATATGACTTGATTGATGCAACTCAGAACCTTGATTCTTTCGTAGCAGTATCTGGTGCAGTAAAGGCATGTGCAGTTACATTGTCAAAAATTGCAAACGATCTTCGTCTTATGTCTTCGGGACCGAGAGCAGGTTTTGGAGAGATTAATCTTCCGGCAAAGCAGAATGGTTCTTCCATTATGCCAGGTAAGGTAAATCCAGTTATTCCTGAGGTTGTAAATCAGGTAGCATTTAATGCTATTGGAAATGATATGACAATTACAATGGCAGCAGAAGCAGGACAGTTAGAGCTGAATGCATTTGAGCCAATTATTTTCTATTGTCTGTTCCAGTCAATTGATACGATTGCATATGCTGTAAATACATTTGTAGATAACTGCGTAATCGGTATTACTGCAAATGAAACTCGCTGCCGCTATTTTGTTGAGAATAGTGTTGGAATTATAACTGCAATCTGTCCATATGTTGGTTATCAGAAGGCAGCTGAGATTGCGAAAGAAGCTATTAAAACAGGTGAGTCCGTAAGAAAGCTTATCATTGAGAAGGGTCTTCTTGCAAAGGAGCAGATGGATGAGATTATGGATCCAGTCCAGATGACAGAACCTGGAATTTCTGGAAAAACAGTAAACAAAATTTAAACTTTTCACCTATAAATTAGATATTGAGATTTTTAAAGAGGATATGAGTGATTTTCTCATATCCTCTTAATTATACAAAGAAGTTTGCTTTATTAAAAAATGATATCCCACAGTCCAGTAGACATGAAAAACAGAACTAACATTACAACAGGAACGACATAGCGCATTAAAATTCCATAGAGTTTTTCGCGTTTAAACGACTCACCATTTTTTGTGACTTCATCTGTAATCCATTTTGGTCCGATAACCCAGCCAATCAAAATGCTGGTAAGCAGCGAGATGAACGGCATTAAAAAGCTATTGCTGATATAGTCGGCCAAATCAAGCAGCTGTCCAACAGAACCATTTGGAAGCTTCAAATCAAAATAGAACACGTTGTAGCCAAGGCAGATAATAACTGCGGTGACGAGAGAATAGGTGCCTATGATGACGCACATTTTCTTCCTTGATTTGTGAAACAGCTCCATGCAGTTTGCAACTAGTGTTTCCATAACAGAGACACATGAAGTAAGTGCGGCAAAGCCAAGCATCAAGAAGAATGCAATTCCAACAAAACGACCGGCAGCTCCCATTGAAGCAAATACCTTTGGCAGTGAAAGGAATGTCAGACTAGGACCAGAGGTCATACCGTCAGTTCCAAGGAAGACAAACACAGCAGGTATGATCATAAGACCAGATAAAAAGGCAACGCCAGTATCAAAGATCTCAATTTGGTTGATGGACTTGCTTAAATTTACATCATCCTTTACATAAGAGCCATAGGTGATCATGATACCCATAGAAACACTTAAGGAGAAGAAAAGCTGACTCATCGCATCAAGCAAAATCTCCAGAAAACGCTTAACAGTAAGACCTTCAACATTTGGAATCAGGTAGACTGCTAAACCATGAAGACCAGTACGGACTGTGCCATCTTCAGTCTCATAAGAAAGCGTTAAGGAAAAGATTGCAATACCGATAATCAAAATAAGCAGAATTGGCATTAAAATACGAGAATACTTTTCAATTCCTTTTTCAACACCAAGATAAACAACCCATGCAGTCAACGCAAGAAAAATAAACATAAATACAATAGGCGCTGCATTTGATGTGATAAAGGAAGTAAAATAGCCATCCTGTGCAGGAGCCTCGGTTCCAGAAACTACATAAGCAGTTAAATATTTGACGATCCAGCCTCCAATTACAGAGTAGTAGGTCATGATCAGTGCAGGAACAAGGAAAGTAAGATATCCAAGAAATTTCCATTTACTGCTTATTGCGGCATAGGCATTCAGTGCATTTTTCTTTGTTTTTCGTCCGATAGCGATATCAGTTGTCAGAAGGACGAAACCGAATGTGAGAACTAAAACTAGATAAATGATTAAAAATAATCCTCCACCATCCTTGGCACAAAGATAAGGAAAGCGCCAAATATTTCCGACACCGACTGCGCTTCCGGCGGCTGCAAGGACAAAACCAATCGAGCCGCTGAAGCTATTCTTTTTTTGTTGCATAATACACCCCTAATATAAAATAGTAATATTGGTTAAGAACCTTGAACTATCATATCATGGAATGTTATTCTTTACAAGTGACGAAAATATTTAAAAAACTGTTTTTGTGCAAAAATGCCAAAAAAATACTTGATCTATTTTAACCTATTTCAGTTGCCAAGCGTCCAATCCATACTTTGGCGGATAAGCTGCTGATATTGTGGGCAGTCAAAAATTTCAGGCGTGTGACCAGGACAAAGATAAATCAGACGTCCTTTACCTGAATTTTTACACCATCCGGCAGGATATTTCTGATTTTTGTACTGGTAGGTAAGGATTATTTTTTTGTTATCTGGCACAAACTCAAATTGATAAGGTTCTTCATCAAGAGAAAAGCTTTTGCAGCCTTCTGTGACGGGATGAGCAGACGGCTCAAAGCGGATAACTTCATGATGTGGGTGACCAAGAAATTTTGCGCCAGCAAGTGTTAGAAGACGATCCTGACTTTGAATACTAATTCCATTATGAAGTAAAAGTGCACCGCCGCCGTTTGCTACGAAGTGTTCGAAAGCGTTAGCTTCGTCATCGTAAAGTTTTGATTGCCAGATATCAAGATAAGAGATGATACCTGAAATATGATCTTTTTCTAAGCTAAGAAGTTTTGACGTATCGTCAGTACAAATGAGTTCGTAGTCTGATAAAATGGATGTCAGGCGCTTGTCAACACCTGCTAAGCCATGATAGATTGCGTCAGTATAATTTCCTATTACAAGAATTTTCTTTTTCATAAGTTTGTTATCCTTTCAGTTGATTATAATAAATGTTTGCCTTACCAAGGAAGTTCTTTTCCCGTGTAATCTAGATAAAGTGGGCGCGAATTAATTGGATGAGGCATATCCAAAACAACATGTAAAATTCCTTCCGCAGAAACATCTGGTGTGATTTTTGCAGTCGTGTCAAGATGACCGCGCATATAGGTAGCGACATGACCTGGATGAATTGCAAAGACTTTGCCGCCAAGTTTTTGGATATTATTGTGAACAAGAGCAGACTGCATGTTATTGGCTGCCTTAGACATACAATAGCCAAACCATCCAGTGCGCCAACAATCGGCAATGCTTCCAGCCTCAGAAGAGATGTTTACAATCGTTTTTTCAGTACTGTTTAATACAAGTGAAGAAAGAGCATTGGTTACGCGAAGCGTACCGATGGCATTTACATTTATCACGCGCATTATTTCATCAAAGTCAAGATCATCACCGAGATTTTTGTTCATGTCACCAAGGATCCCGGCACAGTTGATTAACAGGTCAATGTGATCAGTCATGTTTTTGATATCATTTGAAGCCTTAAAAATACTCTCATCACTTCCGATATCGGCACAGACAATTGCCATTTGATTGGGATATAAAGATTGTAAAGCGTCAATTTGCTTTTCTGTTTCATCTATGCGAACTGCGATTACAAAATAGCCGCGCAAGAGAAGCTTTTTTGCGAGAGAAAATCCAACACCATGATCAGTTCCTGTTACAAGTGCAGTTTTTACTTCTGGAGAAATTGTGTTCATAAAAAATCCATCCTTTCAATAATTGGTATCTTTATTATACTGCTTAAAGGCCACTTGAAGTCAATGCGTATTCTTATCAAAATGATGAAAGTTTAGTTACAGTTCATGCGTCATGCTACGAAAGCCCTTCGGTGTAATGGTTTCGTCGCCGGACCAAACTCAGCAGGCTCCTTTTATGTTCTTTCTTATTATACATTACTTTGAAAGACCTGCTTCAAGTGTCCGGCTCGTGAAATCCATTCACCTTCGGACTTTGCCGCAATATTGGCTTATCCATGAACTGTAACATAGTTTACAAATTTCCTCCAAAATTTTTCTGTAATCTTCCAAATTCTTTCTATATCTGGTATACTGAAAATGGATTGCGAATGTCTCTTTACGAGGCAAAATAGGGAGGTTAGAAAAATGGCTAGTAAGGCAGTAATGGAAAAGTACGCAAAGCTGGCAGTAGTGAGCGGCGTAAATGTTCAGCCAGGACAGATGCTTGTAATCAGTGCATCCGTAACTGATTATGAGTTTGTAAGAATGTGTGTAAAAGCAGCATATGAGGCTGGTGCCGGATATGTTAAAATAAACTGGCATGATGAGCAGGATAATCTAATGAATTATCAGTATGCAAGCACAGAGACGTTAGAGGAGACTCCACAGTGGAAGTACGATATGACAGATTGGGAGCATAAAAAAGGATGCTGCTATCTTCATGTCATTTCTGATACGCCGGGGCTAATGAAGGATATTGATCCAACTAAGATTCAGCGAGTTCAGGCTGCATATAGCAAAAAGAATGCACCGTTAAAGAAATACACGATGAACAATGACGGTCAGTGGAGTATCGTGGCATTGCCATCTGCAGGTTGGGCTAATAAAGTATTTCCAGACAAAAAAGAAGACGAAGCAGTTGAAGCACTCATGGATGCTATTTTAATGAGTGTGCGTGTAAATGAGGAGAATGATCCAGTAGAAGAGTGGAATAAACATAATGCAGAGATTCTTGGTCATTCAAAGATGTTAAATGATTATAATTTCAAGGCACTTCATTTTACAAATGAGCTTGGAACTGATTTGACAGTAGAGCTTGTTAAAAATCATATCTGGGGCGGCGGCTGTGAGTATTCCACAAAGGGTGTGTTATTCAACCCGAATATGCCGACTGAGGAAAACTTCTGTATGCCGCTTAAGACAGGCGTAAATGGAAAGGTATATGCATCAATGCCTCTTAGCTATCAGGGAAAATTAATTGAAGATTTTTGGCTGGAGTTTAAGGATGGCAAGGTTGTTAATTACGGTGCAAAGAAGGAACAGGATGTATTAAAGAGCCTTGTTGAATTTGATGAGGGAAGCTGTTATTTAGGCGAGGTTGCATTGATCAGCTATGACTCTCCGATCAAAAATACTGGAATTTTATTCTACAATACCTTATTTGATGAGAATGCATCCTGCCATCTGGCATTGGGAGACGCTTATCCTATGAATGTAAAGGGCGGAACTGAGATGACAGATGAGGAATTAGCTGCAGCAGGTGCAAATAAATCTATGACTCATGTGGATTTCATGTTTGGATCAAGACAGATGCATATTGAAGGTATTTGTCAGGATGGAAGTACAGTAACTGTATTTGATCACGGAAATTTTGTATTCTAAATTTATAATTAAAAGGAAAGAGGAGAAAAAGATGTTAAAGAATGGAATTGTATGGAAGGATACAAAGGGAAATCCGATTCACGTGCATGGAGGATGTATGATTTTCCATGAAGGCTATTATTATTGGTATGGTGAGGATAGAAGAGATAATTTCTATGTCAGCTGCTATCGCTCACAGAATTTAACAGATTGGGAGTTTAGAAATCATATCCTGACAACAAATTCGAAGATGGAAGGCTATCGCGTGCGTACTACGCTAAAGCTGATCAACGAGGATGGAAAAAAGGTAAATCTGGAGCGTCCAAAGGTACTATATAATAAGAAGACAAACAAATTTGTTATGTGGGCTCATTTTGAAAATGGAAAAAATTATCTTGATGCAGCAGTTGCTATTGCAACATGTGATACACCAGATGGTGATTTTACTTATCATGGTCATTTCAATCCATATGGTTATATGTCAAGAGACTGCACACTTTATCAGGAAGAGGATGGAACTGCATATTTTATTTCTGCATCGAGAGATAATGCCGATCTTCATGTGTATCGTTTATCAGA
The DNA here is from genome assembly GCA_003478935.1 of Firmicutes bacterium AF25-13AC. Lineage (GTDB taxonomy): Bacteria > Bacillota > Clostridia > Lachnospirales > Lachnospiraceae > Anthropogastromicrobium > Anthropogastromicrobium aceti. The sequence continues at coordinate 39,662 of QUFP01000003.1, forward strand.
TGATTATATGAATGTAGATTGTCTTGTTCATAGTTTGTGGCAGGGCGAGTATCGTGAGGCACCAGCTGTAATTAAGGGAAAATATCATTATTATATGATTTCATCTTTTTGTACTGGATGGGCGCCAAACCAGGGCAAATATGCATGGGCTGATTCAATCGAGGGACGTTGGAGTTCATTAAAGGAAATTGGTGATGAGACAACATATGACAGTCAGTCCGCATTCCTTTTAAATGTAAATGGAAAGCTTTTGTATGTAGGAGACCGCTGGGGCGGTGACGGTGACAAATATTTTGAATCTGGTTATGTTGTTTATCCGTTAAAGGAAACAGAAGAGGGACTTGAAATGATTTATCAGGATACTGCGGAGTTTGAGTAAAAATCAAAAATAAATAAAATTGTTTAATAGGTGTATAGTCAGGAAAAATCTGGCTGTGCACCTATTTTTGCATATAAGAAAAAAAGTCAAAAGTGCACAATATCAAAATTTTAGGCTATAGAAATATTATAAAAATCACCATATAATGATGCTAACAAGATAAAAATATTATTGGAAAGGTGGTTTTTATGAAAGAGAATTTTTCAATGCTGCGTGCAGAATCAGCACCAGATAGTATTACCCTTTATTGGGAACGCCCACAGGGAAGACTTGGAACTACATACGAAATCTTTTTAAAAAGTGCGGATCAGGCGGAGGCTGATTTTACATTAATTGGCAGCACGCAAAAGACGCATTACACAATAGAAAATTTACAGGAAAATACTCGGTATGAGATTTTATTAAAAGGAATTTATCAAGTTGATATGGCGCTTATTGAAGATGAAAGTGAGTCGGTGCAGATCGAGAAGGAAATTAAACAGCAGACAATCACAGTGCATACATTTAATAGAAGCGTTGTAATTGATATCACAAAGACACCATACAATGCAGTTGGAAATGGAAAAACATTAAATACAAAAGCAATTCAGTCAGCGATTGATGATTGTCCAAAAGATGGCTGCGTGATGATTCCAAGCGGTACTTTTATGACAGGAGCGCTGCGTCTTCACAGCGATATGGAATTGTATTTAGCAAAGGGCGCCGTTCTTCAGGGAACTTCTAATCCAGAAGATTATCTTCCACGAATTTGGAGTCGTTTTGAGGGAACTGAGATGGAGTGCTACAGTAGTTTGTTAAACTTAGGCGCACTTGACCCAGAGGGAATGCATCGTGCTGATTATGACAGTACATTTGCCTGCAAAAATGTTGCCATCCGTGGAAAGGGAACGATTGCAAGCGGCGGTCGCGTGTTAGCAGAGCGAATCATAGCCTCTGAGACAGAAAATCTAAAAGATTATCTGGCATCACTTGGTGATAAGATCAAGGAGTGCGAGAAGCCAGAGACAATTCCGGCAAGAGTGCGCCCGCGTCTGATTAATATGAGTAACTGCCAGAATGTAGAGTTAGCTGGTGTTACGCTTCGTGATGGTGCATGCTGGAATATTCATATGATTTATTGCGATCATGTCGTAACACATGGATGCACCTTCTATTCACATGGCATTTGGAATGGAGATGGCTGTGATCCGGATTCTTCATCGGACTGTGTGATTTTCAATTGTGTATTTAACACTGGAGACGATTCAGTTTCAATTAAGTCAGGAAAGAATCCGCAGGGAAATGAAGTGAATATTCCGACAAAAGGTGTTCGTGTGTTTGACTGTCGCTGTACGATGGGTCATGGCATCACGATCGGAAGTGAAATGTCAGGTGGTGTAGAGGATGTAAAAATCTGGGACTGCGATATGGAGGCAGCGCTGTGTGGTTTTGAGATCAAAGGTACAGCAAAACGCGGTGGATATGTAAAAGAAATTCATGTTTATGACAGTGTATTTCCGCGTGTACTGATGCATAGTGTGTGCTACAATGATGACGGCATTGCAGGACCAGACCAGCCGTATTTTAGTGACTGTACATTTGATAATCTTCGATTGACTGGCATCTATCAGGATCACGAAGCAAAATGGCATGAGTGCGGTGCAATTGAACTATGTGGTTTTGATAAGATTGGACATGAGATTAAGCATGTTAAGTTTTCTAATATTCGTTTTGGAAAAGAAAAATCAGATACTGCTGGTCATATTTCAATTAAGCGATGTGAGGATGTGTCGCTAAACTTTTAAGATAACAGAAGGGAAGATGCAGAATAATGAGAGAAGAAAAGCTAATCAATCGTGGATGGCAGTTTGCACTTTTGCCATGCACACCAATTGATGCAAAGACAGCAAAGAAAAAAGAATTACAAAGAAAACAGTCAGGGGAAGATGTTCGCACAGAGTTGGAAAACTTGCAATTTGCAGAAGTTGACCTTCCACATGACTGGGCAGTAAGCAGGCCATTTAATAAAGTAATGGAAGATGGAATGTCACAGGGCTTTCGTGACCGCTGGGGAATTGGCTGGTATAAGAAGACTCTGAATATCGAGGAAAAGAAGAAGGGCAAACGTTATCTTCTTTACTTTGGCGGTGTGTATGAAAATGCAGTGCTTTGGGTAAATGGTATGAAAATTGGCAGTCACAAATATGGCTACAGTTCATTTAAGATGGATATTACAGATGCTGTGCAGAGTGGTGACAATGAGCTGTTGATGCGTGTGGATAATTCTGTTTCACCGGCAGACCGCTGGTACAGCGGATGCGGAATTTACCGCGACGTGACACTTCGTATTGTTCCAGAAAATCATCTTGATTTGTGGAATATTCAAGTACATAGCAAAATAGAAAAAATCGCAGAAACAGAATGTGCAAAGGATTCAAAAGAAACAGAGAGTGCTGCAAAATTCACTGCCGCCATTCAGGTCGAGACTGGACAGAGCAGTGCTGTGCAGGGAATTTTACGTCTGATTCAAAATAAAGAGAATGAGTCATTGGAAAATGAAGTTTTCATTGCAGAGGGAGCGAATGGAATGCTTACCTTCTATATTAAAGATGCAAAGCTTTGGTCAGCAGAAAATACGAATCTTTATCGTTTGACTGTTTCTACAGAAAGCGATAGTGTATCACTTGTAATAGGTCTTAGAGAGGTGATATTTGATACAAAGAAAGGACTACTTGTAAATGGTGTTTCGACTAAGTTAAAGGGTGTATGTCTTCATCAGGAGGCAGGCTGCCTTGGAACAGCTGTGACAAAGGAAATTTGGAGAGAACGACTTGCTCATCTAAAGAGTCTTGGTTGCAATGCAATCCGTGCTGCACATCACACCTACTCAGAGGAATTTCTTGATCTGTGCGATGAGATGGGCTTTTATGTATATGAGGAATGTTTTGATAAATGGAAGGGTGGACTGTATGGACGCTACTTTGACAAAAACTGGGAATCAGATGTTGAAGCAATGGTAAAGCGTGACCGTAACCGCGCCTGCATCGTGATATGGGGTGTTGGAAATGAAGTTGAAAATCAGGGACAGGATTCTATGCTTGCGATTTTAAAACAGCTGTCCGATAAGGTTCGCAGCCTCGACTCATCGCGTCCAATCACATATGCAATGAATCCTCATTTTAAGAGGGAGAGCAATGTTGATTTGAGTAAGATCAAAGATATTCAGCAGTTTGTTGACGAAGTCAGCGACACAGAGATTTACGATGCTAAGGAGCGTGTCAGCCGCATTGCAAAGATCGCAGAAATTGTCGATATCATTTCATGTAATTATCAGGAGCAGTGGTATGAGTTGATTCATGAACAGATTCCAAATAAGTTGATTTTAGGAACCGAGGTATATGAATATTTTTGCGGTCATTATGATCAAATGCAAAACTTTACAGAACAGATTCCATCATCAGTTCCGTTTAAGTACGAATATTGCATAGGAAGCTTTATCTGGACAGGATATGATTATCTGGGTGAATCCATGGGGTATCCTGCAAAGGGATGGAGCGGAGCGCTGATTCATACAAACAATGAGTATCGTCCAGTTGCTTATATGTTAAAGAGCATCTGGAGTGAAGAACCTGTTGTTCATTTTTCTGTTATGGATTACTCCCTTGACGATGAAGGAGTAAAGGAGCATTGGGACAGTCCAATCTATGCAGATCATTGGCATTTCCCACAATTCAGAAAGACGTTGATTCCGTATATGATTGCGTCAAATTGTGATGAGGTTCATTTGTTCTTGAATGGAAAGCAGTTTTTCATTCCGCGCCCATCTGAGTGCAAAAACGGTATCATTACAGGATTTTTGCCATGGCAACCGGGAACGGTTACGGTCGTTGGTTATCAAAATGGCAAAGAGGCTTGCCGCCATGAAGTGGTGACACCAGGTATGGCAGTCGCACTGGCATTTGACCAGGAGTGTGATCATAAGGAATGCGTAAGTACTGTAAATTTGGGTATACCAGAGAAGAAACAGCACTTATTGCTGACAGTTCGTGCTGTGGATGAAAATGGTAATTCGTGTTTCCGTGAGAGCGGCAAGGTTCACTTTGCAGTAGAGGGAGCAGCGAAGATAGTTGGTGTTGATAATGGTGATATTTGCAGCAATGAGCCATATCAGGAAGACAGTGTTCATTTGTATCATGGCTGTGCAAGCGTAATGCTTGAACTTTATTGCAAGCCAGGAAGAGTAAGTGTGCATGCGTTCGGAGATGGACTGCGTCAGGCACAGACTGTCATTGAAGTGTGCGAGAAATAATAAAAGTAAGAAGATGAGAATGGAGGAGAGACAAAATGAATATGCCAACAGTTGGATGTGTAGGTGAATCGATTATTGGAAATGATGAGCGAGGCTTATGGTTTTTAAGCCATAAGGATGACCCATCGCAGATGAACTGGGTTGAAGGTGAAAAGTGCTGGGGAAGTGTAAAAGTTCCAATGGGATTGAATGTTACAAGAACATTGTCTGTTTTGGAAAATGGAGAATTAGAGGAATGCTACACATTTGAAAATGTATCAGGGGAACCTCTTTTTATCAAGGAGAAGGATGCATATATCTATGTGCCATTTAATGACAGCTATGAAAAGGCAGAGGTTGGTCTTGAGAAGCGCTGTAATGCACATCTGTTTATCGGCGAAAATGCTACTTATGTGATGGCACTTCGCCAGGGAGGAAGAGCGCCACATCTGGGACTTGTATTAACAAAGGGAAGCATCATAGGCTATGGTGTGGAACGTGATTTTTCAGCTAGAAGCGAAGATCGCGGTGATTTTCTCTTTTATCCAAAACTTGGTGTATTTGAGCCAGGTGAGAAGAAGGAGATTCGTTGGAAGCTTTTTTGGCATCAGGGCAAGGATGATTTTTACAACAGACTTTTAAATGAGGATGAATTCTTGCTTGTGAAGGCAGAGCAGATGACATGCATTCAGGGAGAAAACTTTGAATTTTGTGTCCAGACAAAAAATAAAGAAATGGCGCAGAAGCTTTTTGTAAAATTCAATGAAAAAGAAATTAAACATGTTCGCATTGATGAGACGAATGATAAATATTCACAACCTGCTTATTCTGTCTGGTATCAGTATCCAGCAGAAAAAGAAGGAGAGTATCGCTTTGATATTTGGTCAGGAGAAAAGCATACACATGCTCTCTTTTACTGCAGTGCATCAGTAGATATACTTTTGACGCGCAGAAGTCAATTCCTTGCAACAAAGCAGCAGTATAAAAAAGAAGGCAGTGCATTAGACGGTGCGTATCTGATATATGACAGCGAGGAGGATGCACTTTATTATAGTCACAAAGCTGATCATAATGGAGGACGTGAGCGTTTGGCAATGGGCATAATAATGGCACAATATCTTAAGCGTCATCCTGAAGATGCGAAGTGTATGGAAAGCTTGAATGCGTACGAAAGATATGTATACCGCGAATTGTATGATGAGAATACTGGTGTGGTATATAACGATATTAATCGAAATAATGACTGGCATCGTCTCTATAATTATCCGTGGGTGGCAAATTTCCAGATTGCATTGTATCGTTTAAAGAAGGACGTGCGTTATCTGTTAAATGCCTATAAGACAATGATGGGATATTATTGCTCAGGTGGTGAACATTTCTATGCCATTGGAATTGAAGCGTATGAATTAAAGACACTTCTTGACGAGGCGGGATTTGAAGCACAGTCAGAAGCATTTACACAAGCATTTTTAAATCATGCTGATCAGCTTACGCAGACTAGCGTCAATTATCCAACTTCAGAGGTAAAATATGAGCAGAGCATTGTTGCACCAGCGGTAAGTTGTCTGCTGCAGGCCTACCAGATAAGCGGGGAGCAAAAATATCTTGAAGAAGCAAGAAAACAATTAAAACTTTTGGAGCTGTTTAATGGAAAACAGGCCGATTATCACTTGTTTGAGAATGCGATTCGTCATTGGGACGGTTATTGGTTTGGAAAATATGAGTGCTATGGCGATACGTTTCCACATTATTGGAGTACACTCAGCGGTGATGTATTTGCAAGTTACGCACAGATTACGGGAGACAAATCATATGAGCATAAGGCAAAGGCTTCACTTCGAGGTTGTCTGAATCTGTTCTTTATAGATGGCATGGCATCCTGCGCGATGGTCTATCCAGATACAGTAAATGGCAAAAAGGCACATTACTATGATCCATGGGCAAATGATCAAGATTGGGCATTGTATTATGCAGTGAAGTGGGCGCTTGATTTGTAAACATAAGTATGTTATCATTCCAATAATAGCAAAGCGATTTAATTTGCGAAAGATTGGAGTGAAGAATATGACAACGAGAGAAGAAGCTTTGGCGTTTGGCCTGTCTTATCCAGATACTTGTCAGGATGCACCGTTTCATGATCAAAATTGGCAGTTGGTACGGATTAAGAGCAGCAAAAAAGTTTTCTTGTGGACTTATGAGAAAGATGGCTATATAAATTTAAATGTAAAGGCAGACCCCGAGTGGCGTGACTACTGGAGGTCTGCCTTTGCGTCCGTAACAGCAGGATATCATTTAAATAAGGAGCACTGGAGTACTATTATTTTAGATGGAACAGTGCCAGATGATGCCATTAAAAATATGATTGACGAGAGCTACCGTATGGTGACAGACAGTCCGACAAAGCGTATCTACGAGGCTGTAAAGAAGATTCCAAAAGGCAAGGTGGCGACATACGGACAGGTTGCTAAGATGGCAGGAAATCCGCGTATGGCAAGAGCCGTTGGAAATGCACTCCACAAAAATCCAGATCCATCTACCATACCGTGTCATCGTGTTGTCAATTCAAAAGGTGAGTTGGCAGGTGAATTTGTGTTTGGCGGCCCAGGTGTTCAGGCATCACGTCTGGCAGCGGAAGGCGTGATGAGTGAAGATGGAAAAATTGATTTGAAAAAATATGGAATGACACTAATGAAAGGCAGGCAATAACTATGAATGGAATATCCGAAGAAAAATACACACATATTGATGAGATTAAGGAGCAGACAAAAGCAGTATTTGATGAACTGGTGGAACAGGCAAAATTGGAAGAGGGCGATATCTTAGTAGTTGGCTGCTCTTCAAGTGAGATCGCAAGTCATAGAATTGGCTCATATTCAAGTGCAGAGATTGGAGAAGCAGTGGCACAGACATTTCTTAACTGCTGCAAGGAAAAGAAGATTTATTTGGCAGCTCAGTGCTGTGAGCATTTAAACCGCGCGATCATCATTGAGAAGACGGCAGCAAAAGAATATCGCCTTCCAATGGTAAATGTAGTGCCAAAGCTAAAGGCAGGCGGTTCATTTGCAACAGCTGTTTATGCAGCGTTACAGGCACCTGTGCAGTAGAGATGATTCAGGCTCATGCAGGAATTGATATTGGCGATACACTAATTGGCATGCATCTTCGTCCAGTTGCTGTTCCAGTGCGTATTAGCACAAAGCAAATTGGAGAGGCACATGTGGTTTGTGCACGCACGAGATTAAAGTTTATTGGCGGCGAGCGTGCAAGCTATCTTGAAAATGAAAAATAAGGAGAAGTGCGATGACAGAGCAACAGTTAAAAGATCTTCTGGCTGAAATGAGCTTGGAGGAAAAAATAGGTCAGATGGTGCAGCTGACGGCAAATTTTTATGGAACGGATATGCTCATTACAGGTCCGATGGGAAGCGCAAAAATCGAGCCAGAGGATATGAAGCTTTGCGGAACAATTCTCGGAACAAGTGGTGCAGCAAAGTTAAAGGAGATTCAGGACAATGCAATGGCCACGCAGCCACATCACATTCCAATGCTTTTTATGCTTGATGTAATCAATGGATTCCAGACGATTTTCCCAATTCCACTGGCTCAAGGCTGCAGCTTTGAACCAGAGATTGCTAGAAAGGGCGCGCAGATAGCGGCAAAGGAGGCAGCGGCATCGGGTATTCATGTGACATTTGCGCCAATGGCAGATCTGGTGCGAGATGCACGCTGGGGAAGAGTCATGGAGTCACCTGGGGAGGATCCATATCTGAACTATTGTTTTGCAAAGGCGATGACAGAGGGCTTTCAGGGTGAAACGCCAGAGAATTTAAAAGAAAAGGGAAACATTTCAGCTTGTTTGAAGCATTTTGCTTGCTACGGCTATCCAGAGGGTGGTCGTGAGTATGACAATGTGGAACTGTCAGAGCGCACTTTACGTCAAGATTATTTGAGCGGCTATCAGGGTGCTGTGGATGGCGGCTGCCGTATGGCAATGACTTCATTTAATACGTTGAATCGTGTGCCGTCAACTGCAAATAAGTGGCTGATGCGAAAGGTATTAAGAGAAGATTTAGGCTTTGATGGTGTTTTGATCTCTGACTATTCAGCAGTAGAAGAATTGATTCCACATGGTATCGCAGAGGATAAGAGAGAAGCAGCAAGGCTTGCCATTGAGGCAGGCGTGGATATCGATATGATGTCGGATGTATATCTTCATTATTTAAAAGAGCTTGTAACATCGGGAGAGGTAGATGAAACACTTGTGGATGAGGCAGTGCTTCGTATTCTTAAACTAAAAAATGATCTTGGCCTTTTTGAGAATCCATATAAGGATGCAAGTGAGGAGGACGAGAAAAATCTGATCTTATGCGATGCACATCGTGCAGCAGCGCGTGAGGCAGCAGCAAAAACATTTGTCCTTTTGAAAAATGAAAATAAAACATTGCCGCTTTCTGCACAGGAAGCTACGGGTGTTTTGTTCGCAGGTCCATATGTGGACACCAGAGCGCTTTGCGGTGCGTGGTCGTTCCCTGCAACTTACGACAATATCAAAACGGTACAGGAATGCATACAGGAGCATATAGGGAATGCTTGTCATTTTATGAAGGGCTGCAGCATGTTCTATGATAAGGAAGTAATTCGTGATTATGTGGAGGAAGGCATGACGCCAGATGAAGCAGAAGCGTCAATTGAGCAGACTGTACAGGCTGCAAAATCTGCATCAAAGGTGGTATTATTTTTGGGCGAATCGTTCCGGCAGACTGGAGAGGGTGCAAGCAGAACTTGTATCACATTGCCAGAGATTCAGATGGAACTTCTAAAAAGGGTTTCAGCAGTTAACAATAATGTAATCGTTGTGTTGTTTGCCGGACGTCCAATCGAGGTCGCTTTGATTGAATCGCTTGCAAAGGCTGTTTTGTATGTGTGGATGCCAGGAACAGAAGGAGCTGCAGCAATTACTGACGTATTATTTGGAGTAAAAGAACCAACCGGTCGTCTTGCGATGAGCTTTCCAAACGTCTCCTCGCAGGAGCCGCTGTATTATAATCGGTTTCAAGGGGGCCGACCGCGAAATCCGGGTGATCCTAAGGCATTTTGCATAGGTTATATTGATACAGAGTACCGTCCGCTGCATTCATTTGGTTATGGATTGTCATACACCACATTTTCTTATTCACCAGTAACTGTCACTAAGCGGGAAACAAATACGAAAGTAAATGAGACAGAAGCAGCATGGGTGGCATCAGTTATGGTAACTAATACAGGCGACCGTGAGGGAACGGAAATTGTTCAGCTTTACATACGTGATGTGAGCGGCAGTGTAGTGCGTCCAGTACGTGAATTAAAAGGCTTTGAGAAGATTACGCTAAAGCCAGGCGAGAGACGTGAGGTGTCGTTTGAGATTATCGAGCCTATGCTTCGCTTTTGGCGGATCGATATGACGTATGGCAGCGAGCCGGGAAAGTTTGAAGTGTACATTGGTGGAGACAGTACAACAGAGAATAAAGCAGAGTTTGACGAAGTTTGAATGATTATGACTGCAAAACAAAAAAAACAATCGAAAATTCTGCAAAAATGCAAAGAATCGAGTGCAAACGAGCATGAAAATGATTCAATACGAAATCAATGATTAAATGATGATGAAAAGAAAAGTATCAAAGTGCATAAAAAAAGAAAAAAGGAAATAAGTTTTTTGAATAAAAAAAGCAAATAATGCAAAAAAATAGGTTAATCGGTTGATTTGACAAAATAAAGACAATGTGCTATAAGTATGTCAATGCAGTGAACCGGTACGCTGCAGAGGGTAACAAAAAGACAAAGACATCACCAATATTGAAGGGAGTGAAAGCAGTGTTTACAAGAGAAATTCATTTATCTCGGGAAACAGTCCAGGACTTTGTGTCAGAGGCAAGCAAATGTGACTTTGACGTAGACTTAGGTTATAACCGTATTGTTGTAGATGCAAAATCAATTATGGGTGTTTTCAGCCTTGATTTGACCAGAAGCTTAACTGTCAGATACCCACTGAAAGATGACCAGTTCGAAGTAGCGTTAAATCGTTTTGCACTGAATTAAAATATAAGACAAAGCCGGCTTGACCGGTACAATAGACTGCCGCATGCGGAAGAAATTCCGTGTGTGGCTTTTTTGTTGCAGTTCACTGAGGCTGTTTTTGTTTGCAACAGTCGAAATATGCGAGAAAATTTGCGTGAAAAAACACTATATATGGAGTATGATGTAACCATAAAGTTTCCATAAAGTGGCAGGAAACCAAAATTGACATAATAGGCAAGGCAGCAGAAAGGGAGGAACTTAGATGGTATATCATGAGCAAAAAGAACAAGACTGGAGAGAGCAGGCAGCCGCACTTCAAAAACGTCTTGATTATTATGAACAGGAGAATGCCAGACTGCAGCTTCAAAATGAGGCATTGCATGAGACTGCGTGGCAGCTAATCCAGAGGATTCGGACGCTTGAAAGAAAAAAATAAAAAACAATACTGAAAATAATAGTAAAAACTGCAACATTTTGCGAGAAATAAAAAAAAAGGACTAGACGAACAGCGCATTTTGTGAGAAAATAGAAGTGTATGAGGTATACTGCGTTTTGCAGCCTGGTATGCCGAAGACACATATTGAAGATATGGCTGTAATTGTTGATCAGCAGTCGGCAAAGCCATAATCAGCACCTTTTTAGGTGCAACATACAGAACTGAAAGGAGTTTTTGCAATGGTTATTTCACGTGAAGTTGAAGAGATGTGCGTTGTAAAGCAGGGCGTTCATCATGGTGCTGCTCCGATTCCGGAGGAAGCAAAGTGGGTGCAGGCAAAGGAAGTGAAAGACATTTCCGGTTTCACACACGGAGTTGGCTGGTGTGCTCCTCAGCAGGGCGCATGTAAGCTGTCCCTCAATGTTAAGGAGGGTATCATTCAGGAGGCTCTCGTTGAGACCATCGGATGTTCCGGTATGACCCATTCCGCAGCTATGGCAGCTGAAGTTCTTCCGGGTCTGACTGTTATGGAAGCACTGAATACAGACCTTGTTTGTGATGCAATCAATACCGCTATGAGAGAGCTGTTCTTACAGATCGTTTATGGTCGTTCCCAGAGTGCATTCTCTGAGGATGGACTGGCTGTAGGTGCAGGTCTTGAGGATCTTGGAAAGGGTCTTCGTTCTCAGGTTGGTACAATGTACGGTACTCTTCAGAAGGGACCTCGTTACCTTGAGATGGCAGAGGGCTATGTAACCGGTATCGCTCTGGATGCAGAGGATCAGATTATTGGTTATCAGTTCGTAAGCCTTGGAAAGATGACTGATTTCATTAAGAAGGGCGACGATCCGAATACTGCATGGGAGAAGGCAAAGGGTCAGTACGGCCGTGTTGCTGATGCAGTTAAGATCATTGACCCAAGAAAAGAATAATACAGGAGGTAACGAAAATGGCTTTATTTGAGTCCTATGAGAGACGTATTGACCAGATCAATGCGGTTCTGAATAGCTATGGTATCGCTTCTATCGAAGAGGCAGAGAAGATTACAAAGGATGCAGGACTGGATGTATATGCTCAGATCAAGGGTATCCAGCCGATCTGTTTTGAGAATGCTTGCTGGGCTTACACCGTTGGTGCAGCAATCGCAATCAAGAAGGGCTGCCGTAAGGCTGCTGACGCTGCAGCTGCTATCGGTGAGGGTCTTCAGTCCTTCTGTATCCCGGGATCTGTTGCAGATACCCGTAAGGTAGGTCTTGGACACGGAAACCTTGGCAAGATGCTTCTGGAAGAGGAGACTGAGTGCTTCTGCTTCCTGGCAGGTCATGAGTCTTTCGCAGCAGCTGAGGGTGCTATCGGTATCGCAGAGAAGGCAAACAAGGTTCGCCAGAAGCCTCTTCGCGTTATCTTAAACGGTCTTGGAAAGGATGCTGCACAGATCATTTCCCGTATCAACGGATTTACATATGTAGAGACTGAGTACAATCCATACAACAACGAAGTAAAGGAAGTATTCCGCAAGTCATACTCTGAGGGACTTCGTGCAAAGGTTAACTGCTACGGTGCAAACAGCGTACCGGAAGGTGTTGCTATCATGTGGAAGGAGAATGTAGACGTTTCCATCACTGGTAACTCCACAAACCCGACTCGTTTCCAGCATCCAGTTGCAGGTACCTACAAGAAGGAGCGTATCGAGGCTGGTAAGAAGTACTTCTCCGTAGCATCAGGTGGTGGTACAGGACGTACTCTGCATCCAGATAACATGGCAGCAGGTCCGGCTTCCTATGGTATGACCGATACTTTAGGCCGTATGCATTCTGATGCACAGTTTGCAGGTTCCTCTTCAGTTCCGGCTCACGTAGAGATGATGGGTCTGATCGGTGCAGGAAACAACCCGATGGTTGGTATGACTGTAGCTGTAGCTGTTTCCATCGAGGAAGCTGCTAAGGCTGGTAAGTTCTAATTTTTCAAGGAAAATCAAAGAAAATCGGAACCAAAGAAAACAACAAAACGTGTCAAATAACGGTCGGTTAGTACACCGTTAGTACACCGAAAAGGCGTATATCTGAATAAGGTATACGCCTTATTTTTGTGCTTGCTTACTCGAATGATAGGGGAGAAAAAATCTCCCTAATTTTTAATAGCCTTACAAAAGAGCCATTTTGTCCGTTTACAGAAAAGATCAAAGGCTTTATAATTTTTGTAAAGGACTAAAGTCCTGTAAGCTGGTTGAAAGGAAGTGGGTATATGAGCAAAAGAAAAAAAGCAGTGCTTGCAGTGGGACTTGTTCTGGCAGCTTTTTTGATTGGAGCGATCATCTTCTATATGCATTTTATTATGAATGCAGGACAGACCATCGAGACGCTGCAAAAGCTGGTGGCAGGAAATGGCTATGATATTACAGCGGATTGCGCGATGACATTTGAACCATCAGATCAGCTAAATCCAGTAACAGATCTTGTTCAGGAACTTCTAAACACCGATTCACTTACGGCAAAATTTACCGCAGCAGGCGAGAGTGCACAAAAAAACTTAAAATTGCAGCTAAAGGAAAATATAACAGATAAGCAGACTTCATTAACGACATTTTATCTGGTGGATGGAAAATGTTATTTTGGGATAGACTCAATTATATCTGCATTTGCAAGTGATGAGATTGACAAAAGCTTTTTACTAAAGGCAGCATACAATGGATGGATTAAAGATCATTGTGTTACATTAGAACAGCTTACTAGTTTGATTTATGATCTTACAGGCGTAACAGTTGAGAATTCGTTAAAAATGCCAGGTGGAATGGATGCAGTGCTGTTTTTAGCTGAACCAGATCATTTATTTGATCCAAAGCTTTGGTCAGCCGTAAAGGTGAGTGGCAAGAATGATGGAGCGTCCGAGTTTACAATCGATGCTGATTATTTTGCACAGCTTGTAGGAATCCAGCCAAAGCAGGCAGATGCTAAGCTGTCATTTTTTGTAGACAAAGGAGATAACTATACGTTTACTCTTACAATAACCATTTCAGATGATGATGGAAATTGTCTTCAGACAGAAGTACATGCAGCGGCAAATAAACTAGACGAGCAAAATACGATAACAGCGCCGAAACTGTTGCTGACTGATGAACAGATAGAGCAGCTAAAGGATCTTGCAGAGCCATTTATTGACAGCATAAAGAAATAAAGAAAAAGAGCAAAATCAAAAGAAAAGAGCAGCAGAACAAATAGAAATAAACAGAAAAAGCAAAAAACAATTAGGAAGAGCAATAAGGAGGCAATTATGTGTACAGCAGCAACCTATAAGACAAAGGACTTTTATATGGGAAGAACACTTGATTATGAGTGTTCTTATGGAGAGGAAGTAACGATAACACCGCGTGGTTATACATTTGTGATGCGCCACGGACAGCCATATCAGACAAAGTACGCATTGATTGGTATGGCACATGTGGCAGGCGAGTATCCGCTGTATTATGATGCGATTAATGAAAAGGGTCTTGGAATGGCAGGTCTTAATTTTGTAGGCAATGCATTTTATACAGAACCGGCAGAGGGAAAAGACAACGTGGCACAGTTTGAATTGATTCCGTGGATTTTAGGTCAGTGCACATGTGTAAAGGAGGCAATAGTACTTCTTGAACGTATTTGCATTACAAATACTTCTTTTCATGAATCAATGCCGGTGTCATCACTTCACTGGATTATTGCAGATCGTGATGAGGCAATTACGTTAGAGTCTGTACGTGAGGGCATTAAGATCTATGACAATCCAGTTGGTGTTTTAACAAATAATCCGCCGTTTGACAGACAACTGGCTGGTTTAAATCGCTATATGGGCCTTTCAGCAAAACAGCCAAAGAACACATTTGGCGGAGCTAATGAGCTGCCGCTTCAGGCTTACAGCCGTGGAATGGGTGCGCTTGGTCTTCCAGGTGATCTTTCATCTGAATCTCGTTTTGTTCGTGTTTCTTTTGTGAAGATGAATTCACTTTCAGGTGATTCGGAGTCAGAGAGTGTGAGCCAGTTTTTCCACATACTTGGTTCAGTAGATCAGCAAAGAGGATGCTGTGAAGTTAAGGAAGGTGCATATGAGATTACTATTTACACCTCTTGCTGTAATGCTTCAAAGGGAATTTATTATTATACAACATATGAGAATCATCAGATTACAGCAGTGGATATGAATAAGGAAGATTTGAATGCAAAAAAACTGATCCGCTTCCCACTTGTGTGTGGTGAGCAGATCAGATGGCAAAACTAAATATAAATTTTTAATAGTTAAATATCAGGAGAGCAGCATGCGGTCGTTGTCAAGCTGCTTTCCAACACCTTCCTTGAAGCGCTCAAGCAGATCATTTACGGTAAGCTTTGAGCGCTCTTCATTTGCTGTATCGAAAATGATGTGTCCGCTGTTCATCATGAAGGTACGATTGCCAAGTTCAAGAGCTGACTGCATGTTGTGTGTGATCATCATGCATGTTAAATGGTGTTCAGCAATAATAGACTTGGTTAGATTTAGCACCTTCTCGGCAGTGCCAGGATCAAGAGCTGCAGTATGCTCATCAAGAAGCAGCAGCTTTGGAGGGTTGATGGTCGCCATTACAAGAGTAAGAGCCTGACGCTGTCCGCCAGAGAGAAGTCCGACAGGCTGATGCATGCGATCTTCAAGTCCCATATTCAAAGGACGGAGCTTTTCACGAAACAGTTCCTTTTCTTTTTTGCTTACGTGAGAGAGCCAGCCGCCTTTGGAACCTGCGAGAGCCATATTTTCTTCAATGGTCATGCCAGGAGCAGTGCCGCTCATGGGATCCTGAAACAGATGACCGATTTTTTTTGCTCGTATATAGTCTGGCTGAAGTGTTATATCCTCGCCGTCAAGAATGATCTGTCCCTCATCAGTGTAGAAGGTACCGCAGATTGCATTAAACAGCGTAGATTTACCAGCACCGTTTGCACCGATGATGGTGACAAAATCGCCTTCATTTAAATTTAAGGAAAGTTTATCAAGAGCTTTTTTTTCATTTACTGTGCCAGGATTAAAGGTTTTCGAAACATTTTTTAGTTCAAGCATAGCTTACAAATGCCTTTCCGTAGCCTGCTTTGCAGTCAGGTACAAATTATCTATTATTTTTTGAATGAGTTAGTCGGCGCTTCATCATTGGGAGCTGTGTCTTCAAATATGGGAAAGACAGTGCAATGACGACAATGATAGAAGATACCAGCTTGAGCATGAATGCCGGAAGATGGAAACGAAGTGCGATGGTGTAGACAAGGCGGAAAATGAAGGAACCGAGTACGACACCAACGGCACGTGTAACAATTTTTCCGCGTCCGAGGATTGTTGCACCAATTAACAGTGAGGCAAGTGCAATTGTAACCATACCAGAGCCAATGTCGATGTTGACGGATTTCTGATATTGAGCAAGCAGACAGCCTGACAAACCGGTAAATGCATTAGCAACACAAAGACCAACAATGGTAGTAAAAACAGTATTAATAGAAGAAGATTTTACCATGATCGGGTTGTTTCCAGTTGCACGGATTGCAAGACCAAGACGAGTACCAAGAAACAATGTCAGCAGCGCAACGACAAGAATAACTGCAATCAGTGCCACAATCAGTTTATAATAGCTGGCAAGCGGCGTGCCAGAGAGGAGTCCTTTCATCATTGTAAATACCGTCACAGTTTTGTTCATATTTAAAAGAGAGGAACCGCCCATAACGGCAATGTTGACAGAGTAAAGACCAGTATTGACTACAATACCGGCAAGCAGACTGTTAATGCCAAATTTTGTCTGCAATGTGCCTGTGACAAAACCGGATAGAATACCGGCCCCCATAGCAGCAAGAATTGCTAAAAATGGATGACCCATCAGTGCAATCTGAGCGCCGACTGCGGCGCCCAGGGTAAAGCATCCGTCTGTGGAAAGATCACAGACATTCAGCATAGAATAGCTTAAAAATAATGCAAGAACTGTAAGGGAACAGATTAAACCAAGTTCAAGAGCAGTCTGTCCCAGTGACAATAATGTTTGAATATCCACGAGAAAACCCCTTTGATTTTTATTACTAAAATTTATTTTTCCTGAGCCTCTGTAGATTCTTCTTCAGTCTCAGTTTCACTTTCTGATTCTTCTTCAAATTCTTCTGCAGTCTCGATGCCCTTTACAGCAGTGCAGAGTGGCTCAAATGTCTTACTGATTTCATCGAAGTCATAGCCTAACTGATCGCATACTTCGGTGTTGATAGTTGCAATACCATTGTCAAATGTCATGACAGGTGTTTTTGCAGGTTCTTCACCATCAACTAAGATGCTGTTAATCATGTTTGCTGTCTCAACACCTAAATTAATATAGTCAACGCCATATCCACAGAAAGCACCGTTTAATGCGAAAGAATCAGCACCTGCATAATGCGGAATGCCAGCTTCTGCTAATTCCTCATAGATGGAAAGTTCAGCTGTCATGATGGTGTTGTCAGATGGTGTAAAGACTGCGTCAGCACCGTCTGCGATGATAGAATCAGCTGCTAACATAACTTCATCAACTGTTGTTCCAGTGTATTCTGTGTAATCAACGCCCTTATCATCGAGGTATTTCTTAGCTTCTTCGATTGCAGTTGTGGAAGAATCCTGACCCTGATCATATAGAAGGGCGATATGATCGGCTTCTTCATCAGCAGCAAATAAAAGATCCATAACAGCAGTTGTGTCTAAGTAGTCAGAAGTACCGGTAATATTTGCACCAGGCTCTTCCATGGACTCTACAAGTCCAGTAGAAACTGGGTCAGATACAGCTGCAAAAACAACAGGAATCTCGTTGTCTTCGGTAGCTGCCTGCATTGCCATGGCAACAGGGGTGGCAACACCAACCATCAAATCCACGTCATCTGCGATGAAGTTTGCAATGATCTGATCAAGAACAGTGGCATCAGCCATACAATTTTCTGTTGTGACTTCAAAAGAAACAGCACCGTCAGAATCTTTTTCAATTTTTTCAAGCTGCTTTTCAATATTAGAAACGATCTGGTTTAAAGAAGCGTCATCAACATAGTTGCAGATACCAATCTTAAATGTTTGGATATCGTTATTGTCGGATGCAAATACAGGTGCAGATGCAATGGTGCTCATGCTCATTGCAGAAATCAGTGCGGCACAGGTTAAATAATTTTTTCTCATAATAGTGTTCTCCTTTTGATGAATAAAATTTGTAGGATGCCAGGGGCAAAAGCCTAAAAACAACGGAGCAATTCATAGGCATCAGTTAGTGAGTTAGATAGATCGGGAGAAAGAAATTTTGGTAACAAAAAAAGCCCTATCCCAATCCTAATGGGACAAGACTGTTAATCCTGCGGTGCCACCCATATTGATGCTAATGCATCCAACTCAACTCGCACATTCATGTGAAAAATCTGCACAACTATGCGATACGCAACGGATAACGGGCTGCGCGCCCCGTCGGCTGCTACTAACGAAAATCGCGTTCGGCCGCCCTCATAAGCCCATTCATCATAATCTGTGCTGCTACTTCCCACCAACAGTAGCTCTCTGTGAACACGCAACCATGACTACTTACTCTTAATCACAGGTTTCTTGTTTGAACGTAGTTACTTCAATAATGTAAAGTTGTCAAGAGGAAAATAAAAATTTACCAAAAAAATAAAATTAGCTTTTTTTTACTTGAACAAATTGTTCATAATGTGATATAATAAAAACGACACACATATGAGAAGGGGAAGAAAAACAAATCAGATAACCAATGTTGTCAAATTTTTAATTTTAGGAGGACGAGGTATGAAAAGAAAATTTGCGGTAATTATGAGTGCGGCGTTGGCTGCGGGAAGTACAATGCCAGTAATGGCAGAAAGTGAAACAGCGTTTACACCATCTACATATGTAGGTGAGTTTTCTCTTACAGCAGATGGAGAGTCTATGCTTTTTTCTGTAACTGCAGAGCAATTTGCAGAGGATGGCGTTAGTGTTTCAGCAAATGTTACACTTCCGGCATCTGTTACAGGAGAAGAGGCTGATACAGTCTATGGTCTTAATGATGTGCTTCGTATTGTTTCTGGTGATCTTTATATTAATGTTGCTGAAATTGCAAGTACATATGGTGAATTGTTAGGTTCTGATATCAGCTCAATGCTTCCAATGTTTGGTATTGATCAGGATTGGGTTGAGATTCCGGCAATTGATTTTGCAGCAGTAGAGACTGAAGCAGAGACTGATTTTGATGTAGATTCTATGATGAATGATTTTACTGCACTGGCAGAAAATTTTGATATTCAGACGGCAGAAGATGGCTCTACTACAATTACATTTGACGGACCGGCAATTGTAAACACTGTTAAGGCAGTTGAGAATGTAGTTGATAATGCTATGTCAGTATTATTATCACAGGTTCAGGGAACAGATGCATCACAGCTTGTAACAGTATTTGATGATTATCTTCAGGCAGCAGCAGAGGGAGTCAACATGGCTTCACCAGATGTTTCTGTTGAAGATGCAAAGGGAATGATTGTTGATATGATGAATTCTCTGGTTGAGGAGATGGTATCTTCATTTGATGTAACACCACTTCAGACAGAAGATGGCAGCAAGCTTTCAGACCAGATTCAGCAGATGCTTGATGAGGGTGCTACTATAAACGGTACAGCTACAGTAAATGCAGATGGTACTATGACAGAGAATGTTACTGTTGTAAATGGTGAGTCAACTGTTGTGGTTGATATGTCCTTTGATGGTACAGCCTTTAACTATGTTGTAACAGAGGACGGAACTGAGATCATGAATGCAAACGGAACAATTACCGCACAGGATAATGATTTTGGTATGGATATGACTGCTACAGCGGATGGCGAGACAGTAAATATGAATATTGCACTGACATTACTTGACAATGGACTGAGCATTGCTCTGACAACAAATGATGGAACGAAGAAGTTTCTATGGCTGGCAGCTTCACACAGGAAGATGGTGTTACCATTACTGATACAGAGGCACCGACAGCAACACTGCTTCGCGATGTTGTAAAGAATACTGTTGCAATGTTCTATGCTGCACAGGAACCAGTTGAAGAAGAAACAGCTGTAACAGTAGCTGAATAATTACAAATTTTGTACATAAGATGGCCTGTCATATTCAAATGGGTATGACAGGCTTTATTTGTGATACAGATATTTCTTGCCAATCAAGCGTTTCTATACTATAATAATTACCGTAACTTTTAACTATTCTAAAAAGGAGGCGAGTATGCCAGATTTAACAGAAGAAGAGAAAAAAATACTGCGCCAGGCATATGAGATAAAAGAAAGAATTAAGGCAGAGGAGCTTGAGGCAGGAGAAGTGTCTGTGGATGAAGCTGTGGATGAAGATTTGTCAACTGACAAACCCATTCAAAGACAAAGAAAACAGACCCGGCCAAAGCCAAAGCCAAATACAGTAAATGAAACATCACCTGTAGATGAGCGCTCGATTTATGGTCCAGAGGCATCAAATGAAGCTATAAAGAAAGCTCCTGAAATTGAAAAGAAGATGCCAGTGCCGGAAGCAGAAAAAAAGAAACGTCCTAAACAAACAAAACAAAAAGTAAGGGAAACGGTCAAAAAGGCGGAAAAGAAGCCGCGAAAAGAAAAAAAGAAAAAGGGCTTTTTACACAAGCTGCTTAAGGTGCTGATCATTATATTGATTATTATGGCTGTGGCGCTTG
This sequence comes from Firmicutes bacterium AF25-13AC, assembly GCA_003478935.1. GTDB lineage: Bacteria > Bacillota > Clostridia > Lachnospirales > Lachnospiraceae > Anthropogastromicrobium > Anthropogastromicrobium aceti. Next base: position 60,494 of record QUFP01000003.1, read on the forward strand.
CTGGTGTTTATGCTTTTTTGCGTACAACCATTGCGCAGACCAATTATAAGCCATATGAGACTTCATATGAAAGACAGGCTGATGTATTGACACAAAAAGGCGTTACCAATATTTTGCTGATTGGAACTGATACTAGAGTAGCAGGTTCAAATGATGCCAGATCAGATGCGATGATTGTTGTGTCGATCAATCCTTATAAAAGAAAGTTTGTTATGACATCTATTATGCGTGACAGCTATGTGACAATTCCAGGGTATGGAGAGAATCGTATAAATGAGGCGTATTCAAGAGGCGGAGCGGCATTGCTGATTCAGACAATTGAAGAAAATTATAAGCTGGGCATTGACTATTATGCGCAGGTTGATTTTTTTAGCTTTGTTGATGTTATTGATGCTTTTGGCGGTGTTACCATCAATGTGGAACAGGCGGAGGTGGAATGGATTAATGGCTATATTGCAGAATACAATCAGGTTAGTGGAGTCGCAGATCGTGATGGCTTTGTGGATGAACAGTTTGCTGGCGGTCAGATTACACTGACGGGAAAACAGGCGCTTGGCTATGCACGAATCCGTAAGATTGGAAATGATTTTGCAAGAACACAGAGACAGAGAACTGTAATGAATGCACTGTTGGAGAAGGTTAAAAAGGCAAATGTAGTTACGATTTATAAAGCAGTAGAATCTATTTTGCCAGATATTTCAACAAATATTTCAGATTCCAAAATGTGCTCACTGCTGATGCAGTCAGTTTTATATCTGAATTATGATATGGTTCAGGCGAGAGTTCCGGCAGACGGCACATGGAGCAATGCAATTATGGGGGCTAATCAGGAAGTTCTGGCTGTTGATTTTGGGGCAAATAAAAGCTATCTGCAATCTACCATCTATGAATAAAAATGATGGAAAAGGAAGGGTTATCAGATTATTATGATGTATGTATTTATTTGCCCAAAGTGCAAAGCAACGCGAATGGTAAGTCTGCTTAGAAAACTGGATTGTCAGTGCTGTTCATCGCCGATGGCTAATTGTGAGCTTGATTATATGGAGTGGATTAATCTCACGCCAAAGCAGCGTCAGAAGATGATTGATTTATACCATAATGCAGATCCGGCAAAGCTTTGTTTTTTGCGCCCTATGCCGTTTTATGACAGATGGGAGCGCAATTATTATATGTGATAAAAATTTATGAGAGGTGACTTATGAAGCATTACGATTATATCTTAGTAGGAGCTGGACTATATTCAGCAGTTATTGCTTGGCATGCAAAGCAGGCAGGAAAGAGCTGTCTTGTGTTAGAAAGACGCAGTCATATAGGCGGAAATATTTACTGTGAAGAGATTGAAGGAATTAATGTTCACAAATATGGTGCTCATATTTTCCATACAAGTGATCGCAAGGTATGGGAGTTTGTAAATTCTTTTGTAGAGTTCAATCGCTATACAAATAGCCCGGTAGCTAATTATAAGGGTGAGATTTACAATATGCCGTTTAATATGAATACGTTTAGCCGTATGTGGGGAATTAGTACACCACAGGAAGCAAAGGCAATAATTGACAAACAAAAGTCAGAGATTACGGGAGAACCTAAAAATCTTGAGGAACAGGCAATTGCGCTTGTAGGAAGAGATATTTATGAGAAGCTTGTAAAGGGTTATACGGAAAAACAGTGGGGACGCGACTGCAGCGAGCTTCCGAGTTTTATTATAAAGAGACTTCCAGTGCGCTTTACATATGATAATAATTATTTTAATGATTTATATCAGGGAATCCCGATTGGCGGCTATAATAAGTTGATAGATGCATTATTTGAGGGTGCTGATATAAAGACAGGCGTTGATTTCCTTGCAGAAAAGGAAAAATGGATGTCAATGGCTGATAAAGTAGTTTATACAGGAGCAATTGACGAGTATTTTGAGTATTGCTTTGGAAAACTTGAGTATCGTACTGTGCGTTTTGAGACAGAAGTGCTTGATACAGATAATTATCAGGGTGTAGCAGTTGTTAACTATACAGACAGAGAGACACCTTATACAAGAGTAATTGAGCATAAGCATTTTGAGTTTGGAACACAGCCTAAAACAGTAATTTCAAAGGAATATTCTACTGACTGGAAGGAAGGCATGGAACCTTACTATCCGGTAAATAATGAGAAAAACCAGATGCTGTATCAGAAATATCGCGAAAAGGCACAACAGCAGGAAAAAGTATTTTTCGGCGGTCGCCTTGGTGAATATAAGTATTATGATATGGATAAAGTTATTGCATCTGCTATGAATGGCTGGGAAGCTTTGCATAGATAAAAGTTAAAAAACATCAACGAAGGGCAGGACAGAATTAATGGGAAAGTATTTTGGAACAGACGGTTTTCGCGGTGAGGCAAATGTTGATTTAACGGTTGAGCATGCATTTGAGGTGGGTCGTTTTATTGGTTGGTATTTTGGAAAGGAGCATAAGTGCAAGGTAGTAATCGGAAAGGATACGAGACGAAGCAGCTACATGTTTGAATATGCACTTGTTGCAGGCTTAACTGCTTCCGGTGCAGATGCTTATCTTCTTCATGTTACCACAACACCAAGTGTATCATATGTTGTTCGTACAGAAGATTTCGACTGTGGAATTATGATTTCTGCAAGTCATAATCCATTCTATGATAACGGAATCAAGCTGATTAATGATAAGGGTGAAAAAATGCAGGAATTTGTCATTGATGAGATTGAAAAGTATCTTGATGAAGATAAGAAGAATCTGCCATATGCGACAAAGGAAAATATTGGCTGTACCGTGGACTATGCAGCAGGAAGAAACCGTTATCTTGGATATTTAATGTCTCTGGCACTGTGTTCCTTTAGAAATATGCGTGTCGGTTTAGACTGTGCAAATGGAAGTGCTTGGATGATTGCAAAGAATGTTTTTGATGCACTTGGTGCAAAAACATATGTGATCAATAACGAGCCAGATGGAACTAATATTAATACAAATTGCGGTTCTACTCATATTCAGGGACTACAGGCTTTGGTAAAGGAGAAGCACCTTGATGTTGGATTTGCATTTGATGGTGATGCAGACCGCTGTCTTTGCGTAGACGAAAATGGAGATGTAGTAGATGGCGATGCAATCCTTTATATTTGCGGTAAATATCTGAAAAATAAGGGAGAGCTTGCTGACAATACAGTTGTTACAACCGTCATGTCAAATTTTGGCTTGTATAAAGCATTTGATGCAGCAGGTATATCTTATGAAAAGACAGCTGTTGGTGATAAGTATGTATATGAGTGCATGAGCGAAAATGGATATCGTCTTGGCGGTGAGCAGTCTGGTCATATTATTTTCAGCAAGTATGCAGCAACAGGAGATGGACTGATTACGGCAATCAAGATGATGGAAGTAATGGTATTAGGTAAGCAGACACTTTCTCAGTTAAGACGTGGTTTTGTGTCATATCCTCAGAAGCTGACAAATGTTCGAGTAATGGATAAGGCAGCAGCAAGAGAGGATGCAGATGTTCAGGCAGCAGTTGCACGAATCACAGAGGAACTGGGAGATCGCGGACGCATTCTTGTAAGGGAGAGCGGAACAGAACCATTAATTCGTGTTATGGTTGAAGCAAGTGATCCAGATGATTGCGAAAAGTATGTAGAGCAGGTAGTCGAGGTACTTCGCAAGAATGCGCATATCAGAAAATAATCATAAAATAAGTTTAAAGGAAGAATACAGGATGAAGATGCCGATTATAGAGTCATATCTGGATGATTTGATTAAAAATAGTACACTTGATGTTCCGGCATGGAATATTGAGGCTGCCAGAAAGGGTGGAAAGTCTGGCTGGAACTACATTGATGGATGCATGATCCTTGCTATGATAGAGACATGGAAGATTACAGGAGAGAAAAAGTACCTTGATTTTGCGGAAGCTTATATTGACCATCGTGTGCAGGAAGATGGTACGATAAAGGGATATAATCCGGAGGATTATAATATTGATAATGTTAATGCAGGAAAGACCTTGTTTTTGCTGTATGACATTACTGGTAAGGAAAAGTACCGCAAGGCAATTGATGTAATTTATGGACAGCTTAAAGGTCAGCCAAGAACAAGTGAAGGTAATTTTTGGCATAAGAAGATTTATCCGAATCAGGTTTGGCTTGACGGACTTTATATGGGACAGCCATTTTATATGGAATATGAGACACGCTTTAATGACAAGAAGAACTATCCAGATATCTTTAACCAGTTCTTCAATGTCGTAAAGAATATGAGAGATGAAAAAACAGGTCTTTATTATCACGCTTATGATTCATCAAAAGAAATGTTCTGGTGTGATAAGACGACAGGTCTTTCAAAGAATTTTTGGCTGCGTGCACTTGGCTGGTATTCAATGGCACTTCTTGATACATTGACGAAGGCAGATAATAGCTATCAGCCAGCGTATGATCAATTAAAGCAGGTGTTTATTGATTTGATGGAGTCTATGGTAAAATTCCAGGATGAAAGTGGCATGTGGTATCAGGTTGTCAATATGGGTGGCCGTGAGAAAAACTATCTTGAGACAAGCGGAAGTGCAATTATGGCATATTCAATGCTTAAGGGCGTGAGACTTGGATTTTTGCCAGAGAGTTTCCGTGCATATGGCGAAAAAGCATTTCATGGTATTTGCGATCGCTATCTGAAGGAAAAAGACGGCCGTTTAAGTCTTGGCGGAATATGCTTAGTGGCAGGACTTGGTGGTCCGCAGATGAGAGATGGAACTTACGAATACTATATGTCTGAACCAGTAGTTGAGGATGATGCAAAGGGTGTTGGTCCATTCCTTTTGGCATATACAGAGATGAGAAGACTTGACGACTAATTGTAGTTATAATTTGATTTTGTAGATTTAAATGAGTTTGCATGAATTGTATTGAGATGAAATGCAAAAACTTTTGAAAATGAAAGGCAGGGAAACGATGAAGGGAACATCTTGTGAGGAGTGTGCATATTTTGAATATGATGAGGATGAAGAATCCTATGGCTGTCAGTTTTTCTTTGACGAGGATGATATTGCAAAAGCAAGTCTCTATGGAGATCGTTATATCTGCCTCATTTTCAATATCGAGATGAATACCGAATTGTGAGAAAACAGATTTAGCTATATTTGGAAAAAATGGTATTGACAAAATGATAAATGTTTATTATTATAAAACAGAAAAACAAAAAAAGGCGGCAAATAAAACATTTGTCTATGGAGTGTGTGATTTATGGAGAGCAAAGAAATTACAGCAATGGGGGCGAGTGCAGAAGAAGATACCATTGATTTAATGGAAATCTTTCGAGCATTGCGCAAGCGGTGGTATTGGATAGTACTGTTAGCAATTATATTTGGTGCAGCGTTAGGTGTGTACGGTAAGTTTATTGTTAAGGATGCTTATCAAGCAGAGGCATCAATGTGTATCATTGACAGCAATAAGGAAGTGTCCATGTCGGATGTACAGCTAGGTTCTGCGCTAACAGGAGACTATGAAGGTATCATTAAAAGTAGAGTTGTATTGAATAAGGTAATTGAAAATTTGAAGCTAGATCTTACCTACAAACAATTATACAACATTGTTTCTGTCGAGAATCCAGATAGTACTCGCATTTTAAAGATTTATGTGACGGCAGGAACAGTAAGAGAAGCAGTTAATATTGCAAATGAAATTTTGTCTGTCAGTGTGGATGAAATTCCTCATGTGTTAGGAAGCAGTAAACCAACGATTTTGGATAAGGCAGATGATCTGTTTGCGGAAAATACGAGACGCTCAGTTTTATCGTATGCATTAATTGGCATTTTGGCAGGAATTGTGATTGCATGTGGCATTGTAGCAGTATCTGTTATTACCAACACATCAATTAAGAGTGATGAAGACATTCAAAAATGTACTGGTTTGTCAGTTCTTGGTGCGATTCCAGATTACAAAGGAAAAAAACAGAAGAAAATTATGTGGCCTGAGGATTTACCATTTAATGCATCCGAGGCTATTTACCAGTTGCGTACAGGAATTTTATACAGCAGCAAGGATGTGAAAACGATTGTAGTTACGAGTGCATTTGAAAATCAGGGAAAATCTTTTATTTCGTTCCATCTGGCATATAGTTTGTCACAGGTGGGAAAAAGGGTTCTTCTTGTTGATACAGATATGAGAAAATCAGTGCTTCAAAGACGTATGGGATTAGATGGTGTAAAGCTTGGACTTTCTGAGTATCTTTCTGGAAATGCAGAACTTGGTCAGGTTATTTATGATGTTGGTCTTCCAAATATGCATGTATTGTTTAGTGGAAAGCTTGTTCCAAATGCGTCTGCACTTTTGTCTGCAAAGTGGTTGGAAAATCTTTGCGCAGAAGTTAGAGATTCTTATGATTATGTTATTTTTGATACACCTCCGATTTGCGTAGTAGGAGATGCAGCAATTGTAGCATCTTTCTGTGATGGAGCATTGCTTGTTATTGAAAATGGTGTTACAAAGAAGAAGACATTGGCACAGATGAAGTTTGAGATGGATAAAGTGGGTGCAAATGTAATTGGTGTTGTCCAGAATATGGTCGGCAGCAAAAAGGATTCCAGTTATTATGGCAAGGGAAATTATGGCTACTATTATGGAAATTATGGAAATAACCAAAATAAAAATAAATTTACAAAAGCTATTGTAAATTAGAAAAAGCCGTGGTAGAATGAAATCTGAAATCTTTAAAATAAAAGCAATGACGGAAAGAGTAGTACAGCAAGATCATTCAGAGAGAGCCGTGTATGGTGGAAGCGGTTTATGGGAATGCTGTATGAAGACCATTCCTGAGCTGCGCGTGAAAGAAGCAAAAAGCTTCTAAGCGTTGCCGTGTTGCTGCGTTATAAGCAAAGAGTGAAAGATAAGGTGGAACCGTGCGCTGGCACCCTTAGGTATGCAGATACCTGAGGGTGCTTTTTTATATTGCACAAGTTAAACTTTTATGTTCCTGTATCCTGCTCTGTCACCGATGGAAAATAAAATGTAAAAAGATAAGAGGAGATCAAAATGGTAAACTTTAAAGAAGACGAAGCATTAAACACATTGAATCATTCCTGTGCACATTTGATGGCGCAGGCAATCCGTCACCTGTATCCACAGGCAAAATTCTGGGTAGGACCAGTTGTTGCAGAGGGATTCTATTATGATGTTGATTTCGGTGATCATGCATTTAAGGAAGAGGACTTGGCTGCAATCGAGAAGGAAATGAAGAAGATCGCAAAGAGAGGCTTTAAGATTATCCGTAAGGAGATTTCCAAGGAAGAAGCACTGGAAATGTTTAAGGATGATGAGTATAAGCTTGATCTGATTTCCAATTTGGAAGATGGAAATATTACATGCTATGAGCAGGGAGATTTTACAGATCTTTGCCGCGGACCTCACGTTGACAATGTAAAGCTTTGCCGTTACTTTAAGCTGTTAAAGCATTCTGGTGCTTACTGGAAGGGAGATAAGAATAATAAGGTTCTGCAGAGAATCTATGGTGTATGTTTCCCGACAGCTGAGGAATTAGAGGAGCACTTAAAGCTTCTTGAGGAGGCTAAGGAGAGAGATCACAGAAAGATCGGTAAAGATATGAATTTGTTCATGGTAGACGATCTGGTAGGCCGTGGTCTTCCAATGTTCCTTCCAAAGGGTTATGTAATCTGGCAGGAGCTTGAAAACTACATCAAGGATAAGGAAAGAAAGCTTGGCTATCAGCATGTTATGACACCGTGTGTTGGAACAGTTAATCTGTACAAGACATCTGGTCACTGGGATCACTACAAGGAGAACATGTTCCCAGCTATGGAAGTAGATGGAGAGGCATTTGTTCTTCGTCCGATGAACTGTCCGCATCATATGATGATCTATGCAAACCGTATGCATTCTTATAAGGATCTGCCAATCCGTATAGGTGAGATTGCTCATGATTTCCGTTATGAGTCAAGTGGAACCTTAAAGGGTATTGAGAGAGGCCGTCACTTCTGCCAGAATGATGCGCATCTTTTTGTAACACCAGAGCAGATCAAGGATGAGTTCTCAAATGTTGTTGATCTGATCTTTAGTACCTACAAGGATTTTGGTATCACAGATTATCGCTGTGTTTTGTCTTTGAGAGATCCGGCAAATAAGACAAAGTATCATGATGATGATGAGATGTGGAATAAGGCAGAAAATGCTCTTAGAGACGTTATGAATGACCTTGGAATCGAGTATACAGAGGAGATTGGTGAGGCTGCTTTCTATGGTCCGAAGCTTGATGTAAATGTAAAGCCAGCTGTTGGAAACGAGTATACACTGTCCACTTGCCAGCTTGATTTCTGCCTGCCAGCAAAGTTCGAGCTGACTTATATTGATAAGGATGGAGAGAAGAAGACTCCTGTTGTTTTGCATAGAGCAATTTTGGGATCTCTTGACCGTTTCATGGCATATATTCTTGAGGAGACAAAGGGAAATCTGCCAACATGGCTTGCACCAGTTCAGGTAAAGGTTATGCCTGTTAAGACAGATAACGAGGAGCTCATGGAGTACGCAAGACAAATCTGTGAGAATCTTGAGGATAGAAATGTTCGTGTTGAGTTAGATGACAGAGCAGAAAAGCTTGGATATCGTATGCGCGAGGGTCAGGTTCAGAAGGTACCGTATCTGCTTGTAATCGGATTTAACGAAATGGAGAATAAGTCAGTATCCTATAGACTTCATGGAGAAATGGATACTACAACAGTTGGACTTGACGAATTTGTTGAAAAGATCCATGAGGAAATCAAAAATAAGGTAAGATAAAAGAAACAGATCGAAGCATCTGGTAAATAGAAGAAGGGCACGAATCCAATTCAGATTCGTGCCCTTTCTCTGTAAAAAACATAATTATTCAGGATCTTATAGTAAAATCAATTTAGTTTTCAAGCAGATATTTTTCACAAAAAGCGATCTGCGCTTCCATAGAAGTGCGGCTTGGAGCACCCTTTGTAAGACGCTTTTCTACGCAAGTCTTCATGCTGATTGCGTCATATATATCCTCATCAAATACTGGACTGATGGAACGATATGCGTCAAGAGAAAGCTCATCAAGGGAGCAGTTTTTATCAATACACATTAGAACAAGCTGACCAACAATGCCATGTGCATCACGGAATGCAACACCGTGATTTACAAGATAATCAGCGGCATCTGTAGCGTTGGTGAAGCCATTTTTTGCACTGGCTTCCATGCGATCCTTACGGAATGTCATAGAGGCGATCATGCCTGTGAACAAACCAATGCAACCCTTAACAGTATCAAATGCGTCAAATGCCATCTCCTTATCCTCCTGCATATCTTTGTTGTATGCAAGCGGAAGACCTTTCATGGTAGTTAAAAGAGATACAAGAGCACCATAAACACGTCCTGTCTTTCCTCTGATCAGCTCTGCAATATCAGGATTTTTTTTCTGCGGCATAATACTAGAACCGGTGCTGTAAGAATCATCAATTTCAACAAATTGATACTCGTTAGTATTCCAGGTGATAATCTCTTCGCAGAAGCGGGACAGGTGCATCATAATAATGGAGAGTGCATCCAGATATTCGATCAGGTAGTCGCGATCAGAAACAGAATCCATGCTGTTTACAGTTGCGCAGTCAAAGTCCAAAAGAGACGCAGTGTACTCTCTGTCAAGCGGGTAGGTGGTTCCTGCCAGAGCGCCAGCTCCAAGTGGGCATGTATTCATGCGGAGGCGGATGTCAGCCAGACGGCTGCGGTCACGGCGAAACATTTCAAAATATGCGCCAAAATGATGAGCAAGTGTAATTGGCTGAGCTTTTTGAAGGTGAGTAAAGCCTGGCATAAAGGTGTCAAGGTTTGCTTTCATAATAGTGAGCAATTCTTCAAGGAGAGTTTTTAAAAGACCATCAGTCTCATCAATCTCATCTCTTGTGTAAAGCTTCATGTCAAGTGCAACCTGATCATTTCTGCTTCGGCCTGTATGAAGCTTCTTTCCAGCCTCTCCGATGCGTTCAATCAAATGAGCTTCTACGAAGCTGTGAATATCTTCACTTCCGTCATCGAATGTAAGTGTGCCATTGTTAATATCAGAAAGAATACCTGTTAAACCACTGATGATCTGATCTCGCTCATCATTTGTCAGGATGCCGGATTTTGCAAGCATAGTCACATGTGCAATGCTGCCGCGAATATCCTGTGCGTAAAAGCGACAATCAAATGGAAGTGATGCATTAAAATGGTTTACAAGTTCATTAGTTTCTTTGGTGAAGCGTCCACCCCATAATTTCATAATCAATCCTCTTTTCTGACAGCTTATTGACTGTCTTTGTTTGTTTTTTTGCTTAATGAATTGTGACGGCTGCGAGTTAAATCAAGCTCAATACTGTCTAGGCTGACATTTTTTTTCGCTGATGAATCACGCTTTTCATCTGTTTTTGAAAAATTTTTTATTCGAAAGCATTTCATCTGAAAGTTCTTTCGAAAAATCTTTATTTGAAAATTCTTCCGAAAGTTCTTCTTCTGAAGGTTTTTCTGGTTCGTTTGAATCTTCCTCAAAAAATTCATCAGCTAGATCATCATCTTCAACTATTACTGAATCATCCGTCTCGATTTCATTATCTGTTTCATCATCTAAAGCACCATCTGTAGGTTCAGATAAATCATTTTCAAGATCTTCTGAATCAGCCAAATCGTTTTCCTGAGAAACAGAAATTTCCTCCTGATTATCAAGTGAAGCTTCTTCTGCCTGATTTTTCTTCCAGAGGTGAATCAGTGCAGCAATCATAATCAGTAAAATAATACAGATAAGCGTGCTTGCAAGACCGAGGTAGAAACCATCTGGTGTGTAATCAAGGCGAATGGTATGTGTACCTTCTGAAATTTCGAAGGAGACGAAGGTGTCTTTAAAGGCTGTCATATCAACAGTTTTTCCATCAACAGTGACAGTCCATCCTGTGTCATAAGGAATTGTTGTTACAACGCGTCCATCAGCAGATGTAGTAATAGTTGCATCTACACTTGTGCTTGTGTAGGAAGTAACTTCCATCGGTGACTCGTCAAGAATTTCATAAAGCTCTTTTAACACATCCTCATCCAGACGGTATGCTGACAGATTGATGATGGTCGAACTCGAAGAATCATCATTTGTGATAGTAAAGAGTGAGCCGTCTGTCTGATAGTCAAATGACATAAAATAGCTTCGGCTTAAATTGTCAAAGGTTTTTGATGTATTATGATGGCTTATTCGAATTTTAGAAGGCCCAGACTTAGCAGAATAGAAGCAGTAGTAGCCGCCCTCAGTTGTTGTAACGTTTACACTAGTGGTTCCGTTGTTTGTCACGTCAAGCGAAACAAATAAGTCATCAGCAATACCAAGTGAATGAACAAGATTGTTCCAGTTTATGCCAGGATCATCTGCTGTTAAATCCCAATCTGCTTCTAATGAATCAGAGACAAGAAAACCTAACGGTAGTGCATAAGTATTCTTGTAGAGGTCTACATTGTCTGTGCTTTGATAGAAACTTCTAAGCAAAGTATCCTCTGGTTTTGGATCGTTGTCTGTGTATATAGAGTAACGGATGCCAAGGAGCATGTTGGAAGCAGGCGTGGAGCCGGCAGTTCCATATGCATTAGTTGATGATTCCAAACCAATTTTTTTATAAAAAGAAGTCAAATGCGCGTAAGCAGTTGATGAAAAGATCGATGCAGAAGGATAATCAAGCCATGCACCATCATTTTTCGTACGGTTATTTACCTTTTCTGTTCGGTAAAATACGGTGTCATCATCAGCTGCGGCAGCAGCAGTAAGTGTGCGTACATTGGAATCATATTCCTTATAAGTTGTTCTTCCTACTGTTGTAACACTTGTATACGACATATTGATTGTGGCTTCAGCAGTAATAATGATAAGTGTAACAACAGTAATCGGCATACGCCAGTTTTTGCCCTTTGAACGGTATAAATGAATTAAAATGCCATAAATTACCACAAAGAGAATACTTAAATAGAATGAGGAGAACAGATAATACTGTCCATCGCCTGTTCCTGTGTAGGAGGCTTCTAGCTTTTCAGCCAAAATGATAAAGCCAACAACTCCAAGCAAAACGCTTAAGTATTGCTTTTTAGGGCGGTCTTTTAAGCCAAGAAAGCCTTTATATCCCATCGCAAGCAAAAACAGAACGTAGATAAATGACTGACGGCACGGAAGAGAGTTTGGATAATGGAAACCATGCCATATAAAGTTAAGCACATTGGTACTAAAACTCAAATAGAAGAAAATGATCAGGCAAAGATAAGAAATCTTTTCCTTGAAGGAAACCTTTTGGTTCATAAAATAGAGCGGTACAAACAACAGGATGCCAACGCCGCAGTAAATATTTGGCCAATGCTTTAGTCCGATCTCAACCTCAACATTAACAAGATGACGTGCAATCATGTCATACATAGAAAAATAGGAAGACCAGTCCTTTGGAAAGCTAAAGTTGCCGGAAGCTGTATATGAGAGTGCTGCAATCTCAGGGAAAAGCACAACACCTGCGAGTCCGCCGGCTAAAAGGGAAAACAGACCAAAATTTAATATCTTTTTCGGGTAATTAAAATTTTTTCCTTTTGCGAGAATCATGCAGATTACAAAATAAATTACAAGGGTAATACAGATCATGATTGCAATGTAATAATTGGAGAGAATGGCAAGTCCTAAGCTGATGCAATACAGATAGCATTTATCATCGTTGATCAGCCGCTCTAAACCAAGGAAAATTACAGGAAGCAAAACCATACAGTCAAGCCACATAATATTCCAGCTGTACGCAGCCATGTAGCCGCTTAGGCCATAAAAGATGCCGAAAAAGGCAGCTGCGATGCTGTTTGTGTGGTTGTGTCTGTTTAAATACCAGGTCATCGTAAGACTAGAGAGCGCCATTTTTAATACAATTCCATATGTGATAAACTCAATGACAAGTGAGCTTGGACACAGGAATAAAAACCAGTTAAGCGGACTGGAAAGATAGTAGCAAAGATTGCCATAAAGTTTGTACCTAAACCGATGTCCCATGTATAAAACAAACTTTCCCCGTTTGCGAGCTTATCCTTTAGTTCCTGAAAAAACGGTGCGTATTGGTGATACAGGTCAGTACGCAAAAAAGAACGGTCGCCAAATGGGTAGATTTCCTTTCCGATAAAGATCATAATCATGGAAAGAACTGGAATAAAAAAAGCCAGAAGATAAGGCAAACGATCCTTCCATGTTCGCTTCGAATGTGCCTGCTGCGGCATGATTTTTGAAAAATTCAAATTCATAGCACAAATCCTTTCTTAAAAATATATCTTTATGATAGCATTGTTTTTTGATCATTCTGTGACTAGCTTCTTTTCTTAAAAACAAGAAGCTTGCTGCCAATGTAATTTATTAATAGAACAAATACATTAGACAACAGTTTCATTGCCGGTTCATTCCAGCAAAGAAGACTGACTGTAATTTCCATGAAGGCAGTATCGACAAAAAAGGAAAAGATACGGCAGCTTATAAAAGGAATCAGTTCCTTTTTTAAAACAGGCACAGACCAGTCATCTGACAGGAAAACAAAAATCTTGTTGCTGACGTAGGCAAATGCAACAGCGAGCACCCAGGAGATACATTGAGAAATCAAGACTCCAGAAAAGATACGGACAAGAAAGTAGCTTACATAGCTGACGATGGTTGTAAGGACACCACAGACAAGGTAGCTAATGACTTCGTAGTTGCAAAAACGCGACAAAACAGGATTATTGGCAGCCCACTGACATATTCTAAGATTGATTATAAAACGAATCAGTGGAAAGTTCATGATTTTGTCTTTCATATTAAATGTGCTCCTTTTTACTTTACAGATGATTCAAATTCGCATATAATAAATAATGCGTTTGACCATTTGGCCGGCGTATATATGTAAACAACACGGCATTCTTATTGTAATATAGGATTAGAAAAAAGTAAATCTTTTTCTTTCCTCTGTATGAAAGGTAAAAAGGTATGACAGAACAAGAACGCAAGAAAGCATTTGAAAATCAAAGGCGCAATGCCGAAAGACGTGCTAAGGAAGCTGATGGCACTTATGACATGGAGCGTCGCATACAATATGAAAAAAAACAGCGTGAAGAACGTCGTCTGCAGCAGCAAAGGCAGGCATTGAAGCAGCGGATTACAGCAGCAGTGATTGCAGTTGCTGCTTTGATTGTGATAGCAGTTCTTTTTAGATCCTGCAATAAAAAAGATGATAAACTGTTTCAAACAATGCCTGTGCAGACCTCACAGGAGGAGATAACAAGCGGGCAAATTGAAGAGGCAAATGAACCAGAAGTGAAAGCTACTGTGCCAACTACACAGGAAGAGATTCAAGAGACAAATCCGTTGGAGACAGTTGGTGAAACAGAGCAGGTACAGCAACCGGCAGAATCTGTTGCTGCGACAGTAAATGCAGTTGATACAGCGCAGCATGTCATAGATCCGTCTGGTATTGTTATTCCAGATTGGATTACTGTTGATTTGATCCATATTAATAATGTGTCAAGACCAGCAATTGCCCTTGATGCTGTAAATGATATTGCAATTCATTATGTGGCAAATCCTGGAAGCTCTGCAAAGGCAAACAGGGATTATTTTGATTCACTTGATAATCCAGCTGTAGAGGGTGCTGGCCGTCAGGCAAGTGCACATTTGATTGTAGGGCTTGATGGTGAGGTAGTACAGTGTCTTCCACTTAATGAGATGGCATATGCAGTTCGTTCAAGAAATCCAGATACGATTTCAATCGAAGTGTGTCATCCAGATGAGACAGGTAAGTTTTCAGATACTACATACAATACACTTGTAAAGCTTACAGCGTGGCTTTTACAGCAAAAAGGTCTGACGCCAGATCATGTGATTCGCCATTTCGACTGTGATGGAAAATATTGCCCGCTTTATTATGTGGAGCACGAGGATGCATGGAATAAGCTGAAGCAGGATATAGCAGATTATTATTATGCAAATCCAAATATTCAGTAAACTTTCGGGCAACTTTGTACTTTACAACCTTTTTGAAACGCGGTAGAATAGAATTAGCCTGTTGCGGTCTGGGGACAGTCTGCCCTACGGACAGCAACGATACAAACGCTGCATGGGCAGCAGATGGGAGATAAATTATGAAGGTATTAGTTATTAACTGCGGCAGTTCTTCTCTGAAGTATCAGCTGATTGATTCACAGACGGAGGAGGTACTGGCAAAGGGACTTTGCGAGAGAATCGGCATTGATGGTTCTAAGCTGACTCATAAGCCAACTGGAAAGGAAGACTATGTAGTAGAGTCTCCGATGAAGGATCACCAGATTGCTGTAAAGCTTGTGCTGGATGCACTGACAGATAAGGATCACGGTGTAATCACCGATATCAAGGAAATCTCAGCAGTAGGCCATCGCGTTCTGCACGCAGGTCAGGTATACAGCGATTCTATCGTTGTAAATGAGGATGTTAAGAGAGTAATCAGAGAGTGCTTCGATCTCGGACCTCTTCATAACCCAGCAAACCTGATTGGTATTGAGGCATGTGAGGCAGCTATGCCAGGCGTACCGCAGGTAGCAGTATTTGATACTGCATTCGGACAGAGTATGCCAAAGAAGGCATATCTGTATGCAATTCCATACGAGTATTATGAAAAGTATGGTATTCGTCGTTATGGCTTCCACGGAACAAGCCACAGCTTCGTATCTAAGGAGACTATTAAGTTTGCAAACCTGAATCCAGAAAACTGCAAGGTTATCGTTTGTCATTTAGGAAACGGTGCAAGTATTTCTGCATCAATTGGCGGTAAGTGTGTAGATACAAGTATGGGTCTGACTCCTCTGGAAGGTCTGATCATGGGTACCAGAAGTGGTGATGTTGATCCAGCTGTTGTTCAGTATATCTGCAACAAGGAGAATAAGACTGTTGATGAGGTATTAAATATCTTAAATAAGAAGTCTGGTGTTCTTGGTATTTCTGGTGTTTCCAGTGACTTCCGTGATGTTACAAAGGCTGAAAATGAAGGAAATGAGAGAGCAAAGGCAGCAAACGAGGCATTTATTTATCGTGTAATTAAGTACATCGGTGCATATGTTGCTGCTATGAACGGTGTAGACGCAATTGCATTCACAGCAGGTGTTGGTGAGAATGACGTAAATGCAAGAGAGAAGATCTTAAGCGGTCTGACCTACTTAGGCATTGAAGTTGACCATGAGGCAAACAAGAAGAGAGGAGAGAACACAATGATCTCTACTCCGGCTTCTAAGGTTAAGGTTTGCGTTATCCCGACAAACGAAGAGTTGGCAATCGCAAGAGAGACTGTTGCGCTGGTATAAGCCGACAGACAAGTCACAAATTACCGGGCAGCAGCTGCATAGGCAGCTGCTGCTTGTTTCTATGAAAGGTTGGGTTACAAATTGTCGTTATCAGAACAGAGCAGGATTCGCAATTTCTGTATTATTGCGCATATAGACCACGGAAAGTCCACGTTAGCGGACCGTATTATTGAAAAGACAGGCCTTTTGACCAGCAGAGAGATGCAGGAACAGGTTCTGGACAATATGGATCTTGAAAGAGAGAGAGGCATAACCATAAAGTCCCAGGCTGTGCGTACCATGTATAAGGCCAAGGACGGTGAGGAGTATATTTTCAATTTGATCGATACGCCTGGACACGTCGATTTTAATTATGAAGTGTCAAGAAGCCTTGCAGCTTGTGACGGTGCCATTTTGGTTGTCGATGCTGCACAGGGAATCGAGGCACAGACATTGGCGAATGTGTATTTAGCGTTAGATCATGATTTGGATGTTTTTCCAGTTATAAATAAGATTGATTTGCCAAGTGCAGATCCAGACCGTGTGGCGGCTGAGATCGAAGATATTATTGGCATAGAGGCGCAGGATGCACCGCGCATTTCAGCAAAAAATGGAATAAATATCGAAGCCGTTTTAGAGGAGATAGTTCATAAAATTCCGGCACCAAAGGGAGATCCGAACGCACCGCTTAAAGCATTGATCTTTGATTCAAAGTATGATTCATATCGCGGTGTTATAGTATTTTGTCGTATTATGGAGGGAACTGTTAAAAAGGGCGATACCGTTCGCATGATGGCAACTGGTGCTGTTGAGGAAGTTGTTGAGGTTGGTTATTTTGGTGCAGGCCAGTTTATCGCATGTAATGAGCTTTCAGCCGGCATGGTAGGCTATATCACAGCCAGTATCAAAAATGTGCGCGAAACTCGCGTCGGCGATACGATTACTGACAATAACAATCCGGCAGCAGAGCCACTTCCTGGATACAAGAAGGTTAATCCGATGGTGTACTGTGGTCTCTATCCGGCAGATGGTGCAAAGTATCCAGATCTTAGAGATGCGCTTGAAAAACTTCAGCTAAATGATGCCTCCCTGCAGTATGAGCCTGAGACATCTATTGCACTTGGTTTTGGCTTCCGCTGTGGTTTCCTTGGTCTTCTCCATTTGGAAATTATTCAGGAACGTCTTGAGCGAGAGTACAATCTTGATCTTGTAACCACGGCACCAGGCGTTGTGTACCATATTTATAAAACAGATGGGACAATGATGGAGCTGACAAATCCTTCCAATATGCCAGATCCATCTGCAATTGAACATATGGAAGAGCCAGTTGTCTCAGCAGAAATCATGGTAACTAGTGAATATATAGGAGCCATAATGGATCTTTGTCAGGAAAGAAGAGGTATTTACCTTGGTATGGAATATATCGAGGAGAACCGCGCTGTATTAAAGTATGATTTGCCATTAAATGAGATTATTTACGATTTTTTCGATGCGCTTAAATCACGCTCAAGAGGATATGCATCATTTGATTATGAATTAAAGGGCTATATGAAATCAGAGCTTGTAAAGCTTGATATCCTGGTAAATAAAGAGACAGTCGATGCACTTTCATTTGTTGTATTTGCAGGAAGTGCTTATGAAAGAGGAAGAAAAATGTGCGAAAAGCTTAAGGATGAAATTCCAAGACAGCTTTTTGAGATTCCGATTCAGGCAGCAATTGGAAGCAAGATTATCGCCAGAGAGACTGTTCGTGCAATGCGTAAGGATGTCCTTGCAAAATGTTACGGTGGTGATATCAGCCGTAAGAAGAAGCTTCTTGAAAAGCAAAAGGAAGGAAAGAAGCGCATGCGTATGGTCGGAAACGTAGAGATTCCGCAGAAGGCATTTATGAGTGTGCTCAAGCTTGATGAGGAGTAATCGGATGCTTGGTCTTTATATTCACATTCCCTTTTGTGTGCGAAAATGCCGATACTGTGATTTTTTATCGGCACCTGCATGTGATTCAGAGCGTGAAGCATATCTGAAAAGCCTGCATGGTCAGATAAAAGCAATTGGTGAACGTCTGAGACAAAAAAAGTCAGGGAAACATTATATTGTAGACAGTATTTTTATAGGAGGCGGTACGCCGTCTTTGTTATCATCTGATCAGATGCAGGCATTGATGGATGTGGTGCGAGAGTCTTTTTATGTTGCAGATGATGCTGAAATTACTGCTGAATGTAATCCAGGCACTGTCACGAGAAAAAAGCTTTGTGCATACAAAAGAGCAGGAATCAACCGCTTAAGCATAGGACTGCAGTCAGCTGATAATGAGGAATTGGCGCTTCTAGGGCGAATCCACACATGGGAAGATTTTTTAGATACCTTTGAAGCGGCTCGTAAGGCTGGCTTTACTAATATCAATATTGATATCATGAGTGCGCTTCCAGGTCAGACTGTTATGTCCTATAAAAATACGCTGACAAGTGTGCTCGCACTTCATCCAGAGCATATTTCAGCGTATAGCCTGATAATCGAAGAAGGAACACCTTTTTTCGATGAGTATGGTGAAAATGATTGTGCCAAAAAGAAAAAAAAGGATGCCGCGAAATTGCTTCCTTCTGAAGATGAAGTGGTTCAGATGGACGAACTTACCTGGAAACTTTTAGGTGAGGCTGGCTATGAGCACTATGAGATTTCCAATTATGCATCGCCAGAAAGCGTATGCAGACACAATTTAAAGTACTGGCACTGTGAAGAATATCTTGGTGTCGGTACAGGTGCTGCTTCGTATATGAAAACAACTTCATCAGGTGATTATTGTCGTTTGAAGGTCATTACTGATACAAAAGCGTTTTCAGAGATTGACTGGAATGATCAGTCGTCTTTAGACAAATGCTTTATGGAATGTGATATACTTTCTTTGCAGGAACAAATGGAGGAGATGGCCTTTCTTGGTCTTCGCACAAAAGAAGGTGTCAGACTGCCGTCATTTTATGAACGCTTTGGCAAATCATTTAATGAAGTATATGGGGAAGTAGTTAAGAAATATACTGCGATGGGGATGATGAAAGCTGATGAGACACATGTTGCGCTCACGCTTAAAGGCATGGAGGTCGCAAACTGGATCATGGCTGATTTTTGTGGCTGATTTTTCAGAAGAATACAAGGTGCTGTGAGATTTGCAGCACGGAAAAGAGGAAAAGATGTATCAGGTCGATTGTTCCGTTTTGCTGGACGGAAAAAAATTCTACGAGATGTCGATATGGAATATGTACTGCAGAAAGAAAAGCTATGTGTTTCTGACAGCTGTTATGTATGCATTTTCTATGTTAATGATATCATCAGCACTCCCACAGATTTTGACGGGAACAAATAACACAGCCATTATCAACGGCGGTATGGGCTTTGTATTACTTGTTCTTGTTGTCTATATGAATTATAATCATATCAGTCGTTTCAAGAGAGCTTCTAAAAACGAAGAGTGGTTAAAAAAGACAGGTAAGCATATACGAATCACAAAAGAGCAGATCGTAAATTATCGTATTGAGGCACAGGAAGAACGCAAGTATGAGTGGTCTCAGGTACTTGGCGCATACAATCGCAAGGAAGAAATTGTTCTGTGTACAAAAAAAGATGAGCAGATCATGACACTTGATAAGTCAAAGCTTTCCGAGTCAGAGATGAAATTTATCACAGATATTATAGATGAAAGACATTTATGGAGAACGTCAATGCCGATCCGTACAGTATATCTGATGTTTGGCGCAATTACATTCGTTGGAGTTGCATGGATTGTACAGGCCGTTTTAAAGGTGATGTAATGTAAAAAAAGTAAGCGTTTATTTTGGAAACGAAATAGATGCTTATTTTTTTATGTCACAGTTCACTCGTCATGCTAGATCTGTACAAATTTCATGCTTGCAACGGTGTACAAAGGGAACATAATAAAAAACTTAATAATGGACTGCCAATCTTACACAAAGTACCGCCCAAACGAGACTACGGGCGGTATTTTTGTATCATGGCGGAGAAAGGAGGAACTTCCCACGGGGGCTTGACTGAAAAGTTGAGCCCCTTTTTCATGCCAAAAAACAGGAGGTAAATGCTTATGGCAGATGATAAAACCACAAAAACGCCGGAACAGCCGGTAACGGATAGCGGGCCGGGCAAGGAAACGCCTCCCGCTCCCCAAAAAGAGCCGGAGAAGGTTTCCGTTTCCCCGGAGCCGGAAAAAAAGACGGAACCAGAGGTAAAGACCCCACAGGTTTCTGTCTATAACTTCGCTGAAATTATGAAGGAAAAGAAAGCCGAGGAACGGGCGGCAGCTCCCGGCGTGGAAAAGCCTGACCCGGCAAAAACGGAAAAACCGGAAAAGCAGCCGGAGGCTCCGAAGAAAGCGGAGGAAAAACCCAAAGAGCCGGAACAGCCAAAGCGCCGGGGCCGTCCCCCGAAAGCAGATAAGGACAAGGCCTCAGCCCCGAAGCCCAAAGCCCCCGCACAGAAACCGGAAAAGGCGGTCAAAAAGGAACCAGAGAAAAAAGCAGCTCCAACGGTACAGGCCGCTTCCGCTCCGAAGGGACCCGAGAAGCCGAAGGATGCACCACGCCGGGGCAAGGAGCAGATCGTCTATATCAAGCTGAACGAGCTCCACGCCTTCAAGAACCATCCCTTTGAAGTCCGAGACGATGAAGAAATGCGGGCTATGGTGTCCAGCGTCAAGGACAAGGGCGTTACCCAGCCTGCTATCGTCCGTCCCCGTGAGGATGGCGGCTATGAGATCGTGTCCGGCCACCGCCGCCAGAAGGCCAGCGAGCTTGCCGGATATGCGGATATGCCCTGTATTGTTCGCAATCTGACGGACGATGAAGCCATCACGCAGATGGTCGAGGACAATCTCAACCAGCGTGAAGAAATCCTCCCCAGTGAGCGGGCCAAAGCCTTGAAAATGCAGCTTGAGGCCATCAAGCACCAGGCTCCCGCACTTCGGGCCAGATTGACCCGAAGGACGCAGGAAAACGCTCCAACGAAATTGTAGCCGAGCGCAATAAGATGGCGGTCAAGCAGGTGCAGCGGTATATCCGTCTCAATGAGCTGGTTCCCGACCTGATGAAGCTGATGGATGAAAAAAAGCTGGGCTTTACTACGGCGGTGGAGCTTTCCTATATCGGCAAGAAGAACCAGAACTATATCGCCGTCGCCATTGACAGCCAGCAGTCCTCGCCTTCACAGGCGCAGGCAAAGCGTATGCGTGAGTTGGACGAAAAGAAACTGCTCAACGGGGATGTGATCGACGGCATTATGATGGAGGACAAAAAGGAGGTAGACAAAGTGATTTTGACAGGTGCGGAACTGAGCAAGTATTTCGGCAAGGAAACTACGCCGAGGGAAATGAAGGATCAGATCATCAAGCTGCTGGACGACTGGAAGGGTCAGCAGAAGGAACACGAAAAGCCGGAGAAGAAAACCGAACAGGAAAAGTAAGCTAAAACTTCGGGTCAGCATGGCCCGAGGATTGCGCTCTGCCCCGCGCCCCGAAGCTCTGGAGATATAAATTATTCCCCGTCGCCAGTTATTCCGTAGCATAGCCGGGAAAATCAGTCAAGGGCAGCGCCGCCGCAGGCGGTGCCAGAGGCACCCTTGACGGATTTCTCCCGGTTATGCTTTTTCCCGGTCAAGCGACGGGGATATAAATTCTCCAGAGCCGTTCCCCTTCCCGGGGGAAGGGGCGGAGGGGTTGGGCAAACTCTTGCTTTTCCCTAAATCAAAACAGAAATGGAGGCTCAACCAATGAAACGACCTTTAGCGTACCTGACCGCCGCATGGAGCGGCGAGCCGGATGTTGATATGGAGCTGGCGGCCCACTACTGCCGTCTTGCTTATGAGGCGGGCTTTTCCCCGATCTGCCCGCTCTTGTATCTGCCGCTTTTTTTGAATGACAGCGTTCCCGAGGAACACAAGGCCGGGATTGATATGCGCCGGGATATGCTGCGGCGCTCCCACACCCTGATTGTCTGCGGCAGCGCTGTGGACGAGGATGTAAAAAATGATATTGCGGTTGCCGGGCGGCTGGGCATTGCGGCGACCACACTGGAAGGGGTGCTTGCCGTGAAGGGACACGGCACCCCGGGCCATGCCGGACATTAAGCTGGGAAGCCTTTTCGACGGGATTGGCGTGTTCCCTCTGGCTGCTTCCCGGTGCGGTATCCGTCCGGTATGGGCCAGTGAGATTGAAAAAGCGCCCATCTCCATAACCAAAAGGCACTTTCCCGACATGGTGCATTTGGGGGATATTACGAAGGTGGACGGCGGGAAAATCCCGCCGGTTCATGTAATTACCTTCGGGTCCCCCTGTCAGAACCTTTCTCTGATCGGCAACCGCTCCGGCCTTGCCGGGGCAAAATCAAGCCTGTTCTATCAGGCGTTTCGTATCATACAGGAAATGAGGGATGCTACTGATAACCTATATCCAGCTATCGCTGTTTGGGAAAACGTCATGGGAGCGTTTTCTACAAATGACCGGATGGACTTTAGAGCCGTCCTATCCGCCTTCTCGGACACCGAAGTTCCAATGCCTCCTTCGGGAAGATGGGGAAACGCCGGAATGGTGCGAGGGGGAACGCCTGATGTGTGCTGGCGGCTCATGGACGCCCAGTATTGGGCAGGCTCCCGAAGGCTGGCACGAAGGCAGCGGATTTTCGTCGTGGCGGATTTTGGAGGCAGACGTGCCGCAGACATACTATTTAAGCCCCGTCCAATGCTCCCACTTCCTCCGCCTTGCGGAGAGGGCGGGCGGGCCGCCGCCGAAGGAGATCGAACAGCTTCTTTTGAAACAGGGCGGCAGATACCAGTCATCCACCCCTTTCAGTGCTTCCGTATGCGGGGAGCGGCAAAAAGGCAGGAAGAAACGGCCTTCCGAAACAGCTTCGGATTACCAACTGACCCTTTTCCCACTCTTTTAGCCAGTGATGTAACGCCCTTTGCCTTCTGGTATGAGGGCGACCCGGAGGGCGGCTGTATCCGTTTTCTGACGGAAACAGAAAGTGAACGGCTGATGGGGCTGCCGGAGGGCTGGACAAAGTACGGGGCGGACGGCATGGAGATCCGGCCTCTGCAACGCTACAAGGCGCTGGGAAACGCGATTGCCCTCCCTTGCGCCGATTACATTATGGCCGGGATTTATGAGGTGCTGGCTGACCGGGCCGGAAAGGAGGAATGAGCCATGTTTGAAGCCTATATAACCAATACAGCCCTATACCCCTTAATGGGGATTGAGGTAGGGACAACGGTACATTTCCCCATGACGACACAGGAGTTGCAGGCCGCCCTTGCCAAAATCGGGATAGACGGGAAACGGTACAGCGAAGTGTTCTTTACCAGCTTTGACAGTGATGTGCTGGGGCTCTACGATTATCTCTACGAATGTGAGAACATCGACGAGCTGAACGAGCTGGGCCACGCCCTGCTGGAAGTACGGGATAAGGGCAGACTGGAAACCTTTGAAGCCGCTCTTGTCTTGGGAAACCACACAAGGAGCGTGAAGGATTTGATAAACCTGACGCAGAACCTTGACCTTTACCGCTTTTACCCGGATATTTCCGATGATGAAGGGCTGGGCCGTCTTTACGCCGACGAGCTTGGGACTATCGACATACCGGAGCACATTCAGAACTACTTCGATTATGAGGCATACGGGCGGGATGTGCGTATCAACGAGGGCGGCGTATTCGCTCCCGGTGGGTATGTGTCGGCAGTCCCGGAGGGCTTCAAGGAGTATTACCACGGGCCGCAGGACATTCCGCCGGAACACCGGATATTTGCCTATCCTGAAAAGGCCGAGCCTGTCCACTCCATTCTCGCTACACTCAAACGGTTTCAAGAAGCCCCACCCGCTCCGAAAAAGGACAAGGCGGGGCCTTCCCATGAAGAACGGTAGGACTTCGGGCCAGCATGGCCCGAAGCATAAAGGAGGTGCATACCATCAACTATTACCCTATCAATGAAGGAGCCGCCCGCCGGGCAAAAGAAATGAACAGCTTTTCCGACTACAAGGAAGGGAGCGCAACGGCGGAATACCGGGCAATGGTGGATAAGGCCGCCGCCATAGCGGAAAAGCAGAAATCCCGGGTGGACCCCATGTACCATGAGAAGATCGACCATCTGTTAGACACCTACGCCCGCAAGCTGGCCGAAAACATGAACCAAGGCTTTGCCATTGACGCGAGGGTCCCCTCTGTGCTGATCGCCGGGCCTTCCAATTTCCCGGTGGGAAAGAAGGAAAAACAGAACCGGGCGCGGGACAGCAACATGGAGGAATGGCGGCATATTCAAGGGCTGCTGGATAAGATACGCAGCACCGGCATGGGCGGGATCAGCGCCGATGACCCGGCAGCGATTGAAAAGCTCCAGAAGAAGCTGGACGGGCTGGAACGCTCCCAGCTCATTATGAAGGAGGTCAACGCCTATTACCGCAAGCATGGCAAGCTGGACGGCTGTGCGCTGCTGTCGCCGGACCAGATTGAAAAGCTGAAAGCAAGCATGGCGTCAAGTTGGCGAAGCGACCCGAGGCCCTTTGAAAGTTACCAGCTAACCAACAACAATGCGGAGATCCGCCGGGTAAAGGCCCGTATCGAACAGCTTTCCAAACAGGCACAGCAGGAATTTTCCGGCTGGGAGTTCGATGGGGGTCGTGTGGAAATGAACCGGGAGGACAACCGCTTGCAGGTGTTCTTTGACGGAAAGCCTGACGCGGACACCCGGGCCGAGCTGAAAAGCAGCGGCTTTCGTTGGGCTCCCAGCGTGGGCGCATGGCAGAGGCAGCTCACGGACAACGCCATCCGGGCGGCTGACCGTCTGGAATGTATCAAGCCACTGTCCGGCGAAAAGCCTCCCAACTTCAAAAGAAGCCCTCTATCTTGCAGACCATGCGGGAACAGGACGAAAAAGTCCAGACGGAGCCGGAAAAGAAAGCTCCGTCCGGCAGAGATGCCGAGCGGTAAGCCTCGGGCCACATTGGCCCGAGGTTTTCTGTTCCCCGAGATTGTACGGGGGCCTCCCGGATAGCGGGAACCCCGACGGAAAGGAGGTTTTATGCAGGAAGAAGTAAACCAAAAAACGGTTGCCCTTTCGATCAGGACAACGAAGCTCACGGGAAAAGTGCTGGCTGCCGCTCTTGGGAAGGTAGCGCGGGCACTGCAAAAGCACCACCGGAAGGCGCTGACCCCGCAGGGACGCCAGAGCGTGAAAAAGCTGATGAACCACTATGGCGGCAAAAGCACCATGCCCTATGTGGGAGCCCCAAAGGATTTTGACCGGATCGCGAAGGAGTTCCATGTGGACTACGCTTTCCATAAAGTGAGCCCCGGCCATTACCTGCTGTTTTTCAAAGCCAATCAGGCGGACGCTATCACGGCGGCCTTCCAGAAGTACAGCGCAAAGGTGCTGAACAAAGAGCAGGACAAGGCTTCCATCCTCGGCCAGCTTCGGAAATTCACGGATCAGATCAGGACACAGGCAAAGGAAAAGCAGCGGACCAGAGAGGCGGTGAAGGACGGACGTTGAGTGACAAGATCAGAAAATATGTGCTCCCAAACCTGCCGTATCTCTTTGTGTTCTGGTTCTTCTCCAAAATCGGGACGGCCTACCGGATCGCCCCCGGCACAGACTTCGGGACAAAGCTCATGGGGATGCTTGATACCTTCCCCAAAGCCTTTGAAACCTACTGGCCGGGGCTGGGAGGTATTGACCTGCTGGTGGGCCTTGCCGGTGCGGCTGGGATGTATCTGCTGATACAGTCAAAGATCAGGCAGGCGAAAAAATTCCGGCGGGATGCGGAGTACGGCACCGCCCGCTTTGGAACAAAGGAAGATATAAAGCCATTTGTTGACCCTAAATTTCAGAACAATGTCATTCTGACCGGGACGGAGTTCCTTACCATGAACACCCGTCCGAAGATACCCGCCAATGCCCGGAACCTAAACGCCTGTGTCATCGGCTCGTCCGGTTCGGGTAAGACAAGGTTCTGGCTGACCCCGCAGCTCCTTCAAGCTCATTCCTCGTATGTGGTGGTAGACCCGAAGGGCGGCACCCTCGATCAGTGCGGGCGGTTCCTGCAACGGGAGAAATACAGGGTGCGGGTGTTCAACAGTATCGACTTTTCAAAATCCATGCACTACAATCCGCTGGCCTATATCAAGACGGAAAGCGATGTTTTGAAATTCGTTACTGCTCTGATCGCCAACACCAAAGGCGACGGCAAGGAGGGCGACGAGTTCTGGACAAAAGCAGAAACCCTCTTGTACTGCGCCCTTGTGGCCTACATCGTCTTTGAGGGGCCGGAGGAAGAACGCAACATGAATACGCTGGTGGAAATGATAAACAGCATGGAAGTCCGAGAGGATGACGAAACCTTCAAAAATGCGGTGGACTATATGTTTGACGGGTTGGAACGCCGCAGCCCCCAGCACTTCGCCGTGAGGCAGTATAAGAAATACAAGCTCGCCAGCGGCAAGACAGCAAAAAGCATCTTGATTTCCTGCGGTGCAAGACTGGCTCCTTTTGATATTCCCCAGCTTCGGGAGATCATGTCCTATGACGAGCTGGATCTTGATAAGCTGGGGGATGAAAAATCGGCGCTGTTCTTTCTTATCAGCGACACGGACACCACCTACAACTTTTTGGTTGCCCTTGCTTTTTCGCAGATGTTCAACCTTCTGTGTGAACGGGCTGACAACACCTATGGCGGGCGTCTGCCTACCATGTGCGGGTGCTGTGGGACGAGGCTGCCAACACCGGGCAGGTGCCGGGGCTGGAAAAGATCGTGGCCGTCATTCGCTCCCGTGAGATCAGCCTGACGCTCTTTTATCAGGCAATGAGCCAGTGCAAGGCATTGTACAAAGACCATTCCGAAACCATCATGGGCAACATGGACAGTATCGTATTCCTCGGAGGCCGGGAGGCTTCCACCCTAAAGGATATTTCGGAAAACTGGCTGGGCAAGGCCACCATCTCTATGCAGACCGAGGGCCGAAGCCGGGGACAGTCTGAAAGTTACAGCCAGAATATGCAACGGCTTGGCCGGGAGCTGATGACCACCAGCGAGATCACCACCATGCCCGGGGATAAATGTATCTTGCAGCTTCGGGGGCTCCCGCCCTTCCTGTCCCCGAAGTATGACTTGAAAAAGCACCCGAATTACAAGTACACAGCCGAATTTGATAAAAAGAAAAACGCCTTCCGCTTGGAAAGCCTGTTTCGCCACCGGCCATTGAGACTAAAGCCGGAGGACGAATACACGGTGTACGAAGTGGACGGCTCCGACACAGGCGAAGAAGCTGACCTGTTGAACTTCGATGATCTGGACAGCGACGAGTTTGTGTAACTTCGGGCCATGTTGACCCGAAGCGCCGCCGATGTGGGCGGCTTTTTTTGTACCCAAAACCATCAAACAAACAAAATGGAGGAACGTATATGGAATTTTTCAATCAGGCAATCGACATTCTTAAAATTCTGGTCATGGCTCTTGGCGCCGGTCTGGCGGTGTGGGGCGTCATCAACCTTCTGGAAGGTTACGGGTCGGACAACCCTGCGGCAAAAAGCCAGGGCATTAAGCAGCTCATGGCTGGCGGCGGTGTCGTTCTGATCGGCCTTCAGCTTATCCCTCTGCTGTCCGGCCTGTTCAGCTAAGTGTCACCCGTTGTCCCTTTTTCCAGAAAAGGAGCTGATGTATGGACTTTATCATCGACGCAATCGTTGAATGGCTGAAAGGTCTGCTCGTCGATGGTATCATGGGAAATCTGGATGGCCTTTTCGATAACGTCAATCAGAGCGTTGGCGAGATCGCCACACAGGTAGGCACGACCCCGGCGGACTGGAACGCCGGGGTCTTTTCCATGATACGACAGATCTCCGAAACTGCCATTCTGCCAATCGCCGGGGTCATCCTCACTTTTGTTATGACCTATGAACTGATACAGATGCTCATAGAACGCAACAACCTCCATGAAGTTGACACATGGATGTTTTTTAAGTGGGTGTTCAAAACCTTTGTGGCTGTGATGATCCTGACGAATACCTTCAATATCGTGCTGGCGGTCTTTGATGTGAGCCAGCATGTAATACAGCAGTCAGCGGGCATTATCCAGAACGGGACAGAGATCACGCCGGATGTGCTGGACAGTCTGCGGACAGAGCTTGAGGCGATGGAGTTAGGCCCTCTGTTCGGACTCTGGCTCCAGTCCTTCCTGATCCAGCTTACCATGATTGCCTTAAACATCGTGATTTTCGTCATCGTATATGGCCGTATGATTGAAATTTATTTACTCACAAGTTTAGCGCCTATCCCGTTTGCCACAGTCCCCAACAGGGAAACCGGACACATGGGGCAGAACTATTTCCGCTCCCTCTTTGCGGTGGGCTTTCAAGGTCTATTGATCTTAGTCTGTGTCGCCATCTATGCGGTGCTGATCCAGAGTATCGCCACCGACGGCGACCCCATCGGGGCGATCTGGGGCTGCGTGGGATATACGGTGCTGCTGTGTTTTACCTTATTCAAAACAGGCAGTCTTGCAAAATCCATCTTCGGCTGCCATTAAGAGACTTCGGGCCATGCTGACCCGAAGCGGAAAGGAGGCGGTATGCCTCGGCGTTACAAACAGGGTGCGGACGGACAGCCGCACCCGGCTTTCTATGGAAAGCTCCCCGAAGAATTTTCTAAAGCAGACACCATGCGCTTTATGGTGGAAACCGATCTGAAACTGTCCGGGTGCGTATCGGCGGACACGCTGGCGGCACTCCGGGCGGAAGGCTATGACTACAAGGACGGGAACCTTGTTCCCGCCGGAAAGGAGGAAACCATGCAGGAAAAGGTTGCAAACACCACCCCGGCCGCACCGTTGAAGCTGGATGTAAGCGTGCGGGTCATCGAACCTGTGAAAAATCTGATGGGCTTTGCCAGCGTGAAATTCAATGACTGCTTTGTGGTGGAAAATCTGAAAATCGTACAGGGCAGCAAGGGCCTCTTTCTTGGGATGCCCAGCCAGCCGGACGGCAAAGGCGGCTATCGGGATATAGCCTACCCTGTCACAAAGGAGTTCCGGGAACAGCTCAATACTGCTGTTCTGCAAGCCTATGAGGCAAAGCTGGAACAGATGGCGGAGCGCGGCTCTGTGGGGCGTGCGTCCATCAGCGACCAGCTCAAAGCCGGAAAAGCGGCTGCCGAACAGGCAAAGGCAGAGCTGCCTCCGAAGGAAAAGCCCAGCCGCAGCGCAGAGCGTTGACCTCGGGCCATGCTGGCCCGAAGCAGAAAGGAGGCGGGAACCATGCCACGCAAACGGACGGGCTATGACGCGGCCTGCTATTACGACGGAAAACTGCTGGGCCGCTGTACCAAAGCGGACAGCGACGCCTATACCCTGTTGATGAACGCCTGCGGCGGGGAGGCCGCCCGGGTCCTGCGGGAATATGCCTATTTTTCCCCGGAACTGAAAGCCATCTTAGAAAAGGCGGCGCTCATGCAGGCGGACCGGAGCCGGACGGGCGGAATGTTCCATGCGCCGAAAAGTTCCCCGTGGGGCGAGGTGCAGAGCTGTGAAACCCTCTGTCCGGGGGTGTTTCTGGTATCTACCGCCAGCCACGGCGGAACGATGGTGGCAAATGAGGTAGCCGCCGTCCTCTCCCCAGCGGCGAAAAAGTGCGGCTTCAAGGATAAGGGCTATATCTGCTATGAGGAGGACGCACAGGAAAGTGTGGTGCTCCGGGAGCTGCTGGACAAAAAACTGTGGAACATCCCTGACCGCATTAAGGACAAAGGACAGTTTGAAGAAAAGCTCAATCAGTCCATCCGGCAGTATCACCCCGAATACTGGCGGACAAGGCAGAGCGGACGAGAGGCCGCCGAAGCTGCCCGCAGCACAGCCCCGGCCAAAGAGGCCGCAAGATAACCTCGGGCCATGCTGGCCCGAAGCAATAAAGGAGGTGTACCAAAATGGCCTATGTGCCAGTACCAAAAGACCTTTCCAAAATCAAGACAAAGCTGGCCTTCAACCTAACGAAGCGCCAGCTTGTTTGTTTTTCCAGCGCGGCGGCGGTGGGCCTCCCGGCTTACCTGTTTTCCCGTGGCAGTATCGGGAACAGTGCCGCCATGTTCCTGATGATCGGCCTCATGCTCCCGTTCTTCTTTCTGGCTATGTATGAACGAGACGGTCTGCCGCTGGAAAAAGTGCTGAAAAACATCATCCGCACCC
This sequence comes from Firmicutes bacterium AF25-13AC, assembly GCA_003478935.1. GTDB lineage: Bacteria > Bacillota > Clostridia > Lachnospirales > Lachnospiraceae > Anthropogastromicrobium > Anthropogastromicrobium aceti. Next base: position 91,025 of record QUFP01000003.1, read on the forward strand.
GGTTCCTCTATCCCCGTGTGCGGCCTTACAAAACCGAAAACTTCTATGCGCTGCTTAGCGCCAGAAAGGAGGCGCAGCCGATTGCGAAACAGCAGAAGGGCCGGAAAGCCCGCAGGCAGAAAGCCTGAAAAGCAGGGCCTTACCGGCCTGTTCACGAAAGGAAAGAACATTCCCACCACCGCCCAGCAGACCCTCTTACCGGGAAATGTACCGGGACGGGGTGTGCCGGGTAGCGGACCGCTATTACACCAAAACCATTGAATACGAGGACATCAACTACCAGCTCGCACAGTCCGAAGATCAGGCAGCCATCTTTGACGGGTGGAGCGCCTGCCTCAACTACTTCGACAGCAGCCTTCCGTTCCAGCTTTCCTTCCTCAACCACCGGAGCCGCCCGGGCAGCCGGTACAGCGTGAACATCCCCATGCAGGACGATGATTACAACAGCGTCCGGTGTGAGTATGTGGAAATGCTGGAAAACCAGATCGCCAAAAGCAACAACGGCATTGTCCGCACAAAGCTCCTGACCTTCGGCGTGAATGTGGACGACCTTCCCACCGCCAGGGCAAGGCTGGAACGTGTAGAGGCGGACATTTGCGGGAACTTCAAAAAGCTGGGCGTCAAGTGCCGCTCCCTTTCGGGGCTGGAACGGCTGGAGCTTCTTCACGGGCAGCTCCACCCCGGCAGCGGCTCCCCCTTCCGGTTTTCATGGGATATGATCCCCAAAACCGGGCTTTCCACCAAAGACTTTATCGCCCCGGACAGCTTCGATTTTCGTTTCAGCCGTCTGTTCCGGGTGGGGACGACTTGGGGCGCTGCCTCCTACTTGCAGATTTTGGCCTCGGAACTCTCGGACAAGCTGCTGGCGGAGCTTTTGGAAATGGATGCGGAAATGACCATCACCCTCCATATCCAGACCGTCGATCAGGCCGCCGCCGTAAAATCCATCAAGGCCAAAGTCTCCGACATTGACAAGATGAAGGTGGAGGAACAAAAGAAGGCAGCCCGGTCAGGGTACGACATGGACATACTTCCACCCGACCTTGTAACGTACAGCAACGACGCAAAGACCCTCTTGGAAGATTTACAGAGCCGGAATGAGCGAATGTTCCTTCTGACCTTCCTTGTGGTAAACATGGCCCCGACCCGCCGGGAGCTGGACAATGACCTGTTCACAGTGTCGGGTATCGTCCAGAAATACAACTGCACCTTGAAGCGGCTGGACTTCCAGCAGGAGGATGGTTTTCTTTCCAGCCTTCCGCTGGGCCATAACGGCATTGAGATCAAGCGCGGCATGACGACCAGCTCCACGGCCATTTTCGTTCCCTTTATGACGCAGGAGCTCCGCATGGATGGCGAAGCCGTCTATTACGGGCTCAACGCCCTTTCCCATAACGTCATCATGGCAAACCGGAAAAAGCTCAAAAACCCCAACGGCCTGTTCCTCGGCGTGCCGGGCTCCGGTAAATCCTTCGCCGCAAAGCGGGAGCTTGTGAACGTGTTCCTTGCCACAAAAGACCGCATTATCGTGGTGGACCCGATGGGCGAATACTCGCCCCTTATCAGGCGGCTGGGCGGACAGGTCATCGAGATCGCCCCGGACAGCCCCCACCACATCAATCCGATGGACATTGATTTGAGCTTCGACGAGGAAAACCCGATGGCGCTGAAAGCCGACTTTATCCTGTCGCTGATGGAACTGATCGTCGGCGGCAAGGACGGCTTGCAACCGGTGGAGCGTACCGTCATTGACCGCTGTGTGCGCCAGATGTACCGGGAACACTTACAGGACCCGGAAACAAGCAAAATGCCGACCCTCCAAACCCTGTATGACCTGCTCTGTTCCCAGCCGGAGGGCGAGGCGGTACGGCTGGCAACTGCCCTTGAAATCTATGTGTCGGGTTCCCTTAACGTGTTCAACCATGAAACCAATGTGGACTTAAACCGCCGTCTGGTATGCCTTGACTTAAAAAAGCTGGGGGCCGGACTTCGGACGATTGCCATGCTCATTATGCAGGACTTGGTAAACTCGCAGGTGTCTATGAATTTCCTGCGTGGTATCGCTACATGGTGCTACTTCGACGAGTTCCATGTGCTACTCCGTGACCGGCTGACGGCAAGCTATTGTGTGGCGATCTGGAAAATGCTGCGAAAAAAAGGGTGCGTTCCCAGTGCTTTAACGCAGAACGTAAAGGATTTTCTGGCAAGCCCGGAGATTGAGAACATCTTTGAAAACTCGGACTTCCTTGTGCTGCTCTCGCAGGCACAGGGGGACCGGCAGATTTTAGCCAAACAGCTTGGGATCAGCCCCCACCAGCTTTCCTATGTGACCCATACCAATTCCGGCGAAGGGCTGCTGTTCTTCGGGAACACCACCATCCCGTTTGTTGACCGCTTCCCGCAGAACACAGAGCTGTACGCCATTATGACCACCCGCCCGGAGGACAAAAAACAGGAAATGAACCGGGCATAACACACTTCGGGCCATGATGGCCCGAGGTTTGGAAAGGAGGGATACATCATCGGAAAGAAACCGGACAAACAGAATTTTCAAAGGCCGGGGCCGACGGAGAATACCGGGGGCAATCGCCCCGGACCGGCTGAACGGGAAGGGCCTTCCCCCGCACCATCCCGACGCCTGCGGTTTGAGGACGAGGATACCGGGCAGGACAGTCCTTCGGGCCACGATGGCCCGAAGTCCAAAAGCGGCAAGTTTCAAGAGGACAGCCGGAAAAGCCGTCCCTCTGACCGCATGAGGCAGGAGGATGAAACGGGCGGGCCGCAGGATACCGGCAAGGCACAGGAGCCGGAGGGCTCCGCCGAGAAGGCCGGGAGCAAAAAGGACAAGTACCAGAAAGCACAGGCAAAAGCGGAACACGCCGGGGGAAAGCTGGGAAAGGCCCGGGAGAAACTGGACAAGACCGAGGCAAAACGGGCAGCGAAGAAGCCGCCGGGGCTTGCAAAAAAGGCAGTCCGGGGAGCCCGTACAGAAGCATGGTTCTATGTCCACAACAAGATACACGAGGTCGAGCATGAAAATGTGGGTGTGGAAGGAGCCCATAAATCCGAGCTGGCCGCAGAGGCCGGGACCCGGAAACTGACCCGCTATGCCAAACGCCGCTGGCAGGAACACCCTGCCCGGAAGGTGGCAAAGTGGGAACGGAAGGACATAAAAGCCCGGGCCAATGTGGATTTTCAGAAGATGGCCTCCGAGCACCCGGAGCTTACCAGCAATCCGCTTTCCCGTGTGCAGCAGAAATGGAAACTGAAACGCCGGTATTCCAAAGAGGCAAAGGCGGCTGCAAAACAGGGTGCAAAGGCCGCAAAGAAAACCGCTGCCGCTTCGGGAACTGCGACCCGTCGGGCGGCGCAGTTTGTGACCCGTCATCCCGTGGCGGTGCTGGTCCTGCTCCTGCTGTTGCTGCTCTGTTTTCTTGTGTCGGCGGTAAGCTCCATCTTTCCCACGCTTGGCAGCGGCCTTGCCAATGCGTTATCCGGCACCTCCTACGCCTCGGAGGATACGGACCTGCTGGGGGTGGACGAGGACTACACAGCGTTGGAAAACGAGCTGGCGCAGACGGTGGCAAACATCGAAAGCACCCATCCCGGCTATGACGAGTACCGCTATTCCGTGGACGAGATCGGCCATAACCCCTATGAGCTGGCGTCCTATCTCTCGGCAAAGTACCATGTCTATTTCCGGGAACAGGTGCAGGACGAACTGCGAGAAATCTTTGAGGCACAGTATGAGCTGACCTTGACGGAGGAAGTCGAGATACGCTACCGCACCGAAACCAGCACCGACCCGGAGACAGGGGAAACCACCACCGAGGAAGTCCCCTATGAGTATTACATTCTCAATGTGACCCTCACAAACAAAACGCTGCCCGCCGTGATCCTGCCGAGGCTTGACGAACAGCAGCGGGAAATCTACACCGTTATGCAGCAGCTCAAAGGCAACAAGCCCTATCTGTGGGAAGGGATTTACAACGGCGGCGAAGATACCGGCCCCAGCTATGAGATACCCGGCGAGGCGCTGGATGACCCAGCTTTTGCGGCACTCATGGAAGAAGCCACAAAGTACATCGGCTGGCCCTATGTGTGGGGCGGCTCCAGCCCCTCCACCTCCTTTGACTGTTCGGGCTTTGTCTGCTGGGTGTACACGGCCAGCGGCGTCCACAACCTGCCCCGTACCACGGCGCAGGGCATTTATAACCAGTGTGCCATCATTTCTCCCTCCGAGGCAAAGCCCGGCGATATTATCTTTTTCACGGGAACCTATGACAGCCCCGGCCCTGTGTCCCATGTCGGGATTTATGTGGGCGACGGATGATGCTCCATTGTGGGTCGCCCATCCAATACGCAAACATCAATTCAAGCTACTGGCAAACACATTTCTATGCCTTCGGGCGTTTGTGAGCCAGAGGAAAGGAGTCCTTGCATGAACAAGATCGACAAGCTCGATAAGGAACTGGAAAAAGCCCGGGAGAAGGCTGCCGAGTGGCAGGCCAAAATCCGGGAGCTGGAAAAGCAGAAACAGGAGGAAGAAAACAGCCAGATCGTGCAGGCGGTGCGCTCCCTCAAATTGACGCCCGCCCAGCTTATAGCCTTTTTGAATGACCCCAAAAACAGCCTTATCACTTCGGGCCATACTGACCCGAAGCCGAAGGCACCCGAAAAGGAGGACACAGCCCATGAAGAAAACTAAATTTCGCAGGCTGGCGGCGATGGCTTCCAGCCTTTTGTGTTGCCTGATCTTTACGGTCCCGGCCTACGCCCAGAGCAGCGAGCCGCAGCCGGAGACAACGCCCGCCCCGGTGGAAACCGAAGCAGAGCCGGAAACCCAGAACCCCTTTACCCCGGACGGGACGGGAACCGTGGTGGACAACGCCACCGACGAGGATGGAAAGGAGTTCTACACCATCACCACAGCAGACGAGAGCGTGTTTTATCTGGTGATCGACAAACAGAAAACCAGCGAGAACGTCTATTTCCTCAATACCGTTACCACAGACGATCTTCTGCCTCTTGCCGAACAGGGTAAGGAACCGCCCAAAGAAGTGACCCCGGAGCCAGAGCCAAAGCCCACCGAACCGGTGGAGGAAGTACCGGAACCCGAGCCGGAGAAAAAGGACAGCCCCCTTCTCTCTCTGCTCCTGATTGGCGCGGTGGTGCTGGCCGGCGGTGGAATTGGTTACTATTTCAAGATTTACAAGCCGAAGCATGAGGCCCCGGATTTGGAGGATGATTACTGCGAATATGAGGACGGGGAGCTGGAGGAGATCGCAGAGGAACCCGAGGACGAAGATACCCCGCCGTGGGAGGAAGATACGGAGGAATGAGAATGAATTTTACAAGCAGCCCTTTTGAACGAATGATGAAGGAAGTACCGCACCCCGGCTGGGACAATGACGACCCTTGTAAGGGATGCCGTTACTACAAGGAGTGCAAAGGAAAGAAAAAACAGTGCCGGAAGAAGTTCCGGGCGCTGATCGTGGAGCCCCGCCCTTCGGGCCATCGTGGCCCGAAGTCTTAAATGGACGCCCGGGAGCTGACCCGTGACGAGAAGAAGAAAATCCGTTCTCTTGTCATGGGGATGTGCGCCAACTATGACCGGGAAAGCGGCCTGTGCCTTCCTCTTGACTGTGCCTGCTATATGCTGCACAAGTGCTGGACAGGGGCGTACTGCCGTTATTTCCGTGAGGCTGTCCTACCTCTTAACCCGGAGCTTCAAGCGTCGCTGACAACGGAAGGCATCTCCCCGGAGCTGCGGGCCTGTGCGGTCTGCGGAAAGGCATTTTTGCCCGAGGGGCGTCAAGCCTACTGCTCCGACGCCTGCAAGGCCGAAGGGAACCGCCGGAAAAGCCGGGAACGCATGAGGAAAATGCGGGAGAAAAGGCCGGGCGGCTGTTACGATTTGCCGCCTCCAAAGGCTTGACATTCCGGGCTTTTTTGAGGGTGTTTCCGGGGTGGGAATATCTTATTACATTCCTCCCCGGTCTGCCCTCTTATTTCGTAACATCCAGCACTTCGGGTCATGTTGGCCCGAGGCACAGAAAGGAGGGATCTCTTGGAGACAGTACAAGGATATGTGATTTTGAAAGCTGCCACCTTTGAAACCGGACACGGCTTTGCGCTGGGGCATAATCCGGGAGCACCGAGCCCCTTTGTGACCTGGCAGTTTACCGAGGGGGAAAACGGCCATCGGGATTACTACTGGGGCCGCTATGGAACCAGTCAGGCGTGGGCGCATAGGGACTTTGACCGCCGGGTGGACGACTATCAGCAGCTTTACCATGCGGCGGTCAAGCATACCGAGCTGGGACCGGAGGGCGTTTACCGCTATTATTCCACCCAGCGACCCGTGGACATAGGAACTTACCCGAAGCCGCCGGATAACCAGCCTCTTTCCATTGTCAACTACGACGATGACAGGCGGCGTCCTGTGGCAGACGGCAGGCTGATGGCATGGGGCGAACTGACCTACGCAAAGCCGCTGACCGAAAAGCAGATGGAGGATTATGAACTGAAACCAGCACCGGGCAATCCTGACCGGGTGCGCCCATCCATTACCGCCCGGCTCAAAGAAGGAACCAGAGGGCAGGACCCCCCGAAGGAGCCCGGCCAGAAGCGGAGCCATCAAAACCATGAGGAACGATAAAGGAGGATCGCCATGCACGAAAAAGACAACTATCTGAAAACCGCCGAGCTCTCCACGGAGCAGAACTGCAACATGATCGACGGCGTACCCAACAATACGCCCATCCCACCCACGCCCCCGGAGCTGGACGCAAAGCCGCTGGACAAGGTAAAGGAGCCCAAAGAGCGCCGGAAAGGCCGGGAGCTGGAACGCTGATGGAGAACCGCAAGCGGAATGTCCATCTGCACGTCATGGTAACGCCGGACGAGCTGGCAGCCATCCATGAACGGATGCTGAGGTGGGCATTTCCAACGCCGGGGCTTATGTACGGAAAATGGCTCTGAATGGGTATATCCTGCACATCGACCTTGCGCCCGTAAAAGAGCTGATCTCTCTGCAACGGCGCTGTTCTAACAATCTCAATCAGGTTGCCATACACGCACACACCTATGGCGTGTACCCGGAGGAAATCGACGGATTGAAGCGGGACTATGAAAAACTGTGGAGCGAGGTGTCAAAGGTGCTGCGGGAGCTTTCCGAGCTGGTGGCAAAGTAAGACGAGGGCGGCAGGCTTCCGTTGCGGGGCTTGCCGCCCTGCTCTTTTTTTACCACTTCGGGCCAGTATGACCCGAAGGTTTGGGACAGGATTTACTAATCTTTCGCAACATTTATGTCCCCGGGCAGGCATGATAAAATAGAGGTAGAAAGGATAGATAAAGGAGGTTTTGAAGATGAAGATACTGCTGAAAATATTGGTTGCTCCCTTTGCTTTGGCGCTGTCCCTTCTGGCGGCTCTGCTGGTGTTTCTGTTTGAGATTTGTGCCGTCCTGCTGACGATTGCCTCTGTGATCCTGGCGGTGCTGGGTGTCGCTCTTTTTTTCACGCCGACGCCCATAGGCGGGATTGTATTTCTGTTTCTTGCCTTCCTTCTTTCGCCGTATGGACTGCAAGCGGCGGCGGGCTCTCTTCTTTGGGCGCTGGACGGAGGCAAATCCGCTCTGTACCGGTTTCTGGCAAGTTAAGCAGCCTCGGGCCATACTGGCCCGAAGTCGGGGCGGTCTGAATGGGCCGCCCCTTTCTCATGGAAAGGAGGAATGATTTTTGGCTACCACAACTTTGTTACAGCGCCATGCGGGCGAAGGCGAAACGATTGCTGAGGCTATCCGGGATTGTCTGGACTATGGCAAGGACCCGGAGAAAACAGAAAGCGGAAAGTATATCTCCGCTTATGAATGTGATCCGGCCACCGTGGCGGACGAGTTCCTTTTGGCAAAGGCCAGCTATGCCGCTATGACGGGCCGGGAACAGAAGAAAGAAAATAATGTGCTGTGCTATCAGATACGACAATCCTTCTATCCGGGCGAGATCACCCCGAAGGAGGCGAACCGTATCGGCTATGAGCTGGCTATGCGCTGGACAAAGGGGCGGCACGCTTTTATCGTTACCACGCACACCGATAAGCAGCACATCCATTGTCACATTTATTACAACTCCACCACCCTTGACTGCACCCGGAAATTCCGAAATTTTGGGCTCCAGCTTCGCCCTTCGGCGGCTCTCTGACAGGCTGTGCCTTGAAAACGGGCTATCCATCGTGGAGAACCCGAAGCCCCGGAGCAAGGGCAAGTATCGGAACTATGGAGAGTGGCAGAAAGACCGGAAAGGGCCGCTTTCCTATCAGGACAGGCTGCGCCTTGCCATTGATACTGCGTTGGCGGAACGCCCCGCTGATTTGGACGAATTTCTCAATTTGATGAAGCGGGCCGGGTATGAGGTCAAGACGGTTCGGGGCGGCGGTATCAGCTTCCGGCTGACCGGGCAGGGACAGGAACGCTTCACCCGTCTGCGTGCCTCCACGCTGGGGGACGGCTACGACTTGCAAGATGTTCTGTCCGCCATTGAGGGCAAAGAAAAACGCCCCGGGCGCTCGGAGCGGAAAATCAGTCTGGCGGTGGATATTCAAGCAAAGCTGGCTGCCGGTAAGGGGCCGGGATATGAACGCTGGGCGAAGGTATTTAACATTAAGCAGATGGCCGTCGCTCTTGCCTATATACAGGACAATGGCCTGACCGATTATGAGCAGTTGGCACAGAAAGCCACCGAGGCAGCAGACCGTTTTCATACCATTTCCGAGCAGGTCAAGCAGACGGAACAGGCCATGAAAACCAATGCCGGGCTAAAGGCCGCAACGGTTCAGTATGCCAAAACCCGTCCAGCCTTTGAGCAGTATAAGGCGACGAAGTACAGCCGGAAATTCCTTGCGGAGCATGAGGCCGACCTTGAACTGTACCGGGCTGCACAAGCGGAAATGCACTCTCTGCTGGGCGGGGCGAAGCTCCCCAAAATGGATGTGCTGAAGGAAGAAGGCCGTAAGCTCACAGCAAAGAAAAAACAGCTCTATGGAGAATATCAAAAGGCACGACGGGATATGCAGGAGATCGTCACGATCAAAGCGAACATTGACACTCTGATGGGCTACACCGAACCGGGAAGAAAGCAGGAAAAGGAGCGTTAAGGTTATGAAAACAAGGAGCAAAGCGACGCTGACACTTCGGGCCATGTTGGCCCGAAGATACGGGTTTGGGGCGAGCCCCAACAAGCCGCCTTTGTGCCACTTGTGGCCACAGAGGCATTGCTTGCCACTTAGCGGCAGCCCTTAAAATGGCACAAAAAAACAGAGGCCCTTATTCTGGAACCTCCGTTTCTCTGGCTTTCTTAATGCCCTCGGCTGTGGCTTCTATCACGACAAGCTCTTTTTCATTCATGGAGTTTAGAAGCACATCAATGTGCTTTCTGCAAGAGCTTGACCTTGCCCCTCCGTCCGCATGAATAAACTGGTCAACTGAAACGTCAAACATGGTAATGAGTTTAACAAAAAGGTCGAAGCTGGGATACTGACCTTTGTTCTCAATATTCATAATGGTACGGGAGTCACGGTCTACTAATTCCGCAACATAGGCTTGTGTCCAGCCCTTTTCTTCTCTGGCTCTTTTGAGCGCTGCCCCGAGGCCGTGAAAGTCAAACCTTCTTTCATCTTGGTTCATTCTCATATCACCCTATATCATTCTACATTTCTGGTTGAATTATGAGAATGTAATGAGATTTTACATTAAGTAGTATTTTGTTTCGCATCCATGTAGGCTCTAACTTGTATTATTCGAGGTAGAGAACTATAATATATCCTGTGGAGGTGCGAAATGGACTATATGACATTGAAAGAGGCCGCCGAAAAGTGGGGCGTGACACCTCGTAGAGTAAATTATTATTGTGCCGGAGGGCGTATCCCCGGTGCTGTAAAAATGGCTGGTGTTTGGCTGATCCCAAAGAACGCAGAAAAGCCGATTGACGGAAGGACAAAACAAGGGAAGGAGTTGCACCATGAATAAAATCCTGATTATAGATGATGACAGAGAACTGTGTGCCTTAATTAAGCGCAGCGTACAAACGGAAAATATAGCAGCCGATTTTTGTAATACCGGAAAAGAGGGCTTGCAGAAATTAAAAGAGCAGGAGTATCAGCTTGTGGTGCTGGATGTGATGATGCCTGGTATGGATGGCTTTGAAACGCTGGAAGAAATTCGCAAGGAGTACAGCTTACCGATTTTGATGTTCACATCTAAAAATGACAGCATTTCTAAAGTACGGGGCTTACGGGCCGGGGCGGACGATTATCTGACAAAACCGTTTGACATGGACGAACTGATTGCCCGTATTGCGTCCCTTATTCGCCGCTACACCCGTTTTAATCATCAAGCCGGAGCTGTGCAAAAACTGGATTTTGATGGATTGCAAATTGACCTTGAAAATCGTTCTGTTACGACGGAAAATGGCACTTTTGAACTTCCACCAAAGGAATTTGATCTGCTCCTGTACTGTGCAAAGCATCAAGGAAAAATTTTGACCAAACAGCAGATTTATGAGGAAGTTTGGGGCGAAGAATATTTCTATGATGACAGTAACATTATGGCGATTATCAGTCGGCTTCGTAAAAAATTAGAAGTCAATCCTTCAAGCCCAAAATATATACAAACGGTCAAAGGGATTGGCTACCGGTTTAATAAGGAGGTGTAGCCATCATGGAAATCATCGTTTTCTTGTCCATTGTGATTGCTGTTTTGGCTGTGCTGACCTCCATCGTTCTCGTTCGGCGCGTAAAAAAACAAATAGCAGAAATGACCGATGCGCTGGTTGATGTGAAAAACGGAAATGGCAACCGGCGTATTCTATCCGCAACAAATGAACTGACAGCACCTCTTGCCTATGAAATCAATGAGATCGTTGTGGCCTATGAAAGCAGACTTTCAACTGTACGGCAGACAGAAGAAACCAACCGCCAGCTTATGACAAGCCTTTCCCATGACGTGCGAACGCCCCTTACTACTCTGCTTGGGTATCTTGACGCTACACACAAAGGACTGGTCACAGGAAAAGACCGGGATGATTATATTGAAACCGCCCGACGGAAAGCCCATGATCTGAAAGAATACATTGATGTACTCTTTGACTGGTTCAAGTTAAATTCCAACGAGTTTGCTTTGGAGATCCAGAGCGTTGAGACCGCAGAGCTGACAAGAAATATTCTGATCGACTGGATACCGATTTTTGAGGATAAACAGGTTGATTATGACATTGATATTCCTGAACAGCCTGTCCGGGTAAGATTGGATATGGATAGCTATATGAGGATCATCAATAACCTTATTCAAAATGTAATCGCTCATAGCCATGCGGACAAAATTAAAATCTCCCTATCGAAGAAGGAAAACAGCATGGAGCTGTTGCTGGCGGATAATGGAGTGGGAATTGAGAAAGAAGATTTGAAACACATATTTGAACGGCTTTATAAGTGTGATAAAGGACGCTCTGAAAAAGGCAGCGGACTTGGTCTTTCTATTGTACATCAGCTTGTAGAAAAGATGGGTGGAAGCATAACAGTTGAAAGTTTTCCGGGAAAGGGAACTGAATTTGTGTTGCGTTTTCCTTTGGAGATTTAAGCGGGTTCCCGTCCTTACGGCGGGAACTCTTGTCATTTTAGCCGAATTTCAAATTGCAAGGTTAATGCAAGGTTGCGGCAAGGTTAATGCAAGATTGGCGTGATAGAATACCTTACAGAACAGGAGGTTTTGAATATGGATTCAAATTATATTATTGAAACAAAAAATCTGACAAAGCAATACGGCTCACAAAAGAGTGTGGCTGACTTAAATATCCATGTCAAGCGTGGGAGAATTTATGGTCTGTTGGGTAGAAACGGAGCCGGAAAAACCACAACTATGAAAATGCTGTTGGGTTTAACGAAGCCTACTTCCGGTGAGGTCAAAATCTGGGGAAAGTCTTTGCAAGGAAATGAAAAGAAGTTGCTGCCCCGCATTGGCAGTTTGATTGAGTCCCCTGGTTTTTATCCCAATCTGACCGGTACGGAGAACCTGCGTATCTTTGCTACCCTGCGTGGAGTACCAAACAATCATGCCATCAAAGACGCTCTGGATTTAGTCGGGCTACCTTACAAGGATAAAAAGCTGTTTTCGCAATACTCTCTTGGCATGAAGCAGCGGTTGGCGATTGCCCTTGCAGTCATGCACGATCCGGAGCTTTTGATTTTGGATGAGCCGATCAACGGTCTCGATCCCATCGGTATTGCAGAAGTACGATCCTTTATTCGGGAGCTTTGCGACGCAAGAGGAAAAACCATTTTGATTTCCAGTCACATTCTTTCGGAGATTTCCTTGTTGGCTGACGATATTGGAATTATTGACCACGGTGCATTGCTGGAAGAAGAAAGCCTTGCTGAGCTGGAGCAAAAAAGCAGTAAACATATCCGGTTTACGCTCTCTGATACTGCACAGGCGGCAAGAATTTTGGAACGCAATTTCCACGAAACCCATTTTTCCATACAAGACGACCACAATCTGCGTCTACACAATATGGAGCTACCCGTGGGGAAAATTGTAACTGCTTTTGTAGAAAACGGATTGGAGGTATCAGAAGCACATACCTGTGAAGAAAGTCTTGAAGATTACTTCAAGCGTGTGACAGGGGGCGAAGGAATTGCTTAAACTAATCAAATGCGAATTTTTGAAATTGAAACGGAAGCCATTGGTATTTATTTCCCTACTGCTTTCTGTTTTCATGCCATTGGCTTATGCTTTCTTTCTGGCAGATGTAAACACTGATGTGGATGCTGTAAATGGAGTGATGTCCAGCCTATTCCAGCTTAGTGCATATTTGCTTTTGATGCCGCTTCTTGTGATACTGGCTTCGAATCTGTTGTTTGAGGAACTTGATAATGACACACTGAAAAACCTTGTTACCGTACCGGTAAATAGAACCAAGCTGGTGCTGTCCAAGATGCTGGTTTTACTGTTGTTTGCCGTTGGCTTTATGGCAGTTGGAGGATTGGTAAATCTTGCGGTTTTGTTGTTTCAGGGTTGGAAACCGGTTGGGTTTTGGACCTTGTTTGGCGTTGGAATTGAAGAAGGGCTGATTATGTGGGTGGGCGCACTTCCCTGTATTCTGCTCGTTGTTCTTCTTAATAAAAACTATATCGTGTCTGTCGTGATTACCTTTTTCTATACGATTGCGAATTATATCCTTTCCATGAACGATATGTTTCTCACACAGCCTTTTGGTTTGAACATAGGAACCCTGTTTCCGGGGCCGCTGGCCTTCCGCTGGACATTCCAATTTTATGACCAAAGCCAGACCAGTGCGGAGTTGGCAGATTTGTTGGAACGGGTCAGTCCGTATTTTCTGAATGGTGTTCAGGTATTCGGTGTGATTATTGTGGAAGCCATTGTATTTCTTGCGCTGATTGCATTTGTTTACCAGCGACAGGAAATCTAAGGGGGTGTGACTATGTGGAACTTATTAAAATCGGAATTACTGAAACTGCGCCGGTGCCAGATTCTTTTGGTAGGACTGGTGGCGCTTGCACTCTGTCCTTTGGTTCAGTATGGAAGTCAGTTGATTGTGGAGGCAGAGTACCGAAATCCAAATTATGATTTTTCTGCACTATTTGAAAATGTTGTTTGGGGAAACACTCAGATATTCCTTCCAATTTCACTGGTAATGATCGGAGGATGGCTTATAGACAGAGAATCCACTCATGATACACTGAAAAACATCATGACAATTCCTGTTTCTATGCCGAAAATGTTGGGAGCTAAGTTACTTTTAGTCGGTATGCTTGCAGTTCTGCTGGGAATATACAGCGTTGGCATTACCTTGATTACTGGATTGACGGTTGGATTATCGGGACTGACAGCGGAAGTGTTTTTTCATGGAGGTACGCAGATCGTGTTAGCGGCTCTGACGACCTATTTGGTCTGTATGCCGCTGATCCTGATTTTTGGGCAGATCCGAGGGGCATATCTGGGCGGTTCCATTCTGGCGTTCTTCCTTGGATACAGCATGTTGTTTTTCAAAAGTGGTATCCTTGCCAGCATCTATCCGTTCTCTGCTGCGCTGATTTTAGTGGAATTTGACATGAGTGAATATGCCGGAACAACCACATCCTCAACCCCTTTGTTGGCGGTCATTGGGATTGGCATCATGGTTCTCTGGGCGGTGCTGTTGTTACTGATGTCCAGTAACAAAAAAGAAATGAAATCCCGTAAACAGGCAAATGCCAAGGGAAAAGGAAAGCGTGCTGTACGCAGGAAAGGAAGGTGATAGCTGTGAAGAAAATAGTTTTATCATTATGCCTGATACTATTGGGTGCTTCTGTGCTTTCAGGTTGTACAAAAGACGAATTTCTCGATCAGTATAACAATATTGTTCAGTCTGCTGGTTCCATAGCGCTTACCGGAAATTCATCCTTACAAGGTACGAAAGAAAAAGGAATTGATGATTATACAGGAAGCTATACAGCCAACTATGAGGATTTTTCAGATACAGAGTATTTGTTCGGCGGAACTTCCATAAAGCGTGAAGCTGGTAAGGATCTGGCTATTGACTGCGCGCTGGAGGTTACGGAGGGAACTGCAAAAGTATTTTGGATTTCTGGAGCTGATGAAGCAGTCACTTTGTTTGAAACAACCGGAACATATAGTGATACAATTACACTCCCTGAAGGTGGAAACTATATCGGTATTGAATGTGAGAATTTCACTGGAAACATTGAATTAAATATTGAATAATACTCTGCTGGACGACGGCAAAAGAAAAAAAAAGCCGTCGTAGAGCAGACATATTTTCACGCGCCTTATGAAACGGCGGCTTTGATTTTCAGAGCCGCCGTTTCTTTGCGTCTACACAAACCAATGACGACTTGCAGGGACACGGTAGCCGATTGGAGGTTATTTTGCCGTGTCCTTTTCTCTTTTTCGCAGTATCCATGATCTGCACCAGTTAAAAAAAGCGTAACTCCCCCTCCGGGACAGTCTGGTTATGAATGTGAAATCAGACGATACATAAATGAATGTGTAATTTCATGCGTCCGTGTGGCTTCATGCCGCCCGGGCGCTTTTGTGTTCTTATGGGGCTGCTTCGGGTCATGTTGGCCCGAAGTCATTCCCCGGTGCCGCTCCCCGCCGCCTTCGTTTCGGTCACTCGTCAACCAACAACCGAAACGGAGGTCAATATGGCTATTATCAATTTGCGGGACTATTACCCATTCTATACATCGGATTGCTTCATGGAAGTATCGGAAGAAGTTGCAGAAATGTTCAAAGAGTTTGATCGTAAAGAGGCTGCCTACCGGCTGCGTACATACCGCCACAAAGCCTACTATTCCCTTGATCGGGATGACGGGCTGGAGCATGAAGCTGTCTTTGTCGCCTTATCTCCCCATGAACTGTATGAGCGGAAAGTGACCATGCAGGAGCTTCACGCAGCGATTTCCAGTCTGCCGGACAAACAGGTAAAACGGATTTACGCTCATTTCATTCTCGGCATGACCAAACAGGACATTGCCCGGGCAGAGGGCGTCCATGAAAAAGTGGTTCGTGTCGCAATCGAGCGAGGTCTGCGGCGCTTAGAAAAAATTTTGAAAAATTCTTTGTAAGGCGTACCGATTTAGGCCGGAAAATGAAATGGCTTATGAGAGGCAAAACACTTCGGGACACAATGGCCCGAGGCTCAGACAAGCCTCATGCAGATTGAAAATTGAATAAAAAGACACCCGGATACGAAGGGGAACGCGCTGTGTGACAGACCCGCCATGACCTCGGATTTCAAAGAATACAGTCTTTGTAAAACTGAGCGAGCGAACAGGTCCATGCCATAGGTGGGGCAAGGCTGGCTCCACCGGAACAGGCGCAGAACCCGGATACTTGCGTTTAGTCACAGTCCGAGCGTTGAAGCGGCCTTGCAAGCCGTGAGCCGTCGCAGGCAATGAGAACGCCTTGCCATCAGAATGGGGAGAGTTGAAATACTATGGGGCATGAAGCCTATGCCCGTCCGGTGTGTCTGAAATGAAGTGAAAACCTATGGGGAGCCCCCGGCAATGCTGTCTGATGATAGGCCAACCGATCCGGCGTGGCTCCCCATCTTTTCAAAAAAGGAGCACTTTATGGGAAATGCGTTTGGAATGATCCCCGGCTTGGAACCGGACGAATGGAGCAATGACGCCTGCCGTGGTTATGTCATTATGGCAATGGAGGACTGCGGATTTTCAAAGAAGGATATACGGCGTGTTGTGGGGCAGCTTTATGAAGTATTCGACCTCAACAGCGAGGAGGACGCCAAAGAAAAGTACCTTTCCAGTCCTTACTGACCTTGGGCCACATTGACCCGAAGTGGAGAAAGCTCAAAGGGCGGCACCTGCTGGGTGCCGTCTTTTGACATTTCCCCACGGGACAAGTGGGAAAGGCTGATATATACACGCACTTTCGCAAAGGAGGTTTTCAATGACGCAAGCTGTCACTTATGAACGAGAAACAAAGTCTGTCGCATTTCAAGGGAAGATCATTGTGCTGGAAAGCCTCACGCCGGTACTTCCCCCGAAGGAGAAAGAACAGCGCAAAAAAGAAATTGAGCGTTGTCTTTACGAGGTGTTCAGCAAATATAGGGACAGATTTCCCTAATCATTCGCAACATTGTTGTCCGGGGCTGCTGATGGTATAATATAGTTGTAAGGTTGGTAGCTCCATTCCAACAAGGAAAGGAGCCCAATATGGAATTTATCAGAGAAGATTGTATTTACGCAAGACAGTCAGTAGACCGCAAGGACAGTATCAGCATTGAAAGTCAAATCGACTTTTGCAAGTATGAATTGAAAGGCGGGAGCTGCCGGGTATTCAAGGACAAAGGCTATTCCGGTAAGAACACGGACAGACCGGAGTTTCAAAAGCTGCTGGGCGAGATCCGCAAGGGAAAGGTTCGGCGGGTCATCGTGTACAAGCTGGACCGTATAAGCCGCTCTATTCTGGACTTTGCAACGATGATGGAGCTGTTTCAAGAGTACGATGTGGAGTTTGTATCCTCCACGGAAAAGTTTGATACTTCGACCCCGATGGGCCGGGCCATGCTGAATATCTGCATTGTATTCGCCCAGCTTGAACGTGAGACAATTCAGAAGCGTGTCACAGACGCCTACTATTCACGGTGCCTGAAAGGCTTTCACATGAGCGGACAGGCGCCATACGGTTATCAGTTAGAGCCTACTGTGGTAGAGGGTATCCGCACAAAGAAAATGGTTGCCGACCCCGTAGCCGCCGACCATGTTCGGCTGATGTTTGAAATGTACGCTGAACCGGAAACCTCCTTCGGAGATATTACCCGATACTTCGAGGAACATGACATAAAAATTTATGGCAAATCCATGTTCCGTACATTTCTTTCCCAGCTTTTAAGAAACCCCGTTTACGCACAGGCCGATTTGGAGCTGTACGAATTTTTCAAGAGCCAGGGCGCAGCGATTGTCAATGACGCTTCCGACTTTGCCGGAACAAACGGCTGCTATCTCTATCAGGGGCGGGATGTGAAGGAGGACAAGGACAGGTGCTTAAAAGACCAGATACTTGTTATCGCTCCCCATGAAGCACTCATTTCCTCTAATACATGGCTGAAATGCCGGAAAAAACTTATGGCAAATACCACCTTCCAGCAGGGACGGAAACCGAAGAACACTTGGTTGGCCGGAAAAATCAAATGCGGGCATTGTGGGTATGCGCTGAAAGCCACACATGTACCAAACAGTACCGGATATTTCCGCTGTACCAAACGGACGGAAAACAAAGGCTGTCCGGGCTGCGGGAAAATCCGTAAAGAAGAATTTGAGCAATTCATTTTCTCGGCCATGCAGGAGAAGTTCAAAGACTTTCAGATACTCCACGGCAGGGAGGAAAAAGTCAATCCGAAGCTGACCGCCTATCAAGTGGAACTGGCACAGGTGGAGGCAGAAATTGAAAAGCTGCTGGATACGCTGACCGGAGCCAATGCGACCTTGCTTGCCTACGCCAACAAAAAAATTGAAGAACTGGACACCCGACGCCAGACCATTTCAAAAGCAATCGCCGAATTGAGCGTTGAAACCATATCTCCCCAGCAGATAAAGAAGTTATCCTATTATCTCGATAACTGGGATAGCATAGATTTTGACGACAAAAGAAAAGCCGCCGATGGTTTGATCTCTACAATCAAGGCCACCAGCGACCGTGTTCAGATAGAGTGGAAAATCTGACATTTCCGCTCTATCGCCCCTCATTTCTATTTTATCTTGTTTGTACCCCTTGTACACCGATGTTTGCATAGAAATTTGTCAGATCAGTAGGACGAAGTGGACGCCCGTTAATGAGCAAAACAAAGTTGCGAAGCAACGGCGCACGGAACGTGCGGTTTTGCGAATGGGCGTCCTGTGAACTGTAATGAAATTTGTCATGCTGTAATATTGGTTTATCCGTGAACTGTAACTTTCATGCTTGACATTTCAGAGAAAGATCTTGTAAAATTATGCCTGCTGTTTTATAATGTGATAAGATGATATCAGGGTCAAAAGCTCCAAAAGCCGTTCGTGCTTGCACGATTAGGTTTTTGAGCTTGGGACCCGCAAAAACATGAGGATGCAGCGATTTTCAAGGAAAATCAGCGAATCCGAATGTTTTTAGAATTGCGAAAGTTGCATAGCAACGGAGCAATTCGTGGATATCATAAGGTGATACCAAGGCTAAAAGCTCCAAAAGCCGATGCAATCTGGTATCAAAGGGGAAATTCCCATAAAGAATGGAAAGGAGTGCAGTGAGAACGCTGCAGTAATAGAAGAATGAGTAAATCCCGCAAGAAAAAGAAGGATTCTTTTAAAATTATATATATGATACTGGGAATAGAGATGCTAGTTACGGTGGCTGTAATTGGTTATTTTGGATACCATTATGGAAGTATTTTATTAGCTGGTTTTAAGAGTGCTAAGGCAAGTATTAGTTCACAGACACCGGTACAAGATCCGGGATATCCGATTGATGTGGATGGACAGGCACCGACAAATCAGGTACAGGCAGATACAGAAGCGGTTACGGAGGAGGTGTTTAAGCCAACTAGTGCTAAGCTTGTCGCAGTAGGAGACAATCTTATGCATCGTTCCTGTACATTAAGTGCACAGAAAGCTGATGGAACATATGATTTTACTAAGCATTTTGCAAATATGGCTGATATCTTTAAGGCAGCCGATCTTGCTGTGATTAGTCAGGATACTGTGTTAGGTGGTATGGAGCTTGGAGCAACCTCTACTGAGACAGGTATTTTCAACACTGCAGTGGAACTTGCGGATGGTATGGCAGATGCAGGAATCAATGTTGTTCTTGCTGCTAATAATCATATCATGGATGAAGGCAGTGCCGGCCTGAATACGATGATGAGCTATTTTAGTACAAAATATCCGAATATTACGCTTCTTGGTGTAAATAACTCCAGAGAGGCTAAGGATGAGCCTGTTTATGTGGAGACAAATAACATTAAGATTGCAATGATTAATTATAGCTATGGTTCTAACCAGACAGCTGATCTGGATGCAAGTCCATATTTATTAAATCAGTATGATGAGGATTGGCTGTCTGATATATTAAAGCAGGCAAGAGAGGAAGCTGATTTTATTATCGCATTTCCATTTTGGGGCGAGCAAAACAGCATGGACTACACGCAGGAGCAGGAGCGTCAGGCACAGTTTCTGGCGGACAATGGTGTTGATCTGATTATTGGATCATATCCTCATGTAGTAGAACCTGTTAAATGGATCACAGCAGAAAATGGAGATCGTACTCTTGTTTATTATTCACTTGGCAATTTCCAGTCAATCCAGAATACAGTGGAAAATATGCTTGGCGGTCAGGCGAATGTAACAATCAGTAAGGAAGAGGATGGAACTCATATTTCAGATTACTCACTTGATTTTGTTGTAACTCATTATGAGCAGAGAGAATCTAGTGAATATTATGACATTGTCACAACATATCCGCTGGCTGATTACACAAGTGATCTGGCAGCGCGCCATGGTATGTCTGTATCTGGAAACGAGGAGTTTAATCTGGCATCTTTGCAGGGATTAAGCAGTCAGATTCTGTCAAAATGCGATCTGGACGAGAGTAAGGAACAAGATGCGTCAAAAGATGAATTAACAGATGAATCAACAGATGGAGAAAACTAAATTGAAGACAAAAAATGCAAATAAGTGTGCAGCGGCCGGTATGTGCGGCGGCTGCACTTATATTAACGGAAGTTATGAGAAACAGCTTACAGAAAAAGAACAGTATGTGAGAACACAACTAAAAGGAATTTGTCCGGTAAATCCAATTATCGGAATGAAAAATCCATACCATTACCGCAATAAGGTGACAGCAACATTTTCCTATAAAAAAGGCGAAATTTTTTCTGGAATCTATGAGGAGAAAAGTCACAGTGTTGTGCCGGTAGATTCCTGTCTGTTAGAGGATCAGACCGCAGATCAGATTATATGTGATATAAGAGGACTGCTCAAATCATTTAAGATTACGATTTACAGTGAGCGCACACGTTATGGTCTGCTGCGCCATGTTATGATCAGACGAGGCTTTACAACAGGTGAAGTGCTAGTGATTCTTGTTGTTACTTCACCAGTGTTCCCATCAAAAAATAACTTTGTGAAAGCACTTTTAAAGATGCATCCAGAGATTACAAGTGTTGTATTAAATGTAAATGACCGGATGACAAGTATGGTGCTTGGCGATAGAAATATTGTACTGTACGGAAAGGGCTATATTGAAGATGTGCTTTGCAATAACCGTTTTCGTATCTCAGCGCAGTCCTTTTATCAGATTAATCCAGTGCAGACACAAAAGCTGTATGAAAAGGCTGTTGAGCTGGCAAATCTGACAGGTGAGGAAATTGCGATTGATGCTTACTGTGGAATTGGAACTATTGGAATGACTGCAGCATCAAAAGCAAAAACTGTACTTGGAATTGAATTAAATGCGCTCGCTGTAAAGGATGCAATTGCCAATGCGAGAGCAAATCATGTGACAAATATTCATTTTCTTCAGGGAGATGCAGGAGAACAGATGACACAGATGGCAGAGGAGGGAAGTCATGCCGATGTTGTCTTCATGGACCCACCGAGAAGCGGAAGCAGTGAAGCATTTATGGATTCAGTTGCTGTTTTAAATCCAAAGCGCATTGTATATGTTTCTTGTAATCCGCAGACACTGGCAAGAGATCTTAAATATCTGGCAAAGAAAGGCTATCACACAAAGCAAGCAACACCAGTCGATATGTTCCCGTGGACAAAGGCTGAACATGTGGAAACAGTTTGTTTACTTGAGAAAGGAAAAAAGTAATGATTAAAAATATTGTATTAGATATTGGAAATGTACTGATTCCGTTTTCATGGCGGCAGCATCTGGATCATTTTGGATTTTCAGATGAAATAAAGAAACGTCTGGCAGATGCAGTCTTTTTAAATGATGACTGGAACGAGATTGACCGAGGTGTTCTGACAAAAGAAGAACTTTTGGCTCGCTTCATTGAGAACGATCCTGGTATTGAAAAAGAAATTTATATGGTAATGGAAAATATAAATGGTACAGTTGGTGAGTATCCGTACACAAGCACATGGGTGCCAAAGCTTAAGTCAATGGGATATCGTGTGTATCTATTGTCCAATTTCAGTGATCAGCAGCTGCATGACAGCAGAGAAAAGCTTCCATTTATTGATCAGGCAGATGGTGTGCTATTATCATTTCGCTACAAGATGATAAAACCAGATGATGCGATCTACCAGAAGTTATTTGAATTATTTTCATTAAAGCCAGAAGAATGTCTGTTTTTTGATGACAAACAGGAAAATATTGACGGTGCAGTGCGAAATAAAATGAATGGACATGTGTTTACCAGCTATGAAGATGCAATGAATACAATAAAAAATATGTAGGAGGAAAAAATGGCAGTATATCAATTAGAAAACGAACACATTTATCTGGAGGTTGCAAGTCACGGCGCAGAGCTTGTGCGTCTGGTTGGCAAGAAGACAAAAAAGGAATATTTATTTGATGGAGATCCAAAGTATTGGAAGCGTCATTCTCCAATTCTGTTTCCGTTTGTCGGCGGTGTGAAAAACAAAGAGTACCGCTATAATGGAAAGACTTATACAATGACACAGCATGGATTTGCGAGAGATATGGAATTTACATTGGACAGTCAGACACAGGATACGCTGTGGTTTTCAATTGTATCTAACGAGACGACAATGGAAAATTATCCATTCACATTCCGTCTTGAGGTTGGTTATCAGTTAAAGGGAACAGAAGTAACTGTACTTTGGAATGTAATCAACACAGATACAAAAGAAATGTATTTTTCAATTGGTGCACACCCGGCATTTTTCACCAGTATGACACTAGAGGCTGGTCCAGATACAGATCATCTTCACGTGGGCGATAATATTGAAGGAACATTTACCTGCTATCGTGTTACAGAAAATGCAATGGCACTTGAGATGATACTCTTGTACTGCCGCGTGACCTGCCGCTTACAGCTGATCTGTTTTCAAGAGATGCTATTATTTCAAAGGATGATCAGGCATCACGTCTGGCACTGGCTTATCCGGATGGACAGGAGTATGTAGTTATGCAGTTTGATGAGCCAATCTTTGGACTGTGGTCGCCAACGAGCGATGCACCATTTGTATGCTTAGAGCCATGGCATGGAAGATGCGATGCAGATGATTTCACAGGTACACTTCAGGAGCGCGCATATGAAAGAATGCTAGAGGTTGGCGGTGTTTTTAATGGTGTTTATACAATTGGTCTGCCGCTTGAGTGATAGGAGTATAGAGAATGATTTATATTGGAAATCACGTTTCTTCGTCAAAGGGATATGAGGCGATGGGCAAACAGGAAGTAGCGCTTGGCGGCGATACGTTTGCATTTTTCACAAGAAATCCAAGAGGCGGAAGCGCAAAAGAGATAAAAGATGAAGATGTACAGCGTCTTCTGACCCTGATGAAAGATCACTCATTTGGTCCTCTTGTTGCACATGCACCATATACAATGAATGTTTGTGCAGCAAAGGAGGATATTCGCAAATTTTCTGTGGAGATGCTAAAAGATGATATAAGGCGTATGGAATATCTGCCAGGTGCCTTTTACAATTTTCATCCAGGCTCACATGTTGGTCAGGGAAGCGAAGCCGGCATTGAGCTTATAGCAGCGGCGTTAAATGAGTGCATAAGCAGTACACAAAGCGTAACGATTTTACTTGAGACTATGGCCGGAAAGGGAAGTGAGGTCGGAAGAAGTTTTGAGGAATTAAAAGAGATCATGGATCGTGTTTCATGTAAGGAAAAACTCGGTGTTTGTTTTGATACATGTCATGTGTGGGACGGCGGTTATGATATCGTTAATCATCTTGATGAAGTTCTTTCTGAGTTTGACCGTCTGATCGGTCTTGACAAGCTGTGTGCTGTACATTTAAATGACAGCATG
This sequence comes from Firmicutes bacterium AF25-13AC, assembly GCA_003478935.1. Lineage (GTDB taxonomy): Bacteria > Bacillota > Clostridia > Lachnospirales > Lachnospiraceae > Anthropogastromicrobium > Anthropogastromicrobium aceti. The sequence continues at coordinate 114,554 of QUFP01000003.1, forward strand.
AATGATTGCGGTGCACATAAGGATCGCCATCAAAAGCTTGGTCTTGGAAAAATTGGCGAGGAAGCTTTAAGAAGAGTTGTCACTCATCCGGCGCTTCAGGGTCGTCCATTTATTCTTGAGACACCTAACGAGGATGACGGTTATGCAAGAGAGATTGCCATGGTGCGTAAGTGGCAGGAGAAATAAATTAAAAAACAGCGGGAGGAAAGCGTGATGGATCATTTATTATATGGATGTGCATATTATGATGAGTATATGCCGTATGAACGGCTTGACAAGGATCTTGCTATGATGAAAAAGGCAGGAATCAATGTAATCAGGATTGCGGAGTCGACTTGGAGCACAGAAGAGCCAGAAGACGGAGTGTTTGATTTTTCTCATGTCACAAAGGTACTAGAAGCTTGTGAACGCGAAAAAATTAATGTTATTATCGGAACACCAACATATGCAATACCAGCTTGGATGGCAAAAAAGTATCCGGATATCATGGTGACAGATAAGAGTGGGCGACGTCCATACGGTGCGCGTCAGATTATGGACATAACACATCACGCTTACCGTTTCTACTGCGAGCGTATTATTCGTAAGCTGATGGAAGTGGTAAAGGACTATTCCTGCGTTATTGGATTTCAGCTTGACAATGAGACAAAGCATTTTGGTACGAGCAGCGAAAATGTACAGCAGGCATTTGTATCATGGATTAAGAAGCAGTATCAGGGAGATATTGAGAGATTCAATCACGATTTCGGACTGGATTACTGGAGTAACAGAATTAATAGCTGGGAGCAGTTTCCAAGTGTAAGAGGTACTATAAATGGAAGCCTTGGCTGTGCATTTGAGCAGTTTCAAAGAAGTCTTGTAACGGAATTTTTGACGTGGCAAAGAAGCATTGTGCAGGAATATCTGCGCGAGGATCAGTTTGTTACTCATAATTTTGATTTTGCATGGAAGGGGCATTCTTACGGTGTTCAACCAGATGTTGACCATCCATCTGCATCGAAGGCACTTACAATAGCAGGCTGTGATATTTATCATCCATCACAGGATGATCTGACAGGAAAGGAAATTTCCTTCTGTGGTGATATGACACGTTCACTTAAAAAGGATAATTATCTTGTAATTGAGACAGAAGCACAAGGTTTTCCAGAGTGGACACCATATCCAGGTCAGCTTAAATTACAGGCATTTTCTCATCTTGCAAGCGGATCTGACAGTGTGATGTACTGGCATTGGCATTCAATTCACAATGCATGTGAAACATACTGGAAAGGTATTTTAAGTCATGATCTGCAGGAGAATGCAATTTATCGTGAGGTTAGCCAGATAGGAAAATCATTTGAAGCCTTAAGTGACAAATTGATTCACTTAAAGAAAACGAATCAGGTTGCTATTATGGTCAGCAATGAAGCATTAACTGCGCTTAACTGGTTCCAAATTCCTGGCGGAAAAACTTCCTATAATGATGTTGTGCGCTGGATTTATGATGCGCTTTATGAGCAGAATATAGAGTGTGATATTATCTGGACAGATGAAACTAATCTCGATGCATATAAAGTGATTTTTGTCCCTGCATTATATAGTGCGCCAAAGGAAGTATTTGAGCGTTTATCAGCATTTGCAGCAAATGGAGGTACACTTGTTGCTACCTTTAAGACAGGCTTTACTGATGAGCATGTAAAGGTGAATTGTGACAGACAGCCGGCAGGTCTTTCTGAGTGCATGGGTGCCTGGTATGATCGTTTTACTGCACCCCAAAATGTTGATCTGTCTGGTGAAACATTTGGCGTGTCAAAGGATGAATTGCAGGTACAAGACTTTATGGAGTTAGTTGAGCCAGCTGGGGCAAAGGTACTTGCCTTTTATGATCATTATATGTGGAAGGAGTATGCCGCTGTAACTAAAAACAGTTGGGGCAAAGGTACTTGCTATTATATCGCCTGCAAGACAAGCAGTGCATACATAAAGAAATTGACTGCCAGCATTGTAAAAGAGGCAGGATTATGGGGATGGAAGCAGGAAATTGCATTCCCGGTTATTATAAAAGAGGGTATAAATCAGGAAGGAAAAAAGATTTGCTATCTGTTTAATTATTCAGGAAAGGAACAGAGCGTGAAGCTGCCAAAAGAGGCGTCAAATGTATCAAGAGTGCTCAAAGAGGAGGGCGCAGTTTTGAAAAAAGATCGTTTGACGCTTGCGCCATGGGGCTTTGTAGTAGAGGAGATTTAGGTAAACAGGAGGAAAACACTATGAATCTTGATATGACAAAAGGCAGCCCATTAAAGCTGATTTTAAAGTTTTTAGTCCCGGTATTGTTAGGATGTTTATTTCAGCAGCTTTACAATATGGTCGATACGATTATAGTAGGAAAAGGTGTTGGATCAGATGCACTTGCTGCAGTAGGTGCAACTGGAACAATTGTATTTTTCATTCTTGGTTTTATGAATGGATTGACGACAGGCTTTACTGTTTTGTCATCACAGCGTTATGGAGCAGGCGACTATGAAGGGCTTAGAAAGAGTGTCGGCAATGCTTTTGTGCTTGGCTTGATTGTGACTGTTATTATGACAATTGCGAGCTTGCTTGGCATGGACTGGCTGCTTCGCATAATGCAGACGCCAGAGGATATCTTTGATATGTCAAAGGAATATATTGTTATCATCTGTGTGGGTATTATATTTACAACATTGTATAATTTAACAGCTAGCATTTTACGTGCAGTAGGAAACAGTAAAGTTCCGCTTTATTTTCTGATTTTATCAGCACTGTTAAACGTTGTTCTTGACTTGTTCTTCATCATGGTATTGTCATGGGGCGTAGCTGGTGCTGCCATTGCAACAGTTATTTCACAGGGTGTTTCAGGAATTTTATGTCTTGTATTTTTGCTTACAAAAGTAGATATACTAAAGCTAAAGAAGGAGCACTTTAAGCTCGATCCAATTGGTGCGAAAATTCAGTTAAATATTGGTATTCCAATGGCTCTCCAATTTTCTATCACTGCAATCGGAACTATGATTTTACAGGCAGCATTGAATTTGCTTGGCTCTACAGTAGTTGCTTCTTATACAGCAGCCTGCAAGGTAGAGCAACTTGTGACTCAGGCATTTCAGGCAATGGGCATGACAATGGCAACATACAGTGCACAAAACTGGGGCATACATTCTACTGAGCGTATAAGAAAAGGCCAGAAGACAGCAATGGTTCTTAGCTGCAGCTATGCTGTAATTATTTACTTTGTCGTTCTTGCTATACTTCCTTTTATGACATCACTGTTCTTTGACGGTGATCTGACCACGGTGATCGGCTATGTGCGCGAGTATATTCAAATCTGTGGACTTTGCTTTATTCCGCTTGGTATGATTTTTATTTATAGAAATGTACTTCAGGGATGTGGATATGCACTGTTTCCTACACTTGGAGGTGTCGTTGAGCTGATCAGCAGAAGTGTGTTTGCTTTCATAGCAGCAAGAGCAATGAGCTACACAGGAATCTGCGTAGCCAATGCAAGTGCATGGGTGACGGCCGGAATCTTCTTATGGATTGCGTACCTGTTCATTATGAAGGATATTCTAAAGAAGGACAAGGAAAGAGAATTGCAGAAAAAAGCAGACATTTGATAAACTAGGCAGTCTGCGTATGGCATTTGTAAAAGAATATAGAGAGGTTTCATATATGATAGAAACAGCACAAAAAAAAGAACGTCTGCTTTTAGTTGCGGTGAATACGGCAGAGGAGAGCAGAGTAAGAGCATCGCTAGAGGAGCTTGCTCTTTTGGTGGATACAGCTGGCGGTGAGGCCGTCGGCTCTATCTATCAGAATCTTGATCATCCAATTTCAGCTACTTATGTTGGAAAAGGAAAGATTGAAGAGATTCGCCAGCTGGCAGCACAGTTAGACGCAGACGGTATTGTGTGTGATGATGAGCTTACACCAGCTCAGATGAAAAATCTAGAGCAGGAGCTTGGCTTTAATGTGCTTGACCGTACAATGGTAATTCTTGATATTTTTGCATCTCGCGCAAGAAGCAGTGAGGGAAAAATTCAGGTTGAGCTGGCACAGCTTCGTTACCGTGCAAATCGTCTGACAGGAATGGGTCAGTCTATGTCGAGATTAGGCGGTGGTATTGGTACAAGAGGACCAGGTGAGAGTAAGCTTGAGACAGACCGACGTTTGATTCATCAGCGTATAGGTCAGTTAAAGTCGGAGCTTGAGCAGGTAAAGCGCACAAGAGAAGTTACAAGAAAAAGAAGAAATGATACGCATATACCAGTTGCTGCAATTGTGGGATATACAAATGCTGGAAAATCAAGCTTGTTAAATAAGCTGACTGGTTCAGAGGTACTTGCAGAGGACAAGCTGTTTGCAACGCTTGATCCAACAACAAGACTGCTTAGTTTAGGCAATGACGAGCCGCTTTTAATGACGGATACAGTAGGCTTCATTGATAAGCTTCCACATCATTTGATTGATGCATTTCGAAGTACGCTTGAGGAAGCAAAGCATGCTGATCTGATTATTCATGTTGTAGACTGTTCAAATCCAGAGCATGAGACTCAGATGCAGGTTGTATACCAGACATTAAAGGAGTTAGGTGTAGAGGGGAAACCAATCTTTACTCTTATGAACAAGCAGGATTTGTTATCAGAAGAAGAAAAAGATCTTTTCGAGCGAGATATGCAGGCAGACCGCACAATTGAGATTTCAGTAAAAGATGGCATAGGTCTTGACGAGCTGCGCGAGGTGCTTCTTTCTTTTCTTAGAAATCGCAAAAAATATGTGGAGCGTCTCTATGGATACGATGAGATGGGAAAAATTCAGTTGCTTCGCAAGTATGGACAGATTGTAACAGAGGAGTACCGTGATGATGGCGTAGCTGTCACCGGATATGTTCCGAAAGAATATTATAACCAGATTCAGTAAATGACCAGGAGGGCTTAAGATGGAGCAAACGGCTCAGATAAAAGAATGTGCACATACCGTTGCCGGAATTGTGGCGCACGTAGATGCAGGAAAAACAACATTGGCTGAGAGTATGCTCTACCTGACAGGAGGCACAAGAAAGCTGGGAAGAGTTGACCACAAGGATGCATTTTTAGATACGTATGAGCTTGAGAAAAACAGAGGAATTACGATTTTTTCCAAGCAGGCAGAATTAAATTTGAAAAACAGAAAGCTTACGCTTTTAGATACGCCAGGCCATGTGGATTTTTCGGCAGAGATGGAACGAACACTTCAGGTGCTTGATTATGCAATATTGGTAATTAGCGTTGCAGATGGCGTGTCTGGTCATGTGCAGACACTGTGGCGTTTGTTAAAGCAGTATAATGTTCCTGTATTTCTTTTTATTAACAAAATGGATCAGCCGGGTGCTGATAAAGAAGAAACGCTGATGCAGCTGCAGAAACGTCTTGATGGTCGTTGCGTAGACTTTTCTGATCTTGAAAATTTCGATGAGCGTCTGGCAGAGACAGATGAGGAATTATTGGAACAGTTTTTTGAGACTGGCAAGATTAGACTGGAACAGATAAAAAAGCAGATCAAGGATCGAAAGCTTTTTCCATGTTATTTTGGCTCAGCTTTAAAGATGCAGGGTATAACAGAATTTCTAGAAGGTTTTGAGATGTACACGACAGTACCGGTGTATGGCGATTTGTTTGGAGCGCGTGTATTTAAGATTGCACGTGATGCACAGGGAAAACGACTGACATATTTAAAGGTGACAGGCGGTGTGCTTAAAGCAAAGCAGGTGATTGGTGAGGAAAAGATTGATCAGATCCGTGTCTACTCAGGTGTTTCATTTACATCAGTATCAGAGGCACAGCCTGGTATGGTTTGTGCCGTAACTGGATTAAATGATACTGTGACAGGACAAGGTTTAGGCTGTGAGATTCAGGCGCAAACGCCGATTCTGGAACCTGTTCTTACATATTGTGTGTCATTTTCGCCAGAGATTGATATTCACGAGAAATGTATAGAAGCTTTCTGTGTTAGAGGAGGAGGAGCCGCAGCTGCAGCTTGTATGGCAGGAGGAGACTTCTGAGATTCATGCGAGAGTCATGGGTGAGGTGCAGATTGAAATTTTGCAAAGCCTGATTCGTGAGCGCTTTGGCGTGGAAGCCTTTTTTACTTCTGGTTCCATTATTTACAAGGAAACTGTGGAGAATACTGTTGAGGGAATCGGTCATTTTGAGCCGCTTCGTCATTATGCAGAGGTTCACCTTTTAATAGAACCGGGAGAACCAGGTAGCGGAATGGTTTATGAGACAAACTGCAGCGAAGATTTGCTTTCAAAGAACTGGCAGCGCCTTATTATAACGCACTTAGAAGAAAAAAAACATAAGGGTGTGCTGACAGGCTCAGAGCTGACTGATACTAAGATTACTCTTATAGCAGGCCGTGCCCACATAAAGCATACAGAGGGCGGAGATTTTAGACAGGCTACTTACCGTGCTGTCAGACAGGGTCTGATGCAGGCAAAGAGCAGACTCTTAGAGCCTGTGTACGCGTACCGTCTTGAAATTCCATCAGAATGTATTGGAAGAGCAATGACTGATATTCAGCAGATGTGCGGTACGTTTTTGGCTCCTGAGCAGGAAGGAGAGCTAAGCATACTTTCTGGAACAGCACCAGTATCAACGATGCGGGGCTATCAGAGAGAGGTCGTTGCCTACAGCAGAGGTCATGGTCGTCTTTTTTGTACATTAAAGGGATATGCACCGTGCCACAATGAGGAAGAAGTGGTGGAACGCATCGGATATTTGCCGGAAGCAGATCTGTCAAATACGCCAGACTCAGTATTTTGTGCGCATGGAGCAGGCTTTGTTGTTCCATGGTATGAAGTGCCAGATTATATGCATATTGAAGGTATGGAGCAGGAATCAGAAGAAGAGAAAATGCTTCGTGCAGCAAATGAGGCAAAACGTGCTAAGCAGGAACCGGTGCGTTCTCTTGAAGACTATGAGGCAGAGAATGAGGAGCTAAAGCAGATCTTTGAGAGAACCTATGGACCTGTAAAGGTGTATCGCCAAGATGATGAGGAGCAGTATCAATCCTCAGCGCCAAAAGGAGCATCTACATATCGCCCAGCAAAGAAAAAGCAGCAAGAAGAGGAATATCTTCTAGTAGATGGCTATAATATTATTTTTGGCTGGCCAGAATTAAATGAGCTTTCAAAGACAGATATTGCGGCAGCTAGACTTACATTGATGGATATTTTAAGTAATTATCAGGGTTACAGCAAGTGCAAACTAATCCTTGTGTTTGATGCCTATAAGGTGCCAGGAGGAACAGAGCATGTTGAAAAGTACCACAATATTTACATTGTGTACACAAAAGAGGCAGAGACAGCAGATCAATATATTGAAAAAACAGTTCATGCAATGGGAAGAAAGCATCGCGTAACTGTGGCTACATCAGATGGTCTTGAGCAGGTTATCATTCTTGGACAGGGTGGTGTGCGTATGTCAGCACTTGGCTTAAAAAAGCAAATTGAAAGTGCCGGTCATGAGATTCGCGAAATGTGCACAACAAAGTCAGACAGCGGGAAAGTCTATTTGTTTCATGAGACATCTGATGATGTTAAGAAAAAGCTTGACGAGATTCGTCTGGAAAAAAATGATAAAAAAATTGATAAAAAAATTGATATTGGGAAACAAGGGGAAAAGTAAAAAAACATTTGAAAGTGATTTCGACTGAGAGGAGAAAAATATTTCTATGAAGGGAAAAAAGAAATCCTTTGCAGAGAAGATTAAAAAAGAGGGATGGATGAGGATTGATTGTCATCCGCTTGCTGTGTGGTTGGGTAGTACAATTGTAACTGTTTTGCTATTGGAATTACTCAGCAGAAAATCATTATTTAGTCTGCTTCATTTTGTGTTTGTGACACCGCATTTGTTTTTAATGAACTTTATGCTTGTGCTTACAACATATTCGCTTATGTTTTTGACAAGAAGGTGGGGATTTGTCAGAGGACTTGTGGCGATTTTTTGGGGCGCAATAGGCGTTACAGATTTTGTTTTGCTTTTGTTTCGAACAACACCGTTTAACTGGCATGATTTAAGCCTGATTGATTCTGCTATGCAGGTCATGAACCATTATGTATCAGGAATTGGATTTGTAGCAATCGGTGCTGTGATTGCAGCGTGTATTGTGCTTATAGTTGTGTTGTTTAAAAAGGCAGCACGTCTTGAAAAAAGGCCAAATTACAAAAAGGGTGCGGCAAGTGTAGTAACTGTGGCATTGTTAACAGTTTATTTTTGGTGTGTTGGCCGCTGGTCCGCAATTTTGCCGCGTAATTTCAGCAATATCGCGGAAGCTTATCAGACTTATGGTCTTGCCTACTGCTTTACAAATTCATACATCAGCACTGGAATTTCAAAGCCTGATAATTACGATGCGCAAAAGGTAGAAAATATCCTAGATGAAGAGGTTGTGCCTGTAAACACTGAAGTAGAGATTGATCCAGTGGAAACTAAAGCGCCAGAGGAAGTATCTGTTCCAGAAGAGTATGAAGAAGATACAAAGGCACCAATCGAAGAATACGATGCAGGTGTCAATGTTATTTATCTTCAGTTAGAGTCATTTTTTGATATTACTGATTTGAATGATGTAACAGTAAATGAAGATCCGATTCCTAATTACCATCGCTTGTTTGATACATGCTCGTCTGGTTTTTTGAGCGTTCCATCTGTAGGTGCGGGAACAGCCAACACAGAGTTTGAGATTTTGACAGGTATGAATTTGGATTTCTTCGGCTGCGGCGAATATCCATATCAGACAGTACTTCGTGAGCAGACATGTGAGAGCCTGCCGTATTGTTATGACAACATTGGCTATACATCTCATGCAATTCATAACAATTCTGCTACATTCTATAATCGAAACATGGTATTTTCACGTCTAGGCTTTGATACCTTTACGAGCATGGAGTATATGTATAACCTGACATATACGCCTGAAAATTGGGCAAAGGATAAAGTACTTACTACCAACATTATCGAGGCGATGGAGTCAACTGATACAAGTGACTTTATCTATACAATTTCCGTGCAGGGACATGGTGCATATCCGACAGAAGAGGTACTTAAGGATCCTCACATCAAAGTGACGTTAAAAGAAGATGATGAGGCCAGACAAAATCAGCTGACCTACTATGCAAATCAGATTTATGAAATGGATTTGTTTGTAGCTGAGCTGACAAGACAATTAAAGGACTTTAATGAGCCGTGTATTCTTGTTATGTATGGTGATCACCTGCCAAGTCTTGGAATTGAGGAGACTGATATGAACCAGGGAAATCTCTTCACAACAAAATATATTTTGTGGAGTAATTTCCAGATGGAAAAGCAGGATAAAAACGTCGAGGCATACCAGCTTGGTGCATATGTAATGCAGCGAATGGGCATCAATGAGGGAATTATGTTCCGTTATCATCAGAAATATTTTAAGGAGCAGAATGCAAACGAAAGTGCATATTTAGACTCAATGGCTGTTATTGAGTATGATATGCTGTATGGTGATAAAGAGGTATTTGGAGGCGAAAATCCGTATCAGCCGAAAAATCTTAAGATGGGCATTCTTCCAATAACATTAGATCGTGTTTTATACAAAGATGGTACAATGTGGCTGTATGGAAGCAATTTTAATGAGTTTTCAATTGTAAGCATAAATGGAAAGCAGTATGAGCCTACATCACAGCACCAGAATTTGATTAAGATAGAGGATCTGAAACTTGGCGGTGATCTTGAGGTGTGCGTGGCACAGCAGGATGATTATGGCAAGACAATTCTTAGTACGACAAGAAGCTGTCGTGTTGAGGTAAATCACTAATGGTATAGTTTGACGATATGGATTGACGTACAGCAAAAAGTGAGATATGATTATACCAAGGTTCAAAGGTCGGCGATACGACTGGAGACAGTAACTAGGAAAGGGCAAAACAGACCATGGAAAAGATTATATTAACAGGTGACAGACCGACAGGAAGACTTCACGTAGGACATTATGTAGGCTCTTTAAGAAGAAGAGTAGAACTGCAAAACTCTGGTGAATATTCCAAGATATTTATTATGATTGCAGATGCACAGGCATTAACAGATAATATTGAAAACCCGGAGAAGGTTCGTCAGAACATCATCGAGGTAGCGCTTGATTACCTCTCATGCGGATTAGACCCGGCAAAGAGTAATATCTTAATCCAGTCCCAGATTCCGGAACTGTGTGAGCTGACTTTCTACTATATGGATCTCGTTACCGTAGCAAGACTTCAGAGAAATCCTACTGTAAAATCTGAGATTCAGATGAGAAATTTCGAGGCAAGCATTCCGGTTGGATTCTTCACCTACCCGATCAGTCAGGCTGCAGATATCACTGCATTTAAGGCGACGACAGTTCCAGTTGGAGAGGATCAGCTTCCGATGATCGAGCAGACAAGAGAAATCGTCCGCAAGTTTAATTCTGTATATGACGAAGTATTAGTTGAGCCAAGCGCTTTAATTTCTACTAATCAGGCATGTCTTCGTCTGCCAGGTATCGACGGCAAGGCAAAGATGAGTAAGTCTCTTGGAAACTGTATCTATCTGTCTGACAGTGAAGCAGATGTAAAGAAGAAGATCATGAGCATGTATACCGATCCAGAACATCTTCTTGTCAGCGATCCGGGACATCTTGAGGGCAATACAGTATTTACTTATCTGGATGCATTCTGCAAGCCGGAGCACTTTGAGAGATATCTGCCAGATTATGCAAATCTGGATGAATTAAAGGCTCATTACACAAGAGGCGGTCTTGGCGATGTAAAGGTAAAGAAATTCTTAAATAACATTATTCAGGAAGAGTTAGAGCCGATTCGTAAGAGACGTAAGGAATACGAGAAGGATATTCCAGAAGTTTATAACATTCTTCGCAAGGGTACCGAGGCTGCAAGAGAGGTTGCGGCACAGACATTGTCTGAGGTAAAGAGTGCAATGAAGATCAACTATTTTGATGATGTTGAGCTTATTAAGGCACAGAGCGAGAAGTATAAGGGAATCTAAGGAAAATAGAAACAAAATAAGGGCGTTCAAAGTCCGGTGCGAGTTAACCGAACTTTGAACGCCTCTTTTTTATCAATCTTTATCGCTAAAGCTAGTGACAATATCAATTGGCTCAAATGTTATGGAAATTGGAGTAAGACCGCCCTGACCAAAGTAAAGGCGTACATAGTGGTGGAAGCCAAATACACCGCCCTCTCTGGAGAGTGTCACTTCCTTTCCTTCACTTCCGTTGAAACTGTAGGTGCCAAACAGCTGATTGTCTACAAAGACAGATACCGGCATCTGAGCGAGTGGTGTGGACTCTGAGGAAGCTGTGATGCTGATACGGAAAGTACCAAAGCCCTCGGTGGTGATTCCAAACATATGGCTGTCGCCTTTTTCACTGGAAATTCCAGTAAGAGGAAGTGTGGTAACTCCCTTGATATCATGATATACGATATCAAAATCAGAAGTAAGCTGTGCATTTTCCGGTACATTTACAAGCTCAATCTCTGCTTCTTTGCCAGTAAGACGAAGAAGAGCAGGGGAGTTCATCAAAAAGCGGCAGATATTTTCAGCACAGCGAGTCAGATGACGGCGCTCTAAACGACCGCTTGCAAGTGCAGATTCAAGATCACCCATTACCTGCGTTGTATCGGATGTTACCATGTAGAGATCATTCTGCGCGAGAACCATAGCAGCAAATTTTTCATGAGATGGCTTGTCCTTTGGTGCATTGTTGATCTCAGCCCACCAGTCTGTCATAACGATGCCTTCAAAGCCCCACTCACCACGCAAAATATCTGTGTTAAGCTGATGGTTTCCAGCAGTCCAAAGACCATTTACGCTTCCGTAGGTAGTCATAATAGAGCTTGCATAGCCGCTTTTTACAGCAATCTCAAAGCCCTTTAAGTAGATTTCACGAACTGCGCGCTCAGAAATGACACTGTCCACAAAACGACGGTGATACTCCTGATTGTTTCCGCAGAAATGCTTGATTGTTCCTGTTACACCAGCGCGTCCCATTCCCTCTAACTGAGCGGAGGCGATCACACCACTTAAAAGTGGATCCTCAGAGAAATATTCGAAGTTACGACCGTTTAACGGACAGCGGTGAATATTCATGCCAGGTCCAAGAAGGCTTTCGATATGGTTATTTCTCATCTCGATTCCTTCCATCTCAAAAAGATCAGCGTTTAGGCTTGTGTTGAACGTGCAGGCAAGCAAAGTTCCACCCGGGAGACTAAATGCGTTAGTACCGCAGTCCATACGAAGGCCGGATGGACCATCTGTGCAGCAGCCGGCCGGAATGCCAAAGTATGTAAGATTTGGTGTCAGACCACCGAAAGCAGCAGCAGTTCCAGGTGTTACCTTTGGACTTGACATGCCTTCGCCCTTTACTATGTGGCACAAATCAAGATCAGACAGCTGTGCAAGAAATTCATCCATTGAAACAATGCCGCGTTTTACGTCATCAAGCTTATAGCCCTTATCACCAGTATAGTCAGCGGATTGTGGGCATGTATCCTCACTGTAATGCTGCAGGTAAACAGGAGCAGCCTGAATAATAGGTACAAGTGTACCATCCTCATTTGTCTTAGGAGTCATGCGCTCAAGATGGCGGCGAGGAGCGAGCTGCTGGGAGAGCTCTTCTAAAGCAACTGTTTCTGTAAGCGCGAAGCTTCCGATTTCCGTTGCATTTCGCACATTGGTACCGGCTAAAATTGTATAGGTGCCTTCCTCAAGCACATAGCAAAACGCATGTCCTGTAATGCCGCTGTCATCGTAGGAGGAAAGTGAATAAAAGTCAATCGCAAGAATACCGCTTTCACCCTCACCAGGTTCAAGAAGTTCAGTCTTTGCAAAACGAATCAGCTCGCGAGATGGCTTTCCAAGAAAACCTTGTGGCTTTTGTACATAAAACTGTATTGTTTCCTTACCTGCCACATCGCCTGTGTTTGTAATGTCGTAAGTAACATGTAAGGTATCGGTTTTGGAAACTTCGCCCTTTGCAAGTCCGGCTGGTATAGAACACATGTCAAGTGCAGCCTGTACATCAAAGGTAGTATAAGACAGACCATAGCCAAATGGATAGCGAACCTTTTCCTTCGCAAATGTTTCAAAATAGCGGTAGCCTACATAGATATCTTCTTCATAGCGAATGGTATCCTCACAGCCAAAATTGCGGGTAGATGGATAATCATCAATATGATAAGCAATCGTATCACTGAGGCGTCCGCTGGCAGGAACCTTTCCAGTGATGACATCGACGGCACCAGAGCCGCCCTCCATGCCGCCCTGCCATATATAAAGAACAGATGATGGTTCATAGCGGTCAACAAAGCTCATATCAATGATATTTCCAACATTTAAGATAACAACTGTACGTGAAAAATGGCGGCATACGATTTCAAGCATTGCCTCTTCAGCGTCTGTCAGATACCAGCTTCCTTTCTCAGCAGCATTGTCGCGGTCCTCACCAGCAGTGCGGCCGATTACGATAAGTGCTGTCTGGCAGCGGGAAGCAGCGCCAGATACAAGTTCATCGCTAAGCGGCATTTCAACCTGACACCATGGCTCCTGTGCCCAGCCATTTCCCAAATCAAAGGATGATCTTTTAACCAGTTTTTGTAAGCTGTTTTTACTTCTTCATCAATTATAAGAGAAGATTCTGTAAGGGCATAGTCAAGATCATGTACATAGCTTGTATTAACAAGACCGCCAGATCCGGTTCCACTTTTATAATACTCAAATTGAGTACGGCCAAATACGGCACATGTCTCGCCCTCGGCAAGAGGAAGTGTATTGTTTTTGTTTTCAAGAAGCACGCAGCCTTCAGCAGCAGCCTGTCTTGCAAGTGCAGCATATTGCTTCCAGTCAAGTGTAAATTTACTCATAGAAATGGTTTCCTTTCATTATAATATGCGAAATACATTGACAATTTCATGCTTCCATCTTACAATAAAAAGGATATTATTTCAATAAAAAACATTGTGAAATCACAGATATTGGCTGCAGTTCACGGGGCTATGTTACGAAAGCACTTCGGTGTAATGGTTTCGTCGCCGGACCAAACTCCGCAGGTTCCTTTTATGTTCTTTCTTAGTTATATATTACTTTGAAAGACCTGCTCCAAGTGTCCGGCTCGTGAAATCCATTCACCTTCGGGCTTTGCTATAAATATTGGCTGAGCCGTGAACTGTAAGAAATGTTGGAATAGCTATCAAAAAAATGAACATAGTAATTTATTTTAAAAATAGGAGGAAACCATAATGGAAGACGACGGCAGCGCGGATACGGATACGAATAAGCAGATTTTTGTGAGAGTTTCGAAAGGAGGTCTCGCATGATAGGGGCAATTATTCTGCAGGTCATTCTGATCGCACTGAACGCAGTGTTTACGTGTGCAGAAACGGCAATCGTTTCATTAAATGACAATCAATTAGAAGAGATGGCAAAAAAGGATGAAGCAAAAGCAGCGCTTTTATCTGGATTTAAGGCAAAGCAGGAGCGTTTTTTAACAGCTATGCAGCTTGTTTCAATGGCAAGTGTATGCTTAGGAAGTGCATATGCGGCGCTTGTTTTTAGAAAACCGCTGGAAGATTTTATTGGAAAAAGCGGACAGGCAATAAATCCAAATGTATTGGATGGACTTTGTGTCACTGCAATTTCACTTGTATTATGCATTGTAACGATGATTTTTGGACGTATGGTGCCAAAACGTTTGGCAGCAGAAAAAGAAGAAGAGATGGCAGTCCGTTTTTCTTCTATTGTTTATGTGGTACAGATTGTCTTTTTTCCACTAATTTGGCTTTTAATTGCCGCGTCACATACGCTTCTTCGTTTATGTGGTGTTGATCCACATCGTCAGACTCAAATTACGGAAGAAGAGATTCGCCTGATGGCAGAGTCTGGAAGTCAGAAGGGAACGATTGATACACAGGAAAATGAATTTATACAAAATGTGTTTGAATTTAATGATGTTTCTGTCGATGAAATCTGTACGCATCGAAAAGATGTTGTCTGTGTGTATGCCGATGAGAGCCGTGAGGAATGGGAAAAAGTAATCTACGAAAACCGTCATAGCTTCTATGTTGTGTGCGGAGAGGATACTGATGATATTGTTGGTGTGCTCGATGCAAGAGAGTATTTAAGATCAAGAGACCATTCAAGGGAAGCCGTGATGAAAAACTGCGTGCGAAAGCCTTATTTTATTCCTGAAAATATGAAAGCTGCGTCATTGTTTTCAAATATGAAAAAGACAGGAAACTATTTTGCGGTCGCAATTGATGAGTATGGCGGAATGGCAGGAATCGTTACTATGCGAGATTTGCTTGAGCTGATCGTTGGTGAGTGGAAGGAACATGATGAAGAGCCTGAGCCAAGTGATATAGAAAAAATTGGTGATAGCCTGTGGCGCATTCAGGGTGCAGCTTCACTAGATGAGGTTGCAGAGGAACTTGATGTGGAACTTCCACTTGATGAATATGATACCTTTGGCGGCTATGTGCTTGGTGAACTTTGTTATGTGCCAGATGATGGCACACAAGTTTCTGTTCTTACACCTGATCTTGAAATTATGGTTACTACAATAAAAGATCACAGAGTAGAAGAGACTACGGTGCGAAAACGTATTGTACAAGAGGAACAAACTTAATTAGAAAAATGATTTCCCATTGAAATCCATATATTCATTCGATATAATGAAAGTACTGATGGCCGTGCATCAGTACTTTTATTAATTTACGAAAAAAGAAAGGGGAGAGATACTTATGGAACAAAATAAGAAAAAAGCCGGCAAGGCAGCGATGATTTTCAGGTTTTTAAAACCATGCCTGCCGCTTATGCTGACAGGTCTTTTCTTTTCGGCAATGATTACTGTCTGTCAGGCATTTATCCCGCAGGTTATTCGAATTAGTGTAGATGGTGTCTTAGGAAGTGACTTGTCTAAGATTCCAGAATGGGTGAAAGCCTTTTTATCAGAAGAAACGATTCGTGAAAATCCTGGAAAGATGCTTACGATTGCAGCGTTTGCCGTCATTTTGCTTGCAGCTATAAACATCGCTGCAAATTACTACTCAAAGGTATTTGCAGCAAAGGGTTCAGAAAGCTTTGTAAAGGGCATGAGAGATCAGTTGTATGATCATATTCAGAAGTTACCGTATAGCTGGCATGTAAAGAATCAGACAGGTGATATCATTCAGCGCTGTACATCAGACGTAGATGTTGTGCGAAATTTTGTAACTAATCAATTGATGGAAGTATTTCGTATCATCTTTTTGATTGTATTCTACATGGTGATCATGTTTTCAATGAATGTTAAAATTTCATTGATCGCTGTGTCCTTTTTTCCGATTGTAATTCTGTACTCTGGATACTTCTTCTCAAAGATTGCACAGCACTTTCAGGAAGCAGATGAGGCAGAGGGAATTTTATCAAGCGTTGTTCAGGAAAACTTAACTGGTGTACGAGTGGTGCGCGCATTTGGAAGAGAATCATTTGAGCGCAAACGTTTCGATGAGAAAAATGAGCGCTTTGCAGGATTGTGGATTTATTTAGGTAAGTTTTTGAGTCTTTATTGGTCGATTGGTGATCTGATTACAGGTATTCAGATTCTTACAGTCATCTGCATGGGTGTGTTATTTACAGTAGATGGCAATCTGACTGTCGGTGAATTTATTGCCTTCGTATCCTACAATTCCAGTATGGCATGGCCAGTCAGAAGTCTTGGACGAATTATATCCGAGATGAGTAAGGCAGGTGTGTCAATTGACCGTATTGCCTATATTCTTGATGAGAAGGAAGAAGATGATCGTCCAGGTGTGACAAAGCCTGCAATCAATAAGGATATTGTATTTGATAATGTGAACTTTAAATATGAGGAGGGAGCCGCTGTCTTAAAGAATGTCAGCTTTACTGTTCCGGCAGGAAAGACATTTGCTATTCTTGGAAATACAGGAAGCGGAAAGAGTACACTTGTACATCTATTAAATCGTCTTTACGATCTGCCTGATGGTTGTGGAAAGATTACTATTGGCGGTGTTGATATTCGCGATATTGATCGTCAGTATTTGAGAAGCCAGATTGGTATGGTGCTTCAAGAGCCATTCTTATATTCAGGAAGCATAAAGGAAAATGTTGGAATAACAAGGGAAAGTTCAGCATTTGATGATATTCGTGAGGCATGTGAGATTGCCTGTGTAGACAGTGCGATTGACAGTTTTACAGACGGTTATGAAACCATTGTTGGAGAGCGTGGCGTAACGCTTTCGGGAGGACAAAAACAGCGAGTTGCGATTGCACGTATGCTTGTAGAACATACACCTGTTATGATTTTTGATGATTCTCTTTCAGCAGTAGATGCACAGACAGATGCCATGATACGTGAGGCATTAAAAAAGAGAATGGCAGGAACAACAGTTATTTTGATTGCACATAGAATCACGACTCTTATGCAGGCAGATTGCATTATGGTACTCGAAGATGGTGCTGTGGCAGAGATGGGAAGCCATGAACAGCTTATGGAGCATCACGGTATTTACCGCAGAATTTATGATATTCAGATGAATACTCAATTAGATGCTGATTCTGTATAAGAAAATTAAAAAGTGTCTGCAAATGTGATGCAGGCACAGAAAGGCAGGATAAAAATAGTATGCAGATTGAAGAAAAAGAATATGACCAGTCGTTTGACTGGCGTATTTGGAAGAAACTGTTTCCATTTATGAAGCCGTTTCGCAAATATATGATTATTGCACTTGTTTTTAATACGTTGTGTGCACTTGTCGATATTGCGCTTCCTTTGTTTCAGCAGTATGCAATTAATCATTTTATCAGCGGCAATACTACAAAAGAAATTGGAAGCTTTGCAGGAACTTATTTAGTTACTATTATATTTCAGACTGTCAGTGTTGTAATTTTTTGCCGCTGTGCGATGGTGATTGAGATGAATATGGCAAAAAATATGAAGAAGGCATGCTTTGATCATCTTCAGCAGTTGTCTTTTTCTTATTATAATACAACACCAGTCGGCTATATTTTGGCAAGAGTAATGAATGATACAGGACGAATCAGTGGTCTGATAGCATGGAATCTTCTTGATATGATGTGGGCGCTGTTTTATGTAGTGGGAATCTTTGGCATTATGCTTGCACTAAACTGGAAGCTGGCACTTTGGATTATGCTAATTGTGCCGGGTCTGGTGCTTCTTACAAGCTTTTTCCAGAAGCGTATCTTAAAATGGAACAGGCAGGTCAGAAAGAAAAATTCAATGATTACAGGTGCATATAATGAAGGAATTACAGGTGCGCAGACATCAAAAGCGCTTGTCATTGAGGAAAAAAACAGCCGTCATTTCAAGGGACTTACTGATGACATGAAAACAGCAGGTGTGAAGGCGGCACGTATGAATGGTCTTTATGTAGCACTTGTTGTATTTTGTGGCTATATTGGTGTGGCACTTGCATTAAAGCAGGGCGGTGAGCTTGTGTTGGCACAGGCTCTTCAGCTTGGTACGTTATCAGCCTTTACCACATACGCTGTCAACATGTTTGAGCCAATTCGAAACATCGCGTCTAACTTGTCAGAGATTGTGGCAGCACAGGCTAATATCGAGCGTGTCACAGGACTTCTTGAGGAAGAACCGCAGATTAAGGATCGCCCTGATGTAATTGAAAAGTATGGCACAGCATTTGAGCAAAAGCGTGAAAATTGGGAGCCAATTAAGGGTGATATTACATTTGAAGATGTGACATTCCATTACCCAGATGGAAATGAAAATATTTTAGAGCATTTTAACCTTCATGTTCCGGCAGGAACGACAGTTGCCATTGTCGGAGAGACAGGTGCTGGAAAGAGTACACTGGTAAATTTAGCTTGTCGTTTCTTTGAACCGACACAGGGTCGTATTTTAATCGATGGTGTGGATTATAGAGAGCGCAGTCAGTCATGGCTTCACAGTGCGCTTGGTTACGTGCTTCAAAGTCCTCATTTGTTTACAGGAACAATCATGGAAAATATCCGTTATGGAAAGCTGGAAGCTACAGATGAAGAGGTTATTGAGGCAGCAAAGATCGTATCAGCAGATCAGGTAGCAAAACGTCTTGAAAAGGGATGGCAGACAGATGTTGGAGAGGGTGGAGATTCCATGTCCACCGGAGAAAAGCAGCTTATTTCATTTGCAAGAGCTGTGTTGGCAGATCCGGCGATTTTTGTTCTGGATGAAGCAACCTCTTCTATTGATACAGAGACAGAGCAGCTGATTCAGAATGCGATTTCTTATCTTTTAAAGGATCGTACTTCATTTATCATTGCCCATCGCCTCTCGACAATCCGCCAGGCAGATGTAATTCTTGTTGTTAAGGCTGGAAAGATCATCGAGCAGGGAACACATGACGAGCTGATGGCAATGAAGGGCTATTACCATGATCTGTACACACAGCAGTTTAAGGAAGAGATGATGGAAGAATTAGTAATTTAAATCCATCCCCCATCCATTGTAATAATTTGACCAGTGAGGTAGTCTGGTGCATCTGCAACCATGCAGATCATCTGGGCTGCCTCTTCTTTTGTACCCTCACGTCCAGCAGGTATTTCATCTGCGAGCGCCTCAGCTTCCTCCTTTGACAGCCAGGCATTCATCGGTGTTTCAATCGCACCAAAAGCGATGGCATTCACCTGAATATTACTAGGAGCTAGTTCTTTAGCGAGAGCTTTTGTAAAACTGTTAATGGCACCCTTGCTTGCAGAGTAGACAGCCTCACAAGAGGCACCGACATTGCCCCATACAGAGGAAATATTTATAATGCGTCCGTGGTGGCGATGTACCATGGAAGGGATGACAAGATGGCATAAATTCATGACAGAACCTATATTGACATTCATTACGCGCTGCCACTCATCAGGTGTCATATCCTGAAACAGACCAATATGGGAAACTCCGGCATCATTCACCAAAAGATCAATCGTGCCAAAGCGCTCGACTGCCTGCTGTACAAGTAACTTACAAGCTTCATAGTCAGATACATCCGCTAAGATAGATAAAACCTCAGCTCCCCGTTCTCTTCCCTCATCTTCGATCTTTTTTAATCCTTCCCTATTTTTTCGAGAAACCAAAATTAAACGATTATTAGGCTTAGCAAAAGCAATGGCAGTTGCCGCACCAATACCAGAGGAAGCCCCTGTAATTAAAATTGTTCGTAACATAAAATCTCCATTCTACCACCATTGACTAGTGGTGTGATAAAACTTGGCAAGAGGCTGAGGTGAACTGCTTTACGAGGCGATTCCCGTGTGGAGCGGGCTTTCAAAGTAAACTTACGTGGAAGTAATGTAAAAGGCGCCGCGGGAACAAGGGTCGCCGACAAAGCTTCACCGAAGACTCTCATAGTCTACTGGGTAGCAAAGTTTCACTTCCGCCTTTCATAACCTACCGGGTAGCAAACTGTGCCATAATTAGTATATCATAAAAAGGACACAATAAAAACGCCCCTTGACAAGCATTTTCTATGTGATATAATCAAAATGGAGTTGTAATAATATTGTAACAATTTAACTGATATTATGTTTTTGTACCTGCAGGCAAGATGGCAGGCTACGGGAAGGTACAGGTTTTTGAGATATGAATAAATTATGCAGGAATGCGCTGGCATCCTGTCTGGCTGCGACACTTGCAGTTGGAGGAGGCATTGCAGTACCGGCAGCATCAGGCGCGTCGCTTGAACAGGATACAGCTGTGGCAGGCATGGCGGTTTCTCTTGATAACTACTATGCAAGCAGCCAGACGCCTGAAGCAGATATTATGGATTATATTCGTTATATAGTTGCTTCAGCGCAGGAGAAAAAAATTATCCCAGTTTTTACTGTAAATGCGACGACGAAAGAAGATGGTTCCGTTGTATTTGGAACTAGCTTGGTATCAAAGGATGCTAGCGAAAAGGAAGAAGGACTTGTCAGTGTAATGGCAAGCTTAAATGTTAGAAATAAGCCATCTGTATCAAGCAATGTGATCGGATATTTATACAGCAATTGTGTTGTTTCTATTTATGACACTGTTGATAACAGTGAAGGCAGCTGGTATCTGGTCAAAAGTGGAGATGTAGAGGGTTATGTGTCATCTGATTATGTATTAACAGGTGCAGCTGCAAAGGCGAGCGATGAGGATCTTACAAACCGTTATG
Organism: Firmicutes bacterium AF25-13AC; assembly: GCA_003478935.1. GTDB lineage: Bacteria > Bacillota > Clostridia > Lachnospirales > Lachnospiraceae > Anthropogastromicrobium > Anthropogastromicrobium aceti. The sequence continues at coordinate 135,741 of QUFP01000003.1, forward strand.
CAAAGGTAAAAGCCAATACAGCGGTTGTTTACAGTTCAGCATCAAGCGGTGCCGATAGTGTTGGCAGCGTTTACAAGGATGGTGATTATAAGGTTCTTGCAATTCAGAACGGATTTGTAAAGATTGCAGTTAACGAAGAATTTGCCGGATTTGTTAAAGCAGAGGATGTTTCTTTATACACACGTCATGCAGAGGCAGTAGCAATCACTGATCAGATGGTAAAAAATCAGTTGGACAGCTATCTTGTAGATATTCGTGATGCAGAGGCAATTTTTGAAAAGCGTATGGCAGCAGCAGATTATCAGGCAGCTTACAACGCAAGTACATATGCATATCAGCTTTGGGAATATTACATAAATGATGCTTCTAACGCAGGTTATACAGATTTAGTAACAACAGCAAAGAGCGAGCAGAAAAAGACAGCCGACATGGTAGCGCGTGCGACAGCAGCGTTAAATGGTGAGACAGTTGCAGAGACGTCAACGGAGGTACCTACTACTACTACGACAGTGGCAGCTACGTCTGCTGAGGAAACAACAACAAGCTCACAGGCACAGACTTCATCAAGTGAAGCAGAAAAAACGCAGCCAGAACAGACCACACCTACAACGGTAGAAGATACCACAACTACAACAGTAGAGGATACTACAACTACAACAGTAGAGGATACCACAACTACGACAGCTGAGCAGACAACGCCGACTACAGTAGAAGATACCACAACTACGACAGCTGAGCAGACAACGCCGACTACAGTAGAAGATACTACAACTACAACAGCTGATAATACTACTCCTTCAGAGACTGTAAAAGCAATTCAGGGTATTGAGGCATTTTATACTGGAAGCAGCAAGACAGAAGGACAGGTACTCAGTGCAAGTGAGCTGTATATTGTTGTTACTTACACAGATGGAACAACACAGACAGTAACAGAAGGCTTAAGCTGTGAGCAGGTTGGCATGATGTTAAGTGCAGGCTGGAATACTGTTACAGTAAGCTATCAGGGATTTTCTTCATCATTTGATTTGAATGTAGCAACGGTTGAGGCTTCTTCAGAAACGCAGCCGTCAGAAGTTCCTTCATCTGAGACAGTACCTGATGAGACAACCACTACAGTTGAAGAGACTGCTCCATCATCAGAGACAGAGACAACCACCACAACAGCGGCAGAAACCACACCCACTACAGTTGAAGAAACAACTACTACAACGACAGCGGCAGAGACAACTACCACACAGGAAATTACAACTCCATCAAACAACTCAACACCGCTTCGTGATTCAATTGTTAATTATGCATTAGGCTGGGTAGGTCAGTGCAATTATGTATATGGAGGCACCGATCTTTCTATTGGCGGTTCTGTAGACTGCTCTGGATTTACTATGCAGGTATACAGCAGAGTGGCAGGTGTAAGCCTTCCGCATCACTCCATGTCCCAGATGAATTGTGGTTCTGCTATCACTTACGATCAGCTTAGACCAGGTGATCTTGTATTTTATAATAATCCGAACCATGTGGCAATTTACATCGGTAACGGTGCAATTGTTCATGCAGGTTCACCAGAGACTGGAATTAATGTAACATCTGTATTCTTTAAGACACCTATAGGATATCGTACATATTTGCCGTAAAGAATAATAAAATAAAGGGCGACACCCGAAAGGGTGTCGTTTTTATTTATAGAGAGAATATCCTTGCACTTTTTTATATTTGTGTTATCATAATATAATGACTAATTGTATGTAATTATTCGAACATGAAAGGTGAAGGGTATGAAAATAATAATTGCGGGCGTCGGAAAGGTTGGATCAACGCTGACTAGACAGCTGAGCGCCTCAGGTTATGATATTACGCTTATTGATGTAAAGCAGCAGGTATTGGAAGCAAACGTAGAAAAATATGATGTAATGGCAGTTTTAGGAAATTGTGCCACTATGGAGACATTGCTTCAGGCAGGTGTAAAAGATGCGGATCTTTTAATTGCAATGACTGGTGCAGATGAGTTAAATCTTCTGTGCAGCATGACTGCTCATGGAATCAATCCAAACATCCATACAATTGCAAGAATCTGTAATCCTGATTATACAGATCAGGTTTACAAAATGCAGAAAACATTTGCGCTGTCATTGACAGTAAATCCGGAAAAGCAGGCTGCAATCGAGATTGAACGACTGCTTAAATTCCCAGGCTTCTTAAAGAGAGACAGCTTTGCAAAGGGAAGAGTAGAGATCGTAGAGCTGCGTGTTGATGAAAGAAGCCGTTTGTGCAATGTTGCTCTTAGTGAATTGAATCGTGTAATAAAGTGTCGTGTTCTTGTATGTGCCGTGCTTAGAAGAGGTGATGTTGTAGCACCGGATGGAAGCTTTGTGCTTAGAGAGGGCGACAGAATCTTTGTTACGGCATCAACAGAAATCTTGGCGACACTTCTTGATAATCTTGGAATTATAACAAAAAAGGTCAATCATGTTATGATCTGCGGCGGCGGACGTGTAAGCTATTATCTTGCTCAGCAGCTTGAAAAAGATGGCATGACGGTACGTTTGATCGAGAAGGATCCAAAGCATTGTGAGGAACTTGCAGCGCTTCTTCCTAAAACAGAGATTATCAATGATGATGCGAGCAATACATTTGTGCTGAAGCGTGAAAATATTGAAAGCTGTGACGCACTTGTCACGGCAACTGGTATGGACGAGTTAAATATGATTATTTCTCTGTATGGAACTAAGCATGGTGTATCTCAGGTTATCACAAAGCTTGGTCATATGGAAAATGGCAGCATGATTGATCAGCTTCCGATTGGAAGTACGATCTGGCCGAAGGATCTTTGCTGTAACGGTATTGTGCGTTATATACGTGCAATGCACAATCAGACAGGAGCAGCCGTATCAGTTCATTCCATAGCAGATGGAAAGGCAGAGGCAATTGAGTTTCATGTTGAAGAGAAAAAGCCGTATTGTGATAAGCCGTTAAAGAGCATGAAAGTGAAGCAAAATATTCTTGTAGCCTGTATTACACACGGCGGCGTTACAGAGCTTCCGGGAGGAGATTCTGTCATTCGAGAGGGTGATACAGTTGTTGTTGTCACAACAAGAAATGATATTATCTATAAGCTTGACGATATTTTTGAAGCATAACAAATACAGTTTCTGCAAAAAAGGAGTTTTTTAATTATGAACTATAAAATGATGGGGCGGCTGATTGCGCAGATTCTGTTGGCGGAGGCGGCATTTATGGTGCCGGCATTGATTATAAGTCTGGCTGGTCAGGATAGTCAGGCAATTTTAGGATTTGCTTTAAGTATCCTTGTGATTTTAGCAGTGGCAGGTGTGCTTATGTTTTTTGCAAGAAAAGCCAAAAAAGGCTTTTATGCAAGAGAAGGTATGGTTTGTGTCGGACTCGCATGGATCGTAATGAGCCTTTTAGGCTGTCTTCCATTTTGGATTTCACGTGAAATTCCGTTTTATCTTGATGGATTATTTGAGATCGTATCTGGTTTTACGACAACAGGTGCATCTATTTTATCGAATGTAGAAGGTCTTTCAAATGGAATGCTTTACTGGAGAAGCTTTAGCCACTGGGTTGGCGGTATGGGTGTTCTTGTATTTTTACTTGCAGTTGTTCCTGTCAGCGGCCGAAATGATGGTTTTACAATGCATCTGCTTCGAGCAGAGAGCCCGGGACCTAATGTTGCAAAGCTTGTTCCAAGAATCAGAAGTACAGCCGGAATTTTATATATTTTGTACATTGTATTGACAGTAGTAGATTTCCTGCTTTTGATTGTTGGAAAAATGCCTGTATTAGAGGCTGTGTGTACAGCATTTGGAACAGCCGGAACTGGTGGATTTGGTGTAAAAAATGATAGTATGGCAAGCTACAGTCCGTATATTCAAAATGTATGTACAGTGTTCATGTTGCTGTTTGGTGTGAATTTTAGCTGCTATTATCTTTTGATAATGAAGCAGGTAAAGAGTGTATATAAAGATGAAGAACTTCGTCTTTATGTTGGAATGGTACTGGGCAGTGTGCTTTTGATTGTGATTAATCTGAGAGGTTTTTATGGAACACTTGAAGAGACAATACGCCACGCATTTTTCCAGGTGGCCAGTATTGTGACGACTACAGGTTTTGCTACCACAGACTTTGATTTGTGGCCAGGTTTTTCAAAGTCAATCCTATTATGTCTGATGGTAGTGGGTGCCTGTGCAGGAAGTACAGGCGGAGGTTTTAAGTGCGGAAGACTTTTGCTCGTCTTTAAGAGTCTTAGAAGAAACATCCAGAAAATGCTTCGTCCGCAGCGAATCCAGGCAGTGCGCAGCAACAAGCAGGTCGTATCAGAGAAGGTGCTTGAAAATACAAACGCCTATCTTGCTGCATATGTACTTATTATTATGTTTAGTCTGCTAGTTACTTCAATAGATGGTTTTTCTGTTGGAACTAATTTTTCAGCCGTACTTGCCTGCTTTAATAATATCGGACCAGGTCTTGAATTAGTAGGCCCGACATGTAACTTCTCAATCTATAGTCCGCTGGCAAAAATTGTACTAATTTTTGATATGCTGGCTGGACGATTGGAAATTTTCCCAATTTTGATTCTTTTGTCACGCGATACGTGGAGACGCTGATAAATATTAGTGACGAGAAATATAAAAAAGTGCCATGGATGTCCAAGGCACTTTTTTGATATGCATTAAAGCAATGTAATATTGTGCTTTTTTGCTTCCTTTCTGATATCAGCAGGCCAGATAGAGGACTGAACCTCACCGATGTGGGCACGGCGAAGGAAGAACATACAGATACGAGACTGACCAATACCGCCGCCAATAGTGTAAGGAAGTTCTTTATTTAGTATTGCCTTTTGGAAAGCAAGGTTGGCGCGCTCTGGGCAGCCAGCCTTCTCAAGCTGAGTGCGAAGAGAGTTCTCATCAACACGAATACCCATGGAGGAAAGTTCAAGAGCAATGTCAAGAACTGGATAGTAGACAAGAATATCGGCATTGAGTGCCCAGTCATCATAATCTGGTGCACGTCCGTCATGCGGCTCACCATTTCCAAGCTTATCACCGATCTGCATCAGGCAGACAGCCTTTTTTTCCTTAGTGATCAGATATTCACGCTCCTTTGGAGTCTTGTCCGGGTACATATCAAGAAGCTCCTGAGAAGTAATAAAGAAAATTTCTTTAGGAAGAATTTCCTCTATGTAATCATACTGTATTGCCATGTACATTTCTGTCTTTCTAAGTGTCTTGTATACATCACGGACAACGGACTTTAAAGTGTCGAGTGTTCGATCTTCTTTTGAGATGATTTTTTCCCAGTCCCACTGATCAACAAAGATGGAGTGGATGTTATCTGTAGTCTCATCACGGCGAATTGCGTTCATATCAGTGTAAAGACCCTCACCATTTGAGAAGCCGTATTCCTTTAAAGCATAACGCTTCCACTTTGCGAGAGAGTGTACAACCTCAGCGTTAAAACCGCTTTGCTCCTTAATGTCAAATGATACAGGGCGCTCAACACCATTTAAGTTGTCATTTAGGCCGGAAGCCGGATCAACAAACAGCGGTGCTGATACGCGAAGCAGATTTAGCTGCTTTGCAAGCAGATCCTGAAAGAAATCTTTGACTGTTTTGATGGCAATCTGTGTATCATGCAGATTTAAAGCTGGTTCATAGCCCTCTGGGATAATTAAGTGTTCCATAATTCCTCCAAGTAGATTTATTTAAACGGACATAAGATAATAGCTGCAGCCGTTTAGAAGTATGTTAAGATAGTGTGAGGCTTTTGTCAACGGGTCTGTCCATTTCCAGTGATAACATATTTGTAAGCTGTCAGCTCACGAAGCCCCATTGGACCGCGCGCGTGAAGCTTCTGTGTTGAAATTCCCATTTCACAGCCAAGACCAAACTCACCTCCGTCAGTAAAGCGAGTTGATGCATTGACATATACGGCAGCACTGTCCACAAGAGTTGTAAATAGAGCAGCAGTCTGTTCATTTTGTGTAATGATTGATTCACTGTGATGAGTAGAGTGGGAAGCAATATGTGAAATCGCTTCGTTCACATCACTTACTACATGTACAGCGAGAATATAGTCGAGAAATTCCGTATCAAAATCATTCTCATCTGCAGGAGTACCATCAATAATTGAAAGAGCTTTTTTATCAAGGAGAAGCTTAGCAGGATGCTCGCGAGATGGGTCACACAAGCTTTTTTGCAGCATAGGAAGAAAATTCTTTGCTACATCTCGGTGCACAAGACAAACCTCGGCAGCATTGCACACAGAAGGACGGCTCATTTTTGCATTTTCAACTATTCGCAGTGCCATGGAAAGGTCAGCATCCTTATCCACATAGATATGACAAATTCCAGTGCCTGTCTGAATACAAGGAACAAGCGCCTGCTCTACACATGCTTTTATAAGTCCTGCACCGCCGCGCGGAATCAAAAGATCAATAAAACCAACGGCACGCATTAAGTCAAGTGCACTTTTTCGGCTTGTATCCTCAATCAGGTTTATGACCTGCTCATTTATGCCACAGCTATGAAGACCTTTTTTTAAGTGCATTGACAATTGAAAATGCACTGTGAAAGGCTTCCTTTCCTGTGCGAAGTACGCAGACATTTCCAGATTTTAAAGCTAGAGCAGCAGCATCAGAGGTGACATTTGGGCGGCTTTCGTAAATAATAGCGATAACACCCATTGGTACAGAGACTTTTTGAATATGAAGTCCGTTTGGGCGCGTTTCATCAGAAAGAATGCGGCCAACAGGATCAGGCAGTGCAGCGACAGCACGAATACCGTCTGCCATAGCGCGTATGCGTGATTCATCAAGCTTAAGCCGGTCGAGCATGACAGAAGATATAGTGTCTTTTGCTGCGTCCATATCTTTTTTATTTTCACAAAGAATAGAAGAAGTGTCAGCAATTAGTGCATCAGCCATAGCAAGAAGCGCTTTATTTTTTTCTTCACTTTTCAAAACCGCCAGAGAAGAAACAGCTGCTTTGGCCTCTCGTAAAATACACTTTGTTTCTTTCATAATGCGTTTAGTCCTTTCTTTTAAAGCATTTTTTTCTGCGCAAGAAAACGTGTTCCAGCTTGTTTTCCATCTGCGATGTCATATAAGATAACAGGGTCAGCTCCGTTTGCAATAACCATATCAATGCCATTTTCTGTTGCAATCTGTGCAGCCTGAATTTTTGTAGTCATGCCGCCAGTTCCAAGATTTGTGCCTGCACCAGAAGTCATAGCTTTAATTTCAGGTGTGATTTCACAAACAGTAGGAATAAGAGTGGCAGAAGGATCCTTTCTTGGATCAGCTGTAAAAAGGCCGTCAATATCAGAAAGAAGCACGAGTAAATCAGCGTGAACAGTGCTTGCTACAATTGCGCTAAGCGTATCGTTGTCACCAATCACAATCTCAGCAGTAGAGATTGTATCATTTTCATTGATAATTGGAATTGCACCAAGAGAAAGCAGACGCTCCATTGTATTTTCCACATTTTGCCGTCTGTCATCGTGCTCAATATCTTCACTAGTTAAAAGGATTTGGGCAACTGTGTGATTATATTCACCAAAAAGCTTATCATATGTATACATAAGCTCACACTGACCTACAGCTGCTGCTGCCTGCTTTGTTGGCATATCAGACGGTCGCTCCTTTAATGAAAGCTTGCCGGCACCCATACCAATGGCACCAGATGAGACCATGACAATTTCATGTCCGGCATTTTTTAAATCACTGATTACCTTGCAGAGCACCTCTGTACGTCGTATATTAAGTCGTCCGGTGTGATGAGCAAGAGTGGAAGTACCAATTTTTATGACAATACGCATAGTGAAAACCATACCTTTCTGCTTTTGAAGTTGATTTTAATGTAACTATTTAGAAATCATAGCTACATTTTACTTTAGGAATCTGGCGTGGGAATCCACGGCCATTCAATGACCGAGATGAAAGCACCGCTTGCTTTTATCATACCATAAATCTGCCGAAGGCGTAAAGCTTTTTGTGTTCCAAAAAGCGAAACTGTCTTCGGCAGAGAAATATAGGGAAGATTCGGGTGGCAGTCTACAGAGAAAACAATACTGTATGTATAATATATTCCAACTATTTGTTGACTATATGTATACTATATGATATAATATATGTGAAAAAGATAGCCTGAAACATGCACGTACCTGCATGTATAACATCAATTATCATATTGTTTGTTCGGTAAAATACCGCAGAAAGATGTACGAAAAGTTTCCAGACTTACGTCAACAGCAGTGGAAAGGAGAGCTTTGGAACCATTCTTACTACCTTGAAACAATTGGCGACATCTCAGAAGAGACTATCCGTAAGTATATGTAACATCAGTCAAAACAGTATTAACGAAAGGAGGGGCTATGCCAAAAGCAAAAAAGAAAAAGAACAGTTCATTTCAGACCACTATTACAAAGAGTGTTTTTCTGTATGGTCGGCCGAATAAGGAAAAGCTTGTTATTTTACAGCAGATGCAAAACTCGTATACTGCTCTCATCAATCGTGACATTGATCTGTTGGAAAAGAATCCTGATATCGTACTTCAACTGGTAAAGAATGATAAGAAAGATCCCCAAATGCGAAAGCTTGAAAAAGCCATTCGTCCGGAAGGAATCAATTCCGCATTTTGCCAGAATGCATTCGATGCGGCAGTAGTGCAGGTATCGGGTCGTTTGAATAATATCCGACTGGATCTTTTGTCAGAAGGTAGGGGGATATTTGCACAGTCAAAAGTATTGTTTGCGATGTCTGTCATGGGATGCTCAAAGCAAAAGATGGAAGAAACAATGCGACAGATAGAAGGCATGTTTTATGAGGACTGCACAAAAACACTTCATGAAATGTCGGAAAAGGAATTTTCTGATCTGCAGCTGGAGTTTCAGGAGCGATATGCAACAAAATCATTGGAGTATCGTGTTCCAAAGCTTCGTTTCGTATCAGTTCCATTGGACTTACGCTTAATGAAGATCGAACAATCAACAGATACCAAAATGCCCTATGTAATCATTATTACAAATCCATTAAAAACAAGACAGCGAATCACGATCCCGCTTGATACCAGCGGCCATTTTTTACATAAGATTCAGAATAACAAGATGGCAGGAATGGTTCTGATGCAGATACGAAAGGGAAATCTTCGAATTGGCTGGTCCTATGATTCAACAAGACAGCAGCCTGCAACAACGAATTGTATTGGAGTGGATACCGGAATCTCGGACTGTTTTCATACATCTGACGGAAGGGCAATCGGTTCCATGAGTCCGGTAATTGACTTTTATCATGAAGAGGTAGAGCCTGCCTTTGCAGAACTCGCGAACCTTCGAAACAAGAAACGAAAAATTAAGCACTTTTTGAGAAAACATAATCTGCCGGAGGATGTGAGACGTTCTCTCATCAAAAAGATGGATCATCTGGAACGAATGATTCAGACGGCAAAAGCACCATATCGTAAAAAACGCTGCTACTATGCACGGCTGGATCACGAGATCAAGAAATCAGTCACAACCTATGTGGACAGCATTTCCAAAGATACACTGACTGCGATTGAGAAGTTGGATATTAAGGAATTTAATAAGAGCCGTAAGGTTAATGGAATGTTTTCCACATTTGCCAGGGGAAAGCTTCAAAGAAAGCTGATGGAAGCACTGAATCAAAAAGGATGTGACTTTTTCGAGGTAGCACCTGATT
>QUFP01000030.1 GCA_003478935.1 Firmicutes bacterium AF25-13AC
AACTATTTTTAAAGTGTTTAATACATCAAATTTTTTCATTTTCTATTAAAAGGCCAATAAATTTAGAAACATTAACTGTGCAAAACATGATAATTGCTTAACACAACTATATGTTCTCTTTTATTTATTTTCTCCTTTGGGGTTACGATTGTATTCCTCTAAACCTGCATTACATTCCTGAAAAACAGAAAGGCAGTCTTGCAATGTATCACACATTATTTTTAAAATTTCATAAACGCCCGTAAGGTTCGCCTTTACATTTTGGGCATCCTTCTCAAACGCTTCTGCTCCATCTCCCTTCCAGTTATCCAAAAGCTTCTTTACGATAGCATCATAGTCACTATTAATTTTATCATATTTCTGTAGAATATCATCGCGCTTTGCAACTGCTTTTTGAATCATCCCAGTATTAAGCAAGTTATATCCATGTTCTGCCATTTTTATTTTCCGCCCTTCTGTCTTTCTTATTCTTTTATTTTTCTTAATTTTCGTTCTCCTCTATTTTATGTTTTCGGTCTTAATGAACTTCAGCTTTTTTAATACATCGCTTTCAATGTCATAATAATAACCATCGCCAACTGCACATCTGGCATACTCAGCCCTCAGTTCTTTTGCATTCATATCTCCGAACACAGTACGATTGCCCTTTTCTGCAATAAAATCACCGATACTATCTAACAAAATTGCCGCAGATATCATATTATTAAATGTCATATACATATCACCATCAACCATAGATCTTACATCAGTGAATATGAAAAGATATTTTTCTTTTTCTGCATCACTTATCATTTTCGGAAACAACATACTCATCAAATATTTACTGTCTGTAAACGTCTGATACAATGCTTTGCTCTGCAATACAAATACAGTGAATGGTGTCTCCTTTTTCGCAGTACTGTCTGACGTCGGTCTATGAAGCATATCTGGACGCGGCGGTGGCATTGTTCTTGATCCTGCTGATGGCGCAGCTGCCGGTTTTGCTCCATATCCTTTCTCTACCAGATATGCTCTTAGATCTGTTGGGTTGGTAAAATACACATCATTTGGATCTCCATAATCAAATTCTTCCAGTTGCTTACGCCCATCATCCAGATATAAGAAACGATATTCCTTACCATGTTTTTTCTTAATCTCATTTCGTATTAAACGCAGCACATTTGTTTTTCCAAACTGTCTTTTTCCATAAATTGCAAGAGAACGGCTCTCATCAAAATTGATTGCAACCGGCTGATGCTCGTAATAATCCAAGCCAATAATAACTGAATCGTCTCCCAGCACCAAACTATCGTCCTCATATGACTTCGAAGACGCACTATATGCTCCATAATTTTGAATCGACAATTCTTCGTCAAAAGCAACCAAACGATTTGCATTTGTTTTTCCTTTAAATTGCTTCATAATCTTTGACAGACTAGCATGTTCCTCCTTAACAAATGGAAGAAATGCCTGAAATTCATATACAGACTCATTTACATTCAAATATCCTCTTCCCGGCAATTTCATCAGATCGCCCACCTTACTTCCGAATATTTCCATATATCCTTCCTTCGGCATGTCAAAGGCAATCTTTTGGCGGAAGTTTGGCAGCCAACGTGAAATACCACTACAATCATTTGCCGTAAATACTACTGTCAGCCCTTTCGACAATCCATCTCTACAAAGCTTCATTAACACTTCCTGATAACTATCATAGCGCTCATCTGCTAAAAATGAATTGAAGTTTTCAATGATAAATATAATATGGCGAATATCGGTCTTCTGATTTTTAAATTCGCACCCCACAAAGCTCTGCCCCTTCAGCAACCTGACATTTTTTGCAAGCTGTGCCTCTACAGCCTTAAATACACGCTTTACATTTTCTTCATTGCTGTTATCAAAGCAGGCGCATACGTTTGGCAACTTGCTGTATTCACCCATATTTCCCGAAAAATCAATGATATAAATACTTTCGTTCGGAATTTGCTCCCTCTGATGAAGCCGAACCAGTAACGTCTTAATAAATGTTGTCTTTCCACTCATTGGTCCGCCAAACACAGCCACATTATTTTTCAATGGTTCCAAATAGAACACGGGCTGTGCCTGCTTTTCAGGCGCATCATAAATTCCCATTGCCAGTTTCATTCCTTTTCATCCTGCCTTTCCATGCTTTTCTCCAAATCCAGATTTACAACTCTTCCATCACTATCTAATGCTATTCTCGCTGGAAGCGGCTGCTGAAAAACAATATGCGGCTTTGAAGCAAATTTTTCTTCCTTGCTGACGACCATAATTGCAGCTACAATTGATTCCAGCTGTGTTTGAAGCTTTCCTTCTCTCTTTAACTTCTCTTTTTTCTCAATCATTTCAAGATTGTCCTGTTCTGAATCGTAAAATGGCTCATATAAACCATTTCTCTGTGCATATGTAATTTTACATGGAATATCTTCAACAGTAGTAGCTCCTGAATATGCAGACTGGAAATAGTCCATTTTTGATCCAGTTCCAACAAGCAGATACGCTCTTCCATTGCCAGGCATAGATGGCAATGCTGCAAGATCTGTTCCAATCATCTGCTTTGATGCAGCTCTTGTCGCCACCTTCAAACACAATCTCGACTTCGAGTTAATGCTGATATCCTCTGTGATTGCACCCTCAATATTCTGCGAAATCAAAATAATATGGAAGACTAAACTTCGTCCTACTCTGGCAATCGTCGTGATCTCGCCAATAAAATCAACATCATCGCTCTCTGTTGAAAAACGCTTCAGTTCGGCAAACTCATCCACTACCAAAAACAGATGCGTCAAACGCTCATTTTTTGCCATTTCACGCATTTCATCTGCCCTCTGACCAGAAATCTGCTTTTGCTCAATATGCGCTTCAATCATATTGCAGGCCTGAATATAATTGTCAATGCTGTCTACTTCCATCTTATTAAACAAAATTTTTCTTCTTTTAATTTCAGCACGCATTGCATTCAAAAAACGTTTCAGCATATATTCGGATCCCGTTCCATTCTCGTCTCCATCTACGTCCGTAACTGTTCCTACGACATGTGGAAGCATACCGATACGCTTTGTAAATCCACCACCCTTCATATCTACCAGAAGCAGATTCACTTCATCTGGTTTGTAGGTAAGACATAAGCCAATTAAAATCGAAATGACTGTCTCTGTTTTTCCAGAACCGGTGGTTCCGGCAACAAGCATATGTGGACCATCGCATTTTTCATGAAGATCAAGATATTCAATACCACTTTGCGTTTTTCCGATCGCTACCTGTAATGTCTTTGTAATATCATGATGTCGCTTGTTTTTGCTTTCTCCCCAACTCCATCGAATATATTCCGAAATTGTATTTGGCTTGAATCCAAACAATTCAAATGCACTTACAGAAGATGGAACCTTTCCACTCTGCGAGATCTGCTGATAATGTATAGCCGCAAAAAAAGTCATTGCCTTCTTGTATTTGTCTCTATAGTCATTCAAATATCGGGACAGCGAATTTTCCTTCTTTGCATTTTCCCACTCTGGCCAGTAAAATGCCTTTCTGTCATTTACATTTTCTCTTGGTAAAATCATCATTCCACTTTGTTCGCTTCGCTCATCCTCAAAATCAATCGTATAATTACAGAAAGCAGGCAGATACTCTCGATATTTTACTGGGAAAATAAATGTAACCTTTAATGCATTTTTAAACTCTCCACCATATGCCGGTGCCGTTGGAAGATACTGTGCAAATGCATGTTCCTTCATGTTATATTCATCATATACAAGAAAAACAATATGTGGCTCCTTCTGTCCTTCCTCTCTCTGTCCCTGTCGAGCTGCCATGATTCCCATCATATTGTTAAGAATCTGACCAGCACTTGTCTCATCAAAGGCAAATTGTGATTTATCAGAAAAGAGACCTCTAAAGTGCGGCATAAAGCAATAGTTTTGCACCATCTCGTCTCGTTCTTTCCAGTCCTGTGTCTTTTTAAAAAATATAATAAACTGAAGTTCTTCCGGAGAATGATAATAACACAACTCAAAAATCATCTTCGAAATAAAATAATGAATCCTTGCATTCTTGATGTCAATATTCTTGCTAATTAAGCCTAGCATTCCAGTATCTTTTAACGAATACAGAAGCGGTGCATCCTTCATTTTTTTATAGTTGTTGGCTAGTACAAGCGGCAGACGGCATAAATTAAAGCCCTTATTAAATTTTGTGTTATTGTCCGACTTCAAATAAATTCGCAATTCGCTAGCTTCAACTTCTTTGCCATTTTTTGTCTTTGAAACAATTTCACAGCTTGCCTCTGAAAAGATTGTCTCCTTTTTTTCTCCTTGAATCTCAAACTTGCTCTCTACATCATTTGACCATCCCAGACGAATCGTTAAAAAGTCATCATCTCCAGGTACTCTACTGTACAAATTATGACTCATTCTATAAATACCCGATTCGTCCTGTGCGATTAGTCTTGCTGCATCAGGATATAGCATAGAAAGATTTTTCTTATCATTTTCCTGACGAGTTGTGATTTCCCATATTCTGTCATCAATATATTTCTCATACTGATTGCGCCACAACCTTACAGACTCTTCATACTCTTTTTTCTGTTTCTTCCATGTGAATACTGTTGTGACAACTGTCACACTTCCCATTATGGCGCTGGCTAATGCCATCTTAAGTGTATTTCCTCCAGACGACAAAACGCTTCGTGTCACTACAAGCACACCCATTGACAACACTGATGGTAGCAACAATGCTGCCAAACCAGATGTACTCCTCTTTGGCGGATCTGTAGGCGATATAATCTGTACTGGCTCTGTGTTAAATTGTGACAATATTCTGGTGCTGATATTGTACTCTGGAAAATGAATCTTATCTGGATCTCCATTTCTCTGAAATGCCCTTGTCAAGTAACGTGTATTAAATCTTCCCTCTGGTACATATTCGCCCGTAACGTCAAATATAATTCTGCTTGACGTGATAAAGCCAAGCTCATAAAGTGCAGTCTTCTCATCTGACTCATAAAACACAAAGCGCTCTGGCTCTCTCAAAAAACGTGTCTTAAAACTCTTGCTGTTTTCGTCTAGTACCACGTCATCAAGGCTGGTAAAGGTAATTCGATCCCAATAATTTTCTCCATTATACAATTGTCTTTTTGAGCAAATACATTTCTCAAAAATCTCATTGCATTTCATGAACATCTCTTTTTGTGTATCCGATTCCTTTATCTTCTTTTTCATTCCATATTGAATTCCATCTAACAATTGATAAAATAAAATATCGCGAAGCACATACAATTCAAATTCAAGATGCTCGTATGTACCATTTTTCAAATAAATAAACTGAACACCAATTAACAGCTTATTACTCTCCATATAATAACCGCCCTTCCCTTATTTCATTTTCAGTCATTCGC
The DNA here is from genome assembly GCA_003478935.1 of Firmicutes bacterium AF25-13AC. Taxonomy (GTDB): domain Bacteria; phylum Bacillota; class Clostridia; order Lachnospirales; family Lachnospiraceae; genus Anthropogastromicrobium; species Anthropogastromicrobium aceti. The sequence continues at coordinate 5,396 of QUFP01000030.1, forward strand.
CCAAATAATCTTTGCCAGCTCCTTCATCGCTGCTTCCAGACCTTGGGTTGAAACATCGAAAAGCGCCTGCATGTTTTCTTCTTTAAGTGAGAATTCTGCTTCCACTTTTATCTCTGCCAGCTCTTTCTGCATCCATTCTACTGATATCTCTGGATATGGTATTGTTTCAATCTCTACTTTATCAACTAACTTTTCCCATTCTCTTTCCAGTGAAATATTGTGGTAGGAAAGCTCTGGCACATTTTTTGTTTCGATCTCTTTTTTCCATTCTCTTTTGGCTGGCGTAGCTGGAAAAGCGATCTTTTTTACGTTGGCCATTTCGATCTTTTTTTTCCATTCTCTTTCGACTGGAGCATCTGGAGCAGGGATTTTCTCCACACTAGCCGTTTCAATCTCTTTTTCCCATTTTCTTTTAGCTGGAGCACCTTGGCAGGGACTTCCTTTACGTTAGCTGCGTCGACTGCCCTTGCCCATTCTTTTTTGAGTGAAATACTCGGAAAGTCAAGCTTGGGCACTCTTGCTTTTTCGACTGGCTTATCCCATTTTTGATCATCTGCAAAGCTCTGGCATGATATTTCAGGCACTGGCTCCGCTGACAATTTCATTACCTTTGTTTGAAGCTCCTCTGCAAATACCTTCGACTCTGTATAGTCAATCTTCTCACCCTGATATTTTGCAAATTGACCCTTTAACTCAAATAGTATTTCGGTCATTTCATACTTAAATTTTTCTTTGTTCTTTTCCTGCATCTGTGCGCCTGTTGCTTCTTCCATACCTTTCTCCTAACATCCCTGGATGAAATTCATCCAGGGACTAACCTATTATGATAATGTTGTCGGAACATTTTCACTCAATGTCTGATCCGCCTTCTGCATCTGATCAATATTCGCCTGCAAGAGAGTCGCCAATCCACTTACCAAATTCGGAACATCCGTTCCTACAAAGCCCATTACTGCTTGATCCATAAATGTCTTCATTTTCACACTGGTATCGCCTTCCCATTCACTTATTGCAACATCAAAATCATTCTGCAGCTGAGTTGCTGCACTTTTGTACTTCTGAGCAATCTCATTTATACTTGCAACGCACTTCGTCATCTCTTCATATCGAAATACAATACTATTTGCCATCTTTATTGTTCCTCCTGTAAAATTTCATCAAATTTTTGCAGCAGATTCTGCTGCACTTGCATCTCCAGCAGTTCTATTTCCCTCTCCCAACTGTACATCAACCTGATCCAAAAGACTTGTGCTGATGTTATCGAGCATTGTTTTAATTCCTGCTGTTAAAGATGTATTTGGTGCCGTCAAGGAGTCCACTAAAATCGGTGTTGCCTTGTTATTAAAAAATTCCTTAAAGCCATCTGCGGCATCTCCCTGAAAATTTGAAGTGGTGAGTGTGGTAATCAGAGTATTAAGCTCCTGATACAGTGCTGTCGCAGTCGTAACATATGTATCAACTGCACTCGATGCATTTGCGATAATCGTTTTGTTAAGAACTGTAGCCATAATTTTCCTCCTAAGATTTTTATAAACAAACCTGATCAATTCAGGCTTATTCCTTGTTGATTGACTGATTTAACTGCTCATATTCCTGAAACACCGATGCATATTGCTTCTTCGCATCGGTAAGCGTATCCGAAATATGAGTGATTACCAGCCTTTGATCCTCTAGCGGTTTAATCAGAGTCGTTTGGCACGACTGAATAAACTTTGCTCCTGCTGGCGTATCAAATCCAATTTTTATTAACTGAAGCATCTCATCTACCTCTGCCTTTAATGATTCCATATCGGCACTAAGAGTCTTAAATTCATTTCCTGCGGTCTGGAATGCTTCCTCATCAAGGACAATATCCTTCTTAAATATACTTCCCACAGCGTTCACTCCTAATTTTATGCTTTCGTTTCTTCACATTGTTTTATATAGTTCATAAGAGAGATTCTCTCTGCTTCACCCATAATTGAGGTCAACTCTTTTGCCTTCACAAACTCTCCACATTCCGCATACATTCGCACTCGAAAGAGATTCGGAAGCGGATCCGCTGCGTTCCTCAGATACTGTGTTCTGAAATATGCCATTGTTTGCGCATACTTATAATCAACCTTCTGCTTGTCCTTACATATTTTTCTATAAGCCAATGCCTCAACATATCTTCCATAATATGCAAAATAGGTATCTGAGCTTGTCATAAGGCGCCTTGCCTCGTCATATGCCTGTGAATAATCATCTTTTCCCAGATAACACGTAATTAATACATAGGAAAGCTTTTCTCTCTCGGATTCCTCAAGCTCCTGCTTTTGACTCGGCTCTTCCTGTGGTTCTTCGCTACGTGTCTCATCTGACACATTTGGTATTTCCGATATCAACCCTGCAAAGATGTCACCATAATCATGAACAAAATTTCCATTCTCGTCATAATTTCCATTCTCATCGTTTGCGCCCATATCCTCATCTATGAGACCAGCATCAATGTTGTCCTGAATCATTTCCATGTCGGTCTGCAGCATCAGATCTACCTGATCATCCCAGGCCTTACCTGACTGCATCGGTTCGTTGGAATAGGCCGTTTCGCTCGTTTTCTGGTTTTCTCCTTCCGACTTTGATGTCAGCAGTGCATCACTCTTACCAAGCACCTGCTTTACCAATTCAATTCCCTTATCAAATTCGCCCATTTTAGAACAAAGCTCTGCAAGGGTTGCAAGCGCCTGTCTTTTCTGTGCCAGTTCCAAATTTGGATTGCTTTCCAGCCAATTATTCAGCAAATCATAACCCTTCTGATAATACTCTTTATTGGTATCACCCGCATCTGCATAGATCGCAGCCTTCTGGAACATAAATGAAAAACGTTCTTCCTCTGTCAACTGTGCATAATTCTCTGCGTCCTCACAAACCTGAACAGCCTTTTCAAATTTTCCATGAGCCGTCAAGATGCTAGAATACACCGCATAATATTTGTACTCACTCGGTGCCACCATAATCAGCTGTGCTGCTGTCTGCTCTGCATTTTCATAGTCTTGCAGCATCAGATACATCTTGAGCTTTTCTGAAATCAGATCTGGATTAAGACCCATGGTGCCTTCCTTATCTGCCTTTTCACATTTTTCAAACTGTACCAGTGCCCCTTTTGGATCCTGACGAATGCTGCAAAGCATTCCATATTGATAATACATTCTCGGGAGCACATCCTCACTACATCCCTTCTGCTCGGCTAATGCATACTGCTTTAATGCCAGTGCGTACTTTCCACAAAAGAAATAGGCATTTCCAAGATTAAAATAGTTATCTCCGTTTTCCGAATCCACAGACACTGCATTTTCAAAGTGCTGTAGTGCCTCATCAAACTTTTTGAACATCACACAAATTGCTCCTGCACGTGACAGGCAATGTAGATCATCTGCGCTTTCCTGTAATGCTTTTTGATACCATTCAAGAGCCGCCTCATACTGGCTGTTTGAAAACGCCGCATCCGCATTACTGACACATTCTTTAAATGTTATGTTATCCATGTCCTTTTCCCTTTCTCCTGCTTTTTTAGTGACTGCTTTCCTCAAGTGTTAAAAGATCTGAGGAGATTCCCCGCAGTATCCTTCACACCTTTTATCTCATCAATATCCTTCATAAAATCCACCGTAGTATTTGCATTTCGATCCATACTTAGAATTGATCCATCTAAGACAAAGAAAAAAATGCTTTTTGTAAGATCCTTTGCAATATCAAATCCGCTCATTACTGGAAATAGCTTGCCAATAAATCCAGGCAGCTTTACGCTCTCTGCCGCTGGCAAAACCAAAATTTTTGTTACCAGTGCAAGCGTATCTACGCCCATTTTGACCGCCTTAAATCCAACCGAATTTGTCAATGGATTATCTTCATTCCAAGTTGACCAAATCTCCATACCAGCTGACACAAGATTAATTGCCAATACTAATAGTGGAAATAGCAACGCTCCTCCGCTTGTTACAAACGCAAACACAATAACGGCAATGGCTTCTAATGCAGTTGCAATTGAATGGATCAACTTTTGATTTTTCTGGTAAAATTCAACCGCACACTTCCATACCTTTGCGACTTGATCTATAACCTTATCAACTGATCCAATTAAAAATTTTTCTGCGTTTTCATACCATCGCTGATACCATTTCTTCTGTGGCGGCCGAAGCCAAGGATTTATCTGATAAAATTTTTCCTTATTCTGTTCGACTATAAGCGCAACCTTCTGGTCAGTCTTGACCGTATTTTCCACGAATGCAGTATAATCATTCTTAAATTCATTTAATCGTTCTTTCTTTTCATTGTCACTTTCAATTCGGTTTGCTATGTGTTCTGCTGCACGAACTAGTTTAGGATCCTGCCCTCTTACATTTGAGATCGCGTTTTGCACAGTCTTAAATCCAGACAACACTTTTTCTACATCGTCGATGCCAGAATCTATCAAACCTTCAAATCCAAATACAGACAGCACAGAGGTTATTCCACCTGTTGTAATTTCGATTTTCATACTACCTCCTTTCCTGCTTTGTCAAAAATGGAACGAAAACGCAACTCTCTCAAGATATCCACTTTTAATAAGGTTTTCTATCGCTTCTTTAAATATGTACTGTGTGCCACCTCCCATCTCTCCAAAATAAGGAGCAATCGTTCCGGCATCTACATTAATTGGCTTTAACACGAGAAAAACAGAGTAAGTTTTTTCATTTATCGTTCCAATTGGAAGCGATCTGTTCGTCAGCGGTGTTCCATAAGGTGCCGTATAAACACCGTGGTCCGAACCAAAACGATCAACAATCGTACCAGGCGACAATGTCATTTCATGCTTGTCCAATACTTCCCCAACTATTTGCGTTCCATCCTTTTGCACAACTCTTTTAACAGTAGCAAAGCCCTCATTTTCCGGATAAATCGGGTTGAAATTTCTGTCATAATTTGACAGCATGTCCTTTCCAGTCACTCCGGTAACTTTATTGAAGAAGTTGCCTACAGAATATATTAAATTCAAGGTGAAACTCAACTGATTCATGATGTTTTTTGCTTTTTGGAAATTCGGATCAGTATTCTCAGACCAGACATCAATAACATTCAACGTTGTCGATGCCGCCGTTGCAACAATCGCTGACGCTCCTATTCCGAGGCTGATGCCGGTTGCAATCGTAAGTGCCGTGGCTCCCGTCGCCCCCATTATCTCCAGAAAGCCTGCTATCAAAGGAACTAGTGCCACTCCACCAGAAGCAATAACACCAGCAACCGCTGCAATTGCTCCAATTACAAGAAGAGCAGTATCAACTTCCTTTTTATGCTCCTGATAGAACTGAACAGCCGCATTCCAGCCTTTTGTTATTGCATCTACAATTTGGTCACGATTCGCAAATATCTGATATGCTGGTCCAAGCAACAGTTCAAGTGCCTTGTCATACCATTTTTTCTCTCGCTGCGTGACCTTTGGCCGCAACCACGGATTTACCTGATAAAACTTCTCTGCATTCTGTGAAACACAATCTGAAACTCTCGCATCTGTATCCACCGTATGTGAAAGAAAATCCTCAACGCCCTGCTTGACACGATTGATCTGCGCCTTTCGATTCTCCTCGATTTGTACTCGTTCTGCAAGTGCTGCCTGTGCTTCCTGTAGCCTCGGCGTCTGTCCATCAATCCGTGAGGTTTTGCGCTGCACAGTAACAAATGTCGAAATCACGTCATTTGACTTTTCAAGATGCTTACTCGCGGCTGTCTGAAACTGCAGTACAGTAATCGCGCTAGAAATCCCTTCAGCGTTTATCTCAATTCTCATATTTTCTTTCGACCCTCCATTTTACTCCTAGTAACTAGTAACACATTTAGTAATACATAAACTTTCGGAAATGGTTCATATCAAATGCATATGAATACATATCCTTTCGAATCTGATTTTGCTGTATATTACATTGAGTAATCTGTCTTTTTAGTGAATCCATATTTGCATCTAGCGTTGTCATCTGGCTATCCAGCTGCTCATTCAACTGTTCCAATGCTATTTTCTCTGTGTGCAGCAGTTCCAATGCCTGAGCCGAGTGCATATCCTGCTGAACACTTTTTACTCCAAACGCAATCTCAAGATCAGCTGCATTCACACCTGATACACAAATGCTTTTTTTGAAACTTTCATTCATGTCTTTTATGGTGCTGTTCGCCGTCTCTATCACGTTTGGAACATTCACAGAAGACATACTGTTTCCTTCAAGCATTGCAATAATCCTTTTTATCTCTTCAATCTGCTTATTATTGCTTTTCTTTTGTGCCTTACAGTCTACAATACGTGAATCTATCTGCCGCAGTTGCTCTCTGCTGTTTTCTTCCTGACGTTCCCAATACTGCTTATCATGAAGAGCATCGTTATATTTTCCCCGATAATAGTAGTACTGATCCTGAGCTTCCTCTTCTGTTGGATTCCACCATGACATTTCTTATCATTCCTTTCCTGTTTATTTTTTTTGCATTTCATCGAAAAAATACGATACTTTTATCACTTACTCAAATCATTTTTCGATTGGAGGCGATTTTATGTTGTCTGTTAACTGTCATAGTCCTAAAGACTACCAATACTTTGCTGTTAAAAACTTCAAAATGTATGAAAATTAATCATTCAGACAGTTCTATTTCTTATTTTTCCCAAAACTTTTGAACAGTTTACTGAAAAAACCATCTGAATGGTGTTCTCCATAAGTCTGCTGTGCTTGATCAAGTATATGCCTTATTTTCTCTGCTACAACCGCACCATATTTTTTTTCAGCTGACAATTGAAGTCTGTCTGATATTTTTTCAGTCTTCATATCTGCCAACTGTGTATAACATGCAGTTAACAATTTTTTAATTTCTACCTGAACCTCATCTTCACCAAACAGTTGAATCATTTGAGCTAATTCTCTGTCCCCCACTTCAAAGAAATGTTGTACTGCTATTACACTCGCAAGTGCATTTCTTTTTCTTTTTATACTCTGTATACAAATTTCCTTTGCCCAAAAATCCAGATATTTCTGTTGCTCATATTCCCCTGAAAATTTAAAAGTCATTACAGCTAATACAATTACTGCTGGTTCTTCACAATTTTCTATTATACAATCAACGAATTGCTTTCCCTTTTCTGATATCAAAAAATCGGTTGGAAAAACAAATCTTTTTCCTGATGCATTGACATTTAAATATTTTTGAACAACCCTTTTTTCATACCCTCCCCCGAATAATTCTATCAAAATAGCTGAAAATTAATATTCGGCGTCTCAATACCATACTTTTCTGAAAGGCTTGTAAAATATTTTAGCTCCATCTCCGAAGCGGTTTCAAGATTAGACCTATCTTCCTCCACCACTGTAAGAAGATTTGGGACTATTTTATTTGCATTTTTCACTAATTCTGCCGATTTTAAAATTTCTACAACATCTGAATTTCCTGCTCCTTTTGAAGCATTCATGCATGTTATATAATAAAGCTGTCCAGCGTTTGGATCTTCTGCTAAATATTTTCGATACATCTTCTCACACTCATGTCTATCTCTTCCATCCGCTATCAATCTTGTCAAAATCTGCTCTGTATCTGCATGATTTAAGTTTCCTTTTCTTTGAATATTTTGTTCAATTACCTCACAAATTTCCAAAGGTGAAATTCCCTTATCAAGCAATGTATTCCAATACTCCTTACGTTCTTTAGAATTATTCTGATATTGCTCTGCAAATTTCTCTATAAAACTACACTGCATTGCCCTTTCCCCATCCATATATTTGAGGAAGACTGCCATTGCTACATTATCCCATCGCGTATGTTCAACCAGAACTCCTACTGTTTCATTCAATGCTTCGTCATTCAGCAAATTTCTCCATGATGTTTTTCTGATCTTTTCACGATATTCATTCAAAATATACCAACACACTGTCACTTTTGCAGTTGAGTTCTTATGAAAACTATTTTCCCGAACACACCTTAACTCTTTTTTTCCAACCACATAATCCAACGCATTCAGCCAAATAATACGTTCCATTTGTGATGCTGCTTTTATATATTTCTCAGCGTCTTTTCCATCTGACTGCTCAGAAAGATATGTTTCCATTCTTTGTGCTGTAATTTCACAAATTTTTACAAGCAAATCTTTCCTAGAAAGTTGGCTTGCTAGATTTGTCAGTATTTTTAAAAGCTCCAGATTGTTTTCTTCATCTTTCATCATGAAATCAGTACGATATCTTCCAGCTTTCAAAAGATCTTCCAGTTCTTCTTTCCATAAAAGACTCCGTATTTCAATTTGAGGCAATAGATTTTTTAATCCTTCTACAAAATTTTCATACTTCTTTTCGTCTTGATCGGCAATCGCCTTAATCAACTGGAATGTATCACATAGATTTTTTCCCAATCTAATATTCTGAACTTCACTCGCTATTTTGCAGAACATTTCTATCACATTATCATGAATAATAAGGCTTTTTATATATTGACTATTCATAATTTCAGGCTGACACTCAAATTCTGCCTTTTTCGTGCTTCCATTGATCACTGCATAAGGTTCCCACTTACTTGGTCTTATGTAAAGACTATCTTTGGGATTTGCTCCAGCAATCATAACCCATGGAGTACGCTCCACCCCTGGATCACTTATATTTGCGTTCAAACAATAGCTCCCATTTCTTTTATATGTATAGTAAAAATTTGCATTTTCTTTTCCGGCTCGATATAAGCAGGTTGAAAATCCAATCTGCCTGCTCAATCGAACTGGGAATGAATAACCGATTGCCGCAATCCATAACTGTAGATTTTCCTCTGAATCTTCAATTAAAAGAATTTTTCGTTCCTTTTTGGGCAATTCAAACTGCTCAAGAAGCATACTCACTGCCGCCTGAATTGCTTCCACACGTCCATCCATTGCAAACTGCATTGCACGTTTACGGGTAATTGAGCCAGAAGGAACTTCTGAATCGAAAATTTTTTCATTTTGTCTTGTCGGTTCCTTTCTATAATAAAAGCGATATGATTTCTTATCCGCATCAAAATACCTTGATCCCATTATCTCAAATGGATAGCGAGCAAATGTTCCCAACAGGAACTGTGCAGTATGACTAGCACGTGTGTCCACTCCTGCCTCCAAATCTTCTTGCGTTGCTTCTCCTCTTGGCACAAATCTCCCCAGTATTCCATCATTGTCATTTAACGCAACATAATAGTAAAACTCTGAGGCCGGACAATCACCTGAATACTGATATGTCTGCAGTATTTTATTAATAAAAGCTTCCTGTTCCTGACTCGGCAAGCACGCTTTGCTTATTGAGTAGATTCCATATCCGCCAGATCTGACCACTTCTCCTGTTAAAGAATAACTTGGCGCACATCTGGTATATATAATTTCACCATATTTTCCTTCCATCATAATTTTCCTTTCTTTTATTTTCCGCTAACAATTCCCTCTAAGTACAAATTCCAAATCAAAGGATCCAATACTCGCATTGGCTGTGGCGGCTGCTGAAGCATTCGATTCACCTGTGGACGCATACCAAAACTAGATATTCCAAAGTATTTCCAATTTTTAAAACTTGCATCAAAACTTGCAGATAAATCATCTCCACATAGTTCCATAAAATCCCAGATTTCCTGATGTACTGCATCTGCTTCCCGCTGAATAAAATGACCACTTTTTACATGACCGCTCTCCTGAAACACAATCGAATTTGTTGGGAAGAACTGTTTTAAAACATCCATCTTTCCAAGTACGACTGCAACTGGGGCTGTAATCTTTTCATCTGCCTTAAATCCCGCAAGTGTTTTTATATAATAAATTATACCATCAACAAATTGTCTGGTGCTTGCTCTAGTTACCTCACTATTTCCCCCCGCTCTTTTAAAATCATCCTGATCTAATCTTGAACACACTCCATAGAGTTTTGTTGGATCAAGAAGTAACATTATCATCTTAGACTCCACAATATATCGGCATACAATAGGATTCACTACTTTCTGATCTTCTCCAGCGCCATCAAAGATTGTCAAACTATAGCTCGGCGTATAGGAACTCGACATCTTATTTAAGTCCTGAAGCCTCCATAATAACGCTTTAAATTGTCCGGTTGTTGTTCCTCCTATTATTTTTTTTGCATATGAATCGTATAATATTTCAGTATTTGTGCTCTGATAATCTGATGTTTCCTTATTCATTGCACTTAAACTGAATTTTAATGTTCGTGCATTCTGTCTCAATTCCTGCAGCATAGTTGTAATAAAAACTGTTTTTCCCACTCCACTCGGACCTACAAGCGATAGCCGCAAATATCTACTATACTGTGCAATATCCGGAGGAAGTTCTTCACCACACATACCACATTTCACATTTACATAGTTCCCTAGACATCCCGAAGTTTGGCACGCATTTCCTCCTGCTATCTTTTTTCTGATTACTCCCAAATTCTTAAAAGGGTTCATTCCCATTTTCGGTTTTTCTTGTGGCTTTCCGCAAATATTGCAAACCATTTTTAAATCTGTTTTTTTCATTTTCCGCAAGCAATACGGACATATCATATAGTCTGACATTTTTTCTCCTTTAATCTGGCATCGCTAAACTCGATGGTGTATCACAGCTTGGCTCTTCATATTCTTGCGCTGATGCAGGGTCCAAAAATAACTGAACTCTTGCATTCTTAGGATAACCTGCCAACTCTTTTGCTGACAATGTATACGTTACTACTTTTTGATCAGTTGCTTGTATTTCCTGCAAAACAACAAGTCCCTGATCTCCAAAATGATCCTCCCACATCGGTTTTCCATCTTCTCTGGTGTAGAGACACAAATGTGGAATTCTTCCATCTTCTGATCGTATCGTAAGCCTTAACCAATCCCTACAAGCTTTTTTCTTTACAAAACCTTTTTCAGCCCATTCAATAGAATAGCTTACTTTTTTCTTCGGCTGATTGGATAATACAAAAGTCTTAGGCATTGAATATCTAGCCATTGTTCCTTGTCCATATCGTGCGATTACAGTAACTGCAATTTTTGTCAATGGAACATTTTTTTTAATCAGCACTATTTCATTTTGTCCATCTACATCCATGATACAGTCTGTCTGATTTGCAAGTGCCATTTCCTTTGTTGCAAAATGTGGTATACCATTCCGTACACTTTCCACAAAACAATAGATTCTTGTCATATTGGGATCAATATTCTTTACTGTAAGCTCCATACAATCACCATTTAGTTGAATCCCATTTCCATCAATCTCTACAGGTAATGCTGTCGATATTTCAAGTATATTTCCTGCCACTCGTTTTGTTCCATATACGCAAAAACAAGCAATGCTAATCTCTTGATTTACCCCAAGTTTTATAGCGATTTGTCCTCTTGAAACAGAACCAGTCCATAAACATTGTCCCATACCACGAACTACATTTACATCGTATTCCTGATTCTTTATAACTGTAGTATTTGCGTTCACTCGTATAAGCTCTACTTCTCCCATCGTAGTTGCTGCATCCCATTCAATCAGACAAGTTCCATCTTTTTCAACACTCTTTAATCGAATTGTCACGGGATTGGGCCTTCTTAAAACATTAACCATAAGCTCAACACTTTCACTAGAACAATATCCACTTGCATATTGCCATAATGTACAGAGCTGATACAAATATTGATTTCCCATCTTCAAATCTTTATCTGTCCACGGACTGTGAACTCGTTCTGCCACAGTGCTCCAAGTATCACTACCTACTTCGCAGCGCTTAATCCTTACTCCGGCACTCTCTTCTTGATCCGTCCAATGGATTGTGCAACTGTTGTCCGTTAAACTATATCCGATTGATTCTTTTTTTAACGGTGAACATAAGAAAATTTTGTCATTGCATTTTGTCGGATTTGAGACTAAATTTTCTCGCACCGCAAATACTGCATAGTAATAGGCTACACCCGCCCTCAAACTTATATCCTTGCAGTACGCTGCATTTAATCCTTTCGCAACAACAGTACCATCAACTACACTTGTTGGCGCTTTTCTCTCCTTACGAACAATTGTATATGTAACACACTTATTATCTTCATCGGGTATCCACGATATACTTGCAGAGAGTTCTGATGCATTTGCAGAGACTGTAACTCTTTTTACAGGATTCGGACGTAATTCCTGACTATTTAAAAGATTCTGTGCCGGTATAAAATCCTTCACCTGTTGCAAAATCATGATGCACTTTGAGATCTTATCTCCTGCCAATTTCATTTTCGCACACTGTGAAAATTCTCTTTGAGCCCATTCCAATTTTTTATCAATTTTTTTATCATACTCCGATAAATCAATTCCTGGACGCTCTTTGCGCAAATCTGAGATTAGCTTCTTTGCTTTATTTAGATTACCATCCCAAAAGCAGTCTCTATCTGCTGCATTTTTCTTTCAAGGACACCTTCCAGTGCTCTTACTTGCATTTCTAAAGATTTTATGTCTGCACTGGGGTTACATGCACGAGCTGCCTCTAATTCAGCTTTTGCTTCTGACAATTTTTGTAATTTTATTGCCTCTTCACATTTTCGCACATGACTATCAAACATCTGAAGCCCTGCCATAAAGAATCCGCAATTTCCGCAACTGGCTACACCATTTAACACCGGTTTCCCACATTTTGGACACTTCATAAACAGTGCAGTTCCACAATTACTGCATTTTCCCTGATGAGCCTGCTTCATTGACGGAAAACGATTTAATGTACCACAAGAACACATCAATTTGATATCGGTACTTTCTTTTTCATATATGCTTTCTGGCGGTAATTTTCCACAGCTGTTATACACAAAAATTGCTGCATCTTCATCAGGAAACACCTTCTGAATCTCCCTAATACAACCTTCCGCAAAATACCGATTTGTTTTTATTCCATCTGGTAGCTCGGCAATTTCAGAAAGTATACCATCTAACTGCTTACGCTTCAAAACATTGTCATATTTTCGTCTGCTCTCATCATCCTTAAAAAACGCTACCGCTATTATTTCAATTTCTCTAAAATATCTCATGGGCAGCGCATTTGCAATGCCGTGACTCTGTCTCAATACATCAAATGCATTACGCAACTTTTGTGTATCCATCATCTGTACTTGAGCGACAGTTTTATTATTCATTCGCGCTAAATAGCTATATAAATCCCACACATTTGCCATCTGACTGCTATATTGATCCCTTGGATTGCTCTTAAAAAAAATTTGCAGATTCTGAAAAAGTTTATCCAAATCTCCAGTCTGTGCAAAAAAATTGCTTTCCAATGATGTCCATGAAATGATCGTGTATTTCTCTTCCTTTAATTTATTTTGCACAGTCTGAAATTTCATTCCAAGAGCCTTCGCTATTTGCTTTGTTACCGGAACCGTAATGCTTCGGTCTTCCTCTGGCTGAAACCGATTTAACAGTCGGATCAGTTTTTCAAGCTGCGCCATCTGTTGTGATTCATCCATAATCTTCTCCTTAATTTGTATCAAAAATATGTTTATGCCAATATGGGGAGACTCGTCCTTTATGAACTTACTCTCCCCATATCGTCTTAACTTATCCTATATTTTATTACTCTGCTGTAACTCCAGTTTTACCAACACGATTTTTCATTTTGCGCATTTCTTCATCGCTTATCTGTGAGAAATTAATCGTAATCTCTCTGGTTGTTTTCGTTTTTCTCAGTGTCGCTACAACATGCAATTCTCCAAGATCAGTCAACTCAATCATTACGTCAACCTCACTTCCCCTTGGAAGTCCTGGTTCAAGTGGAATTAACATCATTCCCCTCACCTTTAATTCCAAAGAAGAATCTGGGCATACATAACTTCTATTATTTCCTTCTCCTTCTGGCATCAGATCATTTTCATCATCATACGATACGCTCTCTGTAACTCGAACTGCAATATCGCTTATCTTATCCGAATCTTCTGGCGTATAATATGTTTTTTCTACTTTACATGGTGACTTTGTATCCTTCTTGATCAAATTATCACTATAATATCTTTGAATACTACTATCCTGAACAATCACTCCAAATGTGCGTGGCGCCACATCTGATATTACCATCTTTTGAGTATTCTCTGGTAAGACAATGTTACCTTTTTCATCTTTTTGGGTAACTACATCCAGAATTTCCACTTTTCCTTCTTTAGTAGTTATAACCACGTTTCCATGAACATCAGTTTTAATTTTTTCCCCTCTCTCTATACGATCCTTGAGTGCTTTCATATTCTTTTCATAAGCTTTTGTGTACGCAACAATCGCAGCACCTCGAGCAACCGCCTTATCCGGATCATAAAATTGAACTTTTTCATCACCAAAACGTTCTTTCAGAAAATTTTGTACCTGCGGCATTCTTGTTGATCCACCAACCTCTATGACAACATCAATATCCGTTTCCCTAATTCCCACTTCTTCAGCTTTTTTCATCATCGAATTCAACAACTGTTCCGTCTTGCCTAGCAAACCTTTTGTTCTCTCATCAAATTCTTCTCTTGAAATTTCAAGCTGAATCTTTTCCCCATCATACTTCGTTTTATATGTAACTGTTGTCTGCATTGTCAGCTTCTGCTTCAGCTTTTCCGTCGCTGATCTCAACATTTCCTTTAATTCTTCATCTATCTCTTCTTCTGCTACATCAAATTGTTCTCGAAACTTTTCTATTAATAGCTTATACATTTCGTTATCCCAGTCAGCACCGCCTAAAAAAGCATCACCATCTGTCGCGATAACGTCTATCTTCTTTTCATTACTTGTCGAGTCAATCTCAATTTTCAATAACGTTACATCAAATGTTCCTCCACCTAAATCATATACCAATACGTTCTGACTCTCCTGATATTTATCGTTTGAATAGCTGATTGCTGCTGCTGTTGGCTCATTGATAACTGCTAATACATTCAAACCTGCCAATTCTCCCGCTTTCTTTGTTGCATCACGTTGAGCATAATCAAAATAAGCAGGGCAAGTTATTATTACATCTGTTACTTCTTCACCCGCTTTTTTTGCATATTCCTTAATTCTTTTTAATACCAATGACGATAATTCGACCGGAGTATATTCTTTTCCATCCACAATATAATGCTTATAATCAGGTTCCTTTTCCGGATCCTTACCGATCCATCGCTTAAAAAACTGAAATAGTCTCTCTGGTGCTAATACGCCTTCTTCCTTTGCACCCTCACCAATAATCAGCTCGTTTCCATCATCCTTTACAAAAACTGCCGATGCTAATAGATCGGATCCTCCCTCCTCATCTGCGATAATTTTTACTTCACCATTCTCGTACTTTGAAATACAACTATAGGTTGTTCCTAAATCAATACCATACACTGCCATTTTACTTTCTCCTTATCATTGTAATTTTATACAAAACAGCCCTCAGTTATTATCTTGCTGCTGTTCATTGTTTTTAAATGCTTCAACCTGTTCCTCAATAGCCGAAGAATCCTGAATTTGTTCTTCCTGCATCTCTTTTTCCTTTAATTCCGGATCAAACATATACGTGTCTATTTTTTCATACTTTAACACGCGATTTTCCCGTACAAAAGAAGGATTATAACTTTTTGCAACAGTTCCATGCAACGCTTCATTTCCAGTTTGTATTGTCTTTCTTGTCCTACAAGTCTTACTTGATCGCTTTTCCCCCACTTTAGTACGCGATATGGTAATATGAAACTCATTAAATATTTCATTCAAACTTTCTATTACCGTATCCTGAATATCTTCCTTTACTTGATCGCTTTCTATCTCTTCTATGTACTGAAGTGTCTGCGAATACAAATCTGCAAGTTCTTCAAGAATAGAGTCATAAGCAGAATCTGCAAACAAACCTCGATAATGCTTTAACTCATCCCCCCATTTTCGACCTATATTTGCTTGGAAATTAATGCTGTCTCTTAAAATATCCGTGTTTTTCTTTTCCAAATTTCCGATATCTTCATGCAACTTTCCCGCAGTTTCTTCTAACAGTTTTTGAACTTCATGGACAGATGCTGTCTGTTGATTCTGTACTTTATCGTCTCTCTGCAATCTGTCAATCGCTGCATCCAACTGTGTCTGGCGATTTGAAATTTGTTGTACTGCATTCCAAGTCCGTTCCTGATTGAAATAAAGTTCCTTTATCTCACTCGAAATCTGTTTTTTTCCAGATTCTACCGATAACATCATCTGGCTAATCAAATTAACTGCTGTATCAATCTGTTGTCTCTGTGCACCAACTTGATTTTGAAGTCCTTCCATTATACAAACATACTTGCCTATCCTGATATCTGCTGACTCCGTACTCTCAACATTCTCTTTACAAGTTTCATTTTCTTTTGTTTCTCGAACTTCTTGTCTGTTTAATTCATCCAGATTGTCCTCTTCCTCTTCATACACAGGTAAACGTTCGAAATCCTCATTCATTTTTGCATTTTCTTTTTCCACTTTTGAACCTCCTTACGTTTTATTCAATCTCGCACCATTCCAGTCTGGCAAAATTCATTCCGTTTATCATAACTCTGAGCGTCTGAACGCCCGTTACATCTACAGAAAAAGAATTTGGTTCCATTCCCCATGCAACAATAGGAGATTCATATACTAGATGGTCATCCGCATAAATTCGTACACGAACATAATCATAATGATTTCTGTCCTCATATGCATAATGATCACTGTCGTACTCGCTATACTCCTTATTTAAAACTACCGTTCCAGTAAGTGTGCGATATGCTCCATTTAATGCGTAATCCGTCCAGTTATCTGTTTCGCTTACGCTTCCAGCCAAAGCCGGTTCATTATCCGCCTCATTTTTTATTAAAACAAGTCCGCTTGAACCATCTTGCGCCGATCCGGCGATAACTGGTAAATCATAAATAGCCTTTTTGTCTGTCAGAAACTTCGTCTCAAAAGTTTTCTCCTTATCATAAACCTCCACGCTAGTTTGTACTTCACTGATCACTCCATTATCGTTTTCAGAAGTATCTTGTTTCATCCTAAGCATACGAACCAAAACTCCAAAAAGCAGCAATGCAATTAAAAGAAGTACCATAAGAAGTCTTAAAAGGAAATTTTTTTTCTTCTTTTTTACTCTATGTGTTTGTGCTTTCCAAAAATACTTGCTAAAATCAACAGAACCTGAATATTCCGATATTCCTTTATTCGTATAGTTAAGAAGCACTTCTTCTTTCTCTACCTGAATCATATCTGCAAATTTAGGTTCCGACTGACGCATCAGCATTCAAATGGATTTAAAATATATTCATCTGGATCAAACTGCTCTCCCTTATGAATTTTTCCCATTGCACTTAACGGGAAATAATGCGCATTAGAAAAATTTGCTTTGATTGCTGCATAGGTAGCGGCCAATCCATTATTCTGCAAAAACTCTTCGCACAATGTATCCTGCGCTTCTATGTAATTTCGAAAACGACCTGGATTTTTGCGCATCTCACTTTTAATTTTAATTCTAGAAATTCGTGTACTCACACCCTTCAAATCCGTTTTTGTAATAATAATGGCTGTTGGACGTGATATTTTATTTCCTATTTTAGGAATTCCCGGCAAATGGCTTAGATAAGCGACAAAATTTGTTATTACTTGAGATGGATCAATCTCTGTAGCTCCAACAATCGAATCACCTTCTCTTTGAGCTACCTCTCTCATCTCCAAAGCTGCCAACGGGTCTACCACAATAATAATTCCATTACTTTGCGCAAGCTGCTGCTCATTTACATATTTTCCAAGCGTTGAATCATTAAAAGCTTCCCCCGCTATATCAAAAATAGAAAATTGCTCTCTTATTTTTCTATTTCTAGAATTTATTAAAAGAGAGTACATTCTTGAGGTACTATTTTTTTCTGTTCCCTCTATGTCTGCTACTCCAGTAAACCATTTTCCGACATTTTTAAAATCGTTCCAATTTATTTCTGGAATTTCAAGTGTTATTTCTGAATTATTATGTAATTTTTTTATAAATTCATAAAGAAAAGCAGTCATCAATACTGTTTTTCCACTTGAAGATCCTCCAACCATCGAAATATAAAACTGTTTTCGATCTGATGCGGCCAACTCTGCTCCACATTTCGGGCAATATGCGCGCAGCCTAGATCTACCAAGCAAAAAGGTAGTTGGCAATATCTCTCCACAAACGCATTTTCTATGCCAGATACCATATGCAGATGGTACCAACCTTGTATGCTTCGCCCTACAATCTGGATTTGAACATTCAAATACCGGAATAACAATTCGTTCCTGACAGTTTGGACACAATGCACGAATGGAATGTGTTTTTAAATAAAGACGATCAATTAACCATGTAATTCCAAATACAGCGTAAATAATTGCTGCAAAAAATAGTAGTATCACGGCATGAATCACTGCACAAATAATTGTGATAACTGCACCAGTCACTACAACTGAAATGATACAGCAAATTTTAAATACACATGCAATGAGAAATATTACAAGTGAAAGAATCTCATTATTAATATTCTCTATACTTGTATCCCACCATCTCCAGATTTCAGGCACTTTTTCTATATTTGTCTCCCAAGCCACAAGAAATGTCTCCCTTAACTGAGCGAAGCCCGGACCAAAGAAATAGCTTTTTCGCTTTGCATATTGCTGCTTTTTTCTTGAATAATCCACATAATATTCATATGGATTAATTCTGCTAACAAATGCCTTTATATAGTTTATAATGCCTATTATTACACCTATTCCTAGTGCAATTCCTATAAGCCCCAGAAAAAATATCTTGATTACATTAATTGAAATCGCAAAGAATTTACTAAGCAGTGCAACAATAAACGCTAATAGCCAGCCAATAGCCTTTACTAATAGCCAAATTAATGCCACTGCAACAAGTATTTCTATCATTGTTATTTTTTCCCTTTCGTGAGTTATCTTTTACTTTTCAATAACATTATTTTTTTAAGTATCGCTTTCTTCTCCCTTCTATAGTTTTATTCAAATATTTGTCATATTCACCAACTTTAAGTGAGATTCATTCAAATATTTGTCATCTATCTATTATAGTATAGTCGCCTTATTGCTTAATGTCAATTTATTTTATCTTTTATGATAATGTTAATTTTGCTGTTCTGCCATTCTTTCCGATATTGTAAACTTTTAAATTAAAAACATGCAAAAAGCGCTAAGAATCTCTCTTAACGCTTTCTCTTTTATCGATAATGCAATCAACTTGCATTCTTCTGATCACAATGCATCTGTATATTTCTTAAGATCGAAAGATGCATTTTTGTATAATAAATATGCATCTTCTTCCTTTCCTTCCTCAATGAATCGGACACATTTAAGGACCACCTCTTGATAAATTTTTTCATAGATTTCTTTTGAATTAGGAAGGCAATCCAATTTCTCTACAATTTGGGGAGCAATCTCGTAATATATACCTATTTCTGCTGGACCATTTTCATTCTTTGATACCCAATTATCCCTAAACTTTCTGAGTGTTTCCAATTCATAGCACTTCGCGGATAATCCTCTGGATTTTATACAAGCGGTAGTAATAAAGCACCCTGATGCTGAAGATTTTTCTGTAATATTATATACAATCTCTCTATCACTATAATCGCCTCTTCGAATATAGTTACCATCTTTAATATATTTTATAACACCATTGGGATCACTTCCTATTCTTATATAATTGCCATCTATATTATACATGATAGACCCATTACTATAGTTACCTTCTCTGACATACTTCCCATCTATATTGTACATAGCATCCCCTTTGCTATAGTCACCTAGCCGGATATATCTTCCATCAGAATTATACATAATATCTCCATTGTTGTTCGCACCTGTTCTAATGTAAACCATTACAACTATTTCCTCCTCATTATAAAAATTCTCTCTTTAACCCTTTCGTTTGTTCCTTTTTAAGGAAGCCTCAACGGAATTCTCTTAGAAAGAAATTATACTCTTATCTATGTGATATGTCAATTTATTTTATCTTTTTAGATATTTATTTTTTTCATTTTGTCCACTTTTGAATATTATTATTATCTTTTAGGATAATTTATTTTTACTTATTATCTGTTATACTAAATACAAATATTATGCCACATAATTTCTATCAGACTACAAAAGGAGCATTCTTCAATGATTTTATCAACAAGCGAACGCATTAAAGAACTTCGTGAAAAGAATGGCTATACCCAAGCCGCACTTGCAGCCAAGCTTTCTGTTACCCGTGCCTGCGTTAATGCATGGGAAATGGGGATTTCCTCTCCATCTACTGAAAATCTCGTTGAATTGACCCAAATTTTTCACGTAACTTCTGACTATATTCTTGGTATTTCTGGTTCTGAGTCAATAGAAATTGGTCAACTGAAGCAAGATCAGAAAAACGTTCTTTATCAGCTAATCAATCTGTTTTCAAGCGAACAAAAGTAAACGCTCAATAGTGGATGCGTAGACAGTGACCTCATTTTTTGAGATAATAGCCTCGACAAATGATAATGCTCTAAAAAGTTCAGTCTAAAAAGTTTAGGCTAAACTTTTTAGAACAATTGGAGGCTATCTATGAAATCTCAAACATCTTTAGCGGCTCGCAACTTCCGCTTACAAGAATGGAGCAAAATGATTGAGCGTTGGCGTTATAGCAACACATATTAGTGGTTATGCTGATGCTATAACTCCAACGAAATTCAATATAGGAAGAATTGTTAACAATGGAATTGCTAATTGCATTCAGTACTATTATACTCACTGAAGGGAACTGAATATAATGATGAGAATATTGATTTTAATTACATGTATGTTTCTTTTTCCAGATATTTATGGAGTAAGTATATTTCAATTTTGTGGTCGCTATGAATATAATTGCTACTACTATGACGGAAAACTGTATATGAATTTGGCCAAAATACCATGTCATGAATTAGTAATTACACAGGTCGATATAAGTAATAATTGTTTAGATGGATATTTATATGATTTTGAAGGTGAAAAAAGATTATATCATATAGATATAGTTACAGAAAAATTGCCGTATATATATAACAGAGGACAAAGAATTTCGTTCAGTTCATTGCATCAAGGAGATGAAGTCATGATATATACGAATTGGCAGACCACTGAAACAGGATATGCTGGTGGTCATTGCAACGGTTTTAATCTTAGTTGGGTGAAACAAATTGAATTATTAAAATGTCCGCATATAACGTGATATTGGTATATTGAGGTGAAAAACGGTAAGCGACGAATAACACCCTGGATTCCATATCTGCCTAAACCGTGTCATAATTAGTGCATGGAGTGGCTTTCTCTGATTCATGAGTGCCGCTTGAGTGGACTTACGGATAAGCAATGGTGCGAGGCGCATCAAATCTGTCCGAGTAACTTTTATTACCAGATTCAGAAATTCCGCAAGAGAGTCTGTGAAATACCGGAGTCTCAATCAAAAACAACTCTGACCGCACAAAAACAGGGCATCCAGTGCCTGTCCCCAGCAAAAAAAGTACGGAGTTTTTGCGGGAAAGCAAAGCGCTTTACGATAATCTTTATCCTAGCCGTATCATTGTTGGTATTGATACAAGGAGCAAACATCTCATGTGTGCGGCCAGAGAGTTTGCTACGCTGCTTCAAGAGAGCGCACTAAAGCCGAATGTGGATACGATTATTATGGGATCAACGGAGGCAGAAGCAGTCAAATTATTTTCCAATACGTATTTGGCTCTGCGCGTGGCCTTTTTTAATGAGCTGGATTCCTATGCAGAGTTAAAAGGATTGAGTACACAAGAGATCATTGAAGGAGTCTGCTTGGATCCACGGATCGGAACTCATTATAACAATCCTTCATTTGGCTATGGTGGTTACTGTCTACCTAAGGACACCAAGCAACTTCTTGCCAATTATGCCGATGTCCCAGAAAAACTCATCGCTGCTATTGTGGAATCCAATCGGACACGAAAAGATTTTATTGCTGATCGTGTACTGAAGCTTGCCGGAGCATACAGTGAAAATGACGAGTGGAGTGCTGACAAAGAAAAGAATATCATTATCGGTGTATATCGGTTGACCATGAAAGCAGGAAGTGATAACTTCCGTCAGTCTTCCATTCAAGGCGTAATGAAGCGAATCAAGTCTAAAGGGGCGACTATCCTTGTCTATGAGCCCTCTTTGCCAGACAACAGTACTTTCTTTGGCAGTCAGGTCGTCAACGATCTGATGCTGTTTAAGAAAAAGTGTGCAGTTATTATTGCCAACCGATTTGATTCATCTCTTGA
Source organism: Firmicutes bacterium AF25-13AC (assembly GCA_003478935.1). Lineage (GTDB taxonomy): Bacteria > Bacillota > Clostridia > Lachnospirales > Lachnospiraceae > Anthropogastromicrobium > Anthropogastromicrobium aceti. The sequence continues at coordinate 27,596 of QUFP01000030.1, forward strand.
AGATGTGGAAGAGAAAGTATACACACGCGACATTTACAAACGGGATTAAACATCAAAATATCCGTTGCTTGTCCTCGGCTCAACTTATCAAGAGAATGAAAAATAGGATGACAATAGTTGTATTTAGTGCTATACTTAACCCAGTGTCAAGGGTAAGTATACCTTATTAAATAAATCGAAAGTTGTTTCAAGAGGAATTTTTGATGGATGTTCAAATAATCGCACTGGATATTGACGGGACGTTGACAGATGACCAGAAAAATATATCCAACCTAACTTTGGAAGCATTGATTGAAGCGGAGAAAAAAGGAATACGTCTTGTCCTTGCATCTGCTCGTCCAGCTTCTGGGCTTTTCAGCATTAGAGATCAGTTAAAAATGGAACAGTTCGGAGGAATCCTGATGTCTTATAATGGAGGAAGAATAACGGACTGCGCAGGAAATACGTTCTATGAAATCAGTATGGGTCTTACTATGACTAGAAGAATTCTCCGGTTTCTGGAAGAACTTCCAGTAACTGTTATTGTTGACGACGGCAAGATGTTTTATGTTACAGATAAAAACGGGTATAAGGTTGAATATGAATGTAGGAATAATCAGATGCAATGTACAGAGGTCGGTAACCTGGCGGATTGGCTTACATTTTCCCCTATAAAGATTCTTTTGGCGGTTGATCCTATGAAAATATACGAGGTACAGGAGCAAATCAGAAACTTTCTGCCGGAGGATTTAACTGTTGTCAGAACTGCCGCCTTTTATCTGGAGATATTTCCCCGCAGAATCAACAAAGGACAGGGCCTTTGTGATATATGCAGAATTTTGAAAATAGATGTAAGGAACAGCATTGCTTTCGGAGATTCCGAAAATGATATTCCTATGCTTAAAGCGGCAGGTATCGGAATCGCAATGAAAAACGCAGAGATGGATGTCAAAAAGGCATCGGATATGAGTACTTTGTCAAACAATGAAGATGGTATACCATATGCATTACGTGCGCTCAATGTAATATGAATAAACATGATAGCATGCAGTATCAGATTCGTGATCCCAAAGGATTTGCCAACATGCTAGATCGGGATGTAGATAGGAGCTTTTATAATGAAAAATGATATTTTATTGAAATATAGAATGCTAAATGCAGAAGAAGTTAATCGAGAGATATTTAAGGATTTTATTCGATATCAAAATGTCACAAAATGTTGGCGTAAAGAAAATGGCAAGTGGATAATCAAAGATGCTCCTTTTGTAGATGATTGGACAGAAAATGATTATGAAAAATTAATTTTCTGCTTAAAAAATACAATTGCTTCTGACGGATTTGTTTATGCCGCTTTTTATGACGGAAAATTGAAAGGCTTTGTTTCAGTAGAATCAGAAATATTTGGTGGTAAACAAGGATATTGCGACTTGTCCAGTATCCATATATCAGAGGATATGAGAAGAAAGGGAATCGGCAGAACACTTTTTCTTGCGGCAAAAGAATGGGCGAAACAAAAAGGAGCTAAAAAGCTCTACATATCTGCACACTCAGCCGTTGAAAGTCAAGCCTTTTATAAATCAATGGGGTGTGTTGAGGCAGAAGTTTATAATAAAAAACATGTTGAAGATGAACCGTATGATTGTCAATTAGAATGCGATCTTTAGGAATCTGGCGCGGGAATCCTTGGCCATTCTATGGCCGAGTTGCTGACTTAACAAGCATATGGTGCTTGTCCTCAGCAAAAAATATAGTGTGAGGTGATGTAGAAACCACGGGGACAGGTTGGTGGCTCATTTATTGGGCACATTGGCATGTTTATTGTCCCTGCGATTTTAACCATTGTTTCAGCAAAATGGTAGGTGAAAAAACTGCTCTGGTAAATTTTTGACTGCTGTGCTATACTTTTTCAAAAGGGACAGAAAGAGTACGGATAAAGAAATTAAGAAAATCGAGAATGAGAGAAAGGCACTATCATGGAACTACAAAAAGGAAGACCGAAATACACGGCAGACAGATTGGAAAAAGAAATTCGCACCTATGATTTATTGGATAAATTAGGCGTAGCATATGAGCGCGTCGATCATGAGGCAGCAATGACAATGGAGGTTTGCCAGGAGATCGACAAGGTATTGCAGGCAACGATCTGCAAAAATCTTTTTTTGTGCAATCGTCAGGAAACCAAGTTTTATTTATTAATGATTCCAGATACAAAGGTATTCCACACAAAGGATTTGTCCGCCCAAATTAATTCATCACGCTTATCCTTTGCAAAGCCCGAGTATATGGAAAAATTTCTTGATATTACACCGGGTTCTGTCAGTGTATTAGGATTGATGAACGATACCGAAAATCACGTTCAGCTCTTAATTGATGAAGATGTATTAAAGGGTGAATTTATCGGATGCCATCCGTGCATTAATACATCCAGCATTCGTTTTCACACATCGGATTTGGTTGAGAAAGTGCTTCCTGCGGTGAATCATGAATTTATAAAAGTGAAATTATAACAATCAAGACAAAATATTTAACGATTTATTCTAAGAGTGATATGGAGGCAACGCTTGTTACGACAGCGCTGCCTCCATTTTAGAAAAAATTATTCTGTTAAATACCAAACATTTCCTTGCAAATTGTCTTTCCACATGTTGTTTTGAAAATGGTATGATAAGCTTTTAAAGTGGCCTCTTTAGATAAATCGCTTTCCATAATATTAACAAGAAAATCAGCTTCTACCAATATCTGATAATCAATTCCGTCAATATTGTCGTATGTATGATGATGTGCGATCAAATATTGAACTCGATCAGATACATCTTTGTCAAACCCTAATTTTTCAAGCAGCTTTTTTGCTATTGCAGGGCCTTCTTTTTCCTGTAATTTTCCATTGCAATTTCCATATTTTTCTTCACAAACATGGATTCCAATATCATGTGTCAAAGCAGCCGTTTCAATAATAAACAAGCATTTCTTATCTACATTTTCTGTTTCAGCAATTAACTTTGCATAACTATGTACTTTGCAGAAATGCTGAATCCGTTTTGCGTCGTTGCTATATAATTCAATCATTGCCAGGTGCAATTTATTTATCATTTTGAGTATTTCTCCTCATAAGTGTTTTTTGTCAATCAGCGCGCGATCTTAAAAGCATAAAATTCGCCAGGATGAACCAGTACGGAAGCTATCCATTCCTTTTCATCCCATTGCTGATGGCGACAGAAGGTTTCGATAAAGTTTCCAATTGGTTTTCCGCTTAGCTCTGTCAGATGACATGCTGGTGAAAGCAGATGAATTGAAACACGTTCTGGGATTGCATTGCTTCCAGCATAGCAGTATAAGACAAAAGTATCATTGTTGTATTGGAACAGGGAAACATTTCTGCCACTGATATATAAGCCATGGGAAGCAAATGGGCGGCGGATCATATCCATTACTGGAATTGGAAGCTTAGCGAAGTCGGCGAAGCAGTCTGGCGCAGCGAGTGTAAAAAGCTTTCCTTTGCCGTAAGTATCGAGGAGCAAAATGGAACTGTGGCTGTCGCCAGAGCCAGCGTTTACGTAAGACCAGGAGGCATTGTTTGAAAACTGTAGTTCATCAAAAGTTACTGGCTGCTGATTTTCATAAAATCCGGCGAAATCGTCAGTTACATGGTAGCGATTGGCTGTAAGTTTTCTGCCTGTAAATCGCACGGAACTAAACTGTGCCCATTGTGCTGCCTGAATATGAGAGGCAAAACCAGTCGTCACAACGGCGGTACCACCATTTCGAAGAAAAGCTTCTAATTTCTGTAAAATATCAGGATCTTTTAACGCAGCCTGCGTCAGGAAAACGTTTTCAGCGTTAGTCGGAAAATCTGGTACAGGTTCAAAAGGAATTCCATGCATGCCGAGATGATCTTCAATATGATTTTCACCATCAGAAGCATAAGGAAGATAAACTGGTGTTCCGCAAGGTGTTCCAACCTGATTGAGAATGCGATCAAGTTTGCTAAGCTGCATGCCAAGTGGTGTTACAAGACGGTTTTCAAACAGATCTCCCCACTGGAATAGTGTGATTTCTTGTGGACGTGAGAGTGCAGTCAAATAGCCTTGCTCTAGATAACAGTCGATTGGCCAACAGGAGTATGTATCGAACCAACCGCCTCCATTTCTGCCAGGTGCTACGTGCTCCATGTAGCGCATAATAGAATAGCTTAAATATCGTGGCAGATGCTGATCTGTGTGTGCAGTGTTTCGAGTTTCTGTTCCAGTATAGATTTTGTCAAACATAGACGCTGAATTTTTGGAACGTAACCTGTTTCATGGTATGATTCACGCCAGTTTGGATATTTGATGGTAACTTTTACAGATGGATTTGCCAGTTTCGCAGGCTTTAAAACGAGATTTTCCGCTACATCAATCATTTTTTTTGAACGAAACTCTGCCCAGCTAAGATTGCTGCGTTCTCTAAGACAATCATCACAGGTACAAGAAGTAAAGAAAAAGTCATCCAGAATTATCTCATCAAAAAGCTCAGCGGTATATGTTACGATCTTTTTCAGATAAGTTCTCATTGTTTCATTTGAATAGCAAAATGTCTGGAATAAGCGCTGACGCTTTGCATCATCTTTTTCAAGTGGAGGTGTGACGGCTGTAATACCTCCAGCTATTTCTACACCATGTTCTTTAAAGAAATTTTGAATCATTTTCATGTGATCGATTGCGACCCAAGTACCATCACGATATGTTTCCAGATAGACCTTGTCGATGCCGACATATTTCTCAAGGTAGGCATAGTCTCGTGCAAGCGTAGTTTCGTCCAACGATGCAAGCGTTTGTGCTGTGCAGTAGACACATGTTTTGAAATTTTTAAAGTGCTTCATAAAATACCTCCTAATTTAAATTTGTGTGATAAAGTCGGATAAATATTGCTTAATCCAAGTCTATCATTTTCTAAAGCACTTGTCACTAGTAAAAATATTAAATTAAATGAATTCCATTGTTTTTAATATAAACAGTCAGGCAGTTAAGTCTTTTTTAATTGGCTGCTTTGGTCAGAGAAAATCTGCTTGACAAAATTCTTTTCAATAATATAATGATCTCTATTAAGTAAGAATAAATCCTAATGAGGAGGAATCAAGAATGGACAAGAAAGCAATGTATAAACTTAGCTACGGTCTTTTTGTTTTGACCGCAAAAGAGGACAGCAAGGACAATGGCTGTATTATCAACACCGCAATCCAGGCGGCATCTGAGCCAAATTAATTAAGTATATGTGTTAACAAATTAAATTACACACATGATATGATCCAGAGAACAGGTGCCTTTACGGTATCTGTAATCAGCCAGAATGCAGCCTTCGATTTGTTTAAACAGTTTGGCTTCCAGACAGGCCGCGAGGCAGACAAGTTTGCAGACTTTTCATCATGTACGCGCGGTGTAAACGGAATTTACTATATCACAGAGGGCACCAATGCTTATATTTCTGTAAAGGTTACAAAGAGTGAGGACCTTGGTTCTCACACAATGTTCATCGGTGAGATCACAGATATGGAAGTACTAAGTGAAGTGCCATCCGTGACGTATGAGTATTATCTGAATAACATTAAGCCGAAGCCACAGGCTGTTGATATAACTGAGGAAGGTCAGACCGTATGGCGCTGCACTATCTGTGGTTATGAGTATGTCGGTGAAGAGTTGCCAGAGGATTTTGTTTGCCCGTTGTGCAAGCATCCGGCATCCGACTTTGAAAAGATTGTAAAGAAAGTTGAGTAACCAGCAAATATAGAAAATGTAGAAAAGAAAACGGAAGTAGCTGATGAATATAAAACTAGTAAAGCTGACACATGAATATAAACAGCAATTGACAGATATGATGGATGAATGGCTGGCGGTTGAGCAGGACTTCTCTCCGTATGCGATTCGCAAAAGTGATTACCATGACTTTGACAATTATCTGGAAAATTTGGAACTGAAGGAGACACGAGATGGTCTTGTTCCAGATTCTACGTTTTTCTGTCTGGATTTGGATCGTAACATCTTTGTTGGTGCTGTTAATATACGCCATTATTTAAATGAAAATTTATGCAAGAGTGGTGGACATATCGGAGATGGAATTCGCCCGAGTGAGCGACGAAAAGGCTATGCGACTGCGATGATTGGTCTGGCACTTGAGGAGTGTCGAAAGCTTGGTATAAATAAGGTTTTGATGACCTGCGACAAGACAAATATTGGCTCGGCAAAGTCTATCATGAATAACGGTGGCGTTTTGGAATCAGAATTTGAGGAGAATGGTGAGATTGAGCAGCGCTATTGGATTACACTTTATGAGGAACCGGTAGAAAGTGGACGCTTGAGTATTCAAGTTGCACAGATTGCAGATGCAAAAAAGTTGCTTGCCATTTATGCTCCGTATGTAAGAGAAACTGCAATTACATTTGAATATGAGGTACCGACAATAGAAGAATTTGCAGTTCGGATCGCGCATACATTGGAGCGGTACCCATATCTTGTAGCAAAGTATAATGGTGAAATTGTAGGATATGCATATGCTGGACCGCTTCATGAGCGTCCGGCATATGACTGGGCAGTGGAAACATCTATTTATGTAAAACATGATAAGAAAGGTCAGAAAATTGGAAGAGCATTGTATGATGCACTAGAAGTACAGCTTCACAGACAAAACATTGTAAATGTAAATGCCTGCATCGCAAGCCCTGCTGTAGAGGATGCGTACTTGACGAGGGACAGTATTTTATTCCATGAAAAATTAGGGTATCAGATGGTGGGTGAATTCCATCAGTGTGGCTATAAATTTGATACCTGGTATAATATGGTCTGGATGGAAAAGATGATTGGGGAGCACAAGGTTCCACAGCCGCAGGTAATCTGGTTCTCGCAGCTGCCAGAAGCGTAACTGAGTTCGCGAGTAGAACAAGCCTGTGCCTGTTTTCAGCAAAAAAAAAGTGTAGCTTCGGAATTATCTTCGTGGCAGCCTTGTTTTCTCACTTATTACTGGAAAAACTTAGGCAACTCATCAGCTGTCGCTTTTAAGACATCATACGAAATCTGAATTTCATCATCAGTAACAGTGCGGTCAGAATCGAGAATCGGCCAAGGATTGCAGCCGCCAGAGGCAATGCCTACCTGATCAATTGTAAAGGAATTTCCACAGTTTTGGCATACAAGATACTCACCTTCCTGACGATAATACCCTCTGCCCGAGCTATAGCAAACCTGGCAGGCATTAAATGCGGTGCGCAGATTTCCTTTGGAGTCCTTTAATGCAACAATCTCAACCTCAGTCCCATCAAGATCAGCCTTGTAAAAAGATGCTGTCTGTGATAGATCAGCAATCGGAATGGCAAGATAACCATCTTTTTTGATACTGGTAACACTCTCAGCAGAATCATCCGCTGTGGTAGCTATGTCCGAAGCAATTGTATTTTCAGAAGATGTTGCTTGCGTATTTATAGATGCAGAGATACTCTTTGTGGACAGTGGGGTGCTATTGTTGCTGCATCCAGAAATTAAAATCGCCATTGCACCTGTTAGCATACTAATCAAGACAGCATTTGTCATTTTTCTTATCATAATCATTACTCACTTTCTACATAAATTTTTCCGGTAATCATGCCCATCCAACAGCTATAGGTATAGATACCAGTTTTTTAGGTGTAAATTCAATTGTATTGTCGCCTTCCTCAAAAACACATTCGGTATCAAAATCTGGCAGCAAAATCTTATAGTTGCAGCCGTTAATACTGCTTTTTTCAGCGTGAATAGTCCATTTGACAGGGGTTCCTGCTTTAACAGTGATATCTGGATAATGACCAGATTCCAGTGTGCTGGAGACATATTGGATTCCATCTTTTTCTATGTCTGTATCTGAATCATTCCGATCGGATGTCTTTACGGCAGTTTCGCCATTTGCAGAAAAAAGAGTGTTTATTTGGCTGCTCATACCTGACAGGGCAGTACCTTGTGACATCATTGAAAGTCCCATGACAACAACGAGGATGGCACCGCATTTTAATACCTGTTTTGTAAAGTGTTTGCCAAGACCGGCTACAATCGAGCCGAATCCGAGCATCAGCGGAATGGTACCGAGCGCAAAGAAAAACATCGACAGCGCTCCGGTAAATGAATTGGCAGAGGCTAATGCAACGATCTGCATCGACTGCAGAGGACCACAAGGCATCAGGCCATTAAACAAGCCGATGATAAAAGGTGTTCTGCGCCTGTGGGAAGCATTACTTCTCTTTGAAATTTATTAAAATATCCATTTACAGTGATTATGTCAGACTGCAATTACCTTAAAACTGTAAATGATCAGTATGGTCATGAGTATGGAGATATTTTGCTTCGAGTGGTGGCGAATACTTTAAAAGAGATATTTCCAGAGGATTGCCCAGTGATAAGAATGGGTGGGGATGAATTTTTGATTTTGGCAAACGAGACTTCCGAAGAAAAAGCTGCCATATTGATTCAGAAGGTTCAGGAAAAATTAAGGGAAAAAAGTAAAGAGAAAATACCGCTAAGTCTTGCCATGGGAAGTCATACTATTAATGACGGTCCATTTTCAATTGATGAAGCTATCAGTGAGGCAGACCGTAAAATGTATGAAAATAAGAAAGCTACAAGAAAATAAGAGCTGGCATGAGATGGAGAAAGTTCTTTTTGCTGCTGATGAATTGACAGGCTTGATTTGGGCAGCATGAATTATAGTAAAGAATTAAAGGATGCACTTCTCAGAAGAATGCTTCCGCCTAACAATGAATCCATCACAAAAATATCAAAGGAGGAAGGCATCTCCGAGCAGACCTTACGAAACTGGTGTGACAAAGCCAGAAGAGACGGCTGTGCTGCACCGGGAACTGATGCCCTTCCAGACGATTGGAGTACGCAAGACAAATTCCTTGTTGTTGTGGAAACTGCAAGCATGAATGAAACGGAGCTTGCAGAGTATGCTCGCAAAAAAGGACTTTATGTAGAGCAGATCAAATCCTGGAAAGATGCCTGCCTCAATGCCAACGGCGGTGTTGCCAAAGAAGCAGCCCGTCTCAACCGAGAACTAAAGGATTCCGAAAAGGAATGCAAAAAGCTTGAGAAGGAACTGCAGCGGAAAGAAAAAGCACTTGCAGAAGCCGCAGCATTATAAATTGTCATATAAAAATCACTGTTAGCTTTATAAAAATCAAGAGTTCGAAGGAGCTTGAGCCGGTAATCATTGGGATCATCATTTCTTCGGATATTATTAAGTTCATTATTAAGACGTTCTGCTTCCTGACGCAGGACGTCTTCTTTTGTTTGATAATTACGATAAAAGGATGCACGGCCAACCTCTGCTTTTGCTGTCAAACGGCTGATTGTAATGGAATCGAAATTATCAACTCGCATCATTTCAAGTAATGTTTTAAGAATCTGACTGTGTACATAAGAGTTTACTTCATACCAGACTAATTGACGTGGTACAATTGACATGATACAATATAGTTAATTGAGAAGGTGATGAAGGGAGGATTATTATGGAAAAAAATTCTTCAAAAAAGGGTGATATCAAGATTTCTTTACTTGGTCTTCTGATAGGTATTAGCTTAATCGTTGCCGGAGTTTATGGCATCGTTTCTAATAAGATTGAAAACCAAGAGTATAAAAATTCCACTGATATCAGAACTGTTAATGCTGTCGTTGAGGAATGTCGCCGAAAGGATGAAAAAAATGATGCTGATATCTTAATCCGTTCAGAATACAATACAAAGGTTTCCTTTGTTGTTGACGGAACAACTTACAAAGGAAGGACTTATTTTGTTTTCGCTCAGAACGAGCTAAAAAACAGCCTGCCATTTCAGGACAAGATTCGCAGAGGCGATGAAGTTTCAGTTGAAGTTTATCGCACATCAGAGGGCAGCTATAAGATTAAGCCCGACAATGATATTATTACTTTTTTACTTTGCTGCATGGCGATTCCTGTTGGCGCAGTTGTTGTTATAATCATGGTTTTGGATATTTTCAAACACGCATCTGTCAAAAGAACCTAACCGATACATTCACAGAAAAGAGGTGCTAGAATGAAACTTGTAGAAAAAATAAGTCGGAAATTTTCTAAACACGAAAAACAATATGATTCAAATTATGAAGAACCAGTGATACGATGCAGTATTTGTACAGGAGAGCAAGTGGCAGGATTTCTTAATTTGAGTACGGGAAAATTTGAGGAAGTCATGTTAATTAGGACTTCACAGGATTTGGAAAATTTTCAGAACGAATATGGTATAACAGGAACAATTAAAAAGATTTATTAAGATCTAAGAATGTGGATGTGCCGTTGATGTACGAAAAGAGAATAGACCATGTAAGCGTGATGGCGAAGGAAAATTAGCTATCAAAACAATAAAACCGAGTTTGCGAGGAGAGTTATGATTAAGACTGTAGCAATTGTGAGCCTTTCAGCAGGAACGATAGGTGAAGATTTTGTAAAGCATGAAGTTAATATAGGGCTTAAAAGATTAGAACAATTTGGATTGAATGTAAAAATTATGCCCCATGCAATGAAGGGAATTGAGTATGTAAAAAATCATCCAAAGGAGAGGGCAAATGATCTTCTTGCAGCAATATGTGATGAAGAAGTTGATATGATTCTTTGTGCTATTGGAGGAGATGATACATATCGACTTCTTCCATATCTGTTTAAAAACAATGAACTTAAAGAAGCTATTGAAAAAGCAGAAAAGAGAAAAATATTTCTTGGATTTTCAGATACTACAATGAATCATCTTATGCTGCATAAGTTGGGATTTGGGACATTTTATGGTCAGTCATTTCTGGCAGATGTATGTGAAATGGAAGATGATATGCTGCCTTATACAAAGAAGTTTTTTGAAGAATTAATCAAAACAGGAAACATCAAGGAAATTGTACCGAGTGATGTGTGGTATGAAGAGAGAACTGATTGGTCCGAAAGTGCAGTTGGTACTGAAAGAACAAAACATGAAAATGAGGGATTTCAACTTCTTCAAGGAAAGCCTGTTTTTGCAGGAAAGATTCTGGGAGGCTGTCTTGAAAGCATGTATGATATATTTGATAACAGCAGATATCCAGATACCATTTCTCTATGCGAAAAATACAATCTTTTCCCTAGTTTAGAGGACTGGAGGGGGAAAATACTTCTTCTTGAAACAAGTGAAGAACAACCGGATCCTAAGCACTACAGAAAGATGGTAGAGACCTTAAAAAAGGTGGGAGTCTTTGATGTGGTTTCAGGCGTGATATGCGGTAAGCCAATGAATGAACTCTATTTTGATGAATACAAAAAAATTATTGTAGATGTAATAGATAATCCCAATATCTCAGTTGCTGCAAACATAAATATTGGACATGCAACACCAAGATGTATCATTCCATTTGGCATAGAGGCTGAGGTGGATGCAGTAAATCAGAAAATCAGATTCGCTTAATATCAAGCCCAGTGCATTCCTATCAAGTTATACTATATCAGCCTATAATTGTTACATAATGAAATATAAAACTTACGTTTTGGAGAAAATAATGAATAGGGATTTATCAAAAGGATCTGTTGTAAAGTCAATGCTTTTATTTGCCATTCCAATGATACTTGGTGATCTGCTTCAGCAGTGCTATAATATTGCAGATACACTTATAGTTGGACAGTTTCTTGGGGAAAAGGCACTTGCAGCAGTAGGTTCATCATTTACGCTTATGACGTTTATAACGTCAATTATTCTTGGTCTGTGTATGGGAAGTGGTGCATTGTTTTCTATCAGATTTGGGCAGAGGGACGAAAATGGTCTTAAAGAGGATATCTGCGCATCTTTTTTATTTATTACTGCTGTGACGATATTACTTAATATTATTGCCTATATTAGCCTTAGTGGGCTTCGAACTTTTCTAAGAGTTCCGGATGAAGTGTGGGGTGACATGAAAGAATATCTGTTTGTAATCTTTATGGGGATTCCGGCAGTTTTTTTATACAATTACTTTGCCTCATATCTTAGGGCAATAGGTAATTCTGTTATACACTTGCATTTCTGGCAGTGTCATCAATACTCAATATTATTCTTGACCTTTGGTTTGTCATTGGCTTGAAACTTGGAGTGGCAGGAGCAGCGCAGGCGACAGTGATTTCACAGTATCTGTCAGGTGTTGGCATAATGGTTTATACATTTATGCGTTATAAACAGGTGTGTGCAATTTGGAAAATCAGATATCTGAAAAAAGAACGAATCAGAGAAATTATTTCTTTTTCAATGCTGACATGCATTCAGCAGTCTGTAATGAATCTTGGAATACTTATGGTACAAGGACTGGTAAACAGCTTTGGAACTGTTGTCATGGCAGCGTTTGCGGCGGCTGTAAAGATAGATGCTTTTGCATATATGCCTGTGCAGGACTTTGGAAACGCATTTTCTACATTTATTGCACAAAATTATGGAGCAAAAGAAAAGAAGAGAATACAGCAGGGGCTAAAAGCGGCGGTTCGTATATCTGCAATTTTCTGTGTGGTGGTATCAACGTTTGTGTATATATTCGCAAAACCACTTATGATGATATTTGTGGATGCAAAAGAAACGGCTATTATAATGGAAGGAGTCCGTTACTTGCGCATAGAAGGTGCATTTTATATTGGAATCGGATGGCTGTTTTTGCTGTATGGTCTGTATCGTGCTTTGGGCAGACCGGGAATGAGTGTGGTACTTACAGTATTTTCACTTGGAACACGAGTGGCGTTGGCATATATATTGTCTGCAATACAGGCAATAGGTGTGGTTGGCATCTGGTGGTCAGTTCCAATCGGATGGGCGCTGGCAGATATTGTGGGACTGTTGTATTATAAAATCAAAAAGCAAAATTTGGTGGAAAAAGAGCCTGAGATGTGATAGAGTTATAAAATCAAAGGAGTATTATTATGCAGACATCCAAAGAGTTTTTACGTATTTTTCTTGATATGGGTGAAGCGCTGTTAAGCAGCGGTGCAGAGATTTTTAGGGTGGAGGATACGCTGAATCGAATGGGATATGCCTGTGGTGCTACACAGATGAATGTTTTTGTAATTACATCTAGTATCGTTATTACTATGGAATTTCCAGGAGAAGGAGCGCGGACACAGACTAGGCGGATCAGGGAAAGTTATGGAAATGATTTTACCAAACTGGAGCAGTTAAATGACTTGAGTCGCCGTTTCTGTAATCATCCCATTCCAGCAGCAGAGCTTAAGAAGGAATTTGATGAAATTAACATAAATAAAGCAAAACAGTTGTGGAAACTTATGGGAAGCATTCTGGGGGCATGTAGTTTTGCTTTTTTTTATGGCGGAAGTTTTCTGGATGCTGTTGCAGCAGGACTTGGCGCTGTTTTGATCTGGGGATTACAGAAATATCTTCGTCCAGTGTGCATGAATGAAGTGACTTTTCAGTTTGTGGCGTCTTTTCTTACGGGTTGTGCGATCTGTTTATTAACTTTGCTGTGTCCATTTCTTAGCATGGATAAGATTATGATCGGTGACATTATGCTTTTGATTCCGGGGCTGATGTCAACAAACGCAATTAGAGATGTACTTATTGGTGATACACTCTCCGGAATCATACGCCTGATTGCTGCGTTACTCCTTGCCGCGGCACTGGCACTTGGATTTATGGGAGCAGTTATTTTATTTGGGAGGTTTTGACTTTGAATGAAACACTCATTGTACAATTAATTACCGGAGCTATTGGTTCTGTAGGATTCGGAATCCTTTTCATATGAAAAGGAAATATTTGCCTTTGGCAGCAGCCGGCGCTCTTATTAGCTGGATGGTGTTTATTCTGGGAAAAGCCTTCTGGGGAAATATTTTTCTCCCAACACTGTTTGCTAGTTTTGTTACAGATGTGTATGCGGAAATTCTTGCAAGAATCTGTAAGGAAACATCTACGTCTTTTTTTGTCACTTCCATAATACCTCTGATTCCAGGAAGTACTCTTTATTATTGTATGAACAGCATTTTAGAAGGAAATACTGTTCAAGCTTTGGAATATGGACGTGATACCTTTCTTTTTGCTTTTGGAATTGCAGCAGGAATGAGTATTGCGTGGTCGATTTGCTATTTTCTTAGAAGTATAAAGAAAAACAAAAAGTGAGGAATAAAATAATGCAGACATATACTTATGTTTCAAAAGGAAAATTTGAATTAATGGAAAAACCAAAGCCAGTTCTTATGCATGAGAGAGATGCAATTGTGAAGGTAACGCTTGCCAGCATTTGTTCAAGCGACTTGCACATTAAACATGGAAGTGTTCCTCGTGCAGTTCCTGGCATAACAGTAGGTCATGAGATGGTAGGTGTTGTTGAGAAAGTTGGCAGCGCAGTAACAAATGTTAAGCCGGGAGATCGTGTGACAGTTAATGTAGAGACATTTTGCGGTGAATGCTTTTTCTGTAAGAAGGGATACGTAAATAATTGTACCGATGAGAATGGTGGCTGGGCATTGGGCTGTCGTATTGATGGTGGTCAGGCAGAATATGTGCGCGTACCGTTTGCTGATCAGGGCTTGAATAAAATTCCAGAAGGTGTTACTGACAGACAGGCTTTATTTGTAGGTGATGTTTTAGCCACAGGATATTGGGCAGCACGTATTTCTGAGATTACAGAGGATGATACAGTGTTAATCATTGGTGCTGGGCCGACAGGAATTTGTACGCTGCTTTGTGTCATGTTAAAGAAGCCGAAGCGAATCATTTTATGTGAAAAAGATGAAAACAGGATTCATTTTATTAATGAGCATTATCCTGAGGTAATGACAGTTTCACCAGAAGCATGTGCAGACTTCGTTTTGGCAAACAGTGATCACGGCGGAGCAGATGTTGTTCTTGAGGTTGCAGGAGCAGAATCAACGTTTCGCTTATCTTGGGAATGCGCAAGACCAAATGCAATTGTGACGATAGTTGCTCTTTACGAGAAGGCGCAGCTTTTGCCGCTTCCAGATATGTATGGAAAGAATCTTACATTTAAAACAGGCGGAGTGGATGGCTGTGACTGCAAAGAGACACTTAGGCTGATTGCAGAGGGAAAAATTGATACAGAGCCGCTTATCACGCATACATATCCGCTTAGCAAAATAGCAGAAGCATATGATCTTTTTGAAAATAAAAAAGATGGGGTGATAAAGGTTGCAGTGGAATGCTGATATGGGACGACCATTATATGAAAAATATATATTTTTTGTTTGAAAAAGAAAGAAAAGGAATGGTTTTCTCGTTATGAAACGAATTGACTTTGAACACGGAACTGTGACTGGAAATATCCTAGGAGCAGCGCTTCCGATGCTTGTCGCTCAGGTTTTAAATCTTCTATATAATATTGTGGATCGTATTTATATTGCTCGTATTCCAAACGTTGGAACGGCGGCTCTTGGTGCTGTTGGACTTTGTTTTCCACTAATTGTAGTGATCACAGCATTTAGCAATTTGTTTGGAAGCGGCGGTGCACCATTATTTTCGATTTATCGAGGAAAGGGTGAGCCACAAAGAGCTGCAAATGTGATGAATACATCATTTACGATGGTCTGCGTATGTGCAGTAGTGCTGATGGCAGTTGGCTTTATATTTGCAAGACCGCTTCTAGTATTATTTGGTGCCTCAACTGATGCGCTTGTCTATGCATATCCGTATTTGATGATTTATCTGATTGGAACGCTGCCGTCTATGATTGCGACAGGTATGAATCCGTTTATTAATGCACAAGGGTATTCCACTATTGGAATGACCTCAGTTGCGGTTGGTGCAGTAGCAAATCTTTTGCTCGATCCGCTGTTTATTTTTGTGTTGGGATTTGGAGTACAGGGAGCAGCGATTGCCACCGTAATTTCCCAAGTGTTATCTGCATTATTTGTGTTTGTCTTTTTGACAAGAAAATCTGAGCTGAAGGTTCGCTTTTTAAAGAAAAAAGAGTTCTCTGAATGCATAGGCTACGCAAAAAACATTGTGAGCCTTGGTACGGCAGGATTTATTATGCAGCTGACAAACAGTCTGGTGTCTATCTGCTGCAACAATATTTTGTCAGATGTCGGCGGCGATATTTACATATCTGTTATGACGATTGTGTCAAGCGTGCGTCAGCTAGTTGAGACTCCAATTTATGCAATGAATGAGGGCACTTCCCCAATTTTAAGCTACAATTATGGTGCATGTCGTCCAGCGCGAGTGCGAAAAGCCATGGCAGTGATGAGTACTATGATTCTTGGCTATACAGCAGTGATGTGGAGTATTATTATTTTATTCCCGAGTGCATTGATTGGAATTTTCAGCTCTGATGCGGCCTTGATGCAGGATGCAGTTCCGGCATTAAAACAATATTTTGCTGCATTTATCTGCATGGATTTTCAATATATTGGACAGACCGTATTCAAGTCGTTGAATAAAAAGAAACAGGCAATTTTTTTCTCACTGCTTCGCAAGGTCTTTATTGTTGTACCACTCACGTATATGATGCCATATATGTTTTACATGGGAACGTCAGGAGTGTTCCTTGCTGAGCCAGTATCAAATGTAATTGGTGGAACACTTTGCCTTGTTGTGATGCTGTGCACCGTTCTTCCAGAGCTAAAGAGAATGGAGAAGCAAAATTCAAAAAATGTGTTACAATAAAAAAGAGAAAGGATATGCCACTAAATGACAAAAGAGTTATCTAAACTTGAACAGCAAATTCAAAAATTCATGCCGTTTAACGAGCAGGAGGAGCATGATAAAGCCATTTTATTAAAGTGGTTTGAGAGTGGCTCAGACATTCTTACAAGAGAAAATGAAATTGCCCATCTAACTGCATCTGCGTGGGTAGTGAGTCCAGACAAAAAAAGCGTGCTGATGGCATATCACAACATCTATAATTCCTGGGCGTGGCTTGGTGGTCATGCAGATGGTGATGCCGATCTGCACCATGTAGCACAGAAAGAAGTCATGGAGGAATCTGGATTGACACATGTAAAATTTCTATCAGATGAGCCATTTTCGATAGAAATTTTGTCTGTGGATGGTCATATGAAAAAAGGACACTATGTTTCTACGCATCTTCATTTAAATGTGACGTATCTGATGGAGGCAGACCCGGCAGATGCTGTGCAGAATCGTCCAGAGGAAAATAGTGCAGTTACCTGGATTCGTGTAGATCAGATTGCAGAGAAGTCAACAGAACCATGGTTTGTAGAGCACGTATATGCGAAGCTGTGTGAGAAAGTGCAAGTTAAATTTCCACGGGAGACTATCTGATTTGAAAGTTATCAAAAGAGGATTAAAATAAAAAGGAAGAACGGTTGTATGCTCAATAAAAAAGATTTCTTAAAATACGCATCAAAATTAGCATTTCCAATCATGATTCAAAATTTGATTGGAACATTAGTAAACATTGCTGATACGGTAATGCTTGGATATGTAAGCCAGACTGCTATGTCGGCTTCATCACTTGCTAACCAATATACTTTTATTCTTTTCTGCTTATATTACGGTATGGCCACAGGTACTTCGGTGTTATGTGCTCAGTACTGGGGAAAGGGTGATAAAAAGACAGTAGAGAAGATTCTTGGTTTGGCAGAACGAATATCACTGATCAGTTCTTTGATATTTTTTATTATCTCATTTTCCATGCCAACTACGATCATGAGGATTTTCACAAACAGTCCTGATACGATTGCTGCTGGCAGTGAGTATTTGAGGGTGATTTCATTTTCATTTGTGTTTATGGGATTTTCTCAGGTTTTTATGAGTGCTCTTCGAAGTATCGGAAAAATAATGCTGCCTTCTGTTACATACGTTGTTTCTCTTTGTGTCAATGTGCTTTGTAATGCTACATTTATATTTGGTCTGTTTGGACTTCCGAAGCTTGGAGTTACTGGTGTTGCCCTTGGTACTGTTATTGCCAGAATGGTAGAAGTATTGATTTGTCTTATCTACTCATTAAACAGTTCTGCTGTCAGATTTAGAATAAAATACTTCTTTGCAAAGTCGGGCATTCTATTCAAGGATTTTATGAAGATTGCCAGTCCAGCTGTAATAAATGATGTTGTCTGGAGTTTTGCTAGTTCAGCTTTCGCAGCAATCCTTGGCCATATTGGAGATGATATGGTAGCTGCAAATGCCGTTGCTGTCATGGTGGTAAATATTGGTGCTATCGCCTGTCGTGGTTTTGCTAACGCTACCACTATTATTGTCAGCCAGGAGTTAGGCCAGAATCACATTGATACAGCCAGAGAGTATGGAAAGCGTATGCTTAGAATAACGACTATTGTAAGTATGGTCGGATGCGTTATTATTCTGGCAATTCGCCCTTTGATACTTGATTTCTATCGTGATAAGCTGACAGAGACCGCCATTTATTACCTTGGCATTTTTATAATTATGACAACATGGCGCCTTTTGGGAGAAGGAATCAATACTTGTCTTATATGCGGATGCTTTAGAGGTGGCGGTGATTCCAGATTCGGAATGATCATAGATTCTGTATTTATGTGGCTTGTTGCAGTTCCACTCACATTCCTTGCAGCATATGTTTTCAAATTGCCACCAATCTGGGTATATTTTATAATGACTTTGGATGAGTTTGAAAAAATGCCGGCAGTATTCATTCACTATTTCAGAGGCAAATGGCTTACAAATATTACAAGAGATTTTGAGTGATCATGATCATCAAAAGGAGGCAACGCTGTTCACAACAGCGCGGCCTCCTTTTTAGAAAAAAATATTCTGTTAAATACAAAACATTAAATGAAGCTCATTGTCTTTAATATAAACAGCCAGGCGGTTAGTGAGAATGCAGACAAAAGTGTTGTAAGCATGACGACGCTGGCACTTAGTGTACCTTCATGTCCCATGCTTTTTGCCATTGTATAGCTGCTGACTGTTGTGGCAGATCCAAGCATAACGAGAATGGCAACAAGTGCTTCATTGCGATAACCTAGAGCAATAGCGACTGGCATAAGAACGCCAGAATAGCCGATAAGCTTTAAAAATGCGCAGGCTATTGACGGTTTTAATTTGTAGAAGGCTTTTTTGATGTCGAGGATGCTCCCATTGCCATCAGACCAAGCGGTGTGGCAAGTACGCCGAGGTTATGTACTGTTTTTTGAATGATGGTCGGATGAGGAAGTTTAAGAAGTGACCAGGCAAAACCCACGGCGATGCCTAGGATAATTGGGTTTGTAATTATGCCTTTTACGGTACGAAAAAGGCGGTCACTATTAGAAGCTGAAGTTGATTTTGATGCTGAAGTTTCAGAGGCTGGATCACTTTTAGCAGATGATAGTGCCGGAGATGTCAGCGTCAGTGCGGCCACTGCACAAATGTTATAAAGCGGCACAGTTCCGATAATCATAAGTGGCGCCATGCCAGATTGCCCATAAATGTTAACGATGAGGCGATGCCAAGAATAGCTGCACTGCTGCGGTAAGAACCCTGAATAAACTCACCACGGTCAGATTTATCTTTCAAAAAGGATGACAAAGCAGTAGATACAATGATGCAGCCAAGAGTAGCACAGAAACAAAAAAGTACAAAGCCACCATTCCAGGCCTGATAAAAGTTTTCTTCCCATAAGTCTTCAAACAGCAGTGCAGGAAGTGCAAATTTAAATACAAAGCTGTTCATTCTGTTAGTAAAAGCATCATCAAACACACCGATCTTGCGAAATACAAGTCCGAGAACCATGGTTAAAAAGATCGGAAGAGTTGCATTAATGCTGAATATAAAGTTGTCCATTTTTGTTGCTCCTTTTGATTTTAAACCGAAAGCTGACTAAGTGTTAAAAGCAGCTTTGCTTTACACGGAAATGATACCATATACTATTTTCATCTGCAAGATGATTGTTGCTTTTATTGGTCCGCCTCGTGAAAACTCGTTACTGTTCACGCGTCATGTTACGAAAGCCCTTCGGTGCAAATATTGGGAATAGTAACAATTTTGCTGCCATGTCTATAATCACGTAATATATTTTGAATATCAAGAATAAAAGAATCTGGCACATGTAAAAACTGCACAAAAAACGCACGATTGAACTGAATAAAATAAACAAAAAACAAATTTTTGTAAAAAAACACTTGTCAAACTATCTAATTGGTGATAGTATAAAGCCATCAACCGGAAACGTTACCGGAAACGTTACTGACAACGTTTCCAGAACATTCCAGTCGGAACAATTATTCATTTATTTTATGAAGGAAAGAGGAATTTCAAAATGAAGAATGTAAAGAAAATTGCAGCACTTGGACTTTCAGCAACCATGGCAATGGGTATGCTCCCAGCTACACTTGTATCAGCAGACGAGGCAACAGGAACAGTTTATTATCTGAACTTCAAGCCTGAGCAGGCAGATCAGTGGAAGGAACTGGCAGAAAAGTACACCGAAGAGACTGGCGTGCAGGTAGATGTTGTTACAGCAGCTTCCGGAACTTATGAGTCCACTCTGAAATCTGAGATGGCTAAGTCAGAGGCTCCGACATTGTTCCAGGTAAATGGACCAGTTGGTCTGGCTACATGGAAGGATTACTGCTATGATCTGAAGGACAGCGAAGTTTACAAGCATTTAAAGAGCGATGATTTCGCACTGAAGAATGATGACGGATCTGTACCAGGTATCGCTTATGTAATCGAGACTTACGGTCTGATTTATAATAAGAAACTTTTGAATGATTATATTGCAACTGATGGAGCTGTTGTTTCTTCCGTTGATGAGATTAACAATTTTGAAACTCTGAAAGCAGTAGCAGATGATATTCAGGCAAAGAAAGATGATCTGGGAATTGAGGGTGCTTTCGCTTCCACAGGATTTGATTCTTCTTCTGACTGGAGATTTAAGACACATCTGGCAAACCTGCCGATCTACTATGAGTACAAAGCAGACGGTATCGATTCCACTGATGCGATCAAGGGAACATATCTTGATAACTACAAGCAGATTTTTGATCTGTATATCACAGATTCTACATGTGAGCCGACTGTACTTTCCAGCAAGACTGGTGAGGATGCAGCTTCTGAGTTTGCACTTGGCGAGGCAGTATTCTATCAGAATGGTACTTGGGCTTACAATGATATCAAAGACAACGAAGTAGCAGACGAAGATTTGGGTATGCTTCCAATCTACATTGGTGTAGAGGGAGAGGAAAATCAGGGCCTGTGTACTGGAAGTGAGAACTATTGGTGCGTAAATAATCAGGCATCTGAGGAAGATATTCAGGCAACACTCGACTTCTTGAACTGGGTAATCACTAGCGATGCTGGAAGAACTTCTCTGTCTCAGGACATGGGATTTGTAACTCCGTTTGATACCTTCACAGATGAATATCAGGCACAGAATCCGTTAGTAGCTGCAGCAAATGAGTATATTGAAGCAGGTAAAGAGTCTGTTGCATGGTGCTTCACCACAATGCCATCTGAGAACTGGAAAAACGGTGTAGGCAGCGCACTTCTTGAGTATGCACAGGGAACTGGCGACTGGGATGCAGTGAAGACCGCATTTGTTGATGGTTGGGCAACTGAATATGCTGAGATGAACAGCGAAGAAGCAGAGGATGCTACTGAAGCAGATACTGAGGCAGATACTGAAGCAGATACTGAGGCAGCAACCGAGGCAGAATAAAGCAGTGACGAAAGGGGCGGGCGAGGGATCGCCTGCCTTTCTTTTGCCAGATAGGAAGCTTCCCCGGGTTTCTATCCGACAAAACCTTAACTTAGAAAGGTGATATTATGGAAAAAGCAATCAAGAGATATTTTCCGATCTTCGTGCTTCCTACGATGATCGCGTTTACACTAGGATTTATAATTCCTTTTGTAGAAGGTGTTTACCTGTCCTTCTGTAAATTTACGACAGTCAATGATGCAAAATTCATCGGATTTGCTAATTATGCCAAGGTTTTTGCAGATGAAACATTTGTCCACGCGTTCTGGTATACGGCGGCATTTACGGTAGTCAGCGTAATTTTGATTAACGTGCTGGCATTTGCAGTGGCACTTTTACTGACAAAAGGTTTCAAAGGAACAAATATTTTCCGTACCGTATTTTTTATGCCAAATTTGATTGGCGGCATTGTACTCGGTTATATCTGGCAGCTGCTCTTAAACGGCATCCTGATGAAATTTAGCCGTACCCTGACATATTCATCAACATATGGCTTTTGGGGTTTGATTATCTTAATGTGTTGGCAGCAGATTGGTTATATGATGATTATCTACATTGCAGGTATTCAGAATATTCCTGGTGAGCTGATTGAAGCAGCTGAGATTGATGGTGCAACAAAGTGGCAAATCCTTAAAAAAGTCACTATTCCGATGGTTATGCCTTCTATCACCGTCTGCACATTTTTGACACTTACAAACTCATTTAAGCTTTTCGATCAGAACCTGGCTCTTACAAATGGAGAACCGTCCAAGATGTCTGAGATGCTTGCATTGAATATTTTCAATACCTTCTATGGAAGGACTGGCTATGAAGGTGTCGGTCAGGCAAAAGCAGTAATCTTCTTCATTCTTGTTACAGTGATTGCACTGACTCAGAACTATTTGACTAGAAGAAAGGAGGTTCAGCAGTAATGAAAAAAGTAAAACATGGTGGAGTTTTCACTGCCATTTTCAGTATTATTTCTATCGGATATATCTTTCCGATCCTGCTTGTTTTTATTAACTCCTTTAAGAAGAAGGCATACATCAGCCGAAAGCCTTTTGACATTCCTACTGGAAAAATGTATGTAGGACTGGAAAATTATTTTCGCGGCATCAAACAGGCGAATTTCTTTGAGGGTGCTAAATGGAGTACGGTTATCACAGTTGGTTCTGTATTTCTGATCATTCTGTGTACCTCCATGTGCGCCTGGTATATTGTCCGTGTAAAAAATGCATTGACTAAGGCAATCTATTATCTTTGTCTTTTTGCTATGATAGTACCTTTCCAGATGGAAATGTTCACTCTGTCAAAGTTAGCAAACTCATTGGGGTTAAACACACCATGGGGACTGTGGATCATTTATCTTGGATTTGGAGCCGGTCTTTCAGTATTTATGTTTACTGGTTTTGTCAAGTCTATTCCAATAGAGATTGAAGAAGCTGCAATGATCGATGGCTGCAATCCGTTGCAGACTTTCTTTGGTGTAGTGCTTCCAGTTTTGAAGCCAACATGTGTGACAGTTGCAATTCTTCAGACTATGTGGATTTGGAACGACTACCTGCTTCCGTACCTTGTATTGGATTTGAAAAAATACGTCACTATTCCGATTGCTGTCCAGTATCTTAAAGGTGGTTATGGTTCTGTCGATATGGGTGCCATGATGGGTGTTCTTGTTCTTGCCATCATCCCAATCATTATTTTCTACCTCTTCTGTCAGAGATACATCATCGAAGGTGTTGTTGCTGGTGCAGTAAAAGGCTGATTACAGACAAAAAATTTCTTGTAAAAATCGGACAGTTCGATTATACTTGACCTTCGGAATGTAATTTAGAAAATAAAGAAACGAATAAGGAGGTGAAGGCATGGAATGTATTACGATCAAGGACGTGGCACGTGTTTGCGGAGTGGGAGTCAGTACAGTATCTAGGGCGATTAATAATCATCCGGATATTAACCCAGAGACGAAAGAGATGATAATGCAGGTTATCAAGGAAAATAATTATGTGCCAAATAACAGTGCACGCAACTTGAAGCGTTCCGATGCCAGAGCCATCGCCATTTTGATTAAAGGAATCAGCAATCCATTTTTTAATAGCATGATCAAGGTTTTTGAAGAAGAGATCCAGAAAAAGAAATATTCGCTGGTTCTTCAGCATGTAGATGCGTGGCAGGATGAAACAGAAGTGGCTCTGGAACTGGAAAAAGAGAAGAGACTGAGAGGAATTATATTTTTGGGAGGCATTGCCTCCCATTCACAAGAGCAGCTGAAAAAGATCCCAGTGCCTTTTGTTTTAAGTACCGTAAGCCTTTTGGGGAAAGAATACAAAAATGATTATTCATTTGTGTCAGTAGATGATGTAAAGGAGAGCTGCCGCATGACGGAGCACCTTATAAGCCAGGGACATGAAAAGATTGCACTTCTCTGTTCATATAAAGAAGATGTGAGTATAGGTGCACTTCGTCTGACAGGCTATAAAAAAGCACTGGAAGCTCATAATATTCAAGTGGACGAAAGATGGATACGTCATATGGATCCAGAATTGGATAGCTATTCAATGGAGAGTGGGTACCGCATGACTAAAGCACTTTTGGAAGAAGGAGTAGATTGTACGGCAATTTTTGCTATTTCTGACAGCTTGGCAATTGGTGCGGTTAGGGCTCTGATTGATGCGGGGAAAAGAGTACCGATGGATATTTCTGTGGCAGGTTTTGACGGAACAGAAATGGCAGCTTATTATAATCCTTCCATTACGACAATACGGCAGCCAGCAGAAACAATGGCAAAAGAAACTATCAAACTTCTTTTTGACAGCATAAAGAAAAAGACGAATGTTCAGCAGTTGATTTTTGAAGGTGAATTAGTACCAGGAGAATCAGTGAAAAAATTAAATTAACAAACATTAAGTGCCACAGGGATAAATAAATGTCTCTGTGCACTTATAATATGCAAAAATGTATTGATATTTTCGCATAAATTGTGATATGCTATAAAAAAGATTAGGTAGTTTTTAATTCAATTTTGAGTTAGAAAGGGAGGAAAATAAATGGTATCATTTATTGATTGTCATTTGTCTTTGAGAAGATGTTCACCGTTTAATGGCGGGAAATTTGAGGGATGGGGAACTAGCTTTTGTTGGTGGCCAAATCGAATTGGCTATTTGGATGAGCTGTCAGAGCAGGCTGCAAAGTTGTTTTTTGACCCTAAAGAAGGTCTTGGGCTGAATATTATTCGCTATAACATTGGCGGTGGAGATGATCCAACTCATCATCATATTACAAGAACAGATTCGATGGTGCCTGGGTATGCAATAAATCCTTCCCATGATGCTAATGGATATCATTGGTCATACGACTGGAATGCCGATCAGAATCAGAGAAATGTATTAATGAAAGTAGCAGAATGTTATGGAAAGGATTTGATTGTTGAAGGATTTTCAAATTCACCTCCATATTTCATGACTAATTCGGGCTGTTCAAGTGGTTCAGTAAATGCGGGGGAAAATAATCTTCGTGAGGATGCGTATGGTGCCTTTGCTTCATATCTTGCTGATGTTGCACAACATTTTTCAAAAGAATGGGGCATCCATTTTCAGAGTATGACGGCGATGAATGAGCCTGATACTGAATATTGGCATGCGTTAAGCGATAAGCAGGAAGGATGCCATTTTGATCCTGGTGAATCACAGTCTGTTATGATTATAGCATTAAGAGAAGCGTTGGATGAAAGAGGATTAAATGATATTTTAATATCTGGAACGGACGAGACAGGGATTGATTGTCAGATAAATAGTATTAACAGTCTTAGTGAGGTAGCAAGAGAGACAATAGCCCGTATTGACACACATAGTTACTTAGAAGGTGATAATGAAGGCCTTAGAAAACTGGCGCAAAGCTATTATAAAAACTTGTGGATGTCAGAAGTTGATGGCGGCGATACATCAGGATTCAATGCAGGGGAGATGGGGGCAGCACTGTGGCTGGCAAACAAGATTATTTCTGATATAAATGGACTTCTCCCAGCAGCTTGGGTTTTATGGCAGGTGATTGACAGTCACATTAGCAGTGATGGCTATATGGGAAATAAAGACAGCGGAAAACCAGATTATACAGGTGGTTATTGGGGACTAGCAACGGCAGATCACGATTCGAAAAAGATTATTTTGAGTATGAAGTATTATGCAATGGGACAGTTTTCGCGTTATATTAGACCAAATGATACTATTATTCAGGCAGGAGAACATATTATAGCGTCATGGAATCAAGAGGAGAGAAAGCTGGTTCTTGTGATGGTCAATGATACGAATGAGAAACAATCTTGCAGGGTTGACTTAGATGAGTTTGCACTGAGAGGTGCAAAAATTTGTCCAATTCGCACAAGTGGTTCGATTGAGAATGGAGAACACTGGAACCAGCTTGAATCTAGTGTACTTACTGAAAATATTTTTGAAACAGAACTTAAGGAAAATTCTATAACAACGTTTGTTATAAGATAATAACACTGGACAAGAAAGCAATAATTCAGGCAAAAATAGCAGCAAATGCTGAAAAAGAAGAGCAGATGTATCGATGATGATACGTGCTGCTCTTCTTGTATTTTTACCAGATGTTCATGATATGCTGAACAATAAGACTTACAGCTGTGATTCCACACCAGCATGACGCACCAATAATAATAGGCTTTCCACCTGTTTTGATGAGCTGGATTACATTGCTGTTTAATCCGATGGCAGCCATAGCCATAATAATCATAAACTTTGACAATTCCTTAATTGGATGAAATACTTGCGCATCAATTCCATTATGTACGCAAACTGTTGTAATTATTGCTGCAATCACAAAATAAAGTATGAACATTGGAAATGTTCTTTTTAAACTAAAGCTTGAACCTTTCATTCCTTCTTTTGCTTTTTTTTGAGCTCGTATAAATGATAATCCGAGTGTAATAGGTATTATGGCAAGTGTTCTTGTAAGTTTTACGGTTACTGCTTTATTTAATGTTTCGCTTCCAAGATTCCACATACTGTCCCATGTTGATGCGGCAGCTGTTACAGATGATGTGTCATTGATTGCTGTTCCTGCAAAAATACCAAATGCATCACCATGAACAGTATCAAATCCTATTGCTTTGCCAAGTATAGGGAAGAAGATGGCTGCAAGTACGTTGAAAAAGAAAATTACTGCGATTGCCTGGGCGATTTCATCATCATCTGCATCAATAATAGGTGCAGTTGCTGCGATAGCAGAGCCGCCGCAGATTGAAGAGCCAACACCTACAAGTATTGATGTATTTGCAGGTACTTTTAAAGCTTTCTTCAATATCCACGCAATAACAAGAGATGTTGTGATAGTACAAATAATGATTGGCAGCGATTGCTTTCCTGTCTGAAAGATTACTCCGAGATTCATTCCAAATCCAAGTAAAACAACTGCAGTCTGAAGGATTATTTTTGATGTCCACTTAATTTCTGCCTCTGCATTTTTCTTATCATTCCAAAACATTGTGATAATCATTCCTGCTATGATTGCAATAACAGCGCCTCCCACCACTGGAAATATTTTTCCTAAGAACCATGATGGAATGGCAATTGCAAGACAAAAAAGAATACCAATTCCATTTTTTTTAATAAAATTCATTTTATAAATTCCTTTCTTTGGTTTTGTTGTAACTATAGAATTGTATCACTGTGCAATAATAATGTAAATAAAAATTTGATAATGCTAGGATAAATAATAGGCTTGACATAATCGTGAATAAGTGGCAATGTTAAAATTAACGAGTGGTAGCTAGGTAAAAGGCTTTTGCAGCAAGAGCACATTGAACCATCATCGGTTTCAGGTAATCTCCGGTTTTGGCAATTCAGACGGACTTTTTCTTTCCGGCAGATTCGTTGTTAGCAGGCGAAAGCCCACACCATGAGCATAAATGTTTTGCATCATCAAAAATGTTCATATCAACGCCTGTTTCTGCAAGAACAATCGTGGAGCTTAACTCCGTTATACCGGGCATGGTGCTGACAAACCCCACAAACTCGTAATAAGGTTTGATACGGACATAGAGTTCCACCTCGGTCTGGGTAATCATATCGTCAAGATATCAATACTTTCCTGTGGATTCCATACAAACATGATAGCAATTATTCTCGATAAGCCAGTTGTGAAACCTTGCGACTGAATAAATATGGTTTATTACCAATGATAAGAGTCCGGGCTCAATGTCCACTTGTTTGTGCCTTGAGCGAAGCGAAAGGAATGATAAAAACTATGAAAAATGTAAATCAACTGATTGGCTGCTGCGGGCTGGACTGCGAAAAATGCGATGCCCGTATCGCAACGCTCACAAACGACAATGCCCTGCGCGAGAAAACCGCCGCCCTGTGGACAAAACTCAATGTGGTAACGATTACGCCGGAAATGATAAACTGCATCGGCTGCTGCATAGAGGGTGCAAAAACGCCCTTCTGTGATAAGCTCTGCCCCGTACATAACTGTGTCCGGGAAAAGGGACTGGATACCTGTGCAGACTGCGGGCAGATGGATGGATGTCCGACGCTGGGGCAAATCGCCGTAAACAGCCCGTTTGTTTTGGAAAACCTGAAATAAAAATTTTCAGGGGACATACTATGTTTTATACTATTCAGGTTGCAAAGCGGTCTGCTACACGAACAAAACGGTTATTCGAGTTACCAGAGAAGCCAAGAACGCGCGCGAGAGTATCACTTTACGAAGTTGGAGATTGGTGGCTACAGATGGTATTCCAACTGAAAAAATATAATGCGCCTTTAAGAGATCAGGAGAAAATGTTATGATAAAAGTTTTATTCGTTTGCCACGGCAACATTTGTCGCAGTCCAATGGCTGAATTTATTTTTAAAGAAATGGTCAAAAAACATGGTTTAGAAGATCAATTTTTAATTAAGTCAGCAGCAACTAGTACAGAGGAAATTTGGAATGGAATTGGAAATCCAGTATATCCGCCAGCTAAAAAGGAGTTAGCTCGTCATGGAATTTCTTGTGACAAAAAGCGGGCAGTACAGATGTGTCGTGCAGATTATGAAAAATATGAGTATTTGATCGGGATGGACGACCGGAATATTTCTAATATGATTCGTATCGCAGGTGGTGATCCTGCGCACAAAATCTACAAACTTCTTATGTTTGCAGATGATCCGGGTGATATTGCAGATCCATGGTACACGGGTGAGTTTGGACGCACATATGAAGATATTGTCAGAGGCTGTGAGGGGCTGCTTAAACATTTGATTGAGAAATAAAGAAAAGGTTATCTGCGTACAATCATAGAAAAATCCTATAACAGGTTATTTTGTTCTCAGATTGGACAAAAGACATTTCGCAAAGTATCATAAAAGAGAAAAAGGAAAGGTATGGTACGCGAAATGAAAAACAGCATACGGGAAGCGCTTGTTAAGTCGCTTCCTATTTTTTTAAGCTATATCTGTGTGGCATTTGGATATGGACTTTTGATGCAAAAAGCAGGGTTTGCTTGGTACTATGCATTATTCACGAGTTTTATTATATATACGGGTGCATTCCAGTTTGTATTAATCACATTTCTAAAGAGTGGTGCATCAATTGTTACGATTGCGATTACGGCATTCCTTATGAATAGCCGTCAAAGCTTTTACAGCCTGACATTTTTGCAAGATTTTAAGGCAATGGGCACGGCAAAATGGTATATGATACATACGATGACAGATGAGACATATGCGGTAAATTGTACGCTTTCATCAGAAGATCCGAATCGCAGACAAGTAATGTTTTTTGTCGCATTGTTTTCTCGAATTTACTGGATGGCAGGAACAATACTTGGGGGTTTATTTGGTCAGCTGTTAGGTCAGATTCCAGATGGTATTGATTTTTGTATGACAGCGTTGTTTGTTATTATTTTATTGATCAATGGGAAAAGACAAGGAATCATGTACCAGCATTGATTGGACTTGGAACAGGGATTATCTGCCTGCTCTTTTTTGGAAAAAGCAATTTTATTTTGCCAGCATTGATTATTGCATCTGGCATTTTGCTTTTATGGCAGAGAAAAGAGAAAAAAGAGGTGCATGATGAGAAAACCTATTGAAATTTTTTTAATTATTATAATGTGTGCAATTATTACGTTTGGACTTCGTGCACTTCCGTTTGCTATTTTTCGCGGGGAACGCAAGATGCCTGTGTGGTTAGAGCAGTTAGGAAAAGAACTGCCGCCGCTCATTATGGCAGTGTTGATTGTATATTGCCTAAGAGATCTGACTTAACCCAGCGGCAAGCCACTGTGGTTCCATTGGCGGAGTTCTAGTGCCTGCGTACATCGCAAGGACTTTGGCAGACACATCTGTTCCAGAGCAACAAAACTCGCGAACAAGCAGTCCTACGACCATATTTGTGTCGATTCGATGGAACTGAATCTTCACATTCGCGTTCTCTGGGCCACAAGATCTCCCAGATGGATACTAAGTCAAATACCCGGGGCTATGAAATTAAACGGTA
>QUFP01000031.1 GCA_003478935.1 Firmicutes bacterium AF25-13AC
TCCAGTTCTGCGCTAACGCATTCCTGTCCGTTTGTGTGTCTTACTTAAAAGACTTTACTGTTTTTATAGGTTGTAGTTTATACTACGCTAAAAATTTCACTCGCCTGACTGCTTTCGCAATCTGGCTTTTTAAGAAATCTTCAGGGTTGGTTATACTGTTCAATTATCAAGGTTCTTTGTAATTTTTCTTTGCCATCTCAGTGACAGCTCATCTAATGTATCACAGTTGTTTGCGTTTGTCAAGCACTTTTTTAACTTTATTTTTATTAAGTTTCAATCGCTTCAACTGTCCTTTTAAAAGAATCAATTTATTCAATTAACTTAACTATCTCTAAGTTATTGCTGTTGTTTCAGTGTTGTCTCTCGCTGCAACGTTGACTATAATACCACCCTTTAAAGGGTTTGTCAACCACTTTTTTCAACTTTTTTCTATTTTTTTTTAATAGAAATTGACATTTAAAATGGCTCATGCTAAAATGCAATTGTCCACTGGTTCTGGGAAGAGTATGGCTGTTTTGTTTTTCAAAATACTGTATCGGAGGTGTCCGGTCTCACACTGAATATCCCGAGAACACACTCCGGCCAGTGGGTATTTCATCTTTTATTTTTCTTAATTCTTACTGGAGGTAACTATTATGAGAACTTATAAAAAGCCAATGATCACTGTTGATTCTGGTTTAGCTGAGGGTGTTTATGCAGCAAGTGGTTCAAGTCAGGGAACTTTAAATGTAACTTATTATGGTGTATGGGATCGCTGGGGCACAAACGGCGGTAAGGGACTGGCTATGGCTAACTGGTCAGATCTTAACGGTACTATCACATTAAATATTACCTTTAATGATACTGTTGATCAGGCTGAAACAGATGATGCTTCTGTTCAAACATCTTGGTCTGGAAAGACTGCTACATTTACATTTGCAAGCACAGCATCAAATCCGCTTACAATTGGTATTCATCTGAACCACGGTACCAGCATTGATGATCTTAAGATGACTGGATTTACCTACTCTGTAAACTAATTTTTGCAATTCAAAGACGCACTTCTGCCAAAAGAAGTGCGTCTTTGTTTTAAAACTCGTTTATCATCTGTTCTATCTCCTGCTCTTCTAATTTCCTGCAGCTCTTATCTTTTATTGCATACACTCTCGCACAGATATTTAAAACGGTTGGACGATGTGTCGTTACAATACAAGTGCGCGGATAAGTATCTGTCATGATGTTTCGGATTACTCGACGCTCGGTTGCTACATCAAGAGCAGAAGTAGCCTCATCCAACAATAAAATTGGGGATTTTCGAAGAAGCGCCCTGGCAATTGACAAACGCTGTGCCTGTCCTTCTGAAAATCCACCACCACGCTCTTTTACTGCACTGTTTATTCCATCAGGAAGCTTCTCTACAAAATCCCATGCGCAGGCAAGCTTTAATGCTTCAATCAATTCTTCATCTGATGCATCTGGCTTTACCGTTCTCAGATTTTCTGCTATTGTCCCTGAAAACATTGTATTTCCCTGAGGGACATAAGAAAACAGCTTTCTTGCCGATGCGCTAAGTAAAATCTTTTCTTCTCTGTTTTCCTCAGCGCATACCCACATACGGCCTTCTTTTGGACATAGAAGTGCTAGTATCAAACGAAGCATCGTTGTTTTTCCTTCACCTGAAGGACCTACAAGAGCAACAACTTCATGCGGAAATGCCTGCATAGAAGCATGCTTAAATACCTCTGTTCCAGTATGATAGGTATACCCCATATCCTCTACAACGAGTCCCATACCTCCCATTCGATATTTTTTTTCAAACACTTCCACTTCTTTATCATGACTATAATCTTCCTGCGGCATCTCTACAATATCCATTAGACGTCCTGCTGAAATCGTAAGTGATACTGCTGACGGGATTAAGCCTGCAAGTGAATTTACTGAACTTGTCAATGTACCTGATAATGATAAAAACATTGTCATTGTACCATAACTGATTACCCCGCTCCATACACGGTAAATTCCCCATCCATAGCAGCTGTATGACACAATAAAACCAATGATAGACATCAAAATAGAAGTAAGAATTGACATTCTCTGAAACTCAAGGCGCATTCCAATATATTCTTTTTGAAGAGAACCCAATTTTTCGATATAAAATTTAATAAGATCAAAGGCTTTGATTGTCTGAATGTTTGAAAAAGTCTCTTGATTAAATCCATATAGCTTTGCACTCATCTGCGCACTGCGCTGATTATTTTTACTCATACGCTTTAAAAGCGGCTTTGACAGCAATGCACTAAATGGAATTCCAAGCAATGCAAATATTGCAAATGTAGGATCATAGTAAATTACAATTGCAAGCGCACTGATAAAACGAACTGTATAAATGATCAGGTTAGGAATCCAGTTTAAAATACCACTTGCAATGTTTGATGCATCTGAACTCCACCTTGTCACAAGATCACCAGTATGATATGTAGTAAGCGATTCCCAATCAGTAACCATCATCTTCGCAAAAATATCATTTTTTATTTCGGTATCCACCTTCAGGTTAATGAGTGTAGACGCATAGCCTGATGCCTGTGCTACCAAAATATTTCCAATTGAAAATCCAATCATTGCCGCAAATGTACTGATTAATCGCCCCGTCTCATGACCTGTTATAATATCAACCAGATCTTTTGAGATTAAACTAGATACAAGTGAAACACCCGTACCCATAACACCAAGAAGCGTGTACAGCACCATTGCCTTCCAGTAACGTCTGGCATACTGGCCAATCCATAAGCCCTGACGAGTCAGCTTGCGCAAGCTATCCTTTTGAAGATATTTTTTAATAAGCTTTAGTTTTTGCTTCACTGCTGCGCATCCTCCTTATCAATTCGCGCCTTCATCACATATGCAGATGACGGCTCCTTCGTACAAAGCAGATAGTAAATCGGCACTTCTTTTGCCAGCTTAGCTGCGCATTTTAGATTTGTCTCAAGCATATCTTCTGTCCAAACTGGTGAAATCATCCGCTGCATCACGCGCACAATTTTCTGATCATTCGTCAATGACTCAAAATGATCATTATCTGACGCCCTAAAAGAACTATTCCTCCAAGCGGATACGATTTTGTCGATGCAATGCCAGATGTGCCACACCATGGCATTCCGTATACGATTGGATGTCCCTTTGAACCTGGTTTATCTACCCTTTGTCCAATATTAGTCTGCTCACCATTACTCCATCCAATCAAATTTAAATCACCATTTATGATTTCAGTGCCAAATTGTTCTTTCCAAAGATTTGTATGTGTACTTTTACCCATTCCAGAATGACCCGAAAAAAGCCATACTTGATCTCGATAAAGAATGGATGCTGAATGAATCGCAAAAAAGCCCTGTCTCTGAGCAAAGAATAAAAAGAAATGGCGAATTGCATGGAAAAGCTCCTCTTTTGTTTTTTCCTTATCCAACCCATTCACATAAATCTGAGCAAAACGTCCATCAGATGTCATATGTGCCTCTCGAATTTGATTCATAGATGGAAATAGTATGATGTATCCCTGCTCATTCTCGCAAACTACCAACTCTTCATTTCTGATAAGTGTTTTTCCATTCGGGTGAAATGACGTGGTTCTCTGCAAAATTTCTATTTGCATTTGCACTGGCATTTTAATTTGCATTTTGATATGTGATTCTGTTTGCAATTCACTTTTTGATTTTCCCTGTGCACTTGAGCAATCTTTCAAAAATGCATCAAACTGTGATGAAATCAACTTCCGTGAACCATACAGCGCAATGCGCATTCCTGCAATCTCCAGACACTCAACAAACGGCTCTTTGGTCGAATATACGCAAGTTACATCATCCGCGTCCTCTGCACAACAAGGACGCAAACATTCCTGCAAAATCCCCAATGACAATAATTCTTGAACAAACTGCTTTACATCCTGTCGGATTTGATCTTGAATTTGATCTTGCACCTGATTTTGAATCTTGTCTTTAGTCTGATCTTGAATCTCATCTTGAGTTTCATTAGCCGCTTCGCCATCCGCAGAATAGTAATGAACTAATTTTTCTGCAAGTTCTTCATCTGTCATAGTTTCCTGTAATTCATTCCAGAGAAATACACCTGTCTCATTTAATACTATTCCTTTTCTCTGATCTGCTACCTTTTGTCCATATGGAAGAAGATAATGCACACCTTCAATCTCTTTCAGGCAATATCCTTCCTGACGTTTTATCCACATCCTATCTCTGCTCCTTATCAAAAAAGGGGACTATCGTTGATAGACAACAACAGCCCTCTCAAATTTATTTTTTCATTGCTAATTAATTATCTATCCCTATCAATTAGTCAGTGATTGATACGCCTGTGATTTCCAGACCTGCATCAGCTTTTACAACTAAATCACCAAAGCCGATATTATCCGTTGGGTTCTGATGATAGGAAAGCTTGATAGTTAAGGTAGTAGTTCCATCACCACCCATCACACCAGCACCACCACTAACATAAGTAACATTCTTGTTAAAGGAAATTGTCAGAACCTGTGCCTCTCTTGTATGATCTGCATTATGCTTTCCATTTACCTGAATTCTATAATCACCTCTGCCTGTGTGTGGTGTTTGGTGAATGTATGCTGATGCAGTATAGCATCCACTAGCCGCGTACACACCTTCTGCAAGTCCCTGATCAACAGTTACCATTGGTTTTGAATATTTTACCATCATTTTCTCCTCCCTTAAAGTCTGTTTTTATTCGCAAAAACTTTTCTTTTTTGAGTATATCACTTTCTTTTAAGATGTCAATTCCATTTTTATGCGCATTTATGATATACTAGTTACATATTTACAGTTTATGGGCATAGCCCCGATTAACGATGCGAATATACGCGTTACGCTGCATCTATGACTGATGGAGGTACTCAATATGAACCACTTACACAACAACAAGTCAGAGCAAACAACTGATTCTTCTTTTACACTGGATATCGAGCAACTACTCAAACAGGGAAATGTCATACGAATTAAGCCACAAGGTACCAGCATGTATCCTCTTTTTGTTCCTGGACGTGATGAAGCCTGCATTGAGCGCACTGACTTTTCTTCCCTAAAACGCGGAGATGTCATTTTGTACCGTCGCGACAAAAGTATTCTTGTTCTTCATCGCATATGGAAAATCACAGGCAACTCCTTTTATATGGTCGGTGACAACCAGACTGAAATTGAAGGACCACTTCGCGCTGATCAAGTCCGCGGCAAGCTGATTGGTGTTATCCGAAATGGTCATTTTATTGATGTGCACAATCCGCTTTACCGCATTCTATCTGGTTTATGGCTTTGGCTTCGTCCGCTTCGTCCTATTGCTTGGAAAATTACAGCACTATTTCGTCGATTAAAGCTAAAACACTGATCTGTTCCAGAGTCACCCATTCCAACTTATTGTCATGCTCTATTTTCTTACTTTTGATTTATCTTCTAACAGATGAAAAAAGCTGTCTCACACTCTTTAATCGGCCACTTCTACAAAAGATAGAAACATTAATTGTCATTGGAATAAATACGCAAATTCCAACTCCAAGAAGAAAGGTAAATAATGACTGACAGTATACCAGATGCACTACTTGCTTCGTCACAATAACCTCCACTGCAATGAGTACGCCATACTCTAGCAAATCAAACACATAGCGCTTCTCATCCATTTTCACATACTCGTGAAAGAAAAAATAAATGCGATATCCAATCTGAATTAAATACGCCAGGCAGGTTCCCAACAATACACCAGCTGTACCAAACGGAATAACAAGCGCAATAGAAACAATCAGATTTACAACGGACGAGAGAACTGAGAGCGTCTTTTCTCTATGAAACAGCCCACTCACCGCCATCACAACAGCAATTGGCTGACCAATTCCTAAAAATATACATCCCGTAACTGATAAAAACACAGATGCACTATCCCAACCAAATGTTTTTCCCAACCAAATATCTTCAACGAACGAATCAATCATCACATACAATCCACACGCAGCAACTGCTACAATAAGAAAAAATAAAAAGGTCATCTGCCTAAGAACGCGATAGTTTTTCTCATGATCCTCCTCCACAAAGAGATTTCCAACCCCTGGCTGAATGCTCATCGCCAATGCGCGGATGATATTGCCAACTGAACGCGTAATCAGACCATAGTTGCTGAATATGCCGACAGTTGCCACGTTGATAAATCCTGATATGATTAGATTATCAGTTCCATTTAAAAGGTTTTGGGAAAGTCTGGACACAAAAATATTTTTGATATCATTCATAATTTTTTGAATCGTTTCGTTTCCTGCCTTTTCCTTTCGATAACGACGAAGGAAAGGATATTTCTTATCTGTATACCAGCTAACCCAGAGATTTAAAATGGTATCGCCAAGGACTCCAGTAATCAATGCTGGAAGATACCGCCCCGTAGTGCTGACAAAAAGAATGATCGCAGAATAGCCAATCACATTTGCCAGTATCGTAGTGACGCTGACAATATATTCATTCTGATCAGCAATGAGCAATGATTTTTTATAAGAAAGCAGATATGACAAAACTGAACGAAGCAGCCACAAAAGATACAGCACACGAACATAACCAACTGAATAACTCTTATTTGTCATAAATAAATGAACAACTGGAATTAACGCCAATCCAAGCACCGTAAGCACAGCAGCAAACACATAATAGGCCTTCCGATACAAATTCATCAGCGCTGCTATCTGCCGCTCATCCCGGCTTACCAGTGCACTATATAAATGATAGACAATTGCTGTGGACACACCAAGCTCCGTCACAGACAACATTGAAATAACATTTGAAATAACACCATTCATGCCCACAAGCTCGGTTCCCATGTATAGATTCATAGCACGCTGGCTTAAAAATCCAAAAAGTAATAATACAAGCTGGGACAAAAGGCTGAAAAAACTATTGCGAAATAGACTCTTTATCTTCATATCGTTTGCTGTAACCTACAGCCTCCTGCACCTCCTCTCTGCCATCCTCCATCAATCCGGCATCATTATCAATCTTGAGTACCTTACATCGAAAAATAACTGCTAAAACCGAGAAGAACATCCGAAACATATACCAAATTGGTTTCAGACCAGAGTGCATGCTCTTTCCACTTTTTCTCATATGCATAACTGCCGGAATTTCCACGACCTTAAATTTCAGAAGAATCATCTGCATGATCATATTGGTATCTGGGTATTTATCATCAAAGTGATTGTACTTCGAATAATAAAGCACAGCCTTTCGGCTAAGGCCTTGAAGTCCCGTTGTCGGATCAGCAATCTTTCTTCCGGCTGCAATTTGAATCATAAAGCGAAACAATCGAAATGCCAGCCGTTTTGCCGCTGACACCTCAAAGTTTCCACTTTCCTCCATAAATCTGGCACCCAGCACAATATCTGGATAGCGGTCATCTGCATCCTTTGTCCGCAAGCGATCGTAAATCACCGGAATATTGCATACATCATGTTGTCCATCTGCATCCATCTGAATCACATACTTATAACCTCTTCGTATCGCATATTTATACCCTAATTGAATGCCGCTTCCATATCCCAGATTAAATACATGTGTGACAACTGCATGACCGCGCGCCTTCGCTACCCAGTTTGTACTGTCCGATGACGCATCATTCATGATCAAAACATCTGCTATACCTGCTATTTCAGGCTTTTCCAGTTCGTCCAATACAAAGCCGATATTTTTTTCTTCGTTATAAGCCGGAATGATCACCAGCAATTCTTTCTCATCCATCTCTTGTCCCTCTGCATTTTCATAATTCATAAAAGTTGCGTTTGCAATTCCAAGAAAAAACTCATTCAAATTGTTTTTACAATTCATTTCTAATGATTTCAGGAATTTATTTCAACAATTTCAAAAGTTGCTCCAACTCCTTTTTCTGTTGGCTTTCTTTTTTCATTGCAGCAGCCGCATAGGCTTTTCGAATTTCTGGATTTTTTGCCAGAAATAAAATACTATCCGCGATTGCCTGCGGAGTTAATTCACACAAAAGTCCATCCTTTTTGTTTTCAATCTGCTCCCGATTTCCATTGCAGTCAGAGGCGATCACCGGACACCCCAGCGTCTGTGCCTCCTGAATCGCAATGCTTTTCCCCTCAAACCTGGTTGCATGCACATAAAGATCTGCATTCGCATAATACGGATATGGATTTTCTTTTGCACCAAGCAGCAAAAAATCATCCGTCAAACCAAGATGCTCAATCTTTCGCTCAAGCATTCTGTGCTCATCTCCCTCTCCAAGCACATACCATCTTGCCCGACAGCCTGCATTCTTTACTAGTTTCATCGCCTCCACGGCAATGTCATATGCCTTCTGATAAGTCAGCCGTCCAACTGTCAAAATCCTCAGCCCATCATATTGATCTTCAAATCCAGTTCCTTTACTAGCAAGCTTTTGTATCTTTTTCAGATCAATGATATTATGAAATACCATTGTCTTGTCACTATATACAGGATAACAGTTTAAAAAATGCGTCCGTACTTCATCGGATACGGTAAATATTGCATCCATCTTTTTATAACAGTCCCGATCCATAGCTGGTGTATAACCTGAGCTTTCATAATCAATATGTACAAAAGCTGCTTTTTTCTTTGCCTTAACATGATCCGCCACATAGTAGGTTGATGCGCCCTCCAGATAGGCAACCGCTAAATCAAAGGTTTGCCCAAATCGATAGCTTCCATCCGACATAACTCTCCACAACAATTTATCAGCTGATATTTTTTTACTGCGGCACATGGAAAATGCCGTACTAAACAGATATCGGCTCTTGGAAATCAAATGGCCGTTTCGGAAAAAAATCCGAAAAACAGTGTGTGTCATTTTCTTGCGCCCTGCTTTTGTCAACACCGACTCATCCTCAAACTGAGGATTGCACAGCTTCACATAAATTGGAAGTTCTGCTCTCATCTCTCCCTGTGCCATAATCACATACAAGGAAATGTCATATTGAGATGGATCCAACACCGAAAGCAGTGAAAGTAATGCTGACTCTGCACCTGCTCGTCCCAGTGTGTTAATCACAAAGAGTATTTTTTGCTTTTTCATTTTTCCTGTGTCTCTCACTCTGTGTATTTTTTCTTCCTGATTTTATAATCTTTTGAATAATACAATCCGGCTCTCCTCAGCTTTTTACAATTCTTTACAGTTCTCTTCGACTCTTTCCTGTTAACTTGCAAAGCTCCTCAAGAATTCGTTCATTCTCTTGATTCAAAAGAGATACCTGCATCGCCAGTTCCTGATTTTTCATTGCCAGCGATGATATCAGAATACTCAACTCAAAGCCACCCCATATCGTGAGCCCACCAACCAGAAACATTGCAATCATTGTTCCTCTTGCCAATAAATAACACCAACTTGAAAAAAACGGAACCGTACCTACCAATATCAGACCGATGCCTATGGCCTCCCATGCCACTGCTAGATTCACTGTGAGTTTTTTTGCCGAATGCAAAAGAAACGTCAAAACCATAACAATGACTCCTGTCATAATCAAACCTATTTTTGCCAAAAACGCAATACTCATGTGTTCTCCTTTCTTTGAATCTCTGAGATTCCCAGCCTTCTGTCAAATACCTTTCCAGAAGGTCGTTTGCCTTTTCCCCTCGGGATCAGATCACCTACGCAAAATACATGGACATCCATATGCTTCTCGATCCAGCGCAGTCGAAGGTACGCGACCGTCCATCCAGCAAAGGAACCTACGATCACACCAGTGCCATACCAGATTACAGGCAACCGCATCGATAAAATACTTCCAACCAGCGTCACCAATAAAAAAATGGTGGATGTCCAGACTGCACCTGCCAGATCATTAAAATAATACAAGAAAATGATCGCAGAATACATCAAGAACAAAATAAAATATCCAACCGCAAGTGACGGATAGATTTTCATCGTCATGCTGGAAATTCCCACGCTTGGAAGAATTACCATGCATACCAGATAAATTACAACAGATATAATAAACTGAATCCGTGCCAATGTCATTAGCTCATTTGACAGCTGCCGAAACATTCGCCGCTTTGTATTCTGAATATCCGCATCTCGCCCACCCGTAACTGCGTCAGAATATAGCTTATATTTCTCATGAAAATACATCTCGACGCGGGCAATGAAAATGATTGTCGCGGAAATATTGGTAAACATCGCAAGACACGATGCCATATCATACGGCTGATTGCAGACAAAGCTTTTTACCACAATCATATTCATTTCTTTGTTCGTCCAGAAAACGAAGTTGTGAACATACATACCAAGTATATAGAAAAAGTTGGTAATGACAAGCTTCCAATATTTCCTAAAATATCCAAGAATCAGCTTGTAGCGATTGCTATTCTCTCGAAAATATCGCTTTATCAATGCATTCTCCAGCACTGCTGTGAGAAAAAATCCAACGTCAAGTGCGGCAAGCATGCTTTGTGGAATTCCCCAGTGCAATTTAAAGCGAAAAAAAAGCGATGTAAAAAATGCAAGCAGCATACCTGCCCCATAATACTGCGCAATTCGCTGGTAATCCTTACAGATGGATAGATAAATCATCGCGTAAAAGACAAACACAAGACTGATATATGCCCAGAATCCAGCAAACACATACCACACAGAAACGCCGCCCACAAAGTGCTCCCACAGACAAAACGGAATACCAAAAATGCAACTTAACGTCACATAAAAAATCATGCCAAGATAATAGCATGGAAGAATATCCTGATAGCGCTCCTGGTAGATTACATCAGACACGTACCTTGACAGCACCGCATTAAACGGCGCTGAGGTCAACAACGAAAAGATAAACGTGTACAATACCGTACAGGAAAACAACTCTCGTTCTGCATAGCCAAGCGATGAAAAATCAAGAAAATACTCCATAAGTACCAGATTGATAATCACCACGAACATAGGTGCAACCGTAACTACTGTACTATAAAAAAAGCCAAGCAGATCGGTTGTCAGCGTATTTTTCTGGAACAGGTTATTAAGTCGTACTCCGATTCCTGCCATTTTCTCACCTCCTCTTGTGTTTTTTCTTTCCAACCATTTTTTTACTATCCTTTTATTAAGGAATTGTTACCGGAGCCTCATTCCATTCCAACTTCATACTTTCTGCAAAATCACGGTAAATTTTCCAGTAGGTTTTCTGCATATATTCCACACGATATTTTGCCATGACGCGGCGGTAACCATTTTCTCCCATTGAAAGACGCAACTCTTTTTTCTGTGCCATTTCGACCATTGCCTGTGCGATCTCCTCCACATTCATGATGTGAGTAAGAATTCCCGCCTGACCAAAATCATCACTTTCCCCATAAATCAGACCATAGCAGTTTCCAACGTCTGTTGCGATAACGGGTTTGTGCGCCGCGTAGCTTTCTAGAATAGTAAGTGGTTGTCCTTCGCTGACGCTTGTCAAAATGGTCATATCCATGCGCCCCAGATAATCCTTGATATTGATTCGTCCAGTAAATTCAATGTCTCCCACACCGAGCGACTGTGCCAGCTCAAAGCATTCATTTGCATATGCTTCATCCTCGTCCCACGGACCCATAATCCATATTTTCAGACGGGGTTCGCGCTGCTTTGCAAAACCAAATGCCTGAATCATAGTCTTTACATCCTTGATCGGTGTGACACGAAGAACTGCTCCGATATTGATCTTTTCCTCATCCTCTGGCTGCTTTCCTGCTAGATTTTGCAGATTTTCTACACGGATGCCATTTGGCGTAACTACCGTCTTCTCGGGCGGACAGCCTAGCTCAATTTGTAATTGCCTTGCCTGCTCAAACAAACTCGTGACAAGACTGCTCTCCTGATATGCCAGACGCGACATTTTTCGAAACTGATCAATCCAGATATTTTTATAAACACCAGTAACCCATTTTGCCTTAATCAATTCCTCCTCGCGCTCTCTCGTATAAATGCCATGCTCCGAGATCAGAAGGCGACACCCATATTTATGTTTTGCCATGCTGCCTAGCACTCCTGCATATCCAGTTGCAACACAGTGATACAGATCGGCTTTGGGAATTTCCATTCCCATCGTCAAAAAGAGTGGCAAATAAATAGAACGCATTGTCCAGAGAAAATCAGAAAACACAATCTGACTATATTTTATGCGATAGCACTCGGTTACTGCATTTAAAAAGTCTTCTCCCATCAAAAGATCATTCAATGAAACCGAATAATTCTGGAAAAGATCAAACAATACATTCCATTCAATATCCTGATCCAATATCAGGCTGCGAAGGGCATGGTATTGTTCTTTGTTCAAGCGAAAACGTTTTCTTCGTTTCCTTCCCCAATCCACATCCTGCAAATAGACCTCATAGACCTCTGACACATTCTCTGGCAGCTCATACGCATATTTTCCGCGCTGCGTTCGATTCGCCGCAATCGCTAGTATGATAAACTCCGTTTGGGGAAACAGGCGAATCATGCTATGAATCCAGCTTGAGACACCGCCTACCACAAATGGATAACATCCCTCTGCCACAATACATACTCTCATTCGCCTTTCTCCTTTACTCATAATAAAACGGTTTGCTAGATTGATCAAGATTTATTTCAATCTGACTTTGATCTGCTTCGATGAGCCATGCACCTTTTTCAATCTTAGAAGCACTCCCGCCCTCCACCTGCGTAACCATTTCTCCTTCTCCTATCTTTAATACAAACCACACTGGAAAGCCTACACCTTTTATATTCACTTTGATACATGAATCTTCTTTTTCCTCAGTGTAGCTCATCGCCAAAAATTTTCGGATATGCGCATCACTCTGTGAAAGCGTAGTTCCCTCAAATGTAGAAAACGGCTTCCAGTAAGTCGTTATATTTGCCATCAATTCCTTTGACAGATTCTCCCATGCGTCTGCCTCCGACTTCGGATAGGCAACTCTTCCAATATCCGTCAAAACACTGGTATAACCAAGAGCTGTCTCAATGCTCCGAATAGCAAAGTCTTGACTGTAGGTATGCTCATAGCCATCAATCAATGCACGCTGTCTCGTCACATGCTCGTTTGCATAGCCGATCAGATCACTTGTATCCTCTATTGGCTCCACGATTGTACAAATATCTGATAAAAGTTGATTTTTTAATGCCGTATTCACCTCATCATCCGAGAATGTCCCGCGATAAAGTGAGGAAAAACGATACGTAGGAAGTGCCTTGTCCCAGAATGCTTCATCCTGAATCAATTTTTCTTCAATATCAGTATCAGATATACTGACAGTTGAATAGCCCATTTCCGCACCGAGTTCCTTCGTTGATTCCATATAGTAGGAAAGTTCCTGCGTCTTTGGCCAGACATCGTCGCTATAATCATATTGCACCGCAATCATGCTGCTAATACCGAGCGACGTTCTATGGCTGATTACTGAAACAGAAGGCCAAATAATATCGCGAAATACACCGCTCATTGTCTGGCTGTAAAGTGACTGAAGCGTATCGGAGTTTTCCTCTGCCAGTGCCGGATATCCAGCAAATACAAAGTTCTGCGCATTCACCACCGGATAAAGTGTGTAATCTTGCGTCTGGCAAACCATTCCAGTCAAAAGTCCCAGTCCTGAGGCGCCTTTCATATAATCTCCATTGACCGCAAACACAAATGAATTTCCTGTGCTTTTACGCCAGATTAAAACAGGCTGCTCCTGAACATCAACCATTTCCTGATCAAGCATTCCCTTCATGTACACCTTTGTCCCACTTGAAAGATTATACCAAGGAAATGTTAGCGCCATATCCTGTCGCTTTTCTTCTTCCTCTGTCTGTGGCTGATAAATAACCTCTCCTCCGAGCAAAAGCCCCTCATACAGATGAATGCCCTCGACCGTTACACTCTCCTGCCGAACCGATTCAATCCCCATCAATCTCGAAGCGCTTTATATTTCTTTATCAAAGAAACCTCTGGAAGATTGCCAAAAATCAAATGAATCCCCGCA
Organism: Firmicutes bacterium AF25-13AC; assembly: GCA_003478935.1. Lineage (GTDB taxonomy): Bacteria > Bacillota > Clostridia > Lachnospirales > Lachnospiraceae > Anthropogastromicrobium > Anthropogastromicrobium aceti. The sequence goes on from QUFP01000031.1 coordinate 13,965, forward strand.
TCTGCGCAGCTTTGAAGAAACTGAATTTCCTTTAATGTATTTTTGCTACTCCAGTCAATAACATTGGAATCAATCAGAAGAAACTGCGGTTTGTTCTGATCACCAGCTTCTGTATCTTTTGCTGTTTCTGTATTTTTTAGGTTATCTATCTCGTTTTCATTTTCATACACTGTCTGGTAATCCGAAACAGACTTATAGACGCTTACACTGCGCTTCATGTAAAATCCCCAGTCACGAAGAAGTTCGCCAAACGAACCATTCTCATTTCCTCCAATACAGACAACGGGGGCGCAATACACACCATCCATCCAATTTTCATCGTTTTCCCCAGACATTTGCTGCCCCGCCTGATAGACGCTTGAACAGTCTGGCAGTGCTTCTGTATCTTGTACAAACGCATTCGTCTGATAATTATTCCAGCTTGCCTTCGCCATATTCAGAAGTTGAAATAGAAAAAAGACGATCGCCATAATAATCGTAATAGCTGCGTAATTTCTGCGCGAAACCATTCAATTCCTCCTTACTGTCTGTATTGGACTGTGTTTCCAAAACTGGTGCCAGATCGATATCAGATGTTCGATTCGATGTTTCTGATAATAAGTCCAATGTCTCATCTGAATTTATGTCAGTTTCATGCGGATCATTGTAACCGTAATCAATCGCCAAATTATAAAGGCTGTTTACATTCTGATGCAGACGATAGCATACAAAATCAGTTGTCTCATAGTAGACCTCCATCTCCTGCGGATACAGCTTTTTAAATGCCTGCGCCCAATAATACATATGAGACATGGTTCCCCAACGATCTTCGCCATGATATGGTTTTATTCCTGATTTCAAGCTGACAGGCTGCAATGCCCCTTCCTCAGAAACATTCTGCAGACGTTCACTACTAACAACACCATCCTCATCAATATTAACTGGTCTTTTCTCTATAAAAAAGTAAACATACTCTGTAGGAATCGTAATTATCGAATTCTCCTCTAAATCTTTAAGCTGTCTCAAAAATGTAATCATTTCATAATGCCATCCAGTATCTGCAATCATCTGTCTTTCATCATTTGCTGAAACAACTGTCCAAGTTAAATCTTTATTTTCATGCATAATTTCAGTCAGACAAAGAATACTTTCGTTCGTCTCCATTGCATACATTGTAGCTGGTAACCGAGTCAGATTTTCCTGAATTGATACAAAAACTGCTGTCATAATCATTAACGCTGAGCCAATTTCTAAAATCTGCTTTTTCTTTAGCAAATCAGCCAGAAGAAAAACAACTGCATCTGTATTCAGTGCCCAGACTGCCCCCATTGAATAACAGAAAAATATACATACACGGTATTGCTGCATCAGTTCTGGAAGCCCTAATGCACTTAACGACTGTAAAATACACATCATTACCATAAAAACTGCAAATGAACATAGTATATAACCATATTCTTTCTGTTTCCGAATGATTGCTATCATTCCAAATAAAAATAGGAAACAAATTGCCGCCAGCATAATTGCCGTTGTTACATTGCCCATGTTGGCACAGTTTTCCCTAATTCTTCCAAAAATTATTATCAGTTTACTTTTTACTACTGATAGCACTTTTTGTATTTTGGAAGGTTCTTTCGGTGTTTCAGTTATTTCGTCTATACTTTTTGAAACCTCTTCTGAATTTTCTTTTTTGCTTTCGTTGGTTTCATCCTCACCTCCATTTATAATTCTTTGAAGCGTTTCTTCGTCTATTTGTCCTACAATCGTAATTTCATTTCCATTTTTATCAATAACGGTCGTTACATTATCATTGTTTTGCCCCTGTGAACTATTTTCTTCTCCACTTATGACGCCCAATGCCCAATAAAGTGAGCCTTCTAACGGATGTCCAGTAATGACACCCGCCACCATAGGTACAAGCGCTAATACAACGCTTATAATTCCTGCTAGCATGATTCTCCAAAAATATCGCCACTTAAAAAGCATGCGGAAAAAACCTACCGCAATACCAACACACAAAACTCCTGCCGGTATCGTATCATAAAAATGAGCAGTTAACGTCAATGAAAAGCTAATTGCAAAGCCTGCCAAATAGCCCTTGACCCGTTTTGCTCGCCATTGCTTTTTCTCAATCTCCTGCTCACTTCTCTGTTTTGTGTATTCTTGAAAAAATCTGATTGCCAGTACCGCCGCTGGAAAGATAAACAGCATTCCATATTCCTGCGGAAGTGCACTCAAAAAGCGTACATATGAACCTGGACTATAAATTTTAAGCATTAAATAGGCAGCAGTTCCAAAATACGGCGTATATCTTGCTTTACAAATTACCTTGAGTGATATCAAAAGCGCCAGATGAATAAATAATGTCTGCACCAGTCCAAATACTCTTAACAGGATATACGTTTTAATTCCAAATACCGTGTGCAGATAATAAATTACACAATGAAATCCATATGGATACACACCCTTGGAAAAAATCTGGTTATTACTCATATTGTTAATCCACAAATTATGAACTGGAACATCCGATGCTTTATATCCAAACACAGTAACAACATTATATCCATACACATAACAGACACCTGCAACAATCAGTCCCATAAAAACTAGATCTGGAAAACAGCGAAAAAGCTGTGTTCTAATAGCTTTTCCATACTTTTTAAAAAACTTTCTCCATTGTGAAAAAAGCAGTGTTTTTATACCAATTTCTCCCTTAAGGATATGCAAAAAAGTCTTTAAAAAACTCACTATCCATTCTCTAACACTATTCAGTTTTCCTTGTCTGATCACCATCACCAGAAACGGAAACAGCGTTCCAATCCACAAAGTAATCGAATTGGAAATGTGAAGAAACTGTAACAAAAAGACAAGATAAATAATATAAAAATTTCCAGTAAGAAAATAACCGATAATTCTTTCCGAAAGCTCAAAATGTGCCAAGTATTTTCTTAAAAACACCCATGGCAAAAACAGCATTACAAAACTGTATGCCGCAAGTGCCTGCACAATCTGAATCACTGTCAGCATCGTCATCGACATTTTTCTCACCTTCTTTCTCTGTTATATTTCATCCCATTGAGACTTCTTCTGAATACTCAACTATTTTTGTTTGAATAATCAGCTAAATACTCGAATCAACTCAAGCGTTTCATTATCAATGATAACATCGGATTTTTTCAGCTTATTGAGCGCCTCAAAGAAATGCTCTCTATCATTCTCCATAAAGAAAAGCTTCAGCTGACAAGTATACGAGACTAGTTCATCGGGATACATCTGCGCTAGTCTTTCACACCACTCACTAGCCTTTTCAAATTCTTTCTGCTCAATCAGCTGCAAGCATACTGCCTCATACCGCTTTGGTGTCATGCTGGAAGGATTTTTCTGATAAAGCGACTGTGCCGCCTCATCCATGATATGCACAAACTTTATCTGTTCCATTCCAGTAAAAACCTTCTGGCGCAAAATGGGATTCATCGAATCAATCAAAAGTGTCTCTGCCTCAGTCTGCTCCTGCTCTTCCACTTTCATATCCGTATACAAATCTTGCACATGAACACGAAAATCATTCAGCTCATCCCGAAGGACAGATGCCGCATAATGTGACGTCTCCGAATCCTCACTGTTTAATGCCAGTGCAATGGATTCCAGCGAGCTTTTCAGATCGCCTCTAATTACATTTAACATCAGCATTCGAAGATTTTTCTTGTCACTGACGGCAAGTGCCTCCTCCATCGGGACAAGATTTCGCTCTCGGTCTTCATCAGCTTTTAAGTGCTGCTTGACGCGCTCCTTACTGAAAACCACATCTGCCAAATCAACTTCCTGTCGGAAAATCGTGCGAAACACCAGATTTACCGAAAAGAAATACAGTGAACCGACAACCGGGCATAAAATCATGATAATCATGCGAATCAAAAATGCCTCGGACTGTCATGAAGATATTCCTCTTTGTCCTTGTCCTTTCGCTTCATCGCTGGAACATAGAGAAATGTTCCACACAAAAAATACACCACGGCGATAATCAGGTTTATAATCCATATCACAACAAAAAGTTTTTCAGCCCTTGTCATTCTCCGATTACCTCCCCATTTACGACCGAACTATCAAATCCAAAGTCCTTAAAACGCTCAATGACTCCGACAGCCCCTTCCTCATCGGTGTTTGGAAGAAGCACATAAAGGCCATCTGCCAGCACGCCAAAATAGTCGGTCTGTCGCAACTTTTTCTCAAGCTGTTCTGCTGTCTCCTTAAAGTTTTCAGCCGTATGCTGAATCTTTAACAGCGTACACTCCGTAAGCCCATATCTTCTCGCATCAAAAAACGCTGTTACCAACTGCTTGAATGCGTCCTGTCCCAGAATATCACTATTCTCGACATAACGTCTTGTGTGCAGCGCTTCCAGATAACGGTTCGCTCTTATGACTGCATTCTGAATCAGATATCCGACTACCGTCAGACGATTAGCCTCTGCCAGATTCATACGCTCCCATGGAAGTCCCCACAACATCAGTATGGTCTGCATGGCTTCCTCTGAATAAATGGCGTATGCCATAAGCGGATAACGGTTGTCCATCGTTTTGTTGATGTAAACGCGGTGATCTCTCAGCTCAGTAACCATGTCCTCCATGTCGGAATAGCGGATGGACTTTCCAAGTCGCTTTGCCGTCGGTGATGTAAATGAAAAGAGTCTGGCGTAATCACGGTTTGCCACCGTATAAATAGCAGCATCCTGCGTCTCCATCAGCCTTGATAATACCTGTACTGCATAGAATAGTACCTCCTCAGGTTCTCTTTGGTCAAGCTGTGATGTAATTTCATAAATCTTACCCAAACTATCCTTCTGATTTACAATCTGGCGCTCAAAGGTGTGCTTCATACGCACGTTGCTATCATTGATATCCGCAATATCACCAAGCTGTCCATTAAGATAATGAATCTGCTCATCGTCTTGATCACGAATATAACGAATCTGATCCTTCATATATCCGACGGACATACCGACAATGAACAGCTGCGCCATCCATACGTAAGTGCTATAATCCATCAAAACCTCAAATCCGGTTTTATCATACATCTGTCGGAAGCAATAACCTGCTATCGCTAGCAGTGCCGAAAAAATTGCCTGCTGCTGTCCATACACAATTGCAAACAAAAGCACATATAAAAGATAAAAATCCAGTTTGCTAAAATATGTACTGTTCACTGCTCTGTTATTCAACATAAAAAATGGAATAAAGCAAATCATGTTTTCAATATAAGGCACCAGCAAACGGAAAATCTGGCGGATACTCTGAAGAATACCTGCTCCCTTTCGATCATCCTGTATCCGCAAAAAGGTATCACTGTGGTGCTTCATATACTGAACAACCGTCTTTACTCCTTCCTCATAACTAACAAAGATTCTCCCACCCAGTTCTTCATTATAGCGCACCGCACTCAATACAAGCCGATATCCATTTCCAACCGTTTCATCTAAAACTTCCGCCCCCGTCTGTGCGGCTTCGATTATCAGCTTCGCCAGCTGCATCTGACTGATCACCTGACCGGATGAAATCTGATAGACTGGATATGTCAGATGGTCAGCCACTGCGATGCGGTAAATAAATTCGATAGCATCATTTTGATGAATCATTGAAAACAAGTTTCTACCATTTGCTGCAATCTTTCCACTTTTTAACATTTCCAATGTCATCTGAAAACATGGGTCAGTCTGCATTTTCCCTTTTACCGGAGTTCCATACAAATGATCAATGCGAACTACAATTGATTCCATGCCACGCGTGCTGTAATAATTTTTGCAGGTTTCCTCTCCCTGCGCTACAGCAAGTGCATGAAAGCTATTGGCCGATACGGACTCAGTCTCCTGAACATCCTCTGGATAAGATTTTCCAAAAACATTCTCCGAGGACAGATACAAAAAACGGCCATTCTTTACAGATGAATATGCGGAAAGTATATTCGTCAAATCTGTAGAAAATTGTACCGCTTCTTTTCTGGCATTTTCCCAACGGTAATGCGTGTCCTGTGCACCAGTAAAAATAACAACATCTGGATTTGTACTCGCAAAAATCTCTCGTATGCTGTCACTGTCATATTTAAAATTATATTTTTCAAAAACCTTCTGATATGAGGTTCTTACATTTCTGTTTCCAGTCAACAAATATACCCGGTGTCCGTCTTTATTAAATTTATTGATCAAACCATCCATTAGCCGACTCTCGCCGCCAATCAGAAAAACGACCATCAATCCGCCTCCTTTCTGTATTTTTTATTAACTACAGTTTATAACCTGTTTTTGTCGTTTTCTCTATAGCCATCAAGCTTTTTCTTCTGTTTCCTCAAGAATCCCTGCGGTCTTCAATGTCTCCAGGATTTCCTCTACATCCTCCCTGACATCCTCCTCATCCACTTGATATTCTCTGCTGACCAACCTAACCAACTGTTCTGCTGTTTTTGCAGACTCTGCGCGCTCATATATAAATGCTGCCGTCTCGCTCAATGTCAAAACCTGATTAACTGTCTCCGCTGTCTTTCCACAAGGAATCAAAATAAAATCCTCCATCAGCTGACGAAGCACAAAAGTACCTTTTTTCTTTATCATAGCATTCCCCTTTTGTGTTAATATGTGACATTCTTTTTCGGTTCTATCACATTTATTTAGTATATTCTCTTTTCGTATTCTGTGCAATTCTTCTTTTATAAAATTTTTGTTATACTTTACAATATTCTTCTTTTTCCCATAAAATTTGCAGTTCACGTGTTCTCTCTTTTGTGTTATACTAGCATCATGCAATACATACGAAATGTTGAAACGCAAATTTGTTACTATGGAAGGGTTCAAAGATTTTTTATGGAAACGTTCGAGCAGATTTTTCTTCAGATTATTCACGATGCCTGTACAAATAAAACTTCTTCAATTGCTATCGCGCCACAGGACATGGATGCTTTGCTTGCGCTTGTAAAAGATCAATCCTGTGTTCCTTATGTGCTGCCCTATCTGAATGATAAAAGTCGTCTGGAGCCATTGAAGTACCAGACAAAACTGATGATACTGAATTACTATCAAATTGATCAGTTCACAAGACGAATTGCTGCGCTTTTTGAAGTGAATCAGATTCCGTATGTTCTTTTAAAGGGCATTAGCCTCGCTGCTTTTTATCCAGTTTCGGAATACAGAAAGCTCGGAGATGTGGATCTGTACATCAATGAAAAAGAGCAGTTTGATCGTGCAGGGAAACTTCTTCTTTCAAATGGATTCAAAAAGGATGATGATGTCAGCGACCATCATCAAGGCTACCTTTACACATTTCCTAAAACTGGCCGAACCTTAATTCTAGAGCTTCATTTTAGGATTGTTGGACTCTATCAATATGCACCGGCCAACCAGATTGTAGATGCCGTATTTGGCTTCAATGCGTTTCAGCCGGAGCATCAAGTCATCAATGGAACTACTTACCCAGTTCTTCCGCCGACACAATATACCTTCTATATGCTTCACCACATGCTCAAACACTATCTCTACAGTGGCTTTGGCATCCGTCTGTTATGTGATTTCACATTTTATCTGGAGCATTTTTATAGTCAGATTGATTTTGACCAGATTCATAGTTGGTGCCATGACTCGAAAATCCTGCACCTATATGAAATCATTCTGGAAACGTGCCGTATCTATCTGGGTCTTTCAGAAACAGTTGATCCCACCGTCCATTATGATCGCAAAGACTGTGAATCCTTTATACAACAGCTTCTTGTTGGCGGCGATGTCAACAAAGCAAATGCGGCTGCCCTTGTTGGAAGCACCTCTTACAACCGCATTACACCATTTACCTACTTAAAAGAAGGGCATCTGCAAATGCATGTACGCTTTCCAAAGCTTGGAAAATGCCCACTGCTATGGCCTGCTCTTTGGATAATTACATTCGTCTGTTTCTTGCATAATACCTACACCCTTCGCAATACGACATTAAAAGAAACTCTTCGTTCCTTTAAACAGGACAACCAGCGATCCAAGCTTCTTCGTATTTTTGACAACACAGATGACTAAACACATCTGTGTTGTCTTTTTTATCATCCTAATATTTATTATCTTAATAAGCAAATCAACAATTTATATTCAATTCCAAGATATGGATTTTTCAGCGCCGCTTTTCGTTTTTTTTGAATTTCTCTTTTGAGTTCCTTCTTCAATTTTCTCTTTTCTCCTGAATCAGACAGCTTTCTTAAATTCACATAACAATACAATAATGACTTCACCACTTTAAACTCGGCACATAATTGTAGCTGAGGCAGCTGTTCTCGAATAAATTGCTCATTGTCCAGGCTATTATAATAATAGTCTACATTACGAATTGAAAAACAAGACGTTGTAATGCTATTCTCCCGAATTCTGTAAAAATAGGTCGGACGATTCACAAACACAATCTTCTTACACTGTGCATATGCGTGCAATACAGTCACTTCATCATCATTGATTCTTCCTTGTGGGAACCGCAGCGTTTCAAATATTTCTCTTCGGAATAACCGATTCCACATAGCAGATGCATTCAAAAGCAGATTTTTAATAACCCCCTCTGATGTCTCGCACGTTGCCTTGTATGAAAATGTATTTTTCGGAAATTTCAATTTTCCATTCTGATCTTTAACGGTAACGCAACCGCCCACCGCACAGTCTGCTTTGTATTTCTTTATGTATTTATACATCCATTCATATGCCCTTGGCGAAATCCAGTCATCACTGTCAATAAAGCTTATATATGCTCCCGTTGCCGCTTCTATTCCATCATTTCTTGCCCGGGCGACACCTGTATTCTCCTTGTGAATTACACTTATACGCGCATCCTTTTTGCTATACTCGTCACAAATCTTCCCACATCCGTCTGGCGAACCATCATCAATCAAAATAATTTCCAGATTCCTATAGGTCTGCTGCAACACACTATCCAAGCATTTCGGAAGATAAGCTTCTACCTTATATACAGGTATAATAATACTTATTTTTTCTTCTTTCATTTCGTTTTTTGTTTTGGTTTTTATTTCTGCTTTTGTTTCCACTGCACTTTCTCCTATTTCCTTTTTACGTTTTTCATGCCAGAAACATCTTCTAAACTCTAGTCCATTACAATTTCCTTACAAACGATCAAGCAGCCGCTCCCACCGCGCTGTAATTACATCTGCGTCAAATCGTTTTTGTATTGAGCTGGTATTTTTTGAAAACGCATCTCGAACTTCTTCATTCATTATCAGATACTCCACTTTTTCTCTCATACGATCTATTGAAAATGGTGGTATCAAAAAACCATTTTTTCCGTCCTCTATTATTTCGGAAGGGCCTGTCTGAATATCAAAACTTACCATCGGCAGTCCATTTTGTGCCGCCTCTAGCAAAACCATCGGAAGCCCCTCCGAACGCGATGTCATTACATAAATAGATGCCTGCTGCATATATTCACTGACATTTGAAACATTTCCAGTCAAAATTAGCTGATTTTCGAGTTGATACTTTTTTTGAACAGCCTCTAGCCTTGGACGCTCCTCGCCCTCTCCTAACACATACCATTTCCAATCCGGATATTTCTTTAAAATCATCGGAAGCAATTTTTCTAATAAATCAATTCCTTTAACCCAGGTCAAACGCCCAGCTGTAATGATACTTTTCTCCCGCGTGAGCGCATTTTCACTTTGTTTTACTGGCATCATCGGATTATGAATTGTCTGAATGGCATTTCGACGCCCTAGTTTATTTTCATAATTTTTCTGATCCTGTCTTGTGAGTGTAATGATAAAATCAGCATTTCTTGCACTAAACCACTGCGCTGCATGACGAAATTTCTGATACATCTTTGACGGCCAGATGTAATGATAGTTAAAATGCTCCCACGCAATAATCTTTGTTTTCAGACCAGTAGACGCGGGAACACTTAACAGATCAAGTACCACATCCACATCAATTAAAATATCAATTTTGTTATTCTTTAAAAAGTGACGAAATCTGGGCACAAGCGGAAGGTATTCAGGACCTGGGGCAATCCACTTTTTTCCTGAATCCAGTTTCGTTTTCTTTATTTCATCTGGAATTTCAAAAAATGACTTTTCCTTTTGTTCTACAATGCTTAAAATCGAGATATCATATTTTTCCAATGCTTTTAATTTTTGTATGATCAAAAGTGTCACTCGCTCGGTACCTCCGCTACGTGTGATATCTCCGCTGAAAAAACAAATTTTTTTCTTCACTTTTCGCTCCATTTCTGTCTGATTTTTCACTTTTCCATAAAAATCATCTTATTGCACTTTGCGGTATCTTGCCTTTGTAATTTTACTATCCACCTGCAGCATACGAAGCAAAGCAATTCCCGCTGCCATCAGTGAATACGCATGAAAGCTGAATAAAACAGAGCCGCACCAAATCACAATTTTCCATGCAGTGCTGTCAATTTTTCGGACAAATTTTCCCTTTGCCAATGCCTGCATCGCACTTCTGACAAACGGATCTTTTCCATATTGCTTCAATGCCCTTCTGGCGTCTCGCCAGCCAGCCTGATTTGGCTGCAGCTCCTGCTTGACAAGAAAGAACGCACCAAAGAAAATATGGAACGCCGCAAGATCAGCCAAATATCCCTTTTTTCCATATTCGCGCTGATATTGCATAAAGTCCTTTGCAATGCTAACCCAGACCTCTTCCATTTTTTTCTTATACTTAAAGGTAACAGAATCCTCATTCACACGGTATAACATGACACTCTCGTCAATAAATGCATACGTTGGATTCCAGAAGCAACAGCGCATGTTATGAGCCTTGTCCTGTGTAAATGGATACGCAGGACAAACTAACTCATGTTCCTTTAAAAAGTCCATTTTATAAAGCTTTCCCCAGTCATAGGCGAGATGTCCATATTGATAAAACCCTTTAAAGCGAAAATCTGCAGTTCTGGTATATTCACCTTCTTTTAAATGGTGCCAGTTTTTTTCGCTTACAAACGTCTTGTTAAAACGCCGAAAACTTCCTACTGTAATATCGGCATCCTTTTCCTGCGCTTTTCTTACTAGAAGCTCAACTGCATGTTCACCATCCAATTTGTCATCGGAATCCAGAAATAGAATATACTTGCCGCTTGCTTTTTCCATTCCAGAATTGCGTGCCATTCCAAGACCCTGATTTTTCTTATGGATAACCGAAATATTTGCGTGCTCTCTGCTCAACCGGTCACAGATTTCAGGGCTTTTGTCTGGTGACTCATCATCTACCAAAATAATCTCTAAATTTGCGTAAGACTGATTCAATACGCTTTCTACACATTTCTCTAAAAATTCTTCTGTCTTGTATACTGGTATTACTATGCTGACGATCGGATTTTGCATTTGTGCCTCCACTATTACTACTAAGGCTACTAACTATTTAATAGCTTTCTTAGTTATTTTTTCGTGATTATTTTTCTTAGTGCTACTATACCCTCTTTTTATCGGTTCGTCAATTGCACGCTTCACAATCCTGTTCACGAGCAAATCGTTTTTCAAACACGTTTCAAAGATTGTTTTATCGACTTGACAATTTGTGGCCTTCTTTTTACAATAATAAAATATTAGGTGAACTATTATTCTACAGAAAACTATAGCAGAGGCATGAAATCTACAATGACCTTTATGAAAGGACTAGATTGCTTATGAAATCAAACTGTATAACTATATTTCAAAATACATATCACCGCGACCCTGACGGTGTTTCTTTCTGCCCATACCGCGTCTGCCCACTCGGTGCTCACGTTGATCATCAGCATGGGCAGGTGAATGGTCTGGCAATTAATTATGGAATTCATATTGCGTATTCCATCAAGCGCAATGGTGTAATCGAATTAAGCTCTCTGGAGTTTCCAAAGCGTGCACAGTTTCATATTGCCGCTGTTCCGTGGCCAAAGGAAAATGACTGGGCGGATTATCTGCGCGGTGCCACAAAAGTTCTGACTGACCGCTACCAGCTACGCTATGGTCTATGTGGTGTCATTCAGGGCAGTCTCCCAATCGGCGGTCTTTCCTCGTCTGCTGCCGTCACCATCGCATTCTTAACAGCACTATGCACAGTAAACCATATTTATCCAACTGATTCCGAACTGATTTTATTGGCGCAAGAAGCAGAAAATAAATACGTTGGTATTTCCTGTGGTATTTTAGACCAGTCATGTGAAATCCTAAGCAAGAAAAACCATCTTCTTTTCCTTGACACAAATGATAATTCATATGAACAGATTCCTGCCAACCAGCATATGCCAGACTACAAAATTGCCATCTTTTTTTCTGGACTGGAGCGCTCCCTTGTCTCCTCAAAATACAACATGAGACAGGATGAGTGCAAGGCCGCAGCTTATGCCCTTATGGCTTTTGCTAACATGCCTTATGGAAATTTCCGTGATATTTCTCTGCGCGATGTTCCTGAGGAAATCTTTGCACAATTTAAGGATCGACTTCCTGATCCATGGCAAAAACGCGCTACTCATTATTACGAGGAAACAGCACGCGCACAGGCTGGTGCTTCCGCTTGGCGAAACGGTAATTTAAATGAATATGGCCGACTAATTTTTGAAAGCGGCTACAGCAGCATTGCCAATTATGAATGCGGATGTGATGAGTTAAAAACCTTATATACCATTATGCGCTCTACTGATGGCATCTATGGCGGACGTTTTTCTGGTGCTGGCTTTAAGGGATGCTGCATGGCCTTTATTGATCCATCCCGTGCTGAACAGATTGCTGAATCTGTTGAGACAAAGTACCTTGCAGTCTATCCTGATTTAAAAGGGAAATATTCTTTTCATCTTTGCGAAAGTGCTGACGGTGTAAGCGCCCAGATTGACTTACATCAGTAATGAATCGAAAGGAGATTTTTATTTTATGAAATCAATCATACTTGCCGCCGGTTATGCAACACGCTTATACCCACTGACCTTAACGGTTCCCAAACCTCTTCTCCCTATAAAAGGAAAACCGATCTTGAATTATCTTTTTGATGATATTGACTCGATTGAGCAAATTTCGGAACATGTTATTATTACTAATCACAAGTTTATCGGCAACTTTGAAAAATGGCTCTCCATTCAGCACTTGCAGCATCCCGTCATCCTACTTGATGATGGAACTAATACAAATGAGGGACGTCTTGGCGCGGTAAAGGATCTAGCACTTGCAGCTTCATCGCTTTCTTTAACAGATAATCTTCTTGTGCTTGCCGGTGACAATCTAATTGATTTTTCATTAAAAGGATTCGTGTCATTTTTTACACAATGCCAAACCTCCTGTGTCATGTGCTATCCTGAAAATGATCTTGCAAAGCAAAAAAAGACAGCGATTATCACAAAAGATTCCAATGGCCGAATTACATCCTATGAAGAGAAACCAACGATTCCTAAAAACAATTTAGCGGTTCCGCCATTCTACTGCTATCAGAGCAGCGATATAAAAAAAATTCCAGCTGCCCTTTCTGACGGATGCAGCCCAGATGCCCCTGGAAGCTTTGCTGCCTGGTTAAGCAAACATACTGTGCTTCATGCATGGGAGATGCCAGGACACCGATATGATATTGGCGATATCAACAGTTACAAGGAGCTTTTATAAAATATGAAAAATGGAATTGTAAAATCAAAAGCTGTTACACCAACTACAGTAGCAGATAAAACTATTATGATTTTTCAACACCCAGAACTATACTTTTTTCCTCAATACAAAAATATTGTTTTTTCTCCATTTGGCGTAAGGGAGCATGGGGTTTCGTACTGGATTTACAAAGCAATGCACTTTGCCCATATTCCTGGCTATTCTTTCTTCTGGGGCGATTGGAAAAATCATCTGAAAACAGCAAAGAAAATAATCATATTTGATTATGGATATCAAAGAGGTATGGAAACCTATATTCACACGATTAACCCCAACTGTGAAGTCTATTTGTTTTACTGGAATATCATAACACCTAAACGCATCAACTACAAACTGTTTACAGATAAAGAAGCTATTTATTCTACTGATCCAGCAGACTGTGAAAAATACAATTTTAAATATAATAACATGTTTTACTGTGAAAAGTACTATGAGCCTTATGAGCCATGTAAGAAAAATAAACTGTTTTTTCTCGGTGTAGATAAAGGGCGCGCCGATTTGCTGTTATGTTTAAAAGCAGTTTTTGAAGAGTCTGGCATTGAATGCGATATCCGCCTTCTTGCTTCTGGCTTAAATAAAAAAAGACGTCAAGAACTCAAAAGTATATTGACTGACAAGCGCCTTTCTTATGAGGAATACTTAACGCAGCTTCAACGATGCAGCCTTATTCTTGACATTACCCAATTTGGACAAATGGCTCCCACAATGCGAGTAATGGAAGCCATTTACTTGTCCAAGAAGCTAATCACCAATAATCGCTCACTCTCCTCTTATGATTTTTACACGGAGAATAACATTTTTATTCTACCAGATGAACATGATGACTCATTGACTGATCAGTTAAAAGATTTTCTTGTGCGCCCATTTATGCCATATTCATATAAGATCCGCAAAAAATATGACTACTATGAATGGCAAACCCATTTTCACACTACTATAATGTAACATTTTATTCCCTACACTACTACAATGTTCTGTATTCACAAATTTAACAAAAAACACTTGACAGCATCTTTTTCTGTATTACAATATAAATATAGTAAATTTAAACGATAAAAAAGACCAATAACATTTTTATTATTATTTATTACGCCGCTGACAAAAGCGACAGCATGGAGTTTTTATGAATCAATATGTAAAGCCTACTATCTCAATCGCCTCTGGAATCACTGAAGGAATTTACACTGCTAGTGGTGTTACACCAAATGCAATTACATTAGGTGCATTAGAAGTCATTGCTGATTGGGGGACAAACGGACAAGTTAAATTTATCGCTGATTTTTCCGCGTTATCTAACAGATGTCCATTAACATTAACTGTAACCTTCAATGCAACAATATCTAATGCTTGGGGTGGTGGTTGCAATTCAGGAAAGCCAAACGGAAATACTTCTTGTTTCAAATGGGAAAATGGGGGTTCACTTAGATAAAGATACCACATCAATCCCACGCTGACTTTTGCTCAACCGATACAGCCGGAGGGCTGGATAACAAGAAAAGGCGGTATGCGCCCCGTGGAGGGGTAGCGTACCGCCTTTTCTTGTGGGGGTTTCCAAAGGGGGCAACGCCCCCATTTGGCACACGACTTTGCGAAGCAAAGTGTAGTGTGTTATACGCTCTGTCGGCGTTGCCGTGAAAATGCCGTTGCCGCCGGGGAGGGCAAGGGCATTTGAAGCGGCAGGAAAACAGGGCTATGCTTGCGTGGCGTGGAGCTGTAAGCACAGGTCTGGTTTCAACAGCAGACTGGGCGTATATGAAAGCCCCCGTCCCTCGTCCTACGCTCCGACTTGTGGACAAAGTGTCCCGAAGTTGTGGCCACACTCCCGGAAAAGTAGCAGGACAGCGGGCAACCGTCAAGGCTGAAATGAACGGGTTTGCACCCGACCTTGACCGTCACCCGCCGTCCCACTGAATGGGTGGACAAGGAGGCCAATCCCTCAAAGTGCTTGTCCGCGCTCTTTCTGATTTTGAGGTATTCAGTTTTTCAAAATTGAATAATCAAAATAAATTTTTTCGATTGAAAAAATTTTATTTGTTATCATCTTCAATGCCATATTTTTTCTTTTGCCGAATCACATAATTACTGATTTTTTCATCATATAGTGGATACTGGTAATCCAACTGGCATGCCACTTCTGACGAAACCTCCCGGAACAATGCCATACATTGTTCAAAGGATTCCCACATATGGGGATAGGAATCCATATTATAAGTGGACATAAGTCGTTCCCACAATTCCTCTGGGACATATTGCTTCATAAATTTATAGTTTTTTCCCAAACTGAAATGAAATCCCTGTTTGATACCAATCAGCCAGGAAATCATGCGAAGCAATTCTTTTCGTACTATATCATTCATATGGTCAATAGCAAAAAGAATTTCTTTGCGGCATAAGCCCTTTACTACATATGTTGTAGTATTCCAAAATTCATTACAGCAATCGTCAAACATTCTTTGAGTAGGCTTCTGCAAGTGGTAGTCTATATCCGTTGGTATTGGCGGCTTTACGATACGGTTGTCTTTATCCAACAGTAACTTTACCAGTTTATCCCATGTAAAATACTCGTCTATCAGTTCCAGCGGCAGCAAAGTTAAATCTATCTTAACATCATCAGTAAACAGCATTAAATATGAAAATCCCTTTTCTACAGCTGGAAATAATTCCATATCTTCCGGCTTTTGCAGAATCAACCTTTCACCAAATATATCTAGCCATTTATCATCACTTGTGAAGCTGTCCATATCCGTAACAAAAAAAGTAATATCAAAATCCTGAAAATCATCAGGCGGAATATTTGTATTTGTTCTAGATCCTTCCAAAGTAACCATGCGAATGCGTTTGTCTGTTTTTGCAAAATTCAAAACAATATCATAAACTTCCTTTTCTGATCTCATTTTTATCTCCTCCAATTATTGAAATAGGTGTGAAGCCATTTTAGGGCTTTCCCGCCTTGATTACCCTTTAGCAAAGACGGGCGGGACTGTCAACGGCGGCGCATGAAATGCGCCGTTCATCTTGACCGTTGACTGGCTCGGCTGGCTTTGCTATCTCTCGATAAATTGTACCGAAATATTGAATTATTC
Organism: Firmicutes bacterium AF25-13AC; assembly: GCA_003478935.1. Lineage (GTDB taxonomy): Bacteria > Bacillota > Clostridia > Lachnospirales > Lachnospiraceae > Anthropogastromicrobium > Anthropogastromicrobium aceti. The sequence goes on from QUFP01000031.1 coordinate 30,665, forward strand.
TGGTACATACAAATAGCAACCTTTCACATGGTCATTTACAATTCCGATTGCCTGCATATACGCATATATAATCGTGCTGCCTACAAACTTAAAGCCTCGTTTTTTTAAGTCTTTACTGATTCTATCTGAAAGTGGCGTTGTTGCAGGAATGTCCGCTTCCGATTTGAAATGATTATGAATCGGTCTATTCTTAACATAAGACCAAATAAACTTATCAAAACTTCCGTATTCTTCTTGGATTTTGATAAATTGCTGTGCGTTTGTGATTGTCGACTTAATTTTTAATCTATTGCGAACAATATTGGGATTTTGCATTAACTCATCAATTTTAGTTTCGTCATAGAGAGCAATTTTTTGATAATCAAACTCGTTGAAGGCTTCCTTAAATGCAGCTCTTTTATTTAATATCGTCAGCCATGATAATCCGGCTTGCATACCTTCAAGAACCAACATTTCAAATAGTTTTCTATCATCATGAACGGGCTTTCCCCATTCCCCATCATGGTATTCTTTATAGAGTTCTGTGGTTGCCCACGAACATCTTTCTCTATCGTCTTTCTTCATGGTATCCTCCGTTTGTAAAATTTGTTTTTGTCGCCCACTTATTTTCTCCCCCGCTGGGGCTTTGGATTTTTCAGCAAGTCAGACTTTTGTGCAATTCTTTTTAGCCATTTCTTTTCTTCCTCGGACAGCTTCTTATAATTCAGTTTGAGCCGCTTGCAGATAAACATCATAGCCGCCTGCTCCGGGTCGCTGTCCTCTTTAGCGGTTTCCTCGGCTGCCTGCAAAAAATCTTCCAGTGGGCTATCCTCCGGGACGCTGAAAAAATCGTCCCTGTGGGCTTCCCGCAGGTCAAGGGCTATACCGTTCATGTCCTGCTGTATCACATAGCGGCAAAAGCTGTCGTCGTCAATATGGGCGGCGATAAGCTGTCTTAACTGCGGATCGGTCAAGCCGGGATTGTACTGCTTCATAATGGTTGCGCTCATAGTGTCCACTATGGCGTTTACGGTCTGCACCTGCTTCACCGCCACGCCGTTCACATAGATTTCAAGGTCAGCCATGAGCCGGGGAAAATCCGGGTGCGCCGCCAGCTCACACAAGAGGGAATTATCCACCCTCCCGCTTTTCAACAGTTCAATCATTTCATCACTCAAACGCAGGTCTGCAAGGTCGGCATTTGGGTGATTTTTTGTTTCCGACAGCCCCAGCAGATAATCGGCGGTCACATCGTAAAACTTCGCCAGCTTGATAAGGGCATAGTGCTGATGTCCTTGAAGTCCTCCGCTTCATAGCTTCCCAACGCAGACTTGGAGAGGTGTGTCTGCTCCGCAAGCTGTTCCAGTGTCAGCCTACGCTCCACACGCAGGTCTTTCAATCGTTCTTGTATGGATAATTCCATGCTCTCCCTCCTTGTCTGCAAATATCATTTTTATTATACCACAATTCCGAAAGCGTGGAAATAGCCTGTTTTTTAAGCCGATTTCCTACCTCTTGGATATACGGGACGGACGGTCATTTAGGTGTAGACTTAGGTTAGTTCATCGATGGACAGCACCTTGAAAACAGAATGACCGTCCGAAAAGGAATACCCCGGCTGGGGAAGCACCGCAAGGAGCCGGACTTCGGGACAAAATGTCCCGAAGTTGCGGGGAGCGTGCTAACGCCGGAACACGCCGCTATTGTCGGGGCCCCCGCAAAGCCGCATGGCTTTGTGGGGAGAGGAGGAGCAGCGGAGCGAGTGAGTTTTGCCGCTTGCGGCGAAACGAGCGATACGCAGCTTGCGAGAGAGGCAGGAAGCCTTTTCGGGAGGAACGGCAACGGAAAGCAAAATGGAGGGAACGCATGAGAGATAACCCCTATAAAGACTTGCCGCCGCTGGAACGCAGGCCGGACGGTTCCCTTTACCGCATGACACCGGCGCAGAGGAAACAGGCGGCCAGCCTGATACGCCGGGAGTGCTGTTGCTGTGAGGACGGCAACTGCATTGTCCTTGACGATGGGGACACCTGCACCTGCCCGCAGACGATTTCTTTCTCGGTCTGCTGTAAGTGGTTCCGCTGGTCGGTCTTGCCGCTGGACGGAACGCTGGAAGCGGAGATTTTCCGGGATAGGGACTTGAAACGCTGTGCGGTCTGCGGCGGCGTGTTCGTCCCCAAATCCAACCGGGCAAAATACTGCCCCGGCTGTGCCGCCAGAGTTCACAGGCGACAGAAAACAGAAAGTGAACGGAAAAGGAGGTCTGCTGTGGACAGTTAGGAGCGAAAAAAGCCTTGATTTATCAGGCTTTACAAGCCCCAAACCGGGGCGGGTGGTATAAAGTATCGCCCGCCCCGGAAAACGGGCTTCTAACCGTCCACAAAACGCACTATGACAAATACCATCTATATCCATCAGCCGGAAAAGGCGTTCAGCTTCACCCGGCTCCCGAATTTCCTCTTTGAAGCCCCCACATTCAAGGCCCTGTCTAACGAGGCAAAGGTACTGTACGCCTTTATCCTGCGCCGGACAGAGTTATCCCGCAAGAATGGGTGGGCGGATGACTGCGGACGGGTTTTCCTGTATTACCCTATCTGTGAAGTGGTTGACCTGCTCCACTGTGGGCGGCAGAAAGCGGTGAACACCCTGCGGGAACTGCAATACGCCGGACTGGTGGAGATCCAGAAGCAGGGCTGTGGAAAACCCAACCGCATTTTTCCAAAATCCTATGAAGCGGTTCCAAACACCGACTTCAAGAAATCCGGTTCTGGTACGCCGGAGGACTGAAAACCGTACCCATGAAGTACGGAAACCGCCCCCTTGAAGTACGAAAACCGGACGGTATATAGAAATACAAAGATAAAAAGATTGATTTATATTCTATCCATTCCAATCCTATCCGAGCTATTTTCTGCGGGATTTTCCCTGTGGAAAACCCCGGATAGGAAAGGAATGGGGAAAGGAGCAGAATGGCACAACACGCAATTTTACGGTTTGAGAAGCACAAGGGCAACCCGGCAAGGCCGCTGGAAGCCCATCACGAAAGACAGAAAGAACAGTATGCCAGCAATCCCGACATTGACACAAGCCGGAGCAAATACAACTTCCATATCGTCAAGCGGTCGGGACGCTATTACCACTTCATTCAGAGCCGTATCGAGCAGGCCGGATGCCGGACAAGGAAAGACAGTACACGGTTTGTCGATACGCTGATAACCGCCAGCCCGGAGTTTTTCAAGGGGAAATCCCCAAAGGAGATACAGGCGTTCTTCCAAAGGGCGTCGGACTTCCTCATTGGCCGGGTAGGACGGGAAAATATCGTGTCGGCGGTGGTACACATGGACGAGAAAACGCCCCACCTGCATTTGACCTTTGTTCCGCTGACAAAGGACAACCGCCTGTGCGCTAAAGAGATTATCGGCAACCGGGCAAACCTGACGAAGTGGCAGGACGATTTTCACGCCTATATGGTGGTGAAATATCCCGACTTGGAGCGTGGGGAGAGTGCCAGCAAGACAGGCCGGAAGCATATCCCCACCCGGCTTTTCAAACAGGCGGTTTCCCTCTCCAAACAGGCCAGAGCCATTGAAGCCGCCCTTGACGGCATTAACCCGCTGAACGCCGGAAAGAAGAAAGAGGAAGCCCTTGCCATGCTGAAAAAGTGGTTTCCGCAAATGGAGAACTTCTCCGGGCAACTGAAAAAGTACAAGGTCACAATCAATGATCTGTTGGCGGAGAATGAGAAGTTGGAAGCAAGGGCAAAGGCCAGCGAAAAAGGAAAGATGAAAGATACGATGGAACGGGCAAAGCTGAAAAGCGAACTGGACAATTTACAGCGGCTGGTTGACCGTATCCCGCCGGATATACTGGCGGAACTGAAACGGCAGCAGCGGCACACGGTAAAGGAAAGGTGATAGATATAAGCAGAAATTTTCGCCGCCTTTGTGCGGCATTGTACCTTGAAAACTGAATATGGAGGACACTGGATGGCAAAAAGCGAAAGCGATATTTTTACACCCCGGACAGGGCAGGTCATACAAGCAGAGAACGGCACGCAGTATTTTGTATGTGGGAACAACCGTATAAAAATCTCCGAACACTTCGCCGCAGGCGGGAAGCCCCTCGGTGATCTGATTGTAGATGTGGTGCGGCATACCGCAGAAAAAGCCGCTTCAACCTGATAGCCCATCATTGATAACACGCCCACGCTTATGATATAATTGCCATAGAGCAAAAGTATTGTAAGCGTGGGTTGTTTCTTTAGAAGGAGGATTTTAACGGTGAAACAACCTTACAATACTACGATTTACAACACGGCGCTTTATATGAGATTGAGCCGGGACGATGAACTGCAAGGAGAAAGCGGGAGTATTCAGACACAACGCATGATGCTCCGGCAATATGCCGCCGAGCATGGCCTGAATGTCATAGATGAATATATCGACGATGGATGGTCTGGAACGAACTTTGCTGGGGTTAGATAGCGATACTTTTTACATCTACCATGTTGCGGCGGTCATGGTTGACAACTTGCGTCGGCTCCTGCTCGGTATCAACCTGTCCGACAAAGCTATAATGGATTTCGATTTTCCGGGTGTTGGTTTCCCGGTCTAATTCATGTATCAAAATACGGTCGATAAACTCATGGACGTTTTCATAGGTCAATTCCTGTATGTCGCTGTATTTCCCGACAATCTGAATAAACCTTGATATATCCCTTTTTCGCTCGGTAACGGTTGCGATCTGCTGTTGTAACTCGTCTATCCTTGCGGCAAGGGATTTCTTTTCGTCCTCATAGCCGGAAGTTAGAAACACAAACCGTTCATCTGTCAGTCTGCCTAATGCGTTGTCCTCATACAGCTTGCGGAAAAGCGTGTCAAGTTCGGTCATACGCGCCTGTGCTTTGAAAAGTTCCTTTTGCTGCTGCGCTAATGCCTTTCTCGCTTCCATGTCGCCGTACTCGGTAGCTTTACAGATAAAGTCCTGTTCGTGTTCCTTAACATACCGCAAAACCCGCCGCATATCTTCCAGCACTAAATCAAGAAGTACGTTTTTGCGGATATAATGAGAGGTACACTCGCTGCCTGTCCTTGCCCTGTTGCGCCATGCGCCGCAAGAATAGGAAAACTTGCGCGGCTCGATATTTACGCCCTGTTGGTAATACATCTTATGTCTGCAACCAGCGCAAAACAGCAAGCCGGAAAAAATATCAATCTCCGCTGCTTTTGTCGGGCGGTGGCGGGTAGCAATCCGCTTTTGCGCAAGTTCAAAGGTTTCCTCGTCAACAAGCGGCTCATGGGTGTTTGGGAAGAAATAGCGTTGTTCTTCTTCGTTCTTCCGGGTCTTTTTCGACTTGTAGGATACCTTGTGAGTTTTCGCGGTTATGGTATGCCCTAAATATTCCTGCCTTGCTAATATGTCATAGAGCGTTTTGTCCGGCCAAGTATAGGGGGCGATCATTGCCCGCTGATACCGCGCCTGTCCTGTACGCTGATAGCGCAACGCTCCAATCGTCAAGACTTTGTTTTCCGCAAGCCATTTTTGGATTTCGCACATACGCACGCCGCTAACAAACATAGCGAAAACCTGTTTGACAATCGGCGCGGTTTCCGGGTCGGGTATAAGGTGGTGGCGGTTGTTCGGGTCTGGGATATAGCCGTATGGATATTCCCCGTTGACGCGCTCGCCTTTTTGCGCCTGTGCCTGTTTAACTGCGCGGATTTTCTTGCTTGTGTCGCGGGCGTAAAACTCGTTAAACCAGTTCCGCAAGGGGGTAAACTCGTTATCCTCCCGCGCTGTGTCAACTCCGTCGTTGATCGCGATATAGCGTACTCCGTTTTCGGGAAATACAATCTCTATGAGTTCGCCCGTTTTCAGATAGTTTCTGCCAAGACGGGAAAGGTCTTTGGTAATGACCGTCGCCACTCGTCCGGCTTCCACTTCCTGCAACATCGCTTGCAGCCCCTCGCGCTCAAAACTCACGCCGGAAAATCCGTCGTCCACAAAAAACTTTGTGTTCAAAAAATGGTGTTCGTCCGCATAGCGTTGAAGTATCATTTTTTGGTGCTGTATGCTTCCGCTTTCTCCGGCTTGCATATCCTCTTGACTTAAACGGCAGTAAAGGGCGGTGATTTTATTCGACTGTAACATTAGTCCTCCTTTCCGACAGCCGAATAAACAGGTATAATGTGTTGCTATCATTATACCATATCCCGCCGCCTAATGCACTACTCGGACGCTAAAAATCCCGGATTTCCGGGCTTTTTCTGCAAATCCTTTACAATGAGTTTCTCAATCTTTTTATGGATTGTATCGGTTGCCTTTTCACTCGGCAACGCTTGAACAAGATAGGTGATTTTCCCTATTTTGCGTTCGGTTGTAATTGTCTGTTTTTTATCCATTAGAAAAACCTCCTTTTCCTGTATGGATAAACTATATTCGTCAAAAGGCAAAAACGGGCGGTTGTTAGCTGCAACCTCACGGGAGTTTCACCCCGGCCCATGCTTATGGGTGCGCCGCGCAATACTTTGAGGGTGTTCAACGCGGGAGTATCATTGTGCCGCCTTGTATGTCGTCGCCCACAAGCTGCTAAACCTGTTTTACGGCGCGGTAGTTCTCGCTCGGCTTTTCCCCTATGGGGAAAAGCTGTCATGGCGTACCCGCCGACTGGCTCGGTACAGACGGAATGTACCCGTTTGCCTGTTATGCTGCGCACCAAAGGCCGCTTTCTTTGTCAAAGAACAATAGGCTTTGTCGGCCTGCAAAAGCACATCAACAGCGGATATGCTTTTGCGGAACGACAAATAGCCCATAACGGGAAGCGTGGAAAGGGGACACGCTCCCCGCATGGGCTAAAAGATTATCCTACATGAAAAGCAAGGGTGCGGGTAATAAGGCGCACTTGCAGCCTGTTACGCATTTCCTCGTCCACATAGGAATAGGTATTGCCCGCGTCGTCTTTCAGCGTGCGGGTACAAAGTTTCGCTATGTAACCCTCGTAGTGCTTCAAGATCGCGCACATGGCGGTTGTGTCGCCGTTTGCCGCTGCGGAAATGACAGGGAACGGCAACAGATTTTCAGACTTCCTAACGGTATTCATCATCTGCTTTTCCCTCCAAATACTGTTTGATTTTCGCAAGCGCGGATTTCCTGTGCCGGAAAACCGTCGTGCGTACAACATTCAGCAGTTCGCCAATTTCCGCGTCGCTCATATCCAAGAAGTAGGACAAAAGGATAATGTCGCGTTTCCTTTCGGGCAAAGCGTTAAGGGCTTCGGCAAGCAGTTCATTTTTGACGAGTACATCAAAGCCGGACACTTGAAAACGGAAATAATCGCTTTCGTATTCGTCCGTTGTGAAAAGCTGCGCGAGTTCGCTTTCGCTCAAATCCGAAAAAGTAACTTCGCGTGCTGCGCGTTTCGCAAGAGTGCGGCGGTGGCTTTTCGCTTCGCCGACCAAAGTTTTCTTTGCTAATGCGTCGTACTGATGTTGTATTCTTTCCTTGTCGGAAGAAGATAGCTCCATAGAGTTCACCTCCTTCCCGCGTGGAGTAGAGGACGGGAGTTAAGGGCTTGTCCTCTCTGCCCCTTTCGCTCCGTACCCGTTCGGGAGATGGCTCTTGAGTGCGCTTTTCAGAAAAAAGTTGAAAAAAGCAAAATGCGCCCGTCCGCAAGACGCGGACGGGCGCAAAGGAAATGTAAGCAGTAGCTAAATGTATTGACAGTTCACATTCATAGCCGGAATATCCCGCTTGCGGAGCATAGCTTTTTTTGACCGCAAAGCATTAGGCGGGTTACAGTAAATAAAAATGGACACGGCGATACCTCCCCGATACCGCCGTATCCTTAAAAAAGGGCGACTTTAATACACTACCCGCAATCCATTCTATAATAGGGAACAGCGGCTTTTGCGCAATATTAAATAAAAAAGCCGATAACACATAGGTTTTTTGACCTAATGCGTTATCGGCTCTGCGTCTATGCGTCTGGCACTTTTAATCATTTTTTTTTGAATTTATTATATGTGTTAGCTAACTGTCCACAAGCCGCGTTAATCTCTCTGCCATGAGAAACTCTCATAGTAACTTCAAGTCCTGCTTGCTCTAATTGATGTTTGAATGCAACTATTTCCCGTTTCTGTGGTGCTTTAATTCTTGAATTGCTTGTTGGGTTGTATTGTAACACGTTAATCATAACTTTTTTGCCCCGAAACCATTTTGCAAGTTGTCTTACATCTGAGGGCCGGTCATTTATACCCGGTAAAAGCAAATACGCAAAGACAATTTTGCGATTATGCCTTTCAGAATAGGATAAGGCTTGCTTAACAACATCTTCAATAGCATATATGCGCATGTGAGGAATAATACGATTTCTTGCAGATTGTGTTGCTGCGTGTAAAGATATTGTCAACTGAATTTTAAGATGTTCCTCGCGCAATTTTTTTAATTGATCGACCGGACCAACTGTTGATATGGTAATGCCGTCGGTTGGAAAGTTGAGCCCATATCTATCTCGGAGAATATGGATTGCTTTTATCAAGTTGTCATAATTGAATAAAGGCTCTCCCATACCCATAAAAACGATACGGTTTACTTTTCGACGCAACAATATAATCTGTTGTACGATTTCTGACGATGTTAGATTACGAACAAAGCCATTTCGCCCGGACTCACAAAAAATACAACCAACAGGACAACCGACTTGTGTGCTCACGCAAACAGTTCCACCATCTCGCCGCTTGATAAAAACCGTTTCAATGTATTTGTTGTCTTTCAGTTCGTAAACATACTTTTCAGTATCACTGCTTTTGCAAATATTTTTTACCAACATTGATAGATTTTTTTTGCGTGGTAATTGCTTATATAATTCTTCATATAAGGCTTTTGCTTCATTCTCGCCAATAACTTCCGACATTTCTTTGTAAGTAAATCCGTATGGATCATTCCGTACTTCCGCAGGCGTATATTTAGGTAAACGTTTCATTTTTATATCCTTTCTTCTAAATAATAAAAGTTTGTTTTTCTGTATTTTTGATTACAATCTCTAATTTTTCTACATCAATGATATGCGTCAATTTGCATTTAGGGCAGAAAAGAGGAAAATCTTTTAATACAGTATTATGAAATACTTGAACTCTCGTCTTTCCGTTACAAATCGGACATTTTATCCAATATTTTTTAAGCATTATATTTCACTCGTCCTTTTTACACAAAAAAATGCAGGTCAATCCTCAACATGAGCATTGACCTGCATTTATAATGCACAGAGCAGTACAACAAAACTAAGGCATAGCTTGCACTATGTCTATACTATATCTATACGTCGTTAGTTTTTTGTATAGCATCCGCAAAATAAGCATGACAAAAAAGCCCATGTTGAAAATGGGAAAATCCTTTTTTTCAATGCTTATCTAATACGCATGCTATGCAACATAAACGCCGCCTCCTTTTACATAAATTTTATTTTATCAGAAAATCAGTCTACTGTCAATACACAACAGGAAGTATTTAACCTAATGATATGAATTGTGTGGACATATCCAAAAAGAAAGGTGAACTGTAAAATGTAACAGGGTGAATGAAAATGGCAAAAAGACCCGTACCATTGTACGACTTTAAGGCTTTCGGGGCAGCTATAAAAGCCGCGAGAAATGAATACGGCGAGAGCCGCAAAAAGGTAAGCGACGAGTTATATATTTCCCCGCGCTACCTTGCGAATATCGAGAACAAGGGACAACAGCCGAGTTTACAGGTATTCTATGACCTTGTAACCCGGTATCATATTTCGGTAGATCAATTTTTCTTCCCGAACAGCAATGCGGAGAAATCCACCGGGCGGCGGCAGCTTGACGCGCTGCTGGACGGTATGAGCGATAAAGGCATACGGATTGTAACCGCAACAGCAAGGGAGATAACGGAAGTCGAAAAAGCAGAGGATTAACCTCACAATATGAGAAATCGGGAGATTGCAGCGCATGGCGGCTGCAATCTTTTTTTGCGTCCAAAATCAAAGGAACGCGCAACAAATACCGCCTTTCGGTGGGGGTATGGAGTAGATAGCAAGCACAGCAAACGAGTACCCGTTTGCGGAAAATGCTTGTTGGATAATCCCAAACCCTTATACCGAAAGGCGGTGCGGAAATGGAAAACCGAAAGAGAAATATACAGATGAAGTTTTACGTTACGGAAGAAGAAAAGCGGCTGATCGACGAGAAGATGAAGCAGCTTCCCATAAAGCAGTATGGGGCATACTTCCGTAAAATGGCGATAGACGGGTATATTCTTGTCGTTGACCGAAGCGACACAAAAGCATATATCCGGGAACTGCAAGCGGTGAGCCGGAACATCAACCAAATTGCAAAACGCGCCAATGCGACGGGGACGGTTTACAGGCAGGATATAGAGGACATTAAAAAGGCGGTGGACGAGATATGGCGGTTACAAAGACGCACCCTATTAAATCAACCTTAAAGGCTGCGATAGACTATATCTTAAATCCCGAAAAGACAGACGGGAAGCTGCTTGCGTCCTCTTTCGGCTGCGGGCTGGAAACCGCCGATATTGAGTTTGCATGGACGCGGGAAGCTGCCGGAGATCGCGGCACACATTTAGGGCGGCACTTGATACAATCCTTTGCGGTGGGAGAAACCACACCGGAAGAAGCGCACAAAATCGGCATGGAACTTGCCGGGGCGGTATTAGGCGGCAAGTATGAGTTTGTTTTGACAACTCACGTCGATAAAGACCATCTGCATAATCACTTGATTTTTAACTCGGTCAGCTTCGTTGACTACAAAAAGTACCATTCCAACAAACAAAGCTATTACCATATCCGGCGCACCAGCGACAGGATATGTAAAGAGCATGGGCTATCCGTCGTCGTGCCGGGACAGGACAGAGGGAAAAGCTATGCGGAATATACCGCCGAAAAGCAAGGTACAAGCTATAAAGCCAAGCTGAAAACGGCGATAGATAACCTCATTCCCCGAGTGAAAGATTTTGACGAACTGCTGCGCCGCTTGCAGGAAATGGGATATGAAATCAAACAGGGCAAATACATTTCTTTCCGCGCCGCCGGACAGGAACGGTTTACCCGCACAAAGACGCTCGGCGCGGCCTATACGGAAGAAGCGATAAAGGAGCGTATCAAGGGCGTGTATGTTGCCAAAACAAAAACGCTGCGGGAAGATAAAAAAATCCGGCTTGTCGTTGATCTTGAAAACAGTATCAAAGCCCAACAGTCGGCGGGCTATGAACGGTGGGCGAAAATCCATAATCTGAAACAGGCTGCTAAAAGCATGAACTTCCTAACCGAAAATAAGATTGAGTATTACAGCGAACTTGAAAGCAAAATCGCGGATATTATGACCGCCCATGACGCGGCGGCAAAGGCGGTTAAGGAAGTGGAACAGCGTATGTCTGATTTGTCGCTGCTTATCAAGCACACCACCACATACCGACAGTTAAAACCGATTTACGATGAATACCGAAAATCGCCGGACAAGGAAAAGTATCTGCGGGGACATGAAAGCGAAATTATCCTGTTTGAAGCTGCGGCAAGGGCATTAAAGGAAATGCAGATAAAGAAGCTGCCCGATCTCGCCGCGCTGCGCAAGGAGTATAGAAGCTTAAACGACAGGAAAACCAAATTGTATGAAGATTATCGGCAAGCCAAGAAGCAAATGCAGGAATACGGCGTTGTCAAAAAGAACGTCGATAGTATTCTTTACCCGTCCCAAAGCAGGGCGCGGGAGCAGGAGCGATAAGGCGCAAAACATGGGGTGGCAAGTGGAATGTTAAGGGCTGAAAACGCCTGTGTTTCTGCGGCTTCCAGCGCATGAAAACGACATAGACGATAAAGTATATTCAAACCCGCAAAAACGGCTTTCTAATTGTCCACGCAAGGACAAAAAAAGAACAGGGGCTATTCCTCGTCGGTCAAGATAAACTCCCTTTCGGAAAACTCGCTGTCCGTCATGGCTTGCAGCTTGTTCACCGCTGCGGCGGCAAGCTGGCGCATATCCTCGTCCATGTAGGGCATGGCGGCAAGGATATTTTCAAGCGTTGTTTCCCGGCTGTCCTCGGCGTAGATCGCAACAATGTTTTCTTCCTCAATGGTAAAGCGGGTATTCATGCTATCAAACCTCCAAATCCTTTTTATGCTCTTTCTGTTTATCTTTCGGCTGCTGCGCCGCCTGTTTCTTGTATTCGTCCAGCTTCTTCAAAATGGACGGTTTTTTCTGCGGCTGTTCCCGTTTCTCGGCTTTTACCGCTTTTGCAAGGTCGGTAACGGAAATCGCTTCCCCCGCCTTTGCCCGCTGCTCAAAATCCGCGACGGTGGGCGTTTGCGGCGTATTATTGATAAGCCCGTCAAAATTGTTGTCGTTCTGCTCTATGGTGTCCTCGACGTGCTTTAAGGGATTATCCCGCTGCGGCTGCTCGGCGGCTATGGCATAAGCCTGTGTGCCATTTCCCATAATGAGATACTTCCCGTCCTCCGACGCATGATGAAAACCAAAGCCCGCCGCTTCGATCTGTTCACGGCTCATATCGGTAATATGAAAATTGCCCCTCGGCGTTCTAACGGTTTCACCCGTCAAAAGGCTGTCGGGGGTCGCTTCCGGCTGCTGCTTTTCAAGCTGCCCGTCCTTGTAGGAATATCCTTGCGCCGCGATTGCTTCAAGGGTCTTGCCCGTAACGTCGCCATAAATCCGCTTGTCTGCGTCAACCAGCATTTGCAAAGTGTCTTGTACGGTGTCGGACAAGGCTTGCTGCTGTTCGGGCGGCAGCTTGTCAAATACGGGGGTCTGCTGCTCCTGCAAAAACTCCGGCACTTGCTGAAAACCGATACTGTCTACATAGTGGGCGGTGTCCTCGTCGTTCTGATGAAGCACAACAATGTCGGAAACGGAAAGGCTATGCCCCTTAAAGTCGGCGGGGTGGTCGATATTAAACCTTTCCCAAATGTCGCCCAGCGTCATATCCTTTGTAAGCGGTGCAGTATAGACGAGTTCATAATTTACCCGGTCAATGGTAAGTCCAGCCGCTTGCAGACGGTCATAAGGCTCAAAGCGCAAGTCCCTTGTTTCGTCCCCGCGCTTTAACTGATAAATGGAAAAGGTATCGCCCTGCTCCTGCTCGGCTTGCCGCTGCTGCTGCAACTCGGTAAAATGCCCCTCAATCTCGGTAATGAGTTCCTTTGCGGTGGTCTGTATTGTTTCAAGGGACGCTTTTAACTCGGTCATTTCCTTGCCGCTGCTCCAACCAGCCACATAGCCGAAAGAGTAATCGGAAGTATCAAGGCCGAAATGCTGGCAAACCGTATAAGCGACGCTTTCCGCTTCTACCTCGCAGGTATGGCGGTCAACGCGGTTTTGCTGCTCCGGCGGGGCGTTTAAGTCTACGTCGTGCAGCTTCGCATGGGCGATTTCGTGAATGGCGGTCTTTACCGCCTGTAATTCACTCACGCCCTCTTTGATTGCAATACGCTTGTCGGTCAAACTGAAATACCCATTTGCGCCGTTTGTGATCTGCTCAAATGCAATCGGGACGGGGGACGCTTTTTCAAGGGCGGCGAAAAAATCCTCGTACTGCTCCACATCGGCAAGCAGCGGTTTAACGGAAAGGTCGGGAAACTCCTTGCCCTCGGTCTGCGAAATATCAAAGACGGTTATAACCTTAAAGGCGGGGACGGTGATTTCCTTTTCTTCCTTTACCACTTTTCCCTCGCGGTCAAGCATGGGCTTTCTCGTTTCGGGGTCGATTTTATCAACCAGCTTTTTCACCTTGTAGGGCGCGGGGGCAAAGATTTTAATGCCTTTCTCGCCTTTCTTTACATGGCGGTCAAACTCCTTTTCCCATTGACGGAAGCCATTACCAAATTGCCGCCCTGCATAGCAATTAGGATAGTGTTATTCAAACTATAATCATGGAACTTTGACATAGCGGTTAGAAACTCTTTGTAGCGGTCGCTGTCAAAAATCGCCTGTACGCCCTGTTCCAAACGCGCGGTGATCTCCTTTACCTTTTCGGCGGGCTTTTCGGAAGTAAGGATAATGGGGACGACGGGGCGGGGCTGCTGCGGCTCTGCGGCCTGTGCGTCTGCTTGCTGCGTTTCGGCTGCGTCCATATAGGCTTTGTCCTGTTCGCCGCGCTCCGGCTGCGGGTAACTCATAATGCGGTATTCTTCCGGCACTTCGCGCCCCTCAAACTGCCGTTCCCACTCGTCGCCGCTTTCCACGATATAGCCGTACTCGGTAAACGCGCCTTTTTCCTGCGCGGCAGCGTTCCTGCCAAAAGTAGAAAGGTCAATGCCGCCTTTCCATTCTTCGGGCATTTGTACCATGCCGGATTGATTTAAGTAATAGTCGCCCAAATCGTGGTAGTTATGTACTTCGGGGATATGGACGTAAAAATCCACGTTGTAGGTGAAGTCAATTACCTGTCCAATATTTGCAAGCCCGTTTTTCTGCTGCAAAGCTGCGTTCAGCTTGCCAACCTCGGCGGGGTCAAGCTGTTCGAGCCGCGCCGCAAGAAAATTGAGTTCGTCCACGTCGGCGGCGCATACCATTTCATAAGGCAAGGCAATATGTTTCTCCGGGTCGTCGGAATAGCCGCGAATGGAAAAATCCTGCGGGTTGTCGGCGGTAATGCCGACGTTCCGCATAGCTTCGTGCAACTGCTCCTTTGTGGCGGGCATATCCAACCAATAGCCGCCGGGGTCGCCCGCGTCAAAGCGGCTGCGGTTGCCTATCATAATAGAAAACTGTTCGCTCATGTGTTCACGCTCCTTTTCCTGCCCGGTATTTTCGGGGATAGCTGCCGCCTGTTGCTGCTGCGGGGGTTCTTCGCCCTCTATGGTGTAGTCCGGCATGAGCATACCGTTTACTTTGAAATAGTCGGCGTACTCCTGCGGGATAGGCGGGGAGATTTCCGTAAACAAGCGGTCATACGCTTTGATACGCCCATTCAGATACTTTTCCATAGCTGCCTTGTCGGTGAAAACCTTTCTATCTTGTCCGGCAATCTTCGCTTGCCCGTTCCTGTTCGGGCTGTTGGTATAAACGCCCCATGTGAGAGAATAGGAGTAAGGGACGCTTTGCTGCTTCTCCCTGTCGTAACGGGTGTTTTCGTAAATGTGGTAATTCATCTGATATACCCGGTTGCTGCGAATATGGCGGTTATGCTCGGTGGTCTGCCACTCGTTAGCGGTGTGCTGGACGTGCGGCGTTCTCACATATTCAAGTGTTTTATCCAGCAAAAGCGTTCTTCCCGCCTGTTCTTCCCATGCGGCGGCGCGTTCTTTAAGGTCGTCAAAAATCGCCTGTTCTGCCGCCGCGCTTTCGCTGCGCATGGAAAGTAGCTGCGCAATCGGCAAGGAAGCATAAGGGGCAATCTCCCTGTCCTTTGCTTCAAAATATATCCGGCGTTCTATCCGCATGGTTTCGGCGGCTTCTAATTTGTCATGGTCGTATGAGGAATACGGCATATTCTTTCATCACGTCCTTTCTCGGTCATATAAGGGTTTGGGACTATCCCAACAAGCAAAATGCCCGCGCTCTCTATGGGAAGCGCGGGCATTTCTCGCAAACGGGTACTCGTTTGCTGTGCTTGCTATGTAGTTGTTTTTATCCGTAAACGCCTGTTTCTCTCGCTTTGGGCTTTCTGTCTGCGGCGTATCTTTGCCGCGCAATCGGGGCAGTATTTCGCCCGGTTGCTGCCCGCCGCAAACGTGCTGCCGCATACCGCGCAACGCTTCAAATCGGTTTCCCCGCTGCGGGTGATCTGTTCGCAAAGCTGCCTGTCGGCGGGTAATACCGCTTCGCGGAAATAGCGGCATAGCAGCGAATAGCTGATACTCTGCACACAAACGCAAGTTTCCCCGTCGTCCAGCAGCAGACAATTCCCGCAATCGTTGTTTGCACAAGCGGCGCGGGTCATTTTCTTTACGGCGCGGTATTGCTTTTCATCAAGCCTTATCATTTTCGGTTCTGCTCGACGCGGAAGTTTACATACTTGCCGCCTGTGTCGGCAAGCAGCACAACTCCGTCAAAGGTCTTTCCCGTCTTGGTCGAGTACATACCTTTGATTTTTACCTTTCCGTCTTTCAAAAGGGCGGCGGCAATCGCCTTTGTGAAAGCCTTTTTGCGCTGCTCAAAAAAGCGGTCATTCTTCCACATCACAAAGCTGCAAGCCCTGTCGGAGCAGTAAAAGTTTTTCTTGCCCTCGTAAACCGCCGCGCCGCAACGGGGGCAAGTGCCGATTGCTTCCCGCTGCGGGGTAAACAGCTTCGCTTTATCCTCGGAAATCGCGGAATAGGTCTTGACAAGCCCCGCTGTCATTTCCTCAATCCCGCGCATGAAGTCGGCGGGGCTGTCGCTGCCCTTTGCAATCCCGGTAAGGCGCGTTTCCCATTCTGCCGTAAGCTGCGGGGACGTAAGGCTGTCGGGCAGAATAGCGACAAGGTTATACCCGTCCTTTGTGGGGATTAGCTTTTTGCCCTTGCGCTCGGCAAAGCCCGCGCTAATGAGTTTTTCAATGATACCCGCCCGCGTCGCGGTGGTGCCTAACCCTTTGCGCTCCGCGTCCTCCGGCGTGTCCTCCTTTCCCGCACTCTCCATAGCCGAAAGTAACGTATCTTCGGTAAATGCCTTTGGGGGCTGCGTGTAACGTTCGGAGATCTCCGCTGCCGGATTGTCAAAGGTCTGCCCCTCGGCAAGCGGGGGTAAAACCGCTTCCGGCTCTGCGTCCTCGTCCTGTTCCCCGGACGCGGCGCGGGATAGTCTTTCAATCTCGCGCCAACCCTCGCAAAGCGTCGTCCTGCCCTTTGCGGTAAAGGTATAGCCGCCGCAAGTGAAAACCGCCGTAACCGCTTCATACTCATAGGGCGCGGCAACGGCGCAAAGCAGTTTTGCGCACACAAGGGTCATTAGCTTTTTCTCACTTTCGGCAAGGGAAGAAAAGCCCGTTTTCACAAACTCCGCTGTCGGCAAAATGGCGTGATGGTCGGTTACTTTGCTGTTGTCGCAAATCCTCGCAAGGTCGGCTTGCAGCTTCACGCCCTGCATAAAGGGGAGAGCAGCGCAAAGGCCGGTGATAAGTTCCTTTGTGCTGCCCTCCATATCGGAAGTGATATATTTGCTGTCGGTGCGGGGATAGGTCAAAAGCCGTTTTTCATAAAGGGCTTGCGCATAGTCAAGGGTCTGTTTCGCCGTAAACCCATACAAACGGTTTGCTTCCCGCTGCAAGGCGGTGAGGTCAAACAGTTTCGGCGGGGCTGCGGTCTTTTTCTCTTTTTTAAGGGAAGTACAAACGGCCTGCGATTTCTCGCAAGCCGCTTTCATCTGCCGCGCCGCCGCTTCGTCGTCCTGCCTTTCGGAAAGGGCGGCAACGCCGCCAACGTCCAGCCGGACGACATGATATTTCTCTTTCTTAAAGCTGCTGATTGCATAGTCGCGGTTTACCAGCATAGCAAGGGTGGGCGTTTGCACTCTGCCGACATTCAATGTTTTATGGTAGAGGATAGAGAAAAGGCGGGTCGCGTTAATGCCAATGAGCCAATCGGCCTTTGCTCTGCAAAGCGCGGATTGATAGAGGTTGTCATAGCCGCGCCCGTCTTTGAGATTTGAAAAGCCCTCGCGGATTGCACTTGCTTCCATGCTGCTAATCCAAAGGCGGGAAAAGGGCTTTTTGCAATTCGCCTGTTCATAGACAAAGCGGAAAATGAGTTCCCCCTCGCGCCCGCTGTCGCAAGCATTGATAATCTCGGTAACGTCGCTGCGGTGCATAAGGTCTTTGAGAATGGAAAACTGCTGCTCCTTGCCGCTGGCAACAATAAACTGCCACTCCTGCGGGACAATGGGAAGATCGTCGTACTTCCATTTACGGAATTGTTCATTGTAGGTCGCCGCGTCTGCAAGGCTAATCAAATGCCCGATACACCACGACACAAGGTAGCCGCCGCCCTCAAAATATCCGCTGCGCTTTTCATTCGCGCCCATAACGGCGGCAATCGCCGCCCCGACGCTCGGTTTTTCTGCAATTACAAGTTTCATAGATTATCGTCCTCCTGCTCGGTCTGTTCGGTTTCGACTACTTCCGTTTCCTCGTCGTCCTCGTCAAAATCAAGGTCGTCAAGGCTGCTGCTGCCTTTCGCCGCGTCCTTTTTGGGCTTCAAAATCTTAAAGTAGTAGAACGCGCCGCCGCCCGCTGCGGCAACAAGCAGCACGACAAGCAGAATACCCATGCCGCCGCCTTTTTCTTCTTCCGGCGGCTGCTCGGTTTCTTCCGGCTCCGGCTCGGCTTCCTTGCCCGCGCACTCGCTCATGTTGACGCTGCAAACGGGACAATCGGTGTTGACGCTTCCGGCAACGCATTTTTCAGTACAGCTACAAACGGGGGCTTCGGTCTGCCCGTCCTCCATAAGGGCGGTTAAATCCGCTTCGTCCACTTGGTTAAGGAAATGGACGGTATTTTCCCCGTCCTCGGCGCGGTCAATGATGATGTAAAAATAGTTTCCGTTTTTCGTAACGACGGTAATAAACTGCTTATCGCCGGACGCTTCGCCCGTTATGTCGTCCACAAGGCTCATGTTGCCCTCCGGCGTTAAGGGCTGCGGCTCATAGCCGCCCGTCGTTTCTTCCGGCTCGGTTTCGGTTACGGGGGTAGGCGGCTCGTCGCTCACATCACCGCCGCCCGCAAAAGCGGTAACAGAAAAGCCGCCCATGAGTACAAGGGCGGCAAGCAAAGCGGTAACGCTGCGGAACAGTTTTTTATGCTTCATCTTCGGTTTCCTCCTGTTCGTCGGTGTAGTCTGCGTCCGGCTGTGGCAAGGCAATTTCGCCGCTGGCGTAAGCGGAGAGGAACGCGGCAAGCTGCGCCCCGTCAAGGTGTACCGCTTTCACCATTTGAACGATCTGCGCGTTTTCTTCCTCGATTTTCTGCGCTTCAAGGTCTTTCAGCCTTTTTTGGTATTCAAGGATTTTCGCCCTCGTTTTCTCAATATCCCTTTCGATACGGTCAAGTTTCGTGTTTGCCATAGAAATAAACTCCTTTCAAAGTCAGTTGTAATGTAGCCGCCCATAGGCGTAAAAATGGGATTGCCAATAGCTTGTATCAAGTTTTGCGTATTGTATCGGGTCGCCACAATGCAGCATGACGGGGCTTCCGTCCCCGTCCTCGCCAACGTAGATACCCACATGAGATACCCCCGGCGTGTCGTATGTACCCGTAAAGAAAACCAAATCCCCCGGCTGCGGGTTGGAAACGCGGGTTGAAATGTTGTAAAGCCCTTGCGCCCCAAGTCTGCCCGTATTGTATAGGCCGCTGTTCGTCAATACATAACTCACAAAGCCGCTGCAATCAAAAGAGGTTTCCGGGGTGCTGCCGCCCCACACATAGGGAAAGCCGACGTATTTATCCGCTTCCTCTATGAGCCGCGCAAACTGTTCATCGGAATTAAGCAGCGCGGCGGGTACTTCATAATCGGCGGGCGGGTTTTCATAGTATTTAGACACATAGCCGGACGACGGGAACAAATCGGGGCGGTTTCCCAGCGACGACATATACATAGCGTACATGGATAGCTGTTCCTCGCCCATGATGTAGACGGGGACATGGGAAAGGTTGAAGTTTTCCAAATCCACATGGAGAATGTAATAGTTGTAGGGTACTTCAACCTCATATTCGTTGCCCTCGCTGTCCGTCCTCGTTTCGGTGCGGTATCGTACCTGTACTTCTTCCTCAACGGTCAAGATATACTGTTTCTCAAAGAGCATTTCAAGGGTGCTTTGCGCTTCATCAAGGGTAAACACGCCCTCATGCAGCGCGGAAAGGATAGAGATTAGCACATAGGGGTCATGCTCGATCTCGTCCGCGTTCACCCGGTATTCGTCATAGCCGGGGTATTCGCGCTCGATATTATTCAGCATATCTTGTAACTCGGCTTCCATAGCGGCATACGCGCTTTCCGCGCCTGTAATATCCGCGTCCTCGGAAAGATAGGACGACGCAATTAAGCCGCTGCCGCTGTTGCCGCCAAAGAGGGAGCAAGAGGACAAGCCGCCGAAAAGCAGAAGCACGATAAAGGCAATCCCGCCCACAAGCAAGCAGCCTTTCCAGTGCCGGACGACAAAGAACGTCGCCCGTTTGGTTTCCTGCGCGGTTTTCTTCGCCGCCTTTGCGGTGGCTTCGGCGGTCTTTTTCACTTTGCCGCCCGCTTTCAGCGTCTTTGCATACTGCTTTTTAATGCGCTGCTTCTGCCAAAAACGGGAAATCGGGTTTGAGTGCGCAAGGGCGGGGTTATCGTGCAGCGCCTTTTGATAGAGGAAATCGGCGTTTGCCTTTACCGCCTTTCTCTCGGCTGCCGCCGCTGCCCGGTAGGGTTTCAGCTTGTGGCTGCGTATGCCGCGCTTTACCGTCCGCGCCGCCATACCGCCCGCTTTCTCGCCCGCAAGTTCTACCCTGTGCCCGCTTTCCACACCGACATTTTCTTTCTCAACCTCGTAGATTTTCCCATGTACGGTGCTGTTCAACTCCTGCGCCGGACGGGACAAGGGGTTATGCCGCAACTTGCCGTTTGGGGGCTTATCCGTCTTTTCAAAGGAAAGGCGCGTCTTTGCCTTGCCTTTCGCTTCGTCAAAAACGCGCTCTTTCTTGATTTTGGTCTGCTTGGGGATAGCCGCCCGCGCTGCGTCTAAACGGTCTGCCGCTTTCTCGGATTTACGGATAGATTTCTGCAATTCCGGCGTTGCCCGTTCCGCTTCGGAAAACTGCAAGCGGGAAGTATGGGTTTTTAGCTGCGCCGCGTCAAGGGCTTTTTTCCCTGCGCCCTTTGCCGCTTGCCGTTCAACCTCTGCGCCGATACGGTCAACAGCCTTTTCTGCCGCTGCGGTAGGGGCTTGGGAATAGTTTTCCTCCTGCGGCCTTTCGCTGATACTCGTTGTTTCGCCCGTCGTGAGGTTTTCCGCAACCGCCCCGTCGCGGGTCATTTTCTGCGTTACCTTGTCGGGGGCTTTCCATTCCTTGCTCAATCTTCATCACCTCCAATCCGCTGTTTTGCAAGGGTGCAATAGTCGGGGTTTAACTCAATGCCGATATAGCGGCGGGAAAGGTGCTTTGCCGCCGCTGCGGTGGTGCCGCTGCCTAAAAACGGATCAAGGACAATCCCGCCCACGGGACAGCCCGCCAAAATGCACGTTTCCGCAAGTTTGGGCGGGTATGCTGCGAAATGCCCGCCATGATACGCGACATTGTTGATCTGCCAAACGTTGCGACGGCTGCGGACGGGACAAATCAACTCGTCGGCGTATGCGCCCTTTTCGCGGGGGCGGTTGATTTTCTGCGGCTGGTTTTGCCCCGGAACAGTAACGTTATACTTGTTTCCTTTGCTAACTCCGCTTTTCAGCCGCCCCGCCGTTGTGGGGGCTATCGGCTCGGCTACTGCTTGCCAATTGTAGTAATACTTCTTTGACTTGGTAAGCAGAAACACATATTCATAGCAGCGGGTCGGCCTGTCCCGCGTGCTTTCTGGCATGGGGTTTGTTTTGTGCCAAATGATAGAACTGCGCAAATACCAACCGTCGCCCCGCAAGGCAAGGGCTACAAGCCACGGAATACCGATTAAATCTTTGGGCTTACAGCCGGGGGCGCGGTGGTTGAACGCCACTTGCTGCCCGTTCCTGCCTTTGGGATATTTGGGGTCTTGGTGGTCGGCTTTGCTGCCTGTGCCGCAATAAGTGTCCGCGATATTCAGCCAACAAGTCCCCTCCGGCGTAAGCACCCGCTTTACCTCATGGAATACCGCCGTAATGCGGGAAACATATTCTTCCGGCGTTGCTTCCCGTCCGATCTGCCCGTCTGCGCCATAGTCCCGCAAGGCATAGTAGGGCGGGGACGTTACGCAACAATCAACTGCGTTTTCCGGCAAGGTTTGAAGCACCTGCAAGCTGTCGCCGCAATAGATTTTGTCCGTTTCTATCCTCATGCCGACACCTCGCCGGGTTTGGTCGTCATGACGCGGTACAGTTCCGTATCCTGCGGGAAACGGTCAATAAAGGGCAAAATCACGTTGCCGTAGAAAATAAGCCCCTCGCCCGCGTCGGAATGGGTTACATAGGTCATTTGCTGCTGCGAAATGTTAAGCTGCTTTGCAAGGATTTCCCTGTCGCCCTGTGCTTGGTTGAGCATATAGACAAAATCGCTGTTTTCAAAAACGTTTGAAACTTCTCTGCTCGTCAAAAGGTCTTTGACGTTCTGCGTGATACCTGTCGGAATACCGCCCCACTTCCTAAAACGCTTCCAAATCTCGACGCTGTATGCTGCGGTCTGTTCCTCTTTCAAGAGTAAATGAAATTCGTCGATGTAATACCGCGTCGCCTTGCCCTCGCTGCGGTTTACCGTTACTCTGTTCCATACTTGGTCTTGGACGATAAGCATACCGACTTTTTTAAGCTGCGTACCGAGTTCCTTAATATCAAAGCAGACAAGGCGATTATGAATGTCAACGTTTGTCCTGTGGTTAAAAATGTTCAAGCTGCCGTTTACATAGAGTTCCAATGCCGCCGCGATACGCTGCGCTTCCTTTTCCGGCTGCTTCTTGATCTCGTCGTAGAGGTCGCCCAAAATCGGCATATTCTCCGGCTTCGGGTCGGCAAGGTAGTTGCGGTACACGCTGATAACAGCGCGGTCAATCAAGGTCTTTTCGACAGCTTCCAGCCCGTTTTTACCTCCCATAATCAACTCACAAAAGGAAAGGATAAAATCGCTCTTTAAGGCTATGGGCGTGTCGCCCTCGCTGTAATTGAGGTTAATATCCATAGGGTTAATGTACTGCGTGCTGTTCTGCGAAACCTTGATAACCTGTCCTTTCAAACGTCCGACAAGGGGGTAATATTCGGCTTCGGGGTCGCAAATGATAATGTCGTCGGACGTGATAAGAAAAGCGTTTGTGATTTCGCGTTTTGCAGAAAAACTTTTGCCGCTGCCCGGTGTGCCGAGTATCAAGCCGTTGGGATTTTTCAGCTTCTTTCGGTCGCACAAAATCATGTTGTTGGAAAGGGCGTTTAAGCCGTAATACAATGCTTCGCCGCTTTGGAACAGCTCTTGCACCGTAAAGGGAACGAAAACGGCGGTGCTGCTGGTCGTCAAGCCGCGCTGGATATGGATAAGGTTTTCCCCCAACGGGATAGAGGACATAAGCCCCTGTTCCTGCCGGTAGTCAAGGCGGGTCAAAATGCAGTTGTATTTCTGCGCGATTGCCGCCGCTCCAAATACTTCGTTATCCAATTTCTGCTTGGTATCTGCAAGGTTTAAGACAAGCAGCGTAAGCAGAAACATTCTTTCGTTGCGGCTCTGCAAATCGCGGAGTAGGTTTTTTGCTTCCCCGCCGTAGGTGGCAAGGTCGGACGGAATAATATCCATGTCGTAGCCGCTGCGGATTGCTTTTTTCTGTTCCTCGATTTTCATACGGTCAAGGTCGGTAATCTTGCGCTTAATCGTCTTGATTGCTTCGTTGTGGTCGATACTCTGAATGTGCAGATTGACGATAATCCCGTTTTCCGCGTCCATGAAGTCGGCAAGCATACGGTCGGAGAGTTCCGGCGCGACGATCTGCAAAAAGGAAACTACGCCAAACTTGCCGCCCATTTGAAACATTCGCCCGTCGCCAAATCGGAAAGAGGACGGCGCGATAAAGTCTTTGACAGAAAGACCGCTTGCGGGTAGCCATTCCCACGCAAAGTTAAAGCGTTCCCCGTCCGGGTGGAAAATCCCATGCAGCACTTCAAGACGCTGTTTCCCGTCCAATACCCGCGCCGCCGCGCCGATCACCTTAAAATGGTTGAGGGTGTCCGTTTCAATGCGGGCAAGACGCGCCCGCGCCGATCTAATGTCCTTTGCTTCAACGGTAAAGGTGAGAAACTTGGTCTTGATAAGCCCGTTGTTTCCGCGTTCAAGCTGCGTCCTAAGCATTTCGGTGTATTCTGCTCTGATACTGTCGAAGTCATCATTCTGCGGCGCAATCGTGATACTGTTCTTGAAATCGTCCTTGTTCGCATGGCGGCTGATTAGGGAAAGCTGCACGCTGATAGAAGCGTCGAACGAGTTATACATATCGCAAAGGGCTTCAAAAATGGCGGTTTTGTCGTCCGGCTGCGCAAGCTGATAGTTGATGTCCTCAAACTCAATGCACTTGGAATACCGCCCGTTTGCAAGGCGGCAAATCCCGTCCTTATACATTCGCTCAAACGGTATGCTGTCCTGCGCCGTATGGGGCTTCCCGTCGCCCTTTGCCTGTCGGATAAGGGTATCTATCTGTTTTCTTTCCTGTCGGGAAAGTTTACGCTTTTCGTTTTGGGTGTTTTTCTTTTCCTTTGACAATCGCCCGTACCTCCTTATCTAATTGCTCTTGCCGCGCAAGGGCGGCATAAAAATTGTTGGTCTGATAAGGTCGCTCTTTGGGGCGAAGAAACTTTACTTCCACAAATTGCCGAATAATCACTTCCAGCGGTTGCCCGTTTTTCTCGTACATGGCAAGCAAAAACATAGGCAGCATGGCAAGCACCATGCACAATGCCGCTGTGGTTGTTCCAACGCTGTCTTTTACCAAAAAGAACAGCGGCAGTCCGATTGCTACCGCCGCGCTGAAACAAATTAGCTGTCGTTTCGTAAGGTTGAACATTACCTTGCTTTTGATTTTTGTTAAGTCCTTTGGGACGGTTACATACGCCATTTCAAACCTCCTTTCTGCCCGGAATGTAATCTTCAAAACGGGGGACAGCATAGAAAAGCCGTTTGTTATTTACCCACCGTTGCAAATGGCGGGTAACAGGCGGGGCGGTTGGACGCTCGTAAATCATCACATACGGGTCAAAGCCCATAGCCCGCAAGGTGTTCACGCGGTATAAATCCTGTTCGTGAGTGCTGCCGTAGTTGGTAAGAACATACACGCGCCGCTGGCGGCTGCTCTTAATGGCGGTCAAATCCAAAAAACGTTGGAAATACCCGGTTAAGTCCTCGTCGGGATTATCCCATGCAAAATGTACCGCTTTTATCCGTACCCGATTTAACAGGCTGACATTATCCCTGTTCACAAGGCGAATATCCAGCCCTTGCGAAAAATCCACCCATGCGCGGCTTCGTATAAGCTGCTCAATGAGATTTTCATGGTCGGGACAGGCAAGCAGATTAGCGTCCATGATTTTTATTTCCGGCTGCCATTTCCAAAACTCGGACAAATCCGCAACCTTAACACTTTTGCGTCCCTCTTTACTGCTGACAATGCAAAACCCGCAATTTCTCGGACAACCCCGGCTTAAAAAGCCGTAGGCAATCCCGAAAAACTGCGGGTAGATAGAATAATCCGGGTAACTGTGTTCCACTTCCGGCGGCAAGCGGTTTTTCGTGTCGTAGCCCGTACCGCCGAAAATAACTTGTTCCGCGTTGGTAACGGTTATCGTGTCTTTGGAATAGGTGTCCGTAAAGACGCGGCTTTTATATACAAGGTCGTACCGCCCCTTTGCGTTCCACCATTCCACCGTATGCCCCTTTGCTTTATGATACGCGGATAGCTTCATCAAGCAGAGGTTGGGGAAATTATGGCTGTCAACGTCGATTAAACCGATTTTCAAATCATAACTCACCCCCTTAATGTGCCGAAAAGACGCTCTTTGCAAGGCTTCCCGTTTTGAAAAGCGTAAAGCACAAGAGGACGGTATAGCCCATGCAAGCCCAGATCGCGCCGGAAATGTCGTCGGTCGCTGCGATTGTTTGTATCAACACCGCATAAATGCCGACACACACCAAGATCAGAAACGCCTGAAAACCAAGCGCAAGCAAAGATTTTAAGTAATTCTGTCCCATGCTGCCCCATTCGTGATTTACCATTGTTGCCATAGGGATAGGGGCAACGCTCGTTACAAGATATATTTCAATCATGCGCCCATACACCACAAGCATAATGCAGATTGACAGGGCTTTCATGGTAAGCCCTACAAAGAGGGATTGAAACCATAACCCCAAAAGACCGCCCACGCTCATAGCGTCGAGTTTTGCTTCAATGTCGGTAATGACGGTGGTAACGTCTATGCTTGTATCGGATATGATAACCCCCGCGCTCTGATTGACGACGCTCTGCGTAACGTCGAAAACTCCCATGACGATGTTCCAAGTGTTTGTTACCAGCAGCACCGCAACAAAGGTCTTAAAAATCCATTTGAAGAAAATCCAAGTGTCGAGATCGTGCAGATTGTTTTTTTCAATTACAAGCTGGATTAGTTCATAACACATGACAAAGGTAATGATAACGCCCGCAATCGGTACAATGACGTTTTCCGAAAGGCTGCGTATCATGTTGAATATGCCCGCGTTCCACCCGGCGGGGGTCGTGCCGACTTGTGTTGCGATTTCTCCAACCTCTGTATTTACGCTGTCAAACAAGCCGGAAAGGTTCGATAAAATCCCGTCTGTCAAAATGCCGCGAAACCAATCTTCAATCATCTGCCATATCAAAAGTTAATCCCTCCTTTCCCGCGCTCCCGTTTCCGAGAGGGCGCGGCGGGTGGTATTTGTTTTAGGCATTATCCAAAAAGTTGAGAAAGCAGGGGAACAAGGGTGCCGCCGATCAAAGCGACGCCGCCGCCCGCCATGAGCTGCTTCATGCCCTGGCTCTTTGCTTATGTGTGATAAAGAAGTAATAGAAGTGTAAAAAATTTTGCCGTTCCTATCCGGCACATGAGGTATGTCGGATAGG
>QUFP01000032.1 GCA_003478935.1 Firmicutes bacterium AF25-13AC
CCTTTAATTTCTCAATGTGCAAGTTCAAAGAATGTGATTTTTTCCCGATTTAATAGCATAAATTTTTTAATTAAATGTACCTTTTATGTTGTTAGATCTGTAATGTGTATTCAGAAGATATCGACATTAAAGGTTTAGAAAAATATTTCTTGCTTCATCCCAGGGGCAAGCCCCTGGGTTTTCGCCTAAAAATTTTATAACATGTCATCTTTGTCAAATTAAAAAGCAGGGGGCGGCTATGAACACACAAAATATATGAAAAGGGTTGAAATTGCATAGTATACGGAAAGGTTTGATTAGAAAAAATGATAGAGTGTGCTAAAATGAAGACAATCAAGGGCAACATATTGCACTATAAAAAAGAGAAAGGAGGAGGCAAACTATGGCAAAAGCTACAATTAGCAAGGGCGTAAAGACAAAAACGACCTGGGCAAATGCTTTGAAACGGGACTGGCAGTTATATCTGCTTTTGATGATTCCGGTTGCTTTAGTTGTGATCTTCAATTATGCATCATATGGCGGCATTCGTATGGTATTTATGGACTATAAACCTGCAAAGGGTTATGCCGGCAGTAAATGGGTAGGTTGGGCAACGTTCCAGAAGGTATTTAAGGATAAGGATTTTATCCGTGCGTTAAAGAGTTCTATCGTATTTAACCTTTTGGATCTGGCAGTTGGTTTTCCAATGCCAATCATTCTGGCATTGATTTTAAATGAACTTCGCTTTCCGCGTTTTAAGAAGGTTACGCAGACTATTCTTTATCTGCCTCATTTCCTTTCTTGGGTTATCGTCGGAAGCGTTGCTTATCAGATGTTCCGTCCAACCACTGGTATGGTAAACGTATTCTTAATGAATGCAGGTATTATCCAGAATGGTATTCCATTTTTGACTGAAAAATGGCACTGGGCAGTAACCTACCTGTTAATCGGTGTATGGCAGGGAATGGGCTGGGGTACCATTATTTATCTGGCAGCAATCACTGGTATTAGTGGTGAGCTTTATGAAGCAGCCATGATCGATGGTGCAAACCGTTGGCAGCGTATGTGGAACATTACGCTTCCTGGTATCAGAGGAACTGTTGTTACATTGCTTATCATGAATCTTGGTAAAGTTATGGGAAGTAACTACGAGCGTCTGGATCAGTTTGGAAATACGCAGGTTAAGGATTTCTCTTATCAGCTTGCTATCTATATTTATGATAAAGGTCTTGCAAGTGCAAAGTTTAGTATGGCAACTGCAGTTGGTCTGTTCCAGTCTCTGGTAGGACTTGTACTTGTTTTGTTATCTGACCGCATTGCAAAGATGCTTGGTGAGGAAGGATTATTATAAGGAGGGTGAATTGTCATGGCAAAGAAAAATAAAGAAAATGACATTGTTACCGATGGTAGCAGAGCCATAACTAAATTTCATGTCAGCGACGTCGTGATGGTGGTCATCCTTGTGATCCTGTGTGCGACTTGTGTAGTTCCATTTATTCACTTGCTGGCAAAGTCTGTTTCAAGTAATACAGCAGTTCTGGCAAAAAGAGTCAGCTTTTGGCCGATTGGCTTTAATCTGGATGCATATACATCCATTTTTGAGGATGGTTCGATGGTTAGTTCCTTCCTGTACAGTGTAATAGTTACATTAGTGTTTACCTTAATGGGTATGATTGCTTGTACATGTGCAGCTTATCCACTGTCAAGAAAGAGATTAAAGGGAAGAACATTCTTTACCTTTATCCTGATGTTTCCTATGTATTTTAGTGCAGGTTTGATTCCTACATATCTGCTGTATTCTGATTTACATATGCTTGATACTGTGTGGGTATTGATCTTACCATTAATTTATGCGCCATACAACATGTTAATTATGAAAACCTACTTCCAGTCCAATATTCCGGACAGCTTGGAGGAGGCAGCATTTCTTGACGGTGCAACAAACTTCCAGATCATCTGGAAAATTGTACTTCCGCTGTCAAAGCCAATTTTGGCAACTTTGTCACTGTTCTATGCAGTAGGACGTTGGAACGCTTATGCAGATAATAAATACTATATCCGTTCTGAGGGTTTAAAGATGGTTCAGTATAAGCTGTCACAGCTTGTATCTTCTGCATCAGAGGCACAGACAGCACAGCTTTCTGGTGAGGTTGTTGTTACAAGTACACCAGAAGTACTTCAGGCAGCATGTATCATGTTCGTAACTATCCCGATCATTTGTGTATATCCGTTCTTACAGAAATATTTTGTAAAGGGTGTTATGATCGGTGCTGTAAAGGGCTGATTGGGATTCAAAAAGATTTTATTATAAAACGTTATGTGAATTATAGAAATGACATCAAAGGAGTTTGACAACAGGGGGCAATAAGATACGATATAACGTCGTTGTCTGCTGAAGGCGGCGGCAAAATATATAACGATCTTTATATAAGGAGGAATTTTACTATGAAAAAGAATCTTCGCAAGGTATTCGCCGTATCAATGGCAGGTGCTATGGTGGCAGGATGCATTCCAGCTATGGCAGATGAGGTAGCTTCTACACAAATTGGGAGCCATTTGCAGAAACCGTGACTCTGAGAGTTCCAGTTTATGACAGAGGTGCAGAAGGTGTTCCGGATGTTTCTAACAACTATTGGACCGGCTGGATTCAGGAGAATTTTGGAGATCAGTACAACATTAAGGTTGAGTACGTTCCGATTACAAGAAGTGATGTTATGACATCATACGCACTGCTTGCAGCAGATCAGAACCTGCCGACAATCCTGATGGAGTATGATTATCCGAAGGTAGCTCAGTGGGCAGATGATGGTTATCTGGCAACATTTAGCATGGACGATTTCAAGGAGGTAGCTCCTACCTATTATGCATCCATGGAAGAGGGTGGACGTCTGATGTACAGCACACTTGGCGGTGAGACATACTTTGCACTTGCTGAGAGACCATATTATGATACCGTTTATTCATTCCAGACATTTGTTCGTATGGACTGGCTGGAGAAGGTAGGATATGATCATGTACCGACTAAGCGTTCAGAGTATCTTGATGCTATGAACAAGATCATGGAGGCAGGTCTTTGTGAGCATCCAGGCGGCGGTGCAATGCTGACTGGTGTTGGATCTGACCAGAATCAGGCATACAGAACTTATCCTTGCAACGAGGAAGAGTGGGCTATGTACGGCGATTACAACATTCCAGCACTTGGATGGGAGCCAAACTACAACTTGTTAAAGAGAGCAAATGAGGATTACAATTCTGGTATTACTGATCCAGAGTATTACATCATCGACTCTGAGACAGCAAAGGCAAACTTCGTAAATGGCAAGAGCTACAGCTACAGCGGATATGTAAGTGCAAGCACAGATTTCCTGAATGCATTCTATGATCAGAATCCAGATGGAAAGTTAGCAATCACTCCAATTAGCAGTGAAGTAGATGAGTCTGGTGAGGATGGAATCGTAACAGTTCCAGCATGGAGAGCAGAGAACCCATTTGGTATGATCGTTGGATTCTCCAACACAGCAACTGATGATGAGTTAAAGGCTGCATGGATGTACATGGAGTGGTTAAGCCAGCCAGAAAACCTGTACACCTTCCAGTGGGGTATCGAGGGCGAGAACTACAACTTAGACGAAGAAGGCAACCCAGTTACCGTTAGTGATTATAATGGTGATTACAAGCAGGGCTTCAACAACAGCAAGGACTACTGGTGTATCGTAAAGGAAAAGAGAACATTTGATACTGTTGAAGAGAACATCAAGGCTGATACTCCGCAGGATCTGCCGCAGAACTTCACAGATGATATCATTA
Source organism: Firmicutes bacterium AF25-13AC (assembly GCA_003478935.1). Classification (GTDB taxonomy): domain Bacteria; phylum Bacillota; class Clostridia; order Lachnospirales; family Lachnospiraceae; genus Anthropogastromicrobium; species Anthropogastromicrobium aceti. Next base: position 3,787 of record QUFP01000032.1, read on the forward strand.
AGTACTACTATGATCGTCTTGCAATCGCTGATCAGTATGGTTTAAGTGACTGCCAGTTCTCAGTAGTAATCGCTGCACAGTCCGAGTATCAGAACACCTTAGGTGAGCTGTACAAGGAGTTCAGAGATGCGCTGACCATGTGCAAGCCAGAAGAATTTGATGCAATGTATGAGGATTATGCACAGCAGTATGCAGATCAGGGATATCAGGAAGTTGTTGATGAGAGACTTGAAGCATTCCAGGCAGGAAATAGCACAAGACTTCCAGAGAACCAGAAGGCAGCTGACGCTGAATAATTCTGAAAAGTTATTCAAAAATGAATTAAAAGTGAAATAAAAAAGAATCACCCGCTACTGATTTTATGATCGGCAGCGGGTGATTTTTTATTGTGAAATAATCGGCACAAACTTCGCGCGGTTGCGAAGTGGATGATTCAGACTGATTGCACCAGTCCGCGGACAAGCCATTACGCAGGCACCGCAGTAGTAACATTCGCCCGGATACGCGATAATCGGATGTGTTCCCTTCTTGTCTGACGGGAACAGAATGTCACACTGACAGACACGCGCACATGTTCCGCAGCCTATGCACAGCGACTCATCAAAGGAGAGCGGCTGTACACTGCAGGGAACTTCCTCAAGCGAAAAACTGACGTTTGAAAAATCAAAAGAATTGGCTATAAGCTTATCGTTTTGCATATCCATTTGCCTCCCTTTCTTCCTCATAATCTATGTTTCGCTTTTCGTACTCAGTCTGCAAATCTCCAAAGAAATCAAGAGGCACGCGGCGCTCAATTACTGTACCATTCTCCTGATGGAGTGCGATATGGCAGTGGTCTGCCTGTGGGTCCATCTTTGGATAATCACTTCTTGTAAAGAAAAGCGGTGCAGAGCTAGACTTTCTGTGCAGTGAAGCATGAAGCACAATCTGGGCAACCGTCAGGATATCTAGTACCTCGTGGATTCGCATCAGCTCATGTGGATTTTTGCAGGAAAGTTTGGGAACGATATCGCGCTCATAGGAGCCAAGCAGATCAAGACCCTCGCGAAGAAGAGCCTCACAGCGGACACCGCCGCAGTAATTTTGCATGGCTTTTGCAATCGCCTGATTTAATTCCTTCCAGCTGATTCCGTCTTTGACAAAGAGCGGTGCGTACAGACGAGCCTGCTCGCGGGCTGTTTCCTCTGGATCGTAAGACGGAAGCTCACAGGACTTTGCAGCAGCAGCGGCTTTTCGTCCGGCGTAGTAGCCCGTTGCACAGGCAAATCCAGCGCAGTCAGATGCATAAAGCTGATCACCAGCAGCATAGATGCCGTCAATGTTTGTTTTGAGATCCCAGTCGTGAAGAATGCCGCCCGGTGCACCGAAAAACTGGCGCTCCTGCTCAAGGAAGTTTGCTGACTGCCATCCAGTACCATAGCTTTGCAGCATATCCTTTGTCGGGTCAAAGCCGCGCTTCGTATAATTTTGCAGAATTGGGATTTTTGTCTTTCCTTCCTCACCGACCATCATGCCCCAGATGACACGGCGCTCCTCGTCTGGCATACGGCTGAGATTTGCATAGAACGGCAGCTGATAGCCACGCTTAATAAGTTCATCAAAATCAAGTGTTTCAGGACCGCGGTACTCATATTTTGGGTTATCGATAACACCGCCCTTTAAGAAGAATTTCTGACCTGGCGCCGGATAATAGCGCTCTAACACGCTTGTAAGCTCTTTTCCATCGCGGTCTACATATGGAATCTCGACACCTCTGGCATCGACCATCGTTGCCGCATACCAGGTATTGTGATTATTTCCAGTGCCATAAGCTGGAAAGCTTCGTCCGGCAGCAGAGTATTCGGCACGGACAGATTTTTCCATCATCGTAAATTCAATTCCGCTTCGCCAGCCCATTGCATGACCGCTTCCGATGCTCTGGAACGGACGAAATTCGCACAGACCAGGCTGATCTGCGTCAAACAGCCATACTCTGGCAGGACGGGACATAGCAAGAACAGTTGATTTTGCGCGCAGAATATAAAATTTGCAGGTATGCACATCCATAGCGCAGGCTCCGGCACCGTGTTTTTTGCCATTTACAAAAGAGGTCAGAAGGGCAGTAGCTTCTGTATGTTCCAGAAGCTTTACGCCAAGACGCTTTAACTCTTTATACAGAGACGGCTTAAAGGTTGAACCCCACACGCGCAGTGTAAACTTATTCTTGTAGTCGTAGGCAAACATCAGCTTTGTTTTTTCATCGCGAAAAGCTGCACCCTCAAATTCATTTTTTGTATCACGTATCTTGCCGCCAAATGATTCCATGTCAAGCACACGGTCATAGCCCTCACGGCACTCAATATAGTGTGCAATTCCGTTGCTGTAGTAGTCCTGCTCATTGACATAGGCCCAGGCAATTTCTTCAGGTGTTACACCAGAGCAGGGATTAGTGCAGGCAGATTCCCAGTGGTCAAAGCCAGTTCCGGCAGAGCCGCTTCTTTCAACAGCACCTTTTTCAACCAAGATTACAGACTGACCGCGTCTGGCAGCGGCGATAGCAGCATAGCAGCCTGCCAGTCCGCCGCCAAGAACAAGAACATCGCAGCTAAGCTTTTTTGTGATACCTGTTTCATTGGCATATGGCCAAGAAGTGGTATGTATCATAACGCTTGTTCCCCCATACATCAAAATTGAAATTCATATTTTGAAAATGCAGTGCAAAGACGAATGCCAGACTCCGCATCTTCCTTTGAGATAACGCTGCTGCTGCAGTGAGCGTAACGAGTGACAACAGAAATACCGCCGGCACGGACGCCAAAGTTTGAAAGATTCATACTGGAGGCATCGCAGCCGCCTTTATCAATGACTTCATACTGGAATGGAATATCTTTATGACGGCAGCACTGCTCCATGGCAGCAATGACATCCTCATCACACAGAACAGATGGATCTGCGACCTTGATACCGATTCCTTCGCCGATTGCATTGCTTCCAGTCAGATCACACGGATAATCATGTGCCGGGGTAACGTCAACAGCGATGCCAATATCTGGTTTAATAAAGGCAGCAGTTGTCTTAGAGCCGCGGCAGCCAACCTCCTCCTGAACGGTAAATACATAATAAATGTCGTTAGGATAAGTTCCGTCATTTTCACGAAGTGCTTCAATTAACTGAAAGCAGCCAACTCTGTCATCAAATGTCTTTGAGCAGACAAGATCATTTGCAAGAGGAAGATATTCGCCGCAATATCCGCATACAGAACCAACATGGACGTATTTAAGCGCATCCTCCTTGGATTTGGCACCGATATCAATAAATAGTGCATTAGGATCATTGTGTGCATCCTCAATATTTTTCATACTGCTAACAACACCATAGATTCCATTTCTAAAAACGACTCTCGTGTTGTAGGCAGAAGCAGTCCAGTTCCAACCGACATTGCATACTAAAAGACGTCCATCCTCCTCAATTTTCTTTACCATGAAGCCTATTTCATCCATGTGAGCGGCAAACATGATTTTTTTTGGGTGTGGTCCGCCTTTGCCCTTTTTAACGGCAATCAGACTGCCGAGCGGATCAACAATCAGCTCATCTGCGTATGGACGCACTTCCTGTTCAATCAATTCGCGTACCTTTTTTTCGTATCCAGCGATGCCCTGAGTTTGGGTTAAGCGGATTAGAAGTTCTTCATTTCGCATCGCAAATACCTCCTTATTTTTGACTGCATAATTAACGATACAAATATTAGTGCAAGCCTATAAAGATTTTATCACCTTAAAAATTGGAATGCAATATGTGATTATCGAGTTTGATTTTTTTTATAAATTAGTGCAAGCCCCTTAAGCATTAAGTCAGGATCGTAGGAAATAGTTTCCTCACAGTATGGAAGGATTGCCGGTGCGATCCCGCCTGTAGCTACTACAATAGCGTTCTCGCCAAGTTCTTTTTTGATGCGGCGAATCATGCCGTCAATCATTGCGGCATTGCCAAAGAGAGAACCGCTTTTCATGCAGTCAATTGTATTGCTTCCTATCACGTGCTTTGGCGCCTCTAAACTGATAAAAGGAAGCTGAGATGTCTGTGAGGAGAGTGAGTTTAATGCGACAGCGGCACCAGGGGCAATAGCACCGCCTATATACTGGCGCTTATCATTTATAACGGAAAAAGTCGTTGCAGTACCCATATCAATAATAATAGAAGGAACTGTATAAGCAGCTATAGCGGCAACGGCTGTCACCACAAGATCGCTGCCAAGCTGGGTTGGATTATCAATACGAATAGAAAGACCTGTTTTTACGCCAGGTCCGACAATCAGAGGTTCTTTAGGAATTAATTTTGTCAGCGCGGTCTTTATAATATTCGATAAAGGAGGAACAACAGATGAGATAATGCTGCCATCTACCTGTGCGTGTGAAATAGAGTGAAGTTCAAAAATTAGCTTAAAATCAATGGCATATTCAAGCTCTGTCTTATCGGTACGTGTAGAGAGGCGTTCTGTAAATAGAACGTGATCAGCTTCAATTCCTCCGACTACAATATTTGTATTTCCAATATCAACTGCAATAATCATAACAATCTGCCTTTCTGTGAGAACAACATTACGCAGAAAGAATATCATGATAAAACAGGAAAAACAAGTATCATTTTGGGTATAATAAAGAAAAAAGGAGCTGCTTTAATGAAAAATATTAAAAGAAAAACAAAGCCTGATTGGAATAAGCTGACAGCAGAAGATCTGCAAAAGCTTGAAATTGCAGAGGAGATAGGTGTGATTGACAAAATCTATGCAGGTGGATATGGAAATCTTACATCAAAAGAATCAGGGAAAATCGGAGGGATTCTTGCTGCTAGAAACAAAGCAAAGAAGAAGTAAAGAAACAGGTTGAAAGAAAGTGCGGAATCCATTATACTAAAAGTATAGAGATTATTATGAAGAAATGGAGGATTCAAAATGGATCACGCAAAGCTGTTAAATAAAGTAGACCACACATTGTTGGCACAGGGAGCAACATGGGAGGAAATTCGTCAGATTTGTGACGATGCTATCCGTTTTAAGACAGCATCCGTATGTATTCCGCCGTCATACGTAAAGCAGGCAAAGGGTTATGTAGGCGATAGAATGAAGATTTGTACTGTAATCGGTTTCCCAAATGGTTATAACACTACGGCTGTAAAGGAGTTCGAGACAAGAGATGCAATCGAAAATGGTGCAGATGAGATTGATATGGTAATCAATATCGGATGGGTAAAGGATGGCAGATACGATCTTGTCGAAGAAGAAATCCGCTGCTTGAAGGCTGCATGTGGTGACAAGATTTTAAAGGTTATCATCGAGACTTGTCTTTTGACAGATACAGAGAAGATTCGCATGTGCGAAGTGGTAACTGCGGCAAAGGCAGATTTTATTAAGACATCTACTGGATTCTCCAAGGCAGGTGCAACATTTGATGATATCGCACTTTTTGCTTCACATGTAGGTGAGAATGTGCAGATTAAGGCAGCCGGCGGAATTTCATCCTTTGCAGATGCAGATGAGTTTGTAAAGCTAGGTGCTGACAGACTTGGAACAAGCCGTCTTGTAAAGATTGAAAAACAGCAGTAAATAAGATTGACAAAGACTACTTGAAGGACGTATACTAGCAATGTTGAAAAAATGGATTATGGTGCGTTTATGCGCATCATGCAGAGGAGGAGAGGTTATGAAAAACAACAGCATTAAAACCGTTGTTGCCGTTGGAATTGGCGCAGCATTGTTTTTTGTACTGGGACGTTTTGTGGCAATTCCAAGCCCGGTTCCAAACACAAATATCAGCTTGCAGTATGCAGTACTTGCATTGTTAGCAGCAATGTACGGACCAGTAGCAGGCGGTCTGATCGGATTTATCGGACATGCACTGATCGATTTATCATGGGGCGGCAGCCCGTGGTGGAGCTGGGTAATCACATCCGCATTTGTCGGCGTTGTGATTGGTATGTTTGCAAAGAAACTCAATGTACAGGAAGGTGTATTTGATAAGACAAAGACAGCTATCTTCGCAATCGCTAATGTGGCAGCACATGTGATTGGCTGGGTAGTCGTAGCGCCAGTACTTGATATTTTAATTTACGCAGAGCCTGTAAAAAAGGTATTTGCGCAGGGCGTATTTGCTGCAATCTCCAATAGTATCACAGGAGTGATTGTTGGCGGACTGTTAATTGTGGCATATACAAAGACCATTGCAAAGAAAGGTTCTCTCGATAGAGAATAAAACTTTGACAAAGCCTTCTCATTTAGCTGAAAAATTTTCGGCTTGTGAAAAGGCTTTGATTTTTATTGTTTTTATGAGGTATTTACATGACGAAGAAAAAGTCCCCTGTTATTTCATTTGAAGATTTTTCATTCCAATATCGGGCACAGAAAAAGCCGACACTGACAGGGATCAATCTGAATATTTATCCGGGAGAAAAGGTACTGATCGCAGGACCTTCCGGCAGCGGAAAGAGTACGCTGGCAGGCTGCATCAACGGGTTAAACCCATTTTCTAATCCTGGTGAGAGTACAGGCAAGCTGATTGTAGATGGCGTAGATGCGATGCACAGCAGCATTTTTGAATTGTCAGCTCATGTAGGAACGGTGCTGCAGGATCCGGACGGACAATTTATCGGTCTGACGGTGGGCGAGGATATTGCGTTTGCATTGGAGAACAGCTGTACACCTCAAGACAAAATGCATGAAATTACAAAGCATGCGGCAGAGTTAGTTGGAATTGAGAATCATTTAGATTATGCACCGCATGAGTTATCAGGCGGACAAAAGCAGCGCGTCAGCCTTGCTGGTGTTATGGTTGATGAGGTAAAGATTCTTCTCTTTGATGAGCCGCTTGCTAATCTTGACCCGGCAGCAGGAAAGCAGGCAATTGAACTGATTGATGAGATTCAGAAAAAGACGGACACCACTGTTTTAATCATTGAACATCGACTAGAGGATGTACTTTGGAGAAATGTGGATCGTATCGTGCTTGTTAATGAGGGTACAATTCTTGCCGATATGACGCCAGATGAGTTGCTTTCAACAAATCTGCTCAGGGATAATGGTATTCGCGAGCCACTCTATATAACTGCCATGCGTTATGCAGGAATTGATATTACAAAAGAAAAAAAGCCATCTCATGTGGACTTTGTTGATTTAGATGAGCATGATAAAGAAAAACTAAGAAACTGGTTTTTTGCACAGCCATTATCATATAAGGAACCAGAAAAAGAGACACTTTTGGAAGTGAAAAATTTAAGCTTTGGCTATAATAGGGGGCAGCAGACGCTGAAAAATGTCAGTCTGTCAGTAAAAAAAGGCGAGATGGTCAGCATTGTGGGGCGAAACGGTGCCGGAAAATCAACCTTTTCTAAGCTGGTATGTGGTTTTGAGGATCCTAATCAGGGAGAGATATTTTTTGAAGGACAAGATCTTTTGAAGGAAAATATTAGAAGCCGTGCTAAGAAGATTGGCTATGTCATGCAAAATCCTAATCAGATGATTTCTAAAACAATGATTTACGATGAAGTAGCGCTTGCGCTTCAAAAGTCTGGAAAATCTGAGGAGGAAATTCGCAGGAAGGTCGAAGATACTTTAAAAGTTTGTGGTCTGTATCCGTTTCGTAACTGGCCAATTTCGGCACTTAGTTTTGGACAGAAAAAGCGTGTGACTATTGCAAGTGTTCTAGTACAGGATCCGAAGCTGATTATTCTTGATGAGCCAACGGCAGGACAGGATTTTAAGCATTACACGGAAATTATGGAATTTTTGCGTGGATTAAATGAGAAAGGCGTTACTGTTATTATGATTACACATGATATGCATCTGATGTTAGAGTACACACCAAGAGCGCTTGTATTTTCTGATGGACAGCTGATTGCCGATTGCAGAGCATCACAGGTGCTGTGTGATCCATCACTTGTAGCGCGCGCCGCATTAAAGGAAACGAGCCTTTTTACGCTGGCAAATCGCTGTGAAATCACGCCGCCGGAAAGCTTTGTAGAGAGATTTATTCATGAAGACAGGGAGGTTCGCAGCCATGGCCGCTAAAACGGTATTAAATTATCTAGAACGCGACAGTGTGATTCATAAAATGACGGGAACGACCAAGCTGGCGTTTTTCCTGCTCTTTACCTTTGCCAGCATGATTACATACAACACCTGGGTATTGCTCGGATTGTTTGCTGTAAGTCTTGTTGCATTTAGGCTAAGCCATATTAAGTACCGTGAAGTGCGCTTTATGATGATTTTCATGCTTGTATTTTTGGTACTCAATAATTTATTTATTTTCTTATTTGACCCGAATCAGGGAACAACTCTTTATGGCACCAGACATGTACTGTTTCATTTATTCTGGCGCTATGATGTGACAGCAGAACAGTTATTTTACATGCTGAACATTTCACTGAAATATTTTGTGGCGCTGCCAGTTGCAATCCTTTTTATCTCGGCAACCAATCCAAGTGAGTTTGCTGCCAGCTTAAATAGTATCGGAATTTCCTATAAAGTAGGCTATTCTGTTGCAATTGCACTTCGCTATATTCCTGATATTCAGAGAGATTATCACAGCATAAGTCAGGCGCAGCAGGCAAGAGGAGTGGAGCTTGGCAAAAACGAGCACTTTTTTGCCAGACTGAAAAACTCGGTAAACATTTTGCTGCCGCTTATATTAACAAGCTTAAACCGAATCGACACGATCTCAAATGCAATGGAGCTGCGTGGCTTTGGTAAAAATAAAAAGCGCACCTGGTATACAAAAAGACCATTTGCACGAAGAGATTTTATCGCAATTGCAATTGGCGTGGTGCTACTTGCCGTTAGCTTATTCGTGACAATTCGGTTTGGACGGTTTTATAATCCATTTGTGGGTTAATTGGTTTTAACACTAATCATTAATGTGAGTTTAAGTAGAGAGGAGAACAATAAATGGAAGTATTCGAATGCATCAAAACAAGAAGAAGTGTAAGAAGATTTGAAGATCGCCCAGTAGAGCGTGAGACGATTCAAAAAATCGTAGATGCTGCAATTTGGGCACCATCATGGAAAAATTCTCAGACACCGCGCTATACTGTGGTAGACAAACGAGAAATCATTGATGATATCGCAGAAAATGGCTGCTGCGACTTTGCCTTTAATACAAAGACACTTAAGCAGACACCAGTATTGATTGTGGTATCGTATGTAAAGAGCATCTGCGGTTTTGAAAAGGATGGCTCCTATAGCACCGACAAAAAAGAAGGTTGGCAGATGTTTGACGCTGGAGTAGCAGCACAAACATTCGCACTCGCTGCTCATGCACAGGGAGTTGGAACGGTCATGCTTGGTATCTATGACGCAGCGTATATTCAGGAAAAGCTTGGCATTCCGCAGACAGAGGAAGTTGCCGTGTTACTTGCTGCTGGATATGAAAAATTTACACCAGATGCACCGACAAGAAAGACGGCAGAGGACGTGCTTCGCTTCGTGTAAATGATCTCAATTAATTTGTTGCTTTTTCTAATGGAGTTTGATGTGACATTTCGATAAATAAAAAATAAAAAATTCAACGGCCTTTGCTCAAATAAACAGCAGACCGTTGAATTTTTTTATTTTACTATCTGACGGACATCATCAAAAAGCTGCAGATCATTTGCTGTAAGCTTTAAATTTGTTTCATATTTGCGTCCGTCGGCTGTTGTAATAGTAATTTCGGCAATAGTGCTTCCTGCATTACGTTACCGTCAGAGACAGCACGTAAAAAAAGCGGAAACTTCGGGTGGGCTGCTGCAAAGCGGTCCCATGAAGCCTTTAACTGAAATATTTTAGCTGGGTTCATTTCAAAAATCCTTTCTGTACTTTTGTATAGATATTTTATCATTACTGCATGATACATGATGCTACAAAAAAGATTTTATCATATGACCAGTAACATCGTCAAGGGATGCCCTTAGCAGTGTTTTTTATTATCAAATGCCGGATTGTAGGCATAAACATTTTTCGGAGGCCTTCCTGAACATGGACGAGTGCTTCACCGAAACGCTGGAAGTGGACAATTTCGCGCTGGCGCAGGAAACGAATAGGATCACAAATTTCCGGATCGCTTATTAAGCGCAGGATATTATCGTAGGTGGAGCGTGCTTTTTGTTCAGCAGCGAGGTCTTCCGTCAGATCAGTGATGGGATCACCCTTGACCTGAAAAACGCAGGCATTAAATGGGATACCGCCAGCAGCCTGAGGCCAGATGCCGAGCGTATGATCAACATAATATTTATCAAAACCAGAAGCCTTAATTTCTTCTACAGAAAGATTTTTTGTCAGCTGATAGATAATCGCGCAGACGATTTCGATATGGGCAAGTTCCTCTGTTCCAATATCATTTAACAGTCCCTTTGTCATACCGTCTGGCATTGTATAGCGCTGTGAAAGATAGCGCTGGGAGGCAGCGAGTTCTCCGTCAGGTCCGCCAAACTGAGAGATAATTACCTGGGCAAGCTTGGCATTTGTCTGTGTGATATTAACAGGATATTGAAGACGCTTTTCATAAACCCACATTAGCAGTTACCTCCTTCCCATGGCCATGGTTCATCAGTCCAGCTCCAGCCGCGGTCAGATACGGCATCAGTACGAAAAAGCGGTTTGCCAGCAGCAGCATACTGTTTTCGTGCTTGATTATATTGTGCGGTGTTTTCCTGATATAGATGACGTGCATGAGGACAGTCAGGATGAGTATCCAAAAAGAGAGCAGCATCATCGCAGACAAAACCATGCATATAGACATTACGGTTATTCATACGCGCCTCCTTTCATGCGCTTAGAAAAGCAGCAGGTGGATGTGAAGGGATAATCGAGGGCGGCAAAGACTGTTCCAACGTTCAGAGCCTTTTGCGGCGGATAAATATCGCCAAAGGTCTGTACCGTCACATAAGAGATTCCGACAGGGCGGCTTGGAATGTTTACTTCAACAGGAGAAGTGCGATTTTCGCAAGAGCAGTTTGCTGCCATTCTATGATAATTCCCGCGTTGGATGCAGGTTCTATTTCCATTGTAGTCCATAGAGACTCCTTTGCGTGCTTTGTACTTGATATAAGATATGACAAAAAAAAACTGCGTGACAAAAAAATCAATAGAAATGCTTGATTGTTACTCGCATTTGCGATAGAATAATACAACATATGTGCAAAATAGGGATTTGCACTTATCAGAACAATTAAGAATTAAAGCTAGAAGAAATACTGGCAGAAAAAACAAGAAAACGAGAAGGAGGAGAAAAGGTTGAAGGAGCGGATCGAACAGTTGGCAGCCGGAGAGGTGCTAGTAAAAAAGCCAGAGCTGGATTTTTCACCGGCATATCTGGAGGGAAGAGTGGAAGCCGGTACTGTGCAGAATAAAGAACTTGTGATCCGGGTACGAAACAGAGTACCCTTTAAAGGCTTTTTCTACTCAACAAATGAAAGAGTAAAAATAGAAACAAAGCAGGCGGCTGGTCAGAGTGCAGCTGTCTTGTTTGAGATTAACACAATTGATTTAAAATCAGGCGATGAGATTACTGGTGCAGTCGTTGTGGTTGGCAATGCAGGTGAGCAAAAGATTGAGTACCATTATAGTGTAGGTGAAGCGTCAGGCCAAAAGGCAATGCCGCATACACTTACAGAATTTGGTGCTTTTTATCTGGAAAATCCGTCACAGGCACGTCACCTATTTGTATCAGACAAATTTAAAGAGCTTGATTTTATGAAGGATCAGGTACAGCGCACGGCTCTCTACGAAGGACTTCTTGAAGGAAGTTCTGAGCATCAGGCATTGGAAGCCTTTGCTGTTGCTATGGAGTTAAAGAAGCCGGTGCAGCTTACAGTACAGGCCAAGACGCTGTCATTTACCGAGGAGGAGCTGCCGCAGGATGGCATTGAGCTTGTGGTGACAGCAAGTACATGGGGATGGTTTGCGGCACAAGTCAAGACAGATGTGCCATGGCTTATTTTTCCTCAAAAAAAGATTACATCGCGCGATTTTTCAAATCAGCAAGGTGTACTGACAGCATTTGCAGATGTAGCAAAGATGCATAATGGGCGTAATACAGCGCATGTGCAGATCGAAACACCAATGCAGACACTAGAAGTTTGTATTCAGGTCAATCGCGATTATAAAGGAAAAAACACAAAGAATGCACTGCGTTCAGATGGCAGGCCGCCAAAGGCAGTTGTACGTTATCTGTATCATCTTCTTCTTGCATATTTAAACGAGAGCCACGAAGAAACAGAGATTTTTTCACAGATGGATCAGTGTCTGGAAGAAAATATGAAGAAATATCCGGCTAGTTCAGGTCTTTTTCTGTACCGTGTATGGCTGCTTGCTAAGCAGGAACGTATAGATGAAGCAAAGAAGCTTCTTGCCTGGTATAGTTCAAACTTAACACGCATCAGCACAAAACGTCAGCAGGAAGAATATCTTATGACGCTTTATTTACAGTGGGAGCTTACAAAGAAGGAGCATGATAAAAAAGAAGCAGCGTCAGCTGCGCTTGAATTGCAAAAGCAGACAGACAGTCTTGTCGCTTCTCTTGTATGGCTTATGACAGAGCATGATTTAAGTGATGCTGAAAAGCTAAGACAGTGTGAACGTTTGTATCGCATTTACGGTGCAAAGCCTATTATCTATGCGTATGCAGCAAAAATCTGCAGGGAAAATCCAGATGAAATCAGACGTACAGGAGAATTTTGGATTCAGCTTTTATCATATATGATTCGCTATTCATGTCTGACTGCGGCACTTGCAAAGCAGTATTTAATACTTCCTCTTGCAGGTATTGAAAATGCGCAGCTTTTATATCATGTAATGAAGCGAATGTATCGCAGCTGCAAAGACAATCAGGTACTGACATTGATTTGTTCAGCACTGATTCGCATGGGAAAAACTTCACCTGCATATGCTTATTGGTTTGAGCTAGGCATTGCACAGGAGATCAATCTGACAGGACTTAATGATGCGTTTATGACTTCAATATGTGATCAGATTTTAGATCGCGAACTTCCAAATAGCATTCTTTTATATTATTCATTTAAGAATGATTTGGATAATCATACAAGATTGAATCTTTATACATATATTTTGGAGCATTTTCCAAAGGAATCTGATATGTATCAGGCATATGAGCCGCAGATGGATGAGTTTGCGATTCGCCAGCTCTTAGATGGACGCATCAATGCGAAGCTTGTACCGCTTTATGACAACTGGCTTAGTCCAAGCCTTATTGATGAAAATCTAGGTCATGTGCTTACAACACTTTTATTTTCAAAACAGATTACAACAACACTTCCTTACGCAAAAAAGGTTGTTGTACATTATGCGCAGCTTCGCCCAGAGCAGAGTGTGCGCATAAACGGTGGCGAGGTTTGCATTCCTGTTTATGCTAATGATGCAGCGATTCTTTTTGAGGATGCATATGGAAACAGATATGCTGATCCAGATATGAAAACAGTACTTCTTATGTATCGTGAGGAACTAGCTGCTGTCTGCAGACAAAAAGTTCCAGAGCAGCTTATGCTTATGATTAAGGAGTCTGATGATTTTTATACAAAGCCTTTTGCAAATCAGGAAAATCTGCAGCTTGCAAAGCAGCTTCTTGAAAAAGCAGAGGTTACACGTTCCTTTAAGCATGTGCTGACAGAGCGTATGGTTGAGTATTGCTATTTCCATGAGGAACAGACAAGAGAGCTTGACGCATGGCTGGTATCACTTAATCCTGGTGAGCTGACGAAAAAGACACGCGTTTATCTGATTGAGCTATGTATACTTCGCGGCTACAGCAAGGAAGCATTTGAATATGTCAGCGCATATGGAAGTGATGGAATTAGTCCAGATCTCTTATTAAAGATGACAGTGCGCCGTATTACAGAGACATTATACGAGTACAGCGAAACTCTTATAACGCTTTGTGTGCGTCTTCTTCAGGCAGAGCAGGTTCATGAGACACTTCTTCGTTATCTTTGTATGCATTATGTTGGACCAACACAGGATATGTATAATCTTTTATGCGCAGCATATGATGCAAAGGCAGACAGTAAAGATCTGGCAGCGCGTGTTGTAACACAGATGCTTTTTACAGGCAAAATCGATCATTTAGAGGAAGCTTATGAGATTAGCAAGAAGTCACATTGTGTATCTGGAAAGCTTGACCGCGCAGTGCTTGTGGTACGCTGCCACGAAAGCTTGATGAAGGAAAGTGTGCTTTCACAGGAAATGCAGGATACATTAGAGCAGCTTTTAATAGAGCAGCAGGATCTTCCAGAAGTTTTTTCACTTGCTATTCTGCAGCAGTACAGCAGACAAAAAGAGCTGTCAGAAAAAAGCAGACACTTATGTGAGCAGTTATTATATGCCTATTGTGCAAAGGGTATTTATATGAAATGCTTCCATGGTCTTAAAGATATAATTGAGCTGCCGCATCAGATGGAAGGACGCATTATTGTGCAGTGGAATGGTATACCAGATTGTCATGTATGGCTACGCGGTGAGCTGATTCCACGAGGAAAGAAGGTTACATATGAGATGCAGGAAATTTATCCGGGTATCTATACAGCTGGTGTGTTCCTCTTCCCAGATGAGATGGTGCAGATAAGTGTGCGCTGTGGTGATGGCGACGAGGAAAAAGAGGTTAAGGAAGTACTTCTTGATCCATCCTCGTGCTATTGCAGAGAGGGCAGCATTTACGGCGAGATTCAGAAGCTGATTGAACTTGAACGAAAGGAAAATTACGACCAGTGGAAGGCAGAATGCGCCAAAGCGATTCGAAACCGTGAGGCAGCCAAGGAACTGTATGTGTTATTATAAAAGGACGAAAGATTATGGAAAAACTGATATTAGGTTTTGATTTATGCGATGATGTGACAAAAATAAGCCGGTACCGTCTTGATAACATGAACCCGGCAGACATAAGCTTTCCTCAGGCGGATAATCGTACAGTCATTCAGACGGCGCTCGGACGAAAGAAGGGACAGGACGGATGGCTTGTAGGAAAAGAAGCCTATGAAGCTGTGCTTGAGGGCGGAGGAGCTGTAGTTGATAAGCTTTTGACGCTGCTGACAAAAAAAAGCAGCGTAGCAGTTGGCGACAGGCGATATCAGCCAGAGCAGCTATTAGGAAGCTATATAGGAACGCTTCTTGAAACTGTTTATGAGCAGTGCGGCACGCGAAGCGTTGCCAGACTTGTCTTTACGCTTGAAAAGACTGATCCGGCAGTTATGGACAGCATTATCCATTGTATGGACAGCCTTGGAATACCAAGAGAAAATGTCAGCATCATCAATCACACAGAGGCTTATTTGTATTTTGTGCTGCGCCAGCCAAAGGCAAATTTTGATAATAGAGCTTTACTTTTAGACTGGTCTGGAACTCAGCTTAGCAGCTATGAATTAAATTTGATTCGCAGTGTAAATCCGCCTGTAATTAAGGCAACAAGACAGGTGCTTGAAACTAGTCTGTCGCAGGATATGATGAGCAATGAGACTCATCGCAGGATGGTAGATTCAACAATTAGAGAGCATCTTGAGCGAATAATTGATCACCGTGGTGTAAGCTCTTTGTTTGTCAGCGGCAAGGCAATGGAAAATTGTCAGGAATGGGGAAAAAGCTTTTTAAATGCGCTTGCAGTCGGAAAAAAGGTGCGAAAAGGTATCTTTTATGAGAGCAACGTGTTCGCAAAGGGAGCTGTGATCAATGCAAACAATGAGCTGCACGGCAGAAATTCATATCCATACACAATTATATGTGAGGGACGTGTCGGTGCTTCAATGTGGATGGATACAAGTGTGCACGGCAGCAAGAAGGTTTTGATGCTTGCAAAAGAAGGCAGTAACTGGTATGATTGCCGTACAACAGCCGACCTTATTTTGGATGAGGCGTCCTCAATTCGCCTGAAGATAAAAAAGACAGGTGAAAAGCTGACTGTATTTGAAAACATCAGCCTGGATGCATTTCCAAAGAGGCCAAACAAGACAACAAGAGTTCGTCTAATTTTGACATTTACATCTGAGCATACAGCAATGGTGCGTGTGCAGGATCTTGGATTTGGCGAATTTTTCCCGTCATCAGGTATTGTTGTCAAAAAAGAAATTAAAATAGATTAAGGAGGCATCGGGAATGGAACAATATATTCAGTGCGGTGACATTGCCGAGAATCCGCTCTACGTAAAGGAACTAGGCATCCATATTTACACAGCGGAAGAATTCTGCTATTATATATTCAACAATACGTATCTGCTCGGTGAGGATTTTATCCGTCAGGAGGTCATTGACTTTTTTAGAGTTGAGCTTCATATGCCGGAATTAGCAGATAAAATTGTAAAATTCTACGGATCAAGTGCTGACATGGGTGCAGTTTTGGTAATGATCATGCGTGAAATTGGTTACTATGAAGAAAACCAGATTCAGCAGTTTCAAAACCGTCTTGACCGTATGAACCGTCAGAGCCTTTTGGAGCGCAGCAAGGAAAGAGGAGATCTTTTGCTTGATAAAGGGCGCTTTGAATGTGCGGTTCAGATCTACAGCCAGACACTGCAGATGCCAAGAGATCTTCGGCAGAAGCCTCAATTTTATGGTCAGATTCTGCAGCATATGGGTGTGGCCTATCTTCGCATGGGATATGCGGATGAGGCGATGGAATGTCTGGAAGCTGCTTATGCAGAATTAAAGCGAGAAGAGATACTAGAGCAAATGTATTATCTGGCGCTTCAGACAGGAAAGCCATTTGCAAAGGAACTTGAATGCGTGGCGAGCAGCCAGATTTCCAGATGGCAGGCCCATTACATGGAGGTTGAAACACGTCTTCAGGAGCAAAGTGAGCAGGAGACTGTTGTGCGCAGTATCGGAGAGGATAATGAAATCAATTTAAAGATTTCACAGGATTATCTGACGCAGCGAAAACGTGCCTATTGCCATATGGTAATGGACGAGTAAGAAAAAAGAGCAAAGAAGTGAGGAGACTTATGAAAGAACTGGACAAAACATATAATCCGTCTGAGATTGAGGGCAGGATTTATGACAAGTGGATGGAGAAAAAATATTTTCACGCAGAGGTAAATCGCGACAAAAAGCCATTTACAATTGTAATGCCGCCGCCGAATATTACCGGACAGCTTCATATGGGTCATGCACTGGATAATACCATGCAGGATATTCTGATCCGTTATAAGAGAATGCAGGGCTATGAGGCACTTTGGCAGCCGGGAACTGATCATGCAGCAATTGCTACCGAAGTTAAGGTAATTCAGAACTTAAAGACAAAGGGCATCGAGAAGAAGGATCTGACAAGAGATCAGTTCTTAAAGTATGCATGGGAGTGGAAAGATGAGTACGGCGGACGTATTGTGCGTCAGTTAAAGAAGTTAGGTTCCTCTGCTGACTGGGACAGAGAGCGCTTTACAATGGATGAGGGCTGCTCTGAGGCTGTTCAGGAGGTATTTATCCGTCTGTACGAAAAAGGCTATATTTATAAGGGAAGCCGCATCATCAACTGGTGTCCTGTTTGTAAGACATCTATTTCAGATGCCGAGGTTGAGCATGTAGAGCAGGAAGGTCATTTTTGGCATATCAAGTATCCGATCGTAGGTGAGGAAGGTCGTTTTGTAGAGATTGCAACGACACGTCCGGAGACTATGCTTGGTGATACTGCAGTTGCCGTAAATCCAGATGACGAGCGCTATAAGGATATTGTAGGCAAGATGCTTCTGCTTCCAATTGTTAATAAGGAGATTCCGGTAATCGCAGATCCTTACGTTGATAAGGAGTTTGGAACTGGCTGTGTAAAGATTACACCGGCACACGATCCGAATGACTTTGAAGTTGGAAAGCGTCATAATCTTCCAGAGATCAATGTCATGAATGATGACGGAACCATCAATGCAAATGGCGGCAAGTATGAGGGAATGGACCGCTATGAAGCAAGAAAGGCTATCGTAGCAGAGCTTGAGAGCATGGGTCTTTTAGTAAAGGTTGTTCCTCATGTTCATGCAGTTGGAACACATGACCGCTGTAAGACAACTGTAGAGCCGCTTGTAAAGCAGCAGTGGTTTGTAAAGATGGATGAGATGGCAAAGCCGGCAATCGCAGCATTAAAGGAAGGCCGTCTTAAGTTTGTTCCAGAAAATTATGGAAAGACATATTTGCACTGGCTGGAGGGAATCCGTGACTGGTGTATTTCAAGACAGCTTTGGTGGGGACACAGAATCCCGGCTTATTATTGTGATGAGTGCGGTGAGATGGTTGTATCAAAGGATGCACCGACATGCTGCCCAAAGTGCGGATGTACACATATGACACAGGATCCAGATACACTTGATACCTGGTTCTCCTCTGCATTATGGCCATTCTCTACACTTGGCTGGCCAAAGAAGACACCAGAGTACGAATATTTCTATCCGACAGACGTTCTTGTAACAGGATATGATATCATTTTCTTCTGGGTTATCCGTATGGTATTCTCAGGTATCGAGCAGACAGGAAAGGAGCCATTCCATACTGTATTGATTCATGGTCTTGTAAGAGACTCACAGGGCCGCAAGATGAGTAAGTCACTTGGAAACGGAATTGATCCGCTTGAGGTTATTGACAAGTACGGCGCTGATGCACTTCGTATGACACTTATGACAGGAAACGCACCAGGAAACGATATGCGTTTCTACTATGAGCGTGTTGAGGCATCAAGAAACTTTGCAAACAAGATCTGGAATGCATCACGCTTTATCATGATGAACATGGAAAAGGCATCAACAGACAATGTTTCACTGGAAGATCTGACTATGGCAGATAAGTGGATTTTGACAAAGTGCAACAGTCTGATTGAGGAAGTAACAGAAAATCTTGACCGCTACGAGATGGGTATTGCTCTTCAGAAAGTATATGATTTCGTATGGGAAGAGTTCTGTGACTGGTACATTGAGATGGTTAAGCCACGTCTGTGGGACGATGGCAATAAGTCTCAGGCAGCAGCAATTTGGACCTTAAAGACTGTTCTGATTGAGTCCTTGAAGCTTCTTCATCCATTTATTCCGTTTGTTACAGAAGAAATTTTCTGCAACCTGCAGGATGAGGAAGAAAGCATAATGGTATCTGCATGGCCGGTAAGCAAAAAAGAGTGGAACTTTGCAGAGGAAGAGGAAGCAGTAGAGATGATGAAGGAGGCAGTTCGTGCGATCCGTACAGTTCGTACTTCCATGAATGTACCGCCGAGCAAGAAGGCTACTGTATATGTTGTATCTGAGGATGCAAAGGTAAGAGAAATCTTTGAACATAATAAGATATTCTTTGCAACACTTGGTTATGCAAATGAGGTCCTGATTCAGTCTGATAAGGCAGGAATCGCTGAGGATGCCGTATCTGCGGTAACAGCACGCGCAACTATGTATATGCCATTTGCAGAGTTAGTTGATGTGGCAAAGGAGATTGAGCGTCTTGAAAAAGAAGAGAAAAAGCTCGAAGGCGAATTAAAGCGTTCTAACAGCATGCTGTCAAATGAACGTTTTATCAGCAAGGCACCGGCAGAAAAAATTGCCGAGGAAAAGGCTAAGCTTGAAAAGTATGAGGCAACTATGAAGCAGGTACAGGAAAGATTGGCTGCTTTAAAGAAGTAAATCAAATACACTTAAAAGTTAAAAAAGCCATTCCCTTAGGCTTTTGCCTTGGGGATTGGCTTTTTGTGTGCTGTGCAGCATAGAAGTTCTGCAAAGGTGTTATGTTACAAAAATTATATTATTCTGAGATAGTATTATCTTTTTTACATAGTAGACGATATAACGTCGGATTAACATCAAAGGCAGCGAGAAGCTCATTGATTTGTGCTTTGTTGTCAGCACAGTGTCCGTTATACACAGCGCGAATCAGCAGATTTTTCGGGGTATGCGCCATATCAATAAACTCTAAAATCTGGGTACGGTAGCCATTCGCCTCTAAGATCTGGGCGCGCAGTCCATCAGTCATAAGTGCAGCCATGCGCTCTTTTAGTATGCCATAATGAAGTACTGGGGAGAGCAGATCATTTTTCATCTGCTTATTTAATTCATGCTGGCAGCAAGGAACAGATAGGATGACTTTTGCACCCCAGCCGACGGCCTTTGCAAGTGCATAGTCAGTGGCTGTGTCACATGCATGAAGCGTAACGACCATGTCGACCTGGCTGCATCCATCGTAGTAAGCGATGTCACCGCATAAAAATTCAAGCTTATCATAGCCGTATTTAACAGCGAGTTCGTTACAGTGGCGAATTACATCTTCCTTTAAATCAAGACCTGTAATGCGCACAGGATATCCCTTTAAGACCTTTAAGTAATAATAAATTGCAAAGGTCAGATAAGATTTTCCACAGCCAAAGTCAAGAATGCGAAGCTCGCGGTCTGTAGGAAGTGAGGGAAGAATATCTTCAATATATTCAAGAAAACGGTTGATTTGACGAAACTTATCATAGTGAGCGTTAACGATGTTTCCATTTTGCGTCATTACGCCAAGATCAATTAAAAATGGTACAGGAATACCTTCTTCAAGAATATATTTCTTTTTGCGGTTATGAGAAAGAGAAATTTTTGGCTGTTTGGCTGAGGCATTCACCTTCTTTTTAATAGTAATGGTTCCTTTTTTGCTCACAAGAACATTGGCGGTAAAGCTCTTTGTTTCTACGAGTGCATTTTTAAATGATGCTGTTTGTGACGAAGTATCAGAAGACAGTTTACCTGTTAAATAAGAGCCAGCGTCACCGGCAGTCAAATTTTTATGGAAAACCTGAGTTTTCGTATATTCTTCTATCTGGAAAAGCAACGATTTATTTTTTAGCATCGGACGGGCACAAATTTTAATGACACCATCCTTCGACGAAGGATTGCTTAAAATGACTCTTATAAGCGTTTCGTTTAGGCAGTCAGTAAAGAGTGACTGTAGATCGGACATAAAAAACCTTCTTTCTGCAGAATGATACAGAATCTGCTGTGTATGTTTGCGAAAAGTTGTTCTTGCTATTTCACAGATTTAATTTTATAATACAAGTATTCCAAAAGCAAGAGGAAAATAAGACAATGGAAAACAGTAAGAGTAGTTATGTAAAGATAATAAATGAGATTTGCGCAGAAGAAGGAATTAAGCTTAGCAGCTATTCCTATGACTGGGCATTTTGTCTGAGAAAGGATCAAAAGCGTGCCTTCATTTTGGGGTATCAGTTTGGATTAAATCCTTCGTCTGTGCAGCAGGTATGCAATGATAAAAATATTGCAAGTGAGGTACTAAAAGAGGAAGATATTCCTAGTGTATATCATGCCTGTTTTATGGCACCGTCTATGCTGCAGTATACTGGAGGAAAAGGCAGCTGGAAAGCACTTTTAGCAGAGCTTGAGAAGGGAACGCTTGTCTGCAAGGACAATTATGGAACGGGAGGCAATCTTGTTTTTAAAGTTAGGACACAAGCGGAGCTAGAGCAGGCCGCTTCTGATATCTATAAATCATCAGAGGCAATGGCGGTTTGTCGCTATGAAGACATTCAAAGCGAATATCGTCTTGTTGTATTAGACGGCGAGATTCGCCTTGCCTTTTCAAAGATTCGTCCGTCACTTACTGGTGATGGTGTGTCAACAGTTGGCAAATTGCTGGCAGAGGCTATTGCAAAGGGACAGATTCACAGCTTTCTCGTGCCAAATGAGGCAGAGCTTTCCAAGGTACCGGAAAAGATGAGACTTATTTATTAAATTGGAAGCACAATCTTGGACAGGGAGCAAGCGCGCTCACGCTTTCCATTCCAGATTTAGAGGAAGAGCTTGTCAGCCTTGTAAAGAAAACAGCCAAGGCACTAGGCATCCGTTTTGCTTCAATTGATATGATTAAAACTAAGGCAGGCTGGAAGGTACTTGAGGTCAACGCTGGTGTCATGATGGAACATTTTGCTTCCTCTGGTGAAAATCAGTATATCACTGCGAAGGCAATCTATCGTGATGCGATACTGAAAATGTTTGAGGGTTGATTTTTTTTGCAAAAATAGGTATTATGATGCAGAAGGCCTAAAGACTATATGAAGAAAGGTATAAAGGTATGATAAATTTTGAAGAAGAGCTGGCTAAATTTAAGCCAAGTCTTGAAGTGGATGAAACGGAAAAAGCCATCTTGAATGATAAGA
Source organism: Firmicutes bacterium AF25-13AC (assembly GCA_003478935.1). Lineage (GTDB taxonomy): Bacteria > Bacillota > Clostridia > Lachnospirales > Lachnospiraceae > Anthropogastromicrobium > Anthropogastromicrobium aceti. The sequence goes on from QUFP01000032.1 coordinate 25,896, forward strand.
TGGTAGATATTACCGATATTCTTCAGGAACTGATGAACGAGATTAAGAAATAGTTAAAGATAAACACACGGAGGAATGCATGAAGTGCTATGCTTGTAACTGCAGGCTGTCCCCGGATCGGGATACCTGCCCAAAATGCGGAGCTGACATTAGACTGTACCGTAAGATTATTTACGCATCCAATCAATATTACAATCTTGGTCTGGCGAGAGCTAAGGCAAGAGATTTGACGGGAGCGGCAGAATGTCTTCGAACTAGTCTGCAGCTGTATAAGAAAAATATAAGCGCCAGAAATCTGCTCGGACTTGTCTATTATGAGATGGGTGAGGCAGCGCTGGCATTAAAGGAATGGGTTATCAGTAAAAATCTTCGTCACAGAGGAAATATTGCTGATGACTATATAAGAGATATGCGTGACAACCGTCAGTCATTAGACAGTGCAGATCACAGCATAAGAAAGTTTAATCAGGCACTTGAATACGCGAAAACTGGATCAAAGGATATGGCAGTCATTCAGTTAAAGAAGGTCATAAACGTTAACCCGCGTATGATAAAGGCGTATCAGCTGCTGGCGCTTCTTTATATGGAAGATCAAAAATATGATCAGGCATTAGACGTCATTGACCGATGCCTTGAGATCGACAGAGGAAATCCAGGTGCACTTTCTTATAAGAGAGAGCTTGAGACAACCTATAAGGCTTCAAAGAAAAAGAATTCTATTGGTGTGGCAGGCGAGCTTGAGCGTGAGGAAGTAATCATCCCAGTCCGCATGCGCGACTACGGAAGCTATCTGGCAGCAGCAGCTTATGTGCTGGTTGGCTTTTTGCTATCTCTTGGAGTATTATATTATGTTATTATGCCAGGCAAGGAGGCACAGCTTGATGAAAAGAGTCAGGCAAAGATTCAGCAGTATGAAGACAAGTATGCGTCATTAAATGCTGATATCACAGAGTTAGAAGATAAGCTGGAGAAGCTTCAGAATGAGAAAGATCAGGATGCTGAGAGCTATCAGCACAGCAGCAGTGAGAGTGAGCAGCTTGTCAATGCATATCAAGCTCTTTTAGCAGTGGCAAAGCCATTTGTTGAGGAAGATTATGCGCAGGCAATTGATCTGTATGCAGCGCTTGATGCAAATGCAGTAGATGATGATACATATAAAGAAATGTATCAGTCAATCAAGGAACAAATGGAAAATCACTTAAATGATCGTATTTTCGAGAAAGCGATCTGGAAGCGTGAGCATGAAGGTGATCGTCAGGCAGCAATAGAGTTGTGCCAGAAGATCATTGAGCTTGATCCATCATACAGTGAAGCATATTTTTATGTTGCCGTCAGTGCGCAGGAGTTAAATCAAAACGACCTTGCAATTGACATGTATACGCAGTACATACAGCGATTCCCAGTTGGACCTCAGATTCAGGATGCGCGTGTAAATTTAAATGCTATTGCACCGCAGGTACTTCGGTCACTTGATGCAAAACCAGAGGTGCCAAATGCAGCACCGGAACCGGCAGCAGATCCAAACGCGGCAGAACCAGCGGCAGATCCGAATGTAGCGGCAGATCCAAACGCAGCAGAACCAGCGGCAGATCCAAATGCAGCGGCAGATCCAAACGCAGCAGATCCAAACGCAGCAGATCCAAATGCAGCAGAACCAGCAGCAAATTAAAAAAATGTACGAAAGATAAGACACAGAAGCGAAGTTGTTTCTGTGTCTTTTTTGTTAGAAAAAATAAGGGAAAGGAATTTGAAATGGAAAAAATGGAAAATGTAACATATATGCAGGCTGGACCTGTTTTGATTATTGGTTTGCCAGAGGAGGTTGATGATCATGTATGCAATGGCATTCGTGAGGAGACAGACCGCTATATTTCAGCTGGAAAGGTGCAGAAGCTGATTTTTGATTTTTCTAAGACTGGCTTTATGGACAGCTCAGGTATTGGAATTTTGCTTGGACGCTACAAGCGCATGCATCATATGGGCGGCGAAGTGCTTGTGACAGGTGAGGATGCGAAAATTCGAAGACTTCTTCGCATCTCCGGTGTGTATCAGGTGGTGGGAACACTGTAATAAGAGTAAGGTTCGCAGCAGCTGCTGCAGATGGAGGAGATATGGAAGAACAACAAAAAGAATTGGATGGCAAATGGCTGCAGGAGGGTGTGCAGCGCATGATGGTTATGTTGGAGAGTGATTCGAGAAATGAAAGCTTTGCCAGAGTATGTGTGGCATCTTTTATGACACGTATGAATCCGACAGTGGCAGAGACTGATGATGTAAAGACGGCAGTATCAGAGGCGGTGACAAATTCTATTGTGCATGGCTATCCTTATGAAAAAGGATTGATCCGGCTTGTGTGTGCAATCGAAAAAGATACGCTGACAGTTCAGATTCGTGACTGGGGGCGTGGCATTGAAAATGTCAAAAAAGCAATGGAGCCAATGTACAGTCAATCTGTACGCGGAACGGAGCGTTCTGGAATGGGTTTTTGCTTTATGGAAGCATTTATGGATGATTTAAAGGTGTCCTCATCAGTTGGAAACGGAACGTTAGTACAGATGAAGAAAAAAATCTGCGGCGGCAAGAGAACAGAATAGAGGTGTTTTCTCTGGAGTGTTTGTCAAAGCTGTTTGAACAGGCCCGCAATGGTAATGCACAGGCAAGAGATCAGCTAGTGCTTGATAATACAGGCTGGTATGGAGTGTGGTGAAAAAATACCGCGGCAGAGGATACGAGCAGGAGGATCTGTTTCAGATAGGCTGTATTGGTCTTATGAAGGCAATTGATCGCTTTGATCAGACATTTGGCGTTTGTTTTTCAACTTATGCAGTGCCAATGATAATTGGAGAGATCAGGCGATTTCTGCGAGATGATGGAATGATTAAGGTCAGCCGTACTGTAAAGGAGACGGCGGTGCGTGCCAGACAGCTGCAGGCTAAATATGAGGCTGCGTATGGGATTGAACCTACTATCTGTCAGCTGGCAAGTCTTATGCAGATTGCACCAGAGGAATTGGCATCAGCGCTGTCTTCCTCACAGGAAGTAGAAAGTCTTCAAAAGACGATATATCAAAGTGATGGTAATGCAATTTTACTTGAGGATCGCCTTGAGTCAAAGGAAAATGAACAGGAAAAACTTGTGAATCGTCTGGCACTCAAAAAAGTAATGTGTGAGCTTCCAGATCAGGAGCAGAAAATTATTATCATGCGTTACTATTCAGGACAGACTCAGGTGCAGACTGCAAAGTGCTCGGAATCTCACAGGTACAGGTCAGCAGGATTGAAAAACGTGTATTAAAGAAAATGAGGGCGCTTTTGGAAATGTAGTTTTAAAATTGGATGAAAAGAAACGAATGGCACATACTAAATATAGCCGCAAAATAAAAAAAGAACAAGCGGCAGGAGGCTTGTTTTGGCAGATACTATATATATTAAAATAGGACAGAAAATTCGAGTGACGCAGCCATCTGTAAGCATTGGTGAGCTGGGAGATTTATGGTGCGCCAATGCATCAATTCAAGCACACTGCAAGGCACTTCATTATACGACTGTTCATGGGCAGCGCGCTGTCGGAGATATCCTAAAGGTAACACAGCTGATTCAAAAGGAGTATCCGGCAGTTCAAGTTGAAAATCTTGGAGAAACTGATTTTATTATTGAGTATGTGCAGGAGCGAAAAAAAAGACCTGTGTGGGAGTATACTAAGGTAGTGCTTGTCTGTATGATGATCTTCTTTGGTTCAGCATTTTCTATTATGACATTTAATGCCGACGTCAGCGTAGATCAGGTATTTGGTGATCTGCACAAGCTGATGACAGGGCAGGAGCGAACTGCCATTACTTGGTTAGAGGGTGGATATGCAGCGGGATTGTTTCTTGGCATTTTGATTTTCTACAATCATTTTAGAACAAAAAAACGCGTGATGGATCCGACACCTCTTGAAGTAGAGATTAGGGAGTATGAACGAACTGTCAATCAGTCAATCCTTGACCAGAATGAACGCATAAAAAGCAAACAAAAGCGCAGGGGTGAGCGCGTATGAGTATAAAAATAAAATTGTTTGCAGCAATAAAAGCGGCAGCAGAGGTATTAGTTGGCTTATCAGCAGGTGCCGCAGCCTCTGCTGGCGTATTTGCGTTGATTACAGTAATTGGAATTTTGCCCAGGTGGGCAGGTCACACAAGGACAGCCCGCCATGTAAGCTTGTATGAATGGAGTGTTATTTTAGGCGGAACGGCGGGGAATCTTATTTTTTTACTGCAGCCATCACTGCCTGGAAAAGAAATTCTTGAGGCAGCAGCCGGACTTTTTATGGGGATCTTTGTGGGAGGGCTTATTATGTCACTAGCAGAGGTATTAGATGTATTTCCAATTCTTCTCAGGAGAGGACGCATTCAGAGCGGTATTCCATGGATGGTGCTTTCAATTGGCATTGGAAAAATGTTAGGTGCATATTTGTACTTCTCAAATCTTTAAAACAAAAAGGAGAAAATATGGTAAGTGAAGAACAGAAAAAAGAATATCAGGATTATGTAAAGGAAATTACACCAACGCACAATACACCGAGAAATATATTTAGAGCATTCTGGACAGGCGGAACGGTCTGCGTGATAGGACAGTTCCTTAGTGTATTTTTTGAGAAAATGGGTATGGGAAAAGAGGCAGCAGGTACGTGGACCTCGATTGCTCTTGTTTTAGCTGCAATTATATTGACAGGACTACATTTATTTGGAAAGCTGACAAAATATGCAGGAGCAGGTCTCCTTGTTCCGATAACAGGATTTGCAAATGGAGTGGCCTCACCTGCAGTGGAAGCAGCGCCAGAGGGTGAGATTTTTGGAAAAGGTGTGCAGATATTTACGATTGCAGGACCAGTAATTTTGTACGGTGTGTTTGCAAGCTGGCTATTCGGATTAATTTACTGGCTGATGCATCTTATTTAAAGGAAAATAGCAGCGATTCAGGGTGTAATCTTCTTTGAAATGCTTTGAATCGTTGCAAATTAGACATGCAATTAAAAAAATTGAATTTTCTTTAAAAAAAGTGTTGACAAATTTGCAAGATGTGTTATAATAAGGATGTTGGTTGAGAGAACACAGAGCAAACGAAACCGACAAGCACATAATCCTCGATAGCTCAATGGTAGAGCACTCGGCTGTTAACCGAGTTGTTGTAGGTTCGAGCCTACTCGGGGAGCTGATAACTGATCTGCTACATAACACTTCAGTTATTTTTATGAAAATGTGTCCGTAGCTCAGTTGGATAGAGCAACGGCCTTCTAAGCCGTGGGTCGGGGGTTCGAATCCCTTCGGGCACATTAAGATGAGAGAGCCGCAGGCAATATGCCTGTGGCTTTTTTCGTATTTGCAGCAAAGCCCGAAGGTGAATGGATTCGTCGACGGACCAGTTTAGTTATAGTTTACAAACAAAGAAAAATATGGTAAAATACACATACTTTTGTGGCATGCATGAAGCATGTGCTGTACTCAGAAGAGTACATATATTATTTACAATTAAAATGTTATAAATGCCTCAGTAAACTGGGGCGTGTGTTGATGCTTACAAATATACTAAGAAGGTATATGATTTCCCAGAAGGGAGACAATATGCCTTCTTTTTTTGTTCAATAAGACAAAATTAAAATACTAGAATGATATAAAAAGACAGAAATGGAGACGCAAAAATGGATTTAAATGAATTTTTCAAAGAGCACAATAAAGTAGCATTGGCATTTTCTGGAGGAGTAGATTCTTCGTATCTGCTTTATGTAGCAATAAAGAGTGGAGCGCATGTGCGTGCCTACTATGTCAATGCTGCATTTCAGCCACAATTTGAGCTTGATGATGCGATGCGTCTTGCAAAACAGCTAAATGCTGATATGAAGGTATTAACAGCAGATGTTCTTTCAAATGAAACAGTAGTGAAGAATCCGTCAGACCGCTGTTATCACTGCAAAAATGTTATATTCAATATGATTCTTGCAGAGGCGAAGAAGGATGGTTTTACCGTACTGATGGATGGAACTAATGCATCTGATGCAGAGGATGACCGTCCAGGAATGCGTGCGCTTCGAGAGCTTTGTGTCTACTCACCACTTCGTATCTGTGGTCTTACAAAGACGGAAATTCGAAGACGTTCAAAAGAAGCAGGTCTTTTTACATGGGATAAGCCAGCTTATGCCTGTCTGGCAACACGTATCCCAACAAACGAGCGCATCACAGCAGAAAAGCTTGAAAAGACGGAAGAAGCAGAAAATTATCTGTTCTCTCTTGGCTTTACAGATTTTCGTGTGCGTTATTTAAATGACTCTGCAAAGATTCAGATGCCGGCAGCACAGATGACAAAGCTTTTAGAAATGCGAGAGGAAATTCTTATAGAATTGAAAAAATATTACAAAGAAGTGCTGCTTGATTTGCAGGCCAGATAAAAATTTAATTATATGGGGAGATAAAGTTGTGAATAGCGAGGCAAGACAGATACTAGAAGCAGTGAAGGCAGGAAGTATGAGTATAGATGATGCACTGCTTGAAATAAAAAAAGAGCCTTTTGAGGATATTGGATATGCAAAGGTGGATTTACACAGAAAAATCCGCCAAGGCGCAGCAGAAGTAATTTATGGTGCAGGAAAGACACCAGAGCAGATGATTGGAATTGTATCTGCTCTGTTAAAAAATGGTCAGGATCACATTTTAATTACACGTTTATCATCAGAAGCGGCAGATATGATTAGTCAGGTGCATCCATTACATTATCACAAAGATTCAAGAGTTGGCATTATCGGAGAAATGCCAAAACCGACTGGAAAGGGAAAGATTGTTGTGGCGACAGGCGGAACATCTGACATTCCAGTAGCAGAGGAAGCAGCGCTGACAGCAGAAATTCATGCAAACGAGGTTGTGCGCCTATATGATGTTGGAGTGGCAGGACTGCATCGTTTATTAAATCATATGGATGAAATCATGAGTGCAAATGTAATCATTGCAATAGCAGGAATGGAAGGCGCACTAGCAAGTGTAATAGGCGGCTTAGCAGATTGCCCTGTCATTGCAGTTCCTACAAGCGTAGGATACGGTGCATCCTTTGGCGGTGTTTCAGCACTTTTATCAATGCTTAATTCCTGTGCAAGCGGTGTATCTGTAGTAAATATTGACAATGGCTTTGGCGCCGGTTACTTGGCAGGAATGATGAATCACATGTAACTATTAATCATTTGAAATAAAGGAGAAAAAACAAATGAGAACATTATATTTAGATTGTGGAATGGGTGCAGCAGGTGATATGCTGACAGCAGCACTTTCAGAGCTTCTGCCTGATCAGGATGCATTTTTTGAAAAAATGAATGCACTTGGAATCCCGGGAGTTCATTTTGAGAAAGAAAAAACGCAAAAATGCGGTATTACAGGAACACACAGTAAGGTGACAGTAAATGGTGAGGAAGAGGAAAGCCTTGATGTGCATCATCATGATCACGATCATCATCATGACCATGAAGACCATCACCATGACCACGACCACCATCATGATCATGAAGACCATGACCACGATCATGAAGACCATCATCACGACCACGATCATGCGCATGGTGCACATCATCACCACAGCAGCCTGCATGATATTGAGCATATCGTAAGAGATCATCTGCCGGTATCAGATCGCGTAAAGGATGATATAATGGCAGTTTATCAGCTGATCGCCCAGGCTGAAAGCGCAGCACATGGTGTACCAGTTGATCAAATTCATTTTCACGAAGTAGGAACTATGGATGCCGTTGCTGATATTACAGCAGTCTGTATGCTTATGGAGGAGCTTTCTGTTGATCAGGTGATTGTATCACCAGTTCATGTTGGAAGCGGAAAAGTACGCTGTGCACATGGTATTTTGCCAGTACCAGCACCGGCAACTGCTTATATTTTAAAGGAAGTGCCGATTTATGGAGGAAGGATTCAGGGAGAGCTTTGTACACCGACAGGCGCAGCACTTTTAAAACATTTTGCCACAAAGTTTGGTGATATGCCAGTTATGAAGATGAAGGCTATCGGTTATGGAATGGGTAAGAAGGATTTTGAGATGGCAAATTGTGTCCGTGCAATGTTAGGAGAGACAGCAGATGATGTAAGCCGTGTTTCTGAGCTTTGCTGCAACATAGACGATATGACTGCAGAGGAAATTGGCTTTGCAACAGAGACGATTTTGGCAGCAGGTGCTCTGGAAGTATTTACTGTCTCCACAGGAATGAAAAAATCCAGACCAGGCATTTTACTTGAGGTGATGTGCCGTGAGGAAGACCGCGACCGCATGATTGAACTTATATTTTTGCATACAACTACGCTTGGTGTTAGAGAGCAGTTTTCAAGACGCTATACTATGACACGCTCTATAAAGACAATAAAGACTCCATATGGTGATGTGAGAAAGAAAGTTTCGACAGGCTATGGTACTTCACGTGAAAAGTATGAGTATGAAGATTTGGCATCAATTGCAAGAAAGCAGGGAATATCCATTCGCGAAGCAAGGCAGACTGCAAGTGACTTTGATAAATAAAAAAGCTGATTAGAATTTTTATTTATCAAAAAAAGGAGAATGATATGAGAAAAAAACATGTAAGAAATTTAACGGCAGGCTGTGCTGCGTTTATGGCGGCAGCATTTGTATTTTCAGCAGGCTTTTCAAAAACAGCATTTGCAGACGAAGCAGACAAAACTACACTTGTATATGGAAGCACTGACTATACACGCATTAACCCGGCAATGGATGAGCACTGCGAAATAAACGTGCTGTTATTTGATGGTCTTACTGATCATGATGGTGATAATCAAATTATTCCGCGTCTGGCAAAGAGCTGGGAGTATGATAAGGAGAATTTAACATACACGTTTCATCTTGAAGAAGGTGTCAAGTGGCATGATGGTGAGCCTTTTACAGCAGAGGATGTAAAATTTACATTTGAAGCAATTATGGATCCGGCAAATGAATCAGAGAATGCACCTGATTATGAGGATATAGAGAGCATTGAGGTGATTGACGAACATACGGTAGCTTTTCATCTTTCTAACGTTAATACCGCTTTTTTGGAATATATGACAAAACCTGTTATGCCAAAGCATCTGTTAGAGGGTGAAGATTGGCAGACATCTGACTTTTTCCGTGCACCAGTTGGAACAGGACCATATAAGTTTGTAAGCTGGGATGCAGGACAGACTATTACAATGGAAAAGAATGAGGAGTATTTTGCCGGTGCAGCTAATATTGATACAATTGTATTTAAGATTGTGACAGATGATAATGCAAAGGCAATGCAGCTATTAAGCGGCGAGCTTGATTTGGCGCAGATTACACCAAAGGAAGAATCACTTTTTGCTGATAATGACGAATTTAAAGTGTACGATATGACAACTTCTGACTACAGAGGTATTCTCTACAACTTTAATAACGAGTATTGGCAGGAAAATGCCGATCTGATCCCGGCAATCAATTATGCGATTGACCGTCAGGCAATCCTTGATGCAGTGCTGTTAGATAAGGGTGAAGTGGCATATGGTCCTCTGCAGCGAAATAAGTATAACAATGAAAATGTGGAGCACTACGATTATAACTTAGAGAAGTCGGCAGAGATTTTTGAGGCAGCAGGCTGCACACAAGATGCAGATGGCTACTGGTGCAGAAACGGGGAGAGAATTAGCTTTACAATTAACGCGACACCAGGTGATCAGGTGCGCATTGATATGGCGCAGATTGCAGCACAGCAGCTTCGCGAGGCAGGATTTGATGTAAAAGCAGATGTACCGGCAGGAGGAATCGATTGGGCAGGACAGGAGTGCTGCATCATTGGATGGGGATCTCCGTTTGATGCAGATGATCATACATACAAGGTATTTGGTACAGATAAGGGAGCGAACTATTCTGGATATTCAAATGCACTTGTAGATGAATACTTAACACAGGCACGTCAGTCAGAGGATGAAAACGAGCGTAAGGAGGCTTATGCAAAGTTTCAGGAAGCATTAGCAGAGACACCGGCTTACACATTCTTCTGCTATATTGATGCGCTTTACGCAGCAGAGAATACGATTCAGGGAATAGATGAAGATACTGTATTAGGTCATCACGGTGTAGGCATTTTCTGGAATATCTGTGACTGGACAATTGAAAATCAGTAACAAAACGAAAGGAAACAAGCGATGAAGAACAAATGGCTTAGTGTGCTTTTCAAAAAGATCGCTGCATTTTTTATCAGCATATGGGTGCTGTCTGCCATTGTGTTTTTCTTATCACGAATTACGCCGATTGATCCGCTACAGTCGTACTATGGTGAGCGCGTAGAGAAAATGAGTGAAGAACAAAAGGACAGTGCCAGAGAACGCCTTGGATTAAATGATCCGATTCCGGTACAATATGTGCGCTGGCTTAAGCTGGCGCTGTCCGGTGATTTTGGAATCTCCTACAAATATAAGCAGGACGTTACTATTGTGATCAAAGAACGTATCCAAAATACACTTATTTTAGGCGTATTAAGCTATGTGATTTTATTTATTGGAGCACTGCTGTTAGGACTTTTATGTGCTTGGAATGAAAATAAATTTGCAGACAGACTTATTGTGCGCCTTGGAACGATTACAAGCTGCATTCCAGAATTTTGGATGGCACTCATACTGATTTTTGTGTTCAGCGTATTGCTTGGCTGGCTTCCGGCAAGCGGTGCATATTCAATTGGAGGAGGCAGCTTACTTGACAGGTTGCGTCATCTTGTGCTGCCATTGATTGCCTCAGTGGCTGGTCATTTGTGGTATTTTGCCTATATGGTGCGAAATATGCTCTGCGAAGAAACACGTTCAGAATATATCGTGCTTGCACGTGCAAAGGGAACAAAAGACAGCACAATCTTATTTCGTCACTGCCTAAAAAATGTGCTGCCAGCTTATATTAGTCTTATGGCAGTTTCAGTAGCGCATATTCTTGGCGGTACTTATTTGGTAGAAGCAGTATTTGGCTATCCGGGAATTGGTATGCTTACGTATGAGAGTGCCAAAACATCTGATTACAACATGCTTATGGTACTATGCCTTTTAACAGGAGTAGTGATGATAGCAGCAAACACGATTGCAGAGCTAGTGAACGCAAGATTAAATCCATATATGGCGCAGGAGGGAAAATGAGCTTTGAAAAACATATAACGAAGAGAAAAAAAGTACCGTTTCTTTCCTTTGTGCTGCTTGGTATTTTGATTATGGGATGTGTGTTTGCACCATTTTTTTGCAAAGATGCGTCCTATATGGATCTTATGAACTGCAGCCGCGCACCAGGGCGTGAATTTTTCTTTGGAACAGATACTATGGGACGCGATCTGTTTTCATGTATCTGGCATGGCGGACGTGTTTCTCTTACCATTGGCTTTTTATCAGCTGCAATATCAGCAGTTATTGCAGTTTTGTATGGCACAGCAAGTGCACTGTCACCTGCGTGGCTGGATAGGCTTTTGATGCGTCTTGTAGACGTGCTTCTTTCTGTTCCATCGCTTTTGCTTGTCTTATTTGTGCAGGCAGTATTTGGAAAAAATATTATAGGAATGAGTGCAGCGATAGGACTTTGCGGATGGTTTTCAATGGCAAAAATCGTGCGCACACAGGCAAAAACAGTAAAAGAAAGCGGCTTTGTCACGGCATCACAGTGCATGGGCGGCGGCTTTTTTCATGTGCTTTACTGGCATCTTGCACCAAATTTTCTTCCATCCATTTTATTTATGATTATTATGAGTGTACGAACAGCAATAGCTGAAGAATCAACACTTAGCTTTCTGGGGCTTGGTCTTCCAATAGAGACAATCTCGTGGGGCAGTATGCTCGCACTTGCCCAGAATGCCTTCGTTATGCGCGCATGGTGGATGATTTTGATTCCAGGCCTTTTTTTAATACTCCTTTTTTATGCCTCACCGAGATAGGAAGCTGGTGCCAAGAGCGCATGAACCATAAAAAAAGGCAGATGTAAAACACTCTTAGAACAGACAATGATAGCAAATAAATGATATCATAAATATGCAAAATGCAATAGAAAATATTGAGGGATAAATAAAATAATGAAATTGATAATGACCTATTACAAAAAAATGATTATCACATATAAAAAGCTTTTTGTGATGTCATTTGTGATCATGGCGGCAGTGACCGTGAGCAACCTTTTGATTCCGTGTGGAATGCGCTTTTTGGTAGACCGTATCTCACAGGCAAACAATCTGGGGCAGAAAGAACTTCTTTTTTTGCTTGCCGCATTCGCAGCATTTTTATCATGTATGGGGTTTAATACCTAGATGGAAATTAGATGGTATTTGCTGCTAGATAAGTTAGGCGGTCTTTGTATGAGAGACTTGACACTCAAGATGGAGGCAGCACTTGCGGCCGCTTCCTTATCCGATGCTGATAAGATTGGTGCAGAGGTGCTAAAGCATACAATGTATGCTGATGTGCTTGATGTATTTCGCGTGACAGGTCATCATATACCGTCGTTTATCAGTGCGGTATTGACAACTATTGTATGTATGGTATTGGCCTTTGCATTTAGCATAAAATTTGCAGTTTTTTTGGTGTTTTCAGTTGGTCTTGGTTGGTATGTGTCATTTTTGGGGCGAAAACGAATTTCACAAAAGGCAGGTAAGACAAATCAGAAAATGAAACAGTGCCATGCCGTCTGCAATCAGTATATTGACTCAATGACACTTGTCCAGACAAATGATGTGCTCGATTACTTTCAGCAGGAAACAACGAGAAAATTAAGTGATTTTATTAAGACTGCAAAAAAAGAAGATCGCCTTATGCTTTTTTGGTCCAAGTTGTCCGAACATTATAACACAATATCTACTATGTTGCTGTCTGTTTTATTGTTAATTCCTTCATGGGGGGGATCAATTGGAAATTTGATCTTTTTTACGATGTTGTCAACTGTAATTAATTCGCAGGGTCAGAATGTACAGGAATTGCTGCGGCAAATTATGCGTGCACAAGTAAGCTTTGAGAATGTAGATAAGGTGTGCAAATTAGAGCCACGCCAGAAAACAGAGTCATTAAAAGATGTTGAATCAATCGAGTTCAACTCAGTTTATTTTTCTTATGCAAGCGGCGCACCTGCCTTAACACAAGTTTCTTGCTGTCTGCAAAAAGGAGAGATGGTTCGCCTGATGGGTGAAAATGGCTGCGGAAAGTCTACATTTATCAAGCTTTTGCTCGGACTTTATCGACCAGACAGTGGAACAATAAGAATCAATTCACAATCAGTTGATGTTTATAGCAAACAGGATATGAGCCGCCAGTTTTTGTATGTTGGTCAGGAGGAGATTTTTTTAAACGAGACAGTAGAAGATTATTTACACATTATCACACAAAACGATGGAGAAGCTGTGACATATCTGTTAAAAGAATATGATATAGCGGCGGATCGTGCCATCGAAAATGAGGGAAAATCATTGTCGGTGGGACAGCGAAAGAAGCTGTTAATCATGAAAATGCTTCTTAGAATCGAAGAAGCATCTGTTTTGATTGTAGATGAAATTGAGGCTGGTCTTGATCAGGAAACAAGAGAAAAATATGAGCAGCTGTTAAATCTTATTGCAAAAAAGAAGAATAAATTTATAATTGTCGTTGAGCATGACCCACAAGGAACGATTGAATTTACAAAAATAATGCATTTTGAACACGGCCATATTGTGAATATTGACAATTTCTAAACTACAGTTCACAGATTAGATATTTTTTACTTGCATTTTAAACTTTCGTGTGCTATAGTAATGAACCATAAGAAACGCATTGAAGGAGACTCTATCCCAACGATCTTGACAGGAAGAGGGCGTCACCGACTGAGAGCGCCGTCATGAGGGACTGGGTGTGGGAACGCTCCGGAGCGGGCATTCTGAGCGTTTGCAATAAGCAGACAGGTAGGTTTGCACGTTGGTTTACGTTATAACCATAGAGTGATCCAGATATGGATTGAATGCGGGTGGTACCGCGGAACGAAGATGTTTCGCCCCGGAGACTGTAATAAGTTACAGTTTCCGGGGTTTTTTGTATAATGCAGCAACTTCGTAAGCATTATAATAAATAAAAGTACCAGCATCAACCATGGAGACTCGTATTTTGGCTGAAAAGAAAGGACAACATGGAATTTATCAGTGGAATCAGACAAAAAAGAGTATGCAAGTATTAAGGAATTAGCACAGGGAAGCTGTGATGGAAAGACTGTTCGCATGGAGGGAATGGTTCATGCCGTAAGAGACATGGGCGATGTACGCTTTGTGATCTTACGAAAGGCAGAGGGACTCATTCAGTGTGTCTATGAAGAAAAAACAGCAGGCTTTGAGTTAGGCGAATTAAAGGATGAGAGCGCAATTCGTGTAGAGGGTGTTGTTTATGAAGAAAAGAGAGCACCGTTTGGAAGAGAGCTTCGTTTAACATCAGTGACTATTTTATCAGAGCCTTCGGCAGCAATGCCATTACCTGTCAACAAATGGAAACTAAATACTTCACTGGAAGCAAAATTAAACTACCGCCCATTATCTCTTCGCAATTTGAAAGAGCGTGCAAAGTTTCGCATTCAGGAGGGAATTGCAAGAGGCTTTTGTGAATTTTTAACTTCACAGGGCTTCACGCAGATCAGAACTCCAAAGATCGGAGCAAAGGGAGCAGAGGGCGGTTCTAATGTATTTAAGCTTGATTATTTCCACCGTCCGGCAGTGCTCGCACAGAGCCCGCAGTTCTACAAGCAGATGATGGTCGGCGTATTTGACCGCGTGTTTGAGACCGGACCGGTATTCCGTGCAGAAAAGCACAATACAAAGCGCCATTTAAACGAATATACGAGTCTTGATTTTGAGATGGGATTTATCGATAGCTTCGAAGACATCATGGCAATGGAAACTGGATTTTTACAGTACACAATGGAGCTGTTAAAGAAGGATTATAAAACAGAGCTTGATATGCTTGACATTACACTTCCAAAGGTTGATGAGATTCCACAGGTACGATTCGATGAGGCAAAGCGTCTTGTGGCAGAGAAATATAACAGACAGATCAGAAACCCATATGATCTTGAACCAGAGGAGGAAGCACTGATTGGCCGCTACTTCGAGGAAGAATATGGCGCAGACTTCGTATTTGTTACTCACTATCCTAGCAAGAAGCGTCCATTCTATGCAATGGATGATCCAGATGACAAGACATTCACTCAAAGCTTCGATCTATTGTTTAAGGGACTTGAGGTTACAACAGGAGGACAGCGTATTCACGAGTATCAGATGCTTCTTGACAAGATCGAGGCAAAGGGTATGACAACTGAAGGCATGGATCAGTACCTTGATATCTTCAAGCATGGAATGCCGCCGCACGGAGGACTCGGCATTGGCCTAGAGCGTCTGACGATGAAGCTGATCGGTGAGGACAACGTGCGTGAGACCTGCCTCTTCCCAAGAGATCTTTCCAGACTGGAGCCGTAACATTTAATGAGCGGTGAGACGAAGAAGTCAAACCGCTTTCGTAAAAATATAAAGAAAAATTGGAAGGAAATCACGATGGCAAATATAATTGATGATGAGACAATAGAGTATGTTGGAATATTAGCAAAGCTCGCGCTTTCCGAAGAGGAAAAGGAGCAGGCAAAAAAAGATATGTCTGATATGCTTGACTATATAGATATGCTTGGTGAGCTGGACACATCCAATGTAGAGCCAATGAGTCATGCATTCCCTGTTTTCAATGTGTTCCGTGAGGATGTAGTTACAAATGGAGATGGAAGCGAGGAGACACTTGCAAATGCACCGGAACAGAAAAACGGAGCATTCAAGGTTCCAAAGACTGTGTAATGGTGTTCTGAATAATTACAAAACATTTGGCTTGATTAGATAACAGGTAATGGAAAGACAGGAGACAGTTTAATGGAGATTCAAAAATTGACAGCAGTTTCGCTGGGAAAAAAGATAAAAGAAAAAGAGATCTCCGTGCGGGAGGCGCTCGATGCAGTTTTCGCACAGATTGATCAGACAGAAGATAGGTATCATGCGTATGTGACACTCGATAAAGAGGGCGCTTACAAGCAGGCTGATGCTGTTCAGGAAAAAATAGACAAGGGTGAGCTGACAGGAGCACTTGCCGGTGTACCGGTGGCCATCAAAGATAACATGTGCACGAAAGGACTGTTAACCACCTGCAGTTCAAAAATTTTGGAAAATTATATTCCAACCTACACGGCATCAGCAGTTCAAAACTTAACTGATGCAGGCTGTGTAATTATTGGAAAGACAAACATGGATGAGTTTGCGATGGGAAGTACAACAGAGACTTCATACTATGGTGTTACAAGAAATCCTCATAATCCAGACCATGTTCCAGGCGGTTCTTCAGGAGGAAGTGCAGCTGCAGTTGCTTTAAATGAGTGTTTTTTTGCACTTGGTTCTGATACAGGCGGTTCCATTCGTCAGCCATCTGCATTCTGCGGTATCACCGGTATGAAGCCAACATATGGCACGGTTTCCCGTTATGGACTTATTGCCTATGGTTCTTCACTTGATCAGATTGGTCCGATGACAAAAAATGTTACTGACTGCGCAGCTGTTCTTGAGACAATTGCTTCATATGATAAAAAAGACAGTACGTCGATGAAACGCGAAGAGTATGATTTTACGTCTGCACTTGTAAGAGATGTAAAAGGTCTTCGCATCGGACTTCCAAAGGACTATTTTGGCGAAGGTCTTGACAGCGAAGTAAAGGCAGCAATTTTTAAGGCAGCAGAAACTTTTAAGCGTATGGGAGCTATTGTAGAGGAGTTCGATTTAGGTCTTGTTCAATATGCAATTCCGGCATACTATATCATAGCATCGGCAGAAGCTAGCTCAAACCTTGAGCGTTTTGATGGTGTAAAGTATGGCTACCGCACAAAAGAATATGGTGATCTTCACAGCATGTACAAAAAGACACGTTCTGAAGGCTTTGGTTCAGAGGTAAAGCGCCGTATCATGTTAGGTTCCTTTGTTTTAAGCTCAGGCTATTATGATGCTTATTATTTAAAAGCATTAAAGACAAAGGCGCTGATCAAGAAAGAATTTGACAAAGCATTTGAAAATATGATATCATTTTGGCACCGGCAGCACCGACAACGGCACCTCTTTTGGGAAGCAGCTTGCGTGATCCAATGAAAATGTATTTGAGTGATATTTACACAATATCCGCAAATCTTGCCGGAATTCCAGGCTTGTCAATTCCATGTGGAAAGGACAAAAATGGACTTCCAATCGGAATGCAGCTTCTAGGCGGCTGCTTTAAAGAAAAAACATTGCTTCGCGCAGGCTTTGCGTATGAGACGGAAAGAGAGGAGGAAGCTTGATGTCACAGTATGAAACCGTGATCGGTCTTGAAGTTCATGTAGAGCTTGCAACAAAAACAAAAATTTTCTGCGGCTGCTCTACCGCATTCGGAGGAGCACCAAACAGCCATACTTGCCCAGTCTGCACCGGTCTTCCGGGTTCTCTTCCGGTATTAAACAAGCAGGTTGTTGAGTATGCAATGGCAGTTGGACTGGCAACTAATTGTCAGATCAATCAGTATTGCAAGTTTGATCGTAAGAACTATTTTTATCCAGATAATCCGCAGAACTATCAGATCTCTCAGCTGTATTATCCGATATGTCATGATGGCGGTATCAAGATAGATGTAAACGGTCAGAAAAAGATTGTACGTATCCATGAGATCCATATGGAGGAAGATGCAGGAAAGCTTGTTCATGATGAGTGGGAGGATGTCTCATTAGTAGACTATAACCGTTCAGGTGTGCCGCTTATAGAGATTGTTTCTGAGCCAGATATGAGAAGTGCTGATGAAGTTATTGCATATCTTGAAAAGCTTCGCCTGATTATTCAATATCTTGGTGCTTCAGACTGTAAGCTTCAGGAAGGTTCTATGCGTGCTGATGTCAACTTGTCTGTTCGCCCTGTTGGTGCAGAGAAATTTGGAACACGTACCGAAATGAAGAATTTAAATTCATTTAAGGCTATTGCGCGTGCCATTGAATCGGAGAGAGCGCGTCAGATTGAGCTTATTGAAGAAGGCAAGAGTGTTGTTCAGGAGACGAGACGCTGGGATGACAATAAGGAATATTCATATCCTATGCGTTCAAAAGAGGATGCGCAGGATTATCGCTATTTTCCAGAACCAGATCTGCCGCCGCTTCAGATTCCAGATGAGTGGATCAAACAGTTAAAATCATCTCAGCCAGAGCTTCGTGATGAAAAGATGGCACGCTATAAGGAAGAATACGAGATACCGGATTATGATGCTGATATTATCACAGGTTCTAAGCGTATGGCTGATATTTTCGAGCAGACTGTTGCTCTTGGTGCAGCGCCAAAGAAGGTATCAAACTGGCTGATGACAGAGACGATGCGTCTTCTAAAAGAGCATACAATGGAGCCGGACGAACTTGACTTTTCTCCAAAAAATTTGGCTACACTAATTTCGCTTGTCGAGAAAAAGACAATCAACCAGACCGTTGCAAAAGAGGTCTTTGAGAAAATTTTTGCAGACGATATCGAGCCGGAAAGCTATGTAAAAGAGCATGGTTTGGGCATGGTAAGCGATACTGGTGCATTACAAAAGACCATCGAAGAGATCATTGCAGCAAATCCGCAGTCAGTAGCAGACTATAAAGCAGGAAAGCAAAAGGCTATAGGCTTCTTAGTTGGACAGACTATGAAGGCCATGAAAGGCAAGGCAAATCCAACAGCTGTAAACGAGATTTTAGTAAAATTATTAAACGAGTAGTAAGATCTGCTCATCTGTTGAAAAAAACGGATGAGCAGATCTTTTTATACAAAAAAATCTTGGAAAATTTACAAAAAAATGCTTGATTATTTCAGATAAATGTGATAAAGTTACTTTGTTTGATAATTAACAAACGAAGTCTTGCAAAAAGCAGGATAGAATAAAAATATATCATTTAATAAAAACTGGCTGAAGTTAGACAGACCAGAATAGAAAGGAAGAATTATCATGGCAAGATTTACATTACCAAGAGATCTGTATCATGGCAAGGGAGCACTTGAAGCATTAAAGACGCTGAAAGGAAAGAAGGCAATCGTCGTTGTTGGCGGTGGTTCTATGAAGCGTTTCGGTTTTCTGGATAAGGTTGTTTCCTATCTTAAGGAGGCAGGTATGGAGGTTCAGTTGTTTGAGGGTGTAGAGCCAGACCCATCAGTGGATACTGTCATGAAGGGTGCAGCAGCAATGACCGAGTTTGGACCAGACTGGATCGTATCAATCGGAGGAGGATCTCCAATCGATGCAGCGAAGGCTATGTGGGCATTCTATGAGTATCCAAATGTTACATTTGAGGATCTGTGCATTCCGTTTAACTTCCCGACACTTCGTACAAAGGCTAAGTTCTGTGCAATCCCATCTACATCAGGTACTGCTACCGAGGTAACAGCATTCTCCGTTATCACCGATTACAAGAAGGGTATTAAATATCCGTTAGCAGACTTCAACATCACTCCAGATGTAGCTATCGTAGATCCAGAGTTAGCAGAGACCATGCCAAAGAAGCTGACTGCACATACAGGTATGGATGCTATGACTCATGCAATCGAGGCATATGTTTCTACTCTTCACTGCGAGTATACCGATCCGCTTGCACTGCATGCAATCGAGCTGATCAGCGAGTATCTGATTCCATCATACAATGGCGACATGGATGCACGTGCAAAGATGCATGATGCACAGTGTCTGGCTGGTATGGCATTCTCTAACGCACTGCTTGGAATCGTTCACTCCATGGCACATAAGACTGGTGCAGCTTACAGCGGCGGACATATCGTTCATGGATGTGCAAACGCAATGTACCTGCCAAAGGTTATCCGCTTCAACGCAGCAGAGCCAGAAGCACAGGTAAGATATGCAAATATCGCAAGATTCCTTCACTTAGAGGGAAGCACCGATGCAGAGCTTGTAGATGCACTGATCGCTCATATCCAGAACATGAACAAGCAGCTTGATATCCCGACCTGCATCAAGGATTATGAGGGCGGAATCATCGACGAGAAAGAATTTATGGAGAAGCTGCCAACAGTTGCAGAGCTTGCAGTAGGTGATGCTTGTACAGGATCCAATCCAAGAAGCATTAACCCAGAGCAGATGGCAAAGCTGTTAAAGTGCTGCTACTACGATGAGGAAGTAGATTTCTAATCATTTAATAAAATTTTTAAGGCGCGTACCGCAGGGTGCGCGCCTTTTTATATTGCACCGAAGGGGCTTAGTAGTAATACGCCTTTTGCTTGCAAATCGGAGTGGGAAAGGGTATAATTAGTTTATAAAATTAGCACAATCCTGTGCGGAAATGAGGAAAAAAATGATATTACTGACAGCAGACGGAATTACTTCTTTACAGCTGGAGGAAGAAATAAAAAAAGCACTTGTGCCAATATCAAGAAGAGCAGCGCTTGTGACAACCGCCTCGTGCCGGTATAAAGAAAAAGATCATAATGTTCCAATATTAAGTGCGCTTATGAGGCGCTTTGGGCTTGAGCCGGAGTGCGTGGACGTGGAATTTCAGGATGCGACTTTTTTATTGGCATATGATGTTGTTATTTTGATGGGCGGAAATCCATTTTATCTGCGCAAGCATTTAAAAAAGTGGAAAAATAGTCTGGAAGTTTTGACTGAGCTTGCTAACCGCCATGTGCTTATAGGAATAAGTGCCGGCAGCATGGTTCTTGGCGATACGATGGAGTTTGCCTGTCAGATTGAACCTGGTGGTATCGAGGAAGTTGGAGAAAATGTAGACTGCAGCGGTTTTGGCATTGTGCCGTTAAATATTATGCCGCATTACCTGGCATATCTGACTGCTTATGAACAGACAAAGGAGATACTGGAAAGCTACGAGGAGGAGACAGGACGAAAGATATGTAC
The DNA here is from genome assembly GCA_003478935.1 of Firmicutes bacterium AF25-13AC. Taxonomy (GTDB): domain Bacteria; phylum Bacillota; class Clostridia; order Lachnospirales; family Lachnospiraceae; genus Anthropogastromicrobium; species Anthropogastromicrobium aceti. The sequence goes on from QUFP01000032.1 coordinate 46,822, forward strand.
CATAAATGACGGCGATGGCATAATCATTTCACAAGCAGGAAAAAAGGGACGCTATATCAAAGATGAGCGATATACACCGATTGTTGCGCCTGGCATGTCAGAGTATCAGGCATATTTTTTTGATCTGTATGGCACTTTGATTGACATTCATACAGAAGAGGGTGATCATGAGCTTTGGGAGTTTATGGCAAAATATTATGCCTACAAAGGAGCAAGGTACGGTTCATGGGAGCTTCGCTGGAGATATGGTGCATTGATTCATGATGAGGAAGAACGGCTTTTGCATGAAAATCCCAAACAGATTCCTGAGCCACAGGTAGAACGTGTCTTTATGCGTTTATATGAAGAAAAGGGTGTGCGTGTTTCCATACAGGAGGCTGTGGATGCCGCGCAGGTATTTCGAAGCTTTTCACTGCGCTATGTTCGCTTATATTATGGTGCAAAAGAGCTTCTTGCCCACCTGAAAAAGAAAGGAAAAAAGCTCTATGTGCTTAGCAATGCGCAGCAGGTATTTACTGCCAGCGAGCTGCGCTATCTTGGTATTTACGATTACTTTGATAAGGTGTGCCTGTCATCAGATTACCATTGCAAAAAGCCAGATGCTGCTTATTTTAAGGCATTATTAACGTCAGAAAGCTTAGATCCGGCAAAGGTAATGATGATCGGAAACAGCGAATATGATGACATACGTACTGCAAAATCACTTGGTATGGGTGCATGCTATATTCATTCCAATTTGTCACCAGAAGGAGAGACGGCAAATTGTGATATTGTTATGAGAGCGATGGATCTGCCGTCTCTGGAGAAGATTTTGTGCCGCGAAGCGCACTTGGCGTAATTCCATATTTTTTCTTAAAGACGCGGTTAAAATGAGGAATGCTGTTAAAACCGCATCTTCTTGCAATGTCCATGATTGGTTCATAAGCGTCTGCAAGCAGCAGTCTTGAAGCTTGAGAAAGACGATAGCTGTTTAAGCATTCTGTGAATGTTATGCCAATCGTGGACTTAAAGAACTTAACAAAGTGAGATTCACTAAATTCACATACTTTTGCCATCTGCTCAGTAGACAGCGGTTCACTGTAATGATCTGTGATATAGCTAATGATTTGTTTTGTCTTTACTACTGATTTTTGTGGGCGGCTCTTTGGCTTTACAGACGGCTCATTGTAAAATAGCAGATAAAACAGGCGAAAGAGACAGCTCTTTATGCCAAGCGGGTAAGCTGCTGAATAAAACGTCTGCAGCTGAAACATTTCCTCAAAACATTGACGAAACTCATTGTACCAGCCGTCTTCAGGCGTGATAAGCCATGGAATGACTTGATCTCCCTTTGAGAGTGGCTCTAAAAATGCAAATGCATCGTCATTATCTGTACTTCCAGAAAGAAGAGACAGCGGAAATTGGATCATGCTAATCTTCAGTGAGGAGTTTGAATCTGCGTCAATGGAATGCAGCTGACCTGGTAAAACCAGACAGATATCGCCCTTTTTTACTGAAATTTTTTCAAGGTCAATTGATACTCGTCCAGTTCCTTCACGGATTAGAAGAATTTCCATAGTATCCTGCCAGTGAATAGATACAGAAGAAATGTCATCAGGCAGAACAGCCGTCAGGGCAGCAAAAGGAAAAGAACCTGTTAAAGGTTCGTGCATTTCAAATAAGTCGATGTTTTGGATATTCATATGTATAATAATAAGCCTTTCTCAAAGTCAGTCTTTTTCTCATAATAGGTATACCACAAGAAACGAAAGAAAACAACCCAAAATGTGGAAGAGCAAAAAGCTTGACAGACACTTTTTTTATTACTATTATAATAAAAAGTAAGTAGAAAAAGATGGTCATTTAATAAAGAGGTGAAGAATGGAACTATATCATGCGAGTAAAGAGATTGTTCAGTACCCAGAAGTAAGAAAGGCAAGGTATACAAAAGATTTTTCTTGGGGATTTTATTGCACCAATAATTTTAAACAGGCAGTAAGATGGGCGAATAAACAGAAAGCAGTTTGGGGTGTTGGCAGAATTTAAATATCCGACACATCAAATAAGTTTCCATACATTGTCGGCACTTGATTGTCTGACGTTTGTAAAGAGTGAGGTAGTTTATGACAGAGAAGGAAAGAAATGATTATTTTTATGTGTGCGCGCTAATTGAATATATTGCAAGAGAAACAAAAAATCATCGTGGAGATATTGTGAATCAAATTGGTGAAGATGGTATAAAAAAGCTTTTGTATGATGCAGAGGTAGATCACTGCCTTAGTTTTGAACAGGTTAGCGATGAAGTAGTTGATTATTATAAAATAAAGCAGGGAGATTTTGATACAATATCGGCTTGCAAGTATTCGATCCCGAGTTTTCTTGATATTGGTAAATTATATAGTATTATGATAGAGGACTGTGCGAAGCCGGGAGATGAAGTTTCAGAGTTGATGAAAATATTTTCTTCTTTTATCAGTGATGAGATATCGAATTTAATACCGATTTATATTATCAAAATCCAAACTATCTTGAGTGGTCATATAGAGAGGGAAAATTGTTAGATTGATCTTATATATATAAAGAATGTGGTTTTATTTTTATTTTACGAATAATCGTTAGAGATAGTTAGAGCGAGGGGAATTTTGCGGTAGCAGAGTTCCTTTTTTCGTTGACAAAAAACGATATTTTATTTAAAATACAGTATATAATATTTAATAATGAGGGTGATTTTAATAGTGAACCAAATAAGCCAAATAAGATTAATGAACCCAATGAGCTAACAAAAAAGGAGGACACCGATGGAGCTGGAAATTAAAAATGTATCGCACACCTATAAAAATGGAAAAAAAGCATTATCAGAAATTTCCACAAGTCTTACCCCTGGTGTGTATGGTCTCTTAGGACCAAACGGCGCAGGAAAATCAACGCTGATGAACATCATTACTGATAATCTGAGGCCAACAGCGGGTGAAGTGTCGCTCGATGGAAATGTGATCTGGAAAAACAGCAATGCGTATCGTGCAAGGCTTGGCTATATGCCACAGCAGCAAGGGCTATACAGTTCCTTTACCGGGACACGTTTTTTATGGTACATGGCAGCGTTAAAGGGATTGTCACATAGAGAAGCCAAAACGCGTGTAAATGAACTGCTAGAGTTGGTGAATTTAAAGGATGCCGCAGATCGACGTATCGGAGGCTATTCCGGTGGAATGAAGCAGCGCCTTTTAATTGCGCAGGCATTATTAAATGAGCCAGATGTACTTGTGTTAGATGAGCCAACGGCGGGTCTGGACCCGAAAGAGCGCATTCGCATCCGCAATTTTATCAGTGAGATTGCAGCAGATAAGATCGTTCTATTGGCAACACATGTAGTTACGGACGTGGAGTGCATCGCGAAAGAAATCATTTTATTGAAACAAGGACGCATTCTCAAAAAAGCATCGCCGATGGATCTGATCCGAGAAATGGACGGGCTGGTATGGGAATTTTTGATTCAGCCGGAGGAGATGGCAGGTGTGCAGAAAAAATATCTGGTCAGCAACATTATGATGACCGATGCCGGGATGCTTGTTCGTGCAGTAGGAAATGGGGAGCAGTTCCCGGCTGAACGAAAAAAGGCTGCGGCAAATATGGAAGATGTATATTTGTATCGGATGGAAGCAGATATTGGATAGAGAGTGGGGAAAGAAAAATGGGACTTTTGGAACTTTTTTTATATGAGTTAAGAAAGACCGTCGCATCGAAAGCACTGTTGGCAATTATAATTTTGTGTTTGGGCATCAGCATTGCTTACCAGTGGAGTGAGACACGCTCAGGCGGACAATACGATCAGTACAGTGGGCTGCGCGGCGCCTTTTGGAGCGAAGAACTAGAAAAAACAAAGGGAACAGACCGTGACAAGTTAAAACAATATTTTGAGATTGAAGGCTGGTATCATGGCCTTTTAGCGGCAGAAGAGAATGGACAAGATATTGAGTCATCACTGATGGAGTTTCAGGAACTCTATCCAGATGTGGATATGGAAGTACGCTTGCATCAGTCAGAAGAAGTACCAGAAGAAATGAGTCATCTGACAATGCATAAATTTTATAATAATATTGTGTCGAGATTAACCTATCAGGAATCGTATCCGCAGTTTCGAGAGAGCATTCAACAAAAAGCCGATGAATTAGAAGATTTGGCACTTTTTTCAGATATTAGCGGATATAGCAGCCGCAACATCATGCAGACGGCAGAGGCCTATAAAAAGCTGGGTGATCTCACACTAGAATATGATTACAGTGCGGCCATCTATATGGGAACCAATACAGTGATGGTTGATATGATGATCTTGTTTTTGGTGATCCTGATTGGTTGGCAGATCTTTTGCAGGGAGCGCGAGAATGGAATCTATCCGATTCTTCAGACGGCAAAAAGAGGCGGCATGGCATTCATCAGCGCAAAACTTGCGGTGTATTTTCTGATGCTTGCAATCCTTTCTTTTTTGCTTTATGCGGCACAGTTTTTGTTCGCTTTTTCCTTGTATGGAATCGGAAATTTAGATGTGGCATTGCAGTCACTTTCTGAATATCGAAATTGTGTACTTCCAGTTTCAATCGGGACATACATATGGCTGTTTCTGGGAATTAAAGTGGCAGCTTGTTTGGTGTTCGGCAGCCTGATTGTATTTTTTATGATAGCATGGAAACGATTTGTGCCGGCTGTCTGCACCTATTTTGGGGTGGCGCTGATCGAATATGCATTGTATACCACTGTAAATAGCCTTTCAAAATGGAATTGGTTTCGCTATGTAAATCTGTTTTCGGTACTGGATGCATCACAGCCGTTTACGGTTTATTGGAATTTAAATTTGTTTTCCTATCCAATTTGGGCAGGGTTTGCAAAGATGGTTCTATGTATTGCAACAATTTTTCTGTGCATGGTGCTTTCGATTTTGATTTACTGTCGTGAGCGTGAGGGAAAGCGTGTACACGGCATAGCGTCAGGCAGACAAATTGCAGTCTGTTCATTTGGCGGAAAGCATGTGAGTATTTTTGCACATGAGGGATACAAGTTTTATGTGCTCGGCGGAATGGGGGTATTTTTGATTGTGGCTTCGGCTATTTCGATGCACATGGCAGAGGGAATTCCATCTCATACAGGAACGACAGAAATACAGGCATATCGGTATTATATTGAGCAGCTGCAAGGCACGTATACCGAAGAGACAAGGGCATGGCTGGAGCAGGAAACACAAATTATGCAGATGACCGATCAAGAGGCACTTGAAACCCAAGAGCAATTTCAAAATGGAGAAATCTCTTTGGAGACATACACAGACTGGATGGAGAAGCGCCAGCAGTTGATTGAAATGCGGTCAAGAGGGTTTTATAAAATTTTGGCACAGGAACAGGTGATTAAGAATGCGAAAGAGAATGGATTTGAAAATGCAGGATTTGTCGATCAGTATAAGCTGTCCTATCTGTTTAAGGATGAGAATAATCAAATGTTTCTTGCCTGTGTGCTGCTTTCAGCATTGATTCTGGGCGTATCGGGTCTGTTTGGAATCGAGGAACGAAATGGCATGATGGCGCTGTTACAATCCACGCAAAAGGGACGGCAGCCATTACAAAGAAGAAAATTGTTGCAGACAATTTTGTGCGCAACGGTGCTGTATGCAATTTTGTATGTGCCGTATTATGTAGCAATCTGGCGCGATTTGTCAGAGGTGGATGCGTCCCTTGTCTTAAATGGAGTGCCAGGCTATCAAAAGTTGCCTGTGCCGTTGTCCATTCGTCATGCATTTGTTGTGATGTTTGTGCTTCGCTATCTGACAGCAGTGATTTGCAGCATAATCACAGCAGCTGTTACCAGTGCAGTAAAGAAACAGGCACTTGGAAGCGTAATCTGTTTCTTACTGTTTTTGGGACCATGTATTTTATATCTTTGGAAGGTAAATCTGTCCGGTGTGAGTGTTATCGGCGGCCTTTTGCCGCAGCTTACTTTCCAAAACGGACAGGTCATGTTGTATGGTGTGTACTGGATTGGAATGCTGGCGGCAGTAGGAGGCAGTCTGTATTGGATGAGAAAGAAGATTTACACGAACGTAAAGTAAAACAAATAATTATTAGTGAAGGGGAGAAGTGAAATTAACTTCTCCTCAAAAATAAGTACATAAAATTGGCTGAGTGATGTTAATTAAATATCTCTTACATAAATCCAATTACCTATCCAACAGTTGTTATTACGATCAAATAAGCGCTTATATATTTTACCGCTCTCTATTTTATAACACCATTCATAATTTTCAGTATTAAGTGGATTAGGCGTTTCTAGTAGAGAGATTGATATTATAGGTTGACATGTACTAGCTTCACTTTTTTTGCAAAATAAATTGCTGACAAAACAAAATATAATAAGCGTATAAGTTAATATTTTTTTCATTTTGGCGTCTCCTTTTTAATTGGTATTGAACTATAATATTTTAATGAGTCAACTGTTTCAAGATATTCTCCATATAGATAAAGATCATAAGTACCATTAGCATTTGGTATCGCATAGGCATTTTCATCTGTTAAGATAAATATTTGTTCAGTGTCAGTAGATATAGGAAGTGCAGATGGCTCCAATGTAAAACAATAGGATAGAAGAAAAATAAGTATGCTGGCAAAAACGAAAAATATGGAATAGAAATATTTCTGCTTTGCATCGCGAGCCAATAAATAAAATCGTTTTTCAAGCATACTTTTTTTGAAGTTATTTAAAGAAAGCATGTAATTATTAAATTGCTTTTCGGTATTGGTAACAGATTGCTTCTTTACGTTAACTAAGCATTCCATATATGGAATGAGATCACTTGGGTCTTTTGTGAGATTGGAATCCACATTGATTTCCAAAAGACTGTTAAGCTGTTTTTGCAGAAGATATTTTAACGGATTCCACCAGTAAATGATAAATACCAACTGAAAAAACAATTTATACAAGAGATCATGATGTTTAAAATGTGTCAGTTCATGACGAAAGATATAAGTTAAGTCTGTTTCACAATAATTATTTTGTGCTGGCAATAAGATACATGGCCTTCGGATTGAAAAAAGCATAGGGCTTGAAAGAAAAGACAGTTCAACAAGCGTAAAATGCTGATGAATTCCGTAAGCAGCTTGAACAGATGCTAGAATTTGAGTATATTTTTTATCCAAAGTGACATCTTTTCCAGCAGTAGAAATAATCGCGTGAATTTTTTTATATTGGCGAAAGTAGAGAAATGCTTGAATCAAAGTACCACATCCCCAGATAAGAAGCAATATATTCCATATAGAAAAATGAATCCCCAGTGATGCAGTACGAGGCGTGCGAATAAAACTTGAAATTTCGGATGGAAGTCCTTTCATGAGAATGTTCGTGGTAAATGTAAAATCAATTGGAAGAAGCAGACGTAAAACAGAGAGAAGCAAAATAAACAAAACTGTTTTATACCCAACTGCAAGAATTAAATTTGAATTGCTAAAAAGAAGGCAGGAAAGCGAAAAAAGTAAGTTTGATATAAGTAGTGTTGTTAAGACCGTATTAAAAGATATCTCAGACATAATACCTCCGGTATAGTTAATGTAATAGCTGTTTTTGGGGCGGATTTCTGAATAGTTTTATATTGTTTTATTTCTACTATAGAATCTTGAAGATTTTTAGGCTCAGATTCAATCAAAGGAACTAATAGATAGCTCTTAGAAAACAATTGTTGAAATAAATTGTACTCATTTCCAAATATATCTTGTAGAATTATTTTTGAATTTTCAGGAACTAATAGATAGCTCTTAGAAAACAATTGTTGAAATAAATTGTACTCATTTCCAAATATATCTTGTAGAATTATTTTTGAATTTTCAGAAGTATGAAATG
>QUFP01000033.1 GCA_003478935.1 Firmicutes bacterium AF25-13AC
GTATAGAGATAAAAGGATCAAACTATCATTAGGGGGTTTGAGTCCGATGGAGTATAGACGCAGTCTTGGAATTGCTTAATTCAGGTCCAAGAAAGCGTCCGCACCCCCCTTGAAGAAAGCTCTACCAAATATTTTTCAACATTTCGATACTGAGTCCCCTCAATCGTCTGATCCTCGCCGCGATACAAAACTGTCTTCGCTGTAATTAGACCGTATCGATGTTCTGTCAATGCACATTTTTTTTCATCAATTAAATGGCGAAAATGATCTTCATACTGATAGCATCTAAGCGAATACTGAATATTTTTAGCAATCTCAGTATCCACATATTCGTCCGTGCTCTCTACACTTTCAAACGTAGACGGAACCCGAAGGCAACTTTGCAATTTGTTAATCTAATTCTATAATACGCGCTTGAATTTCTGATTGACTTATCTTTTATACCCTTATACCCCTTATACTCAAATTTAACAAGGGTATAAGGGGTATAAGATATTCTATAATCCATTGGCATCACCTACCAACAGTTCATTGTGACCTGTGCCATATGTTTCAGCAGTATCAAATAACGTACAGCCTAGCTCATACGCCTTGCGGATCAGGCATAGTACCGCGTCATGCTCTGGCACCGCACCGTAAGGGACTGCTACTCTAACAATAAAAAACAATTATTTCACATTCGCATTATACAAGTCCATAAAATAAGAATCTGTATGTAGTAGTTCTTCAAAAGTACCTTGTCCAACAATCCTCCCTTCTTTAAAGAGAATAATTCTATCAAAACCTGCGATGGAATTTAATCTATGTGCAATGGCAATGACAGTTTTATCTTTCATTTTTTGCATAACTGATTTCATTACATTTTCTTCTGTTAAATTATCCATTGCAGATGTTGCTTCATCCAAAATGACAAGTTCGGAGTCTTCAAACCACAAGCGAGCTAATGCAAGTCTTTGTTTTTCTCCACCCGATAAACAAGTACCTTTCTCACCAATTTCAGTATTTAAACCTTCCGCAAGATTTTCAACTAAATGAGATAGTTGCACTTCACTCAATGCCCCTAGCATTTGTTCCTCTGACACTTGTTTCTCAAATACCAGATTTTCTTTTATTGTTCCGTCAAAAACAGGGGCATCCTGTGATAGATAACTAACTCTATCATACAGATTATTAAGACAAATTTCTTTTAACTCCATGTCTCCTAAGCGAACTTCTCCTTGATTATATTTTAGCAACCCTAATAATATCCTAATCAAGGTCGATTTTCCGGAACCACTTTCTCCTACAAAAGCTATTTTTTCTCCCTTTTGTATTGACAGGCTCAAGCCATCAATAATTTTTCGTTCCTCATATTGGAATGATAAATTTCTTATTGCAATTTTTCCAACATTTGTATTTATTGCGTTACCGTTTCTTAATTGAACATCGTCTTTTAAGCCTAAAAATTCCTCAAATCTCTTATACGATGCCTTGTCCAATTTATATTGGACATAAAGTACATTAAAAATGGCAATTGGCGTATAAGCATTTTCAATCAGTGCAATTAGTGCAACCACAGAACCTACTGTAAGGTTTTTCGTTCTCCATGCATAAAAAAGAATACCAATATCTAACATTGCCACAAGTAGTGCAAATATTGTGAAGAATGCTTCATGAATCATATTCATTTTTACTTTTGATGAAACAATATCCTCTTTTGCATTACAAGTCTTCTTTATTTCACTCGGGAACTGTTTACTCATACGAAATACCAACATTTCCATATAGCCTCTGACCAAATAGTGATTTAATAGTTCTTCACTATTCAAAATCTTTTCTTTTATTTTGTAAAGAAACTTTAATAGAATGTTGGTTATTATAAAAATAGCTGTATAGCCTGCAAACAGTACATAAGTGATTTTTTCATCTATTTTCCAAATAAAGCATATACTAAAACCAATGGTAGGAAGTAAGTCACGAATCAAACACAACCAGAAATTGAATAATACATTTCTTCCTGCTACTGAACCATTCTCAATCCTTTGAATAAGTTTGCCCGTACCTATTTTCTGATATTCCGTATAATCGATTGTACTTATTTTTCTAAGTGACAAAAGCTTAAAATCCAGATAAATACCATGTTCCAACTTCTTTTCAGGGTAATTATCCAGATAATTCATACAATAATTTACCAGCAAAATAAAGCCATATGTTGCAACTCCTGCAAATGCAAGTGTTCTATCAGCTAATCCATCAATAACCTTTTGGAAATAGTCAACCTTGTAATTAGCCATAAATGAATTAAATATACCTAGTCCAATGTAGACCAATACCCATATGCTGTTTTTCTTTAATATTTCTTTTATATAACGCATAACTGTACTCCTTTACATATTGTATTTCAAGCATCAGAGCAGTACAGTCAACGACTACTGGCAAGTTTCTTTTAACCTCAGCACAATCTGCCAACAGTTTACATCAACTGTACTGAGCAGTTATCTCGGATAATTTTCATATCGTTCTCACCTCTTCCTAAAAATTTTCTATTATTATATCATGCTAAGTTCCAATATTCTATCGTAATTCCGTCAAAAGAATATAAAACAAAGGGCATATTATCTTATCCCTCTGTCCTTTGTCTGCCTGCTGATACTGTTCCAGTTTTCAGCGGCTTCCCTTTGTAGTCGTGCAAGTTTATCCGACAGTTTTTCATCCTTATGCGTAGGTGTATCACACCGCATCCTTGTTCATTCCTCATTTCCATGCATTTACACATTTTTAGGACACTTGCAAAATTGGGGGCAGGCAGTGAACTGCCCCCAAAACCACTTAAAATTTATGAGTTATCGCACCTCTTTAAGCAACAGTGATATTCTTACTTCTTAAAAATGCCTCTGGCGGTTTGCGGTCTGTAATAATCTGTGCCTTTGCAAATTCCTCGAATGTCACTGAACTGATATTTCCAAACTTCGAATAATCGGCCAGTATGTAGGCCTTTTTTGCCTGCCCGATAGCAGTCTTTTTGACCATTGCTTCCTCGTAATCCGGCGTACTAAATCCAGCCTTTAGGCTGACACCATTTGTGCCGAAAAACGCCTTTGAAAAATGAAGTGTCTCTAGGCTAAGAATCGCCTGATTACCTACAACAGCCTCTGTAGTTGGCTTTAACTCACCGCCTATCAGATAAACACGAAAACCTGCTGCTGCCAGCTTTTGTGCATGACTGACCGCATTTGTTACATATGTTGCACTTTTTTCTGTTATAAAATCAATCATGCAACCTGTTGTTGTTCCTGCATCTAGATAGACGAAGTCATCCTGTGTAATCAGCGCTGCCGCATAGCGTGCAATCAGCTGTTTTTCTTCTTTGTTGACACCTTTTTTCTGTGCAACAGAGGGCTCTGCTGTTGTAATTCCAGCTTCAATCGCCACTGCGCCTCCAAATACCTTATTTAACTTTCCAGCCCTGTCAAGCGCATTTAAATCACGGCGAATTGTAGACTCGGAAATCTTTAGTTTTTCCTTGATCTCCGCCACAGTAACGCTGTTTTGCTCATCAAGCAGTTTCAAAATTAGTTCATATCGTTTTTCCGTAAGCATTATTTATTTTATGTCCTTCCCGTACTGGCTTAAATCTGTCTCAAGAATGATCTTTCTAATAGGTAAAATACTTCCTGCTGATACTGAAAGTTCATCTACACCCATTGCCAGAAACTCCTTTGTCAGACTAGTATCAGCACCTAGCTCACCACAGATGCCTGCCCAGATGCCTGCTTTATGCGCATTCTCTACTACCATACGGATCATTGCAAGGATTGCCGGATGATGCGGATCAAAGAAACGGTCAAGCTTTGGATTCTGTCTGTCAACAGCAAGCGTATACTGCGTCAGGTCGTTTGTTCCAATGCTAAAGAAATCAACTTCCTTTGCAAGCTCACCACTTACCATAACAGCTGCTGGTGTCTCAATCATAATACCCTGCTTAGGCTCTCCATAAGCAATACCCTGCTCATCAAGTTCTGCCTTTACTTCTTCTACAATTTCCTTAATCTTTCTTACTTCCCAAAGGCTTGTAATCATCGGATACATAATCGACAGTTTTCCATATGCGCTTGCACGAAACAGCGCACGAAGCTGTGTTTTAAATACATCTGTCTGTGTCAGGCAGATACGGATTGCACGATAGCCAAGTGCAGGATTTTCTTCATGCTCCATATTAAAATAAGCACACTGCTTATCAGCACCAATATCAAGAGTTCTGATAATTACATTCTTTCCTGCCATTGTCTCAACGGCTGTCTTGTAAACCTTAAATTGCTCCTCCTCAGTTGGATAATCTTCCTTCTCCAGATATAAGAACTCACTTCTGAAAAGGCCGATTCCGCCTGCATCATTCTGAATGACTGCTGCAAGATCCTTGATGTTTCCAATATTTGCATAAAGCATAATCTTCTTGCCGTCAATTGTCTTATTTTCTTTTCCCTTTAGCTGCTGCAAAAGCGCCTTTTTCTCCTCATCAGCGCGCTTCTTTTCCTGCATCAGTGCCATGGTTTCTTCGTCTGGATCAACATAAATTGTGCCATCACTTCCATCCACAACAGCCGTCACACCATCTGTCGTTTCATCAAGTGGAATATCAGTTCCAATCAATGCCGGGATTGCCATGGTTCTTGCTAAAATTGCAGTATGTGAATTTGTTGATCCATGTACAGTAACAAAAGAAAGCACCTTATTCTTGTCAAGCTGTACCGTCTCTGACGGTGCCAGATCATCTGCCAAAATGATAACAGGCTCATCTGTTGTCACGCCTGTCTTTCCTGCACCAGAAAGATTATTTAATACTCGCTCTGAAATATCCTTTACGTCTGCTGCACGGCCTCTCATATAATCGTCATCCATAGCTGCAAACATCTGAGAGAAATTGTCACCAGTTGCTGCTACTGCATACTCAGCATTTACCTGCTGGGTACGAATAATATTTTCAACTGACTCATTATAATCGTCATCTTCAAGCATCATCTGATGAATCTCGAAAATAGCTGCATTCGCCTCTCCGACTTCTCTGCATGCCTTATCATACAGCTCGCCAAGCTGCTCTATGGAAGCCTCTCTTGCTGCCTGATAACGTGCCCACTCACCGTCAGAATCTTCTGTTTTCACGCGCTTTACCTGCTGCTCACTCTTTTTATATACGGCTGTTTTTCCGATCGCAATACCGCCAAATACACTTTTTCCGTGATAAACTTTCATAAAATCCACCTTTCTGTGATCATATGCACAGCAGGCGGACTGCCGAATTTCGGTGTCCGCCCTTTTATTTTCTTATTTGATAATGTTACAGAGTTGTCTTGAAGAAATTCTCCATTGCCTGTGCTGCTGCTTCCTCGTCGCTTCCCTCTACGGTAATGGTAACAGTCTGTCCCTGCTTTACAGCAAGTCCCATGATACCAAATACGCGCTTACAGTCTGCTGACTTTCCTTCCTTATTCAGCTTAATAGCACTCTCAAATGCCTTTGCTGCCTTTACCAGTTCTCCTGCCGGACGAGCATGGATTCCTTCTGGATCTGTAATAGTGTAAGTAAACTCTTTCATTTTGTTCTCCTTTATCCTCTTTGATTTTATTATAAAGGCAAGCTGCCCTTTTTTCTTTCCAGTTTTTTCAAAAAGTAATCATTTTCTGACTGGACGCATTTTACGCTTCTCTTGGCTTCTTCAACACACCTAATAAAACAGTAGAAATAACCGTTCCAATCACAAGTGCCAGTAAATACATAATTGCATTTCCTACTACAGGAAATACGAAAATACCGCCGTGCGGTGCCATAAGTGTACATTTAAACAGCATACTAAGTGCACCTGCAACTCCAGAACCAATCACACATGCTGGAATTACATGAAGCGGATCAGCTGCTGCAAATGGAATTGCACCTTCTGTGATGAATGCCAGACCCATGATAAAGTTTGTCGGACCTGCATCTCTTTCTTCCTTTGTGAAGCGATTCTTAAACAAAATCGTTGACAGTGCAATTGCACATGGAGGAACCATACCGCCGATCATAACAGCTGCCATAACATCATAATTTCCAGAAGCGATTGCTGCGGTTCCAAATACATATGCTGCTTTGTTGAATGGACCTCCCATATCGATTGCCATCATACCTGCAAGAACAAATCCTAATAATAGCTTACTCGAACCTCCCATACTTGTCAAGCCATTATTTAATGCAGTATTTACTGCACCCATAACAGGCTCTACTACAAAGTTCATAAGAAGTCCCATTGCTAAAATTCCAACTACTGGATAAATCAAAACTGGTGTGATTTTTTCAAGTGCATCCGGCAGCTTATCACAAACTTTTTTTAGTCCAAGAATGATATAGCCAGCTGCAAAACCAGCAACAAGTGCACCTAAAAATCCTGATTTTCCACTATATGCAATCATTCCTCCAACAAAACCAAGCGCTAATCCTGGGCGGTCTGCAATTGCCATTGCGATAAAGCCGGCCAATACTGGAAGCATAAAGGAAAATGCTGTGCCACCGATACTTTTTAACATTGCTGCAACAGGTGTAATGCTTCCAAATGCAGAACGCTCCTCTGCTGACAATGATGCCATATCAACACCAAAACCATCAATCAAAAATGCGAGTGCAATCAAAATTCCTCCGCCTACAACGAAAGGAAGCATATGAGAAACACCGTTCATCAGCTGCATATAAATTCTATGGCCAACGCTTCCGCCGCTCTTTGCTGATGTGGCTGAAGAAGACTCGCCTGCACCAGATGCATGATACACCAAAACATCACCAGACATCGCACGATTTAACAATTCCTCTGCCTTGCTGATTCCGTCAGATACCTGACACTCAATCACCTTTTTTCCATTGAAGCGCTCCATCGGAACCTTTGCATCAGCTGCCACGATAATGCAGTCAGCTTCGTCAATCTCAGCCTGTGTCAGCACATTTTTTGCACCGCCTGAACCACGTGTTTCAATTTTGATTCGGCATCCAAGCTTCTTTGCTGCCTTCTCTAAACCTTCTGCTGCCATATAGGTATGAGCAATTCCTGTTGGACATGAGGTAACTGCCAAAATCTTCTTAACTGACTCAGCCTTATTTTCAGATGGCTCGTCTAAGATGCTTGTCTGCTCAAGACGCTCATCAATGCTTGCTTTTTCTTCATCAGCCTGATCAATAATTCTTAAAAATTCTTCAACACTTGATGCATTTCTAAGATTTTCTGTAAACTCCTCATCCATCAGCATAACAGACAGCTTACTTAACACATCCAAATGCACATTGTCCTTTGTGTTTGGCGCTGCAATCAAAAACAGCAGTGTAACAGGCTCACCGTCAAGTGAATCAAAATCTACTCCATTTTTGATGACCATTGCTGCCAGACCTGGTCTGCTGACTGCATCACACTTTCCATGTGGAATAGCAATTCCTTCTCCAATTCCTGTGGTGCTTTCTTCTTCTCTCGCATAAACTTGACTGCGATATGCTTCTTCGTCATTGATTTTTCCGCTCTTTGTCATCAGTGCTACTGCCTGATCAAGTGCTTCACTCTTTGTCTTTGGTGATGACGTAAGCGATACGCTTCGTGCATCGAGCAAATCTGTGATTCTCATATATCAAACCTTGCCTTTCCTTTTTTATTTGCACTCATTAACCTGAACCTGATTGTAAACCTTTTCAATCATTTCACTGTCTGCCAGATATTCTGAAAATGCACTTGCACTTCCGCAGGCAACACCCATACGAAATGCTTCCTTATAATCATGTGATTTCATCCAGCCTGCCAAAAAGCCTGCAACCATAGAATCACCTGCACCGACACCATTTATCAGTGTGCCCTTTGGTGCCTCTGCCATGAACACGCTTTTATCTTCGCTTACAAGAACAGCACCCTCTCCAGCCATTGAAATCAGTACATTTCTCGCACCTTTTTCCTGAAGCTTCTTTGCATAGGGAACTACAGATTCCTTCGTTGAAAGATTAACACCGAAAATCTCACCAAGCTCATGATTATTGGGCTTAATTACAAATGGATGATATTCCAGCACATTAACAAGCAAATCCTTTGTTGCATCTACTGCAAGCAAAATTTTCTTTCCTTCCATGCGTGCTGCAATATTTCTGTACATGTCATCTGGCATTGATGCAGGAATGCTTCCGGCAAGCACAAGTACGTCACCTTCCTTTAAGGCATCAAGACGCTCAAGAAGCTCTTTTGTCTTCTCCTCGCTGATGGCAGGTCCCATACCGTTGATCTCAGTTCCTTCTACATTCTGAAGCTTCAAATTGATACGCGCACATCCATTTTCCATCTGAATAAAATCTGTATGGATGCCCTGTACCTTAAGCTGACGCTTAATCTCTTCTCCAGTAAAGCCAGCACAAAAACCAAGCGCCGTACTCTCAATACCAATATGGTTTAATAAGATTGAGACATTAATTCCCTTTCCGCCAGGAAGCAGCTGTTCTGACTCAGTACGATTTGTTTTGCCAAGCTCAAATCCCGGTACAGAAACGATATAGTCCAATGACGGATTGAATGTTACTGTATAAATCATGACGTTTCCTCCTATTCCAAACGATTGCTTTACACTTCTTATAGTGTGATTATACAATCATTATCATTCAAAATCAATCAATATTATGCACGAATATGACTGATTATTTTGGTATATCCTGCACAAGTTTGATTGATTTGCGATTATTTGGTTGTTTTTGGTTGATTTTAGTCATTTTTTCTTCATTTTCCTTCGTAACTTTTGTTTTAAAATGCTCAAAAAAAATACTGATACAAAAAGCAATACGCCTCACTGTATCAGTATCTTTTTCTTTTTTATTTTTATTCTTTGTTTTCTTCTAACATAGTCAGACATGCAGTCGTCTTGATAACTCTGACAAAAACGTCTTTCCCTGAAAAATGATTTTTGCAATAAGAAGCAGCACACCAATGCCTGTTGTCACTGTCACAAGCATTGTGTTATGCATAACTCCAACACAGACAAGTATTACAACAAGAACTGTTGCTATAATAGTCAGCAAAAAATAAATTCCATAATCTGTCTGGTGCTTTCTGTCCACAAATCCAAGAATAAAATATAATAAATTCATGCCAACTACTGTAAGCGGAAGAACAATCTGTACGCTCCAGCCCTTCCAGCCAGTATACCAGTCATACGCTATACATAAAATCATGCCTATGATCACTTCATACATGACCATTTTGCGAATATTTTTCCACTTTCGCTGTCCGACAATCAAAAGTGCATAGCCGCCAGCCACACCTATTACAACAAGAAAAAATATCGGCTGCCATGTGCGGTCTGATAATACCATAATTCTGTCGACCATACCTGCCACAATAACTGCTGCGAGTGCCGCAAACGTTACGATTTTCATAAAAATGAAATCTGCCTGTTTTTTCTGTGTCACAGGAAATACATCAAAGTCTTCTTTTATAGAGGAATCTGCCGTACCTTCATCTATAATTCGCTTTTTACACAGCGGACAATATACACGCTCTCCAGAAAAGGTAAGACCGCATTTCTGACATCGAATTGTTTTTCGCTTTTTATCAGTATCCATCATCAGTCTTCCTTTCCCGAATAATTCGTGTTGATAATCATATCTGGATCAAACTCAGCCAATCTGCGAAAGAATGCACGCTCTGTGTCCTTTGGACTTGAACTTCCTGCGCATGTTACCATCATATGATCTTCATATGAACACATGCAAATTTGTCTTCCGGCACATCCAATAAAAAAGTCAAACTGACAGACATATGGTGCCAATGCCTTTGGCATTGTAATTCGCCCGATATTTGAAAAATACATTGTCTGACGCGCTCCTGCAATCAGACCAGACAATTCCATTCCAATATCCTTAAAAATGAGTGGGATTGCTCTTGCTGCCATATGCTTTTCCAGACTAACCTGACCGGCAATCATTTTTTCAAGCTTTTCCTTTGTCAGTTCTCTTCTGAAATTTTCTGCAACTGCAGCTATAACGTCTTCTAATGTTTCTCCCTGCTTTTTTCGATCATAAGTAACTGCAATCAGTCCAAAGAAATTTCGCACCGTCGCTGATGGAAAATAACTTCTAAGATTAACAGGAACCATAATTCGCACTGCTTTCTTTCTATCTCTTGGTTCCATTGCATCATAGATGGACAAAATCAAAAGAGACACCAAAAAGACCGTCACTGTCGTATGATACTGTTTTGCTGCCGCAATGATCTGTCTTGTTGAAACCTCTGCCTCTGTTACCTGTTGGAAAAAGTCAGGTGTCGACGGCTCATGGAAATGAAAAATCGGCACTGTCTTTTCACCTAAGAAGGACATACTTGAATTTTTCTCTTCCTTGTTATAATACTGACTGAAGCTGTCTGAATCCTTTTCTCGAAATGTACTGTCTATACCAAGTGACAAATCTTCATGCGCAAGCACTGGATGAACAATCTTCAAATAATTGACTACCAGAGTTTTCAAAAACATCAGCGCGCCTGTCGCATCTGCCATAGCATGGAATACCTCAAAATTGATCCTGCACTTATAATAAGAAATATCGATCAGTAAATGATGCTCGTTCTTATCATAAAGACGGCTGCATACATTTTGATCTTCCTCATGAACAATCGGCATCTCTCCTGATTCCTCAAGATAATACCAAAACATTCCATGACGGATGATGTTTGTAAAAATAGGAAACTCCTCCAATGCCTGATCTGCTGCCTGCTGCAGCGCTTTCTTTTGAACAGGCTCTGTCAGCTGACAGGCAAAGCGAAATACACGGCTGTCTTTTTTATTCGCCAATGCCGGAAATACCTTTGCCGCATTGTCCAGCCGGCTCCATCCCGGCCGTTTTGTATTCTTCACTTATCCCTCGCCTCACTTTTCTCTTTACTTATTTTTGTCAGAAGACACTTCGTTTTCTGTCAAAGCATCTATTTTGACTGCTTCGTCTTCCGATTGTCCTCGTTTTCCAATGAAGCCTTCAATTGCCTCATAAATTTCCTTTGCACCTGCAAAAATCGGTGGAAGAAGCATCATTCCATGAATGCCGTCTAGCACACGAACGCTCTTTACGCTGCAGCCGGCCTCGCGCATCTTTTCACCTAATGCTTCACCTTCGTCACGAAGCGGATCATACTCCATCGTGATCAAAAGCGTATCAGGCAGATTTGAAAAGTCATGATGCTGAAGCGGTGCAAAGTATGGATTTTTCTCATCTTCCTCACTGCTTCTATAAAGCTCCATGTACTCGCACATCAATGCACGTGTAAGTAAATAGTCATATCCATTTTCTTCAACTGATGGATATGGATTATCGTCACCATATGAACCATAAGCTACAGGATAAATCAGTACCTGCCTTTTTGGCATCAGCCCTCCACGATCTCTTGCCATCATACCAAGCTCCGCGCAGATCTCACCGCCGGCGCTGTCGCCCATGATAACAATATCTTCCTGCTTTGCCTGATACCAATCTTCGCAATGCGCAAGAACTGCCTGCATCGCCTCGTAGCAATCCTCTAATCCCTGCGGAAAACGGTGCTCTGGCGCCAAACGATAATTAACAGAAACAACCTTATAGCCAGTGCGCTCAGACAGATTGGCACAGACATTTCCGTAGCTTTCAAAATCACCTGTCACAAAGCCGCCGCCATGAAAAAATAAAATAAGCGGTGCCACTTTTCCGTCATAGCTGTAGGTACGAAGCAAGATATCACGCCCTTCAAGATAGAGAATGCGATCCATTGTATTGCAGCTTCTTCCTTTGTAATACGGATACATTTTTTCTTTTTTACGGTTCTTCTCGTAGTCTTTTGTCATATCACCCTGATGACGTGACATTGTTCGAATTGCGGCTCTTAAAACTTTATTCATAAATGGCTGTATTCCTTTCTGTGGTATGCAGTCACAAAACTTTTATAACTTGCACAATGTAAAGTGTGCCTCGCCTTCACGGTCAATTTCCATCAATATATATGTGTGGGCAAAACCATCCTGACGCGGCAAAGTTAAACTTCCTGGATTTAAGATAGTGACATCCCTTCCCTGATTGATAATCGGCACGTGAGTGTGACCATACATTGCGATGTCTGCTCCACGAAGAAGTGCTGCCTCTTTGAGTGTCTGGATTCCGAAATTTACCTGATAACGATGTCCATGTGTCAAAAAGACGCGGTACTTTCCGATTTCTATTAACTTATCCTGGGCAAGATCAGATGAATAATCACAGTTTCCGCGCACAATATCAACAGGGCAGCCTGCTAAGCGTGCAATCTCATCCTGCTGTCCCTCTGAGTCACCAAGATGAATCAATCTGTCTGGCTTTCCTGTTCTGGCTAACATTTCCTTAAAATAATTAAGTCTTCCATGTGTGTCACTGACAAGCAGAATGCGCTCACTCATTATTACTTTCCTCTTTTTGCAAAATTGCCTTCATGGCACGAAGTGCTTTTCCTCTATGGCTGATCTTGTTTTTCTCTTCTGCTGAAATCTCTGCCGTTGTCTTGCCGAGCTCTGGCACATACACAATCGGATCATAGCCAAAGCCACCACAGCCTGCCGGTGTCTTTGCGATTACACCCTCGATGGTGCCGCGTGTAACAGCAGTATGGCCATCTGGAAAGCTGGCTGCAATCACACAAACAAAGCGTGCACTGCGGTCATTCCCTTCCACTCCATCAAGACGGTCAATGATAGACTGATTTTTGATATCATATGATGTGTCCTCACCCATATATCTGGCTGAATGTACACCTGGTTCTTTATTTAAATAATCAACCTCCAGACCAGAATCATCAGCCAGAATGATGCCATCAGTATATGGACGAAGCGCATTTGCCTTAATCAGAGCATTTTCCTCAAATGTGCTGCCATTCTCGTCGATATCAACCTTGATGCCAGCATCCTTAAGAGACGTAATCTCATAGCCGCTTCCTTCCATAATCATGCGGATCTCTCGCATCTTTCCCTCATTTGTGGTTGCGAATAATATTTTTTTCATGGTGTTTTTTTTCCTTATTCTTTCTTACTGTTCTTTTGTGTATGCCTTCAAACATATGTTGCACTTATATTTGTCCTGCGCAGACTGCCAGCTTGTACCTTTCATGCTGATGTAGCCCTCGTTTCCACTCAGGTTTGCAATGACAGCGCCATCCTTGCTGGTGTACTCGACTGCTACAGGTCGCTCACTGCCTGGCGTGCGCACGTAGACGATCACTGCATATCGATCACCATCTGATAAAAGCACTGGCTTGTCCAATTTGACTGTGTAATACCCGGCATTTGAAAAACTGCCAGATGCCGCCTTTTTCTGGAATGTCAGATCAGCCTCTCCTGTCACCTTATTTACCACATAAACTTCATAACTAGTGTCTGGTGCTGTGGCATAAAAACCAACAGCTTCAAGCACCTCTTCGCCATTTGCAGTATAAAGATTTGCAAAGTAAGCTTCCTCGTTTCCATAACCAAGCTGTCCAACCCATCCGCACTTATCTGACTGGTAAATTCGATCATAATTATCTGTATTTTCAATTTTTGTGTAGGCTGCATTATAGATGCCGACGTTGGAATCATAATAAGACACCCAGAAATATCCGCCGTCACCAAAGCCAGTTCCCCAGCTGTTCATGCAAAGCCATGCACCATTTCCCTCTGGCTGTGTACGAAAATTTGACGCGGCATAACCATCATCCCAGCCAACAATCAGCGTATCATGATTTATTTTGTTCGTTCCTATATAACAGTATGCGTTCTGTGCATTGTTATAATATGAAGATTCGCTGTTTTCACCGCTGACCTCACAGTAGATAGATGTCTGGACACTTCCATACAGATAAACAGCCCGCTTAATTGCAGATTGATCTTTTGACGGAATAATCTGAATTTCCTGAACATGCTTGACTGCCCTTAATGATGTATCAGTTTTTCCATCACCGTATGGGTCATCTTCTTCACGCACAGGTCCTTTCCATGAGAGCAGATACGCCATCGCCATAGTGTACTCACCGCCCGTATCCTGTCCCCAGGTATATCCATTATTCAGACTCATGTGATCAACTGAGAAATGCCAGCTTTCCTCCGGAAGAAGTGCTGCCTCTAGTGCACCGACTGATGCAAATGCCCAGCATGTACCAAGCTTTCCCTGATTCATAACTGGCGCATCAAGACCATACAGCCTTGGGTCAAATGCTGAAGGAAGCTTAGAGGCTTCTGGACGGATATCAGTAAATCGAATTGTATTGGCTGATGCATCCCACTCGACCTCATAGTCAAGTCCCTTCGCTACTACATCTGCACTTAAATAGTAAGATCCTCCCTGAAAAACAAGTGCATTCGTGATCTTTTCCTTTTCACCATTGATTACGATCTCTTCTTTATTTTCCTCTGCCTCTATGCTTCGGTCATTGCGGTATGCCTTCAGTGTTTTGTGATCATAGATTCCTACATTGCAAAGAAAGACATCGCGAAGCGTATCCACTGGAATCATCAGTTGTCTGTCATCTGCCATATATGGCTGTATATCATTCTTTGCCAAGTGCTTTCCATCCACGCTCAGACTGATTTCCTTTTGGTTTGTCTTTGCTGCAATCAGCTCATTCCACTCATCACAAACGCCTGCCTGCGTATAGCCGCTTCGAACTGTGCTTGTTGTCTGCCTTTGGTACAGACAGACAACAGCCAACAATAACAGTGCAAGCGCTGCGGCAATATACCACTGTTTATATTTCACTCGTTCTTTGTTCCCTTCTCGGCGGCTTCGGGCCGATGTACTGATAATAGTAGGTCTTAATCATTCCATTATAAATTTTACGGTTCTTGTCCGCTTTCTTGCCAATTGCATTCTGTGCATCCTCATAGGATGTGATTAAATACATAGACCATGTGTCCAGCTTGGCAAAACGATCACCTATTGTACGGTACAGCTCCGGCAGATCTGCCTTCTCTTCAAGACGCTCGCCATATGGCGGATTCGTGATAATAAAGCCATACTTTCCAGGATGGGACAATGCGCTTACAGGACGCTGCTGCAAATGAATCATATGATCAACACCGGCACGCTGTGCATTCTCTCTTGCCATGCGCACAGCAGACGGATCAATATCGTATCCCTGAATATCTGTCTTTACAGACAAATCTACAAGATCATTTGCCTCGTCCATCGCATCATACCAGGTTTTCTTTGGAATCAAATTTTTCCAGCTTTCAGATAGGAAGCTTCTGTTCATACCCGGTGCCATATTCGCTGCCATCATAGCTGCTTCGATTGCAAAGGTACCGCTTCCGCAGAATGGATCAACAAGAATACGATCCTTCTTCCACGGTGTCAGCATAATCAATGCACTTGCAAGTGTCTCACTGATTGGTGCCTTTGTTGTACTCTGACGATATCCTCTCTTATGAAGACTCTCTCCTGTTGAATCAATGCCGACAGTAAACTCGTCCTTCATGGCAAATACTCGTACTGGATAAGATGCACCTGTCTCCGGAATCACCTCTGTATGGTACGCACTCTTTAAGCGCTCTACGATTGCTTTTTTCATGATGGACTGGATGTCTGATGATGAATAAAGCTTACTCTTTACGGTGGATGCCTTTGTTACCCATACCTTGCCATCCTTTGGAATCCACTCTTCCCATGGTAGTGCCTTTGTGCACTCAAACAGCTCGTCAAATGTGCGCGCTGTAAAGCTGCCTGCCTTTAATAGGATACGCTCTGCGCTGCGAAGAAATACATTAGCGCGGCAGAGCGCCTCCATATCTCCTATAAAGGTTACTCTTCCATCTTCTGTTTTGCTGATATCGTAGCCAAGATCATCGATCTCTCTTTTTAACACCGCCTCTAATCCAAAGTGACACGGTGCAATTAATTCGTATGTTTTCATTTAGCCTCCAATTTTGTGTTTTTATATTTGTAAGCCAGACGTTTTTCCTGCAGCATTTATCATACAATAGCTACATAAGCTACATATTGCTGAAACGACGGTATGCCTGCAGCCCTCCATTTACGGAGAGCACATCATAGCCGTACTGGCTTAACTTTCTGCCTGCGAGAATACTGGTTGTACCCCACTCACAGTATAACACTAGAAGGCGGTTTCGGGGAAGTCTTTTCTTATAATCTTCTAAAAAATCATAAGGAATATTTACGGCACCCTCGATATGACCCTTCTCATACTCTTCTTTTGTGCGAAGATCGATCAGGTAGGCACCTGATCTTCTATAATCATCAAGTGTACTTGCTGCGATTAGTCTCATGAAAAGCACCTCCGAAAATTTCTCGTCTTTTCAGACTATGCTATACTTTATTCTATGCGTATGTTACTCGGAAGGTCTATGAAGGGCAGCATCATAAGTTGATGTTCACGGACATGGTTACGAAAAGCCCTTCGGTGATGGTTTCGTCGGCGCCCCTTGTTCCCGCAACGCTGTTTCGGTAACGTTGACAACTCATTAATGTCTTGGTATAATTTAACAAAATTATTGGAACGGCGGTGATGACCATGAAATTTAAAATTGCAATCTGCGATGATGAGCAAAATCAAATTGACTATATGGCTTCGATTGTTGCATCGTGGAGTGCTCACGCAGGACATAATTGCGAGATACGCACGTTTGCATCTGCCGAAGCTTTTCTATTTGAATATGAAGAAGATAAGGAATTTGACATTCTTCTGCTTGATATTGAAATGAAAAATATGAACGGCATTGAACTTGCTAAGCGCATCCGCAAAGATCACAACCGTGCTGAAATCATTTTTATTACTTCGCATTTTGAGTTTGTCTGGGAAGGTTATGAAGTGGATGCGCTTCATTATCTGACGAAACCGCTCTCTGCTGAAAAACTCACGCAGGTTCTGAGCAAAGCCGCAGACAAACTTTCTGTCGAACCGCCGTCGGTGGTAATCTCTTGCGATGGTGAAACGCTCAAATTATATGAATCAGATATCCTCTATGCAGAAGCCTTTCTGCATTACATTGTCATTCACACAAAAGATAACGAGTACAAGATCAAGGAACCTATATCTGTGTTTGAAAATAAAGTAAGCGATGATTTCTATCGTATTCACCGTTCTTACCTAGTTTCGCTTAAATATATAACTCGAATTTCTCGTACATCCGTTACTATCGGAAACGCAACCCTTCCTCTTTCCAGAGGAAAGTACGACGATATCAACCGAGCATTTATCGAGCATAATTGAGAATCGAGGAAACTTATGAGAAAGAAAACATACTTAAAGCTGGTTGACTATCAGACGGAACAATCTGAAAAACACTTAAATGAAGTGCGAAGTATCCACAAGGAAATGAGAGGTTACAAGCATGATTTTCACCATCATCTTCAAACATTAAAAGGTCAACTTGAAGCTGGAGAAATTGAGCGTGCGCTTGCTTATATCGAGCAACTTGACACGCAACTAATGCTGGTGGATACTCTGTTGAAAACTGGTAATGTATCTCTTGATGCCATTTTATCTGCAAAGATCGCACAGGCAAAGGCAGAAGCTATTACGGTTACCGTGAAAGCCAATGTGCCAGATATCCTGACAATTTCAGATTTGGAATTGAGTATTGTCATTGGGAATCTGCTTGACAATGCGATTGAATCCTGCCGTACCGTCACAGGAGAACGATTTATTCGTATTTTTATTTCGATGAAAGGAACAATGCTTTATTTTTCTATGCTCAACACAGCAGGTCCAAAGAAGAAAAAGACAGGTTCTTTGTTTGCAACCCACAAGGACGGTGTTCACGGGTTCGGTTTGCGCCGTGCCGAAGCAATCCTTGAAGAACATGGCGGCTGGGTCAAGTACAACAGTGAAGACGGTGCTTTTACTTCGGAATTTTTGGTGCCAGCCATCGAGTAATTTGCAATTCGTGCACAGACAAAAGCATTTGGTGCACAAATTTATAATCGTGCAACTTCGTGTGTTAGCATAGGTGTATAGATAGGAGGTACGCAAATATGAAAAAAACTAACAGAAGTTCGCACGATGAATTAAATCTCACCAATTATTCGGCAATGAAAAACATCCTATATTGCCTGAATAATACAGTCAAATGTCATTTTCCGCTTTTGTGTTGGTGTTCTTTAAAAATACTGATTGGCACGTTAATTCCAATTTTAACAACCATTCTGCCCAAAATAGTAATCGAGATGATTACTGCAAAACAAAGCGTATATAAATTGGCATCTGCTATTCTCAGCTTTATGGGCAGCCTTGCCATTCTATCTTGTGCTGACAAATTTCTGACTAAGTTGATTTATCATCAGAAATTCAGAATGAACACATTTTATCTCAAACATGCGGCACTGAAAGGATTGACAACTGACTATATCAACCAAGAAAATGGAATTTTTCGGAAGCTTCAAGCAGAAAGTTTTGAGTGCTGTAATGGAAATTACTCTCCGCTTTCCAATATATATGAAATTTTGATAAAACTCTGTACCAGTTTTTTGGGATTATCTGTTTTTGGTTCTATGCTCATTCAGGTTCACTTGGGAATCATTATTTTTCTAATTATAACAACTGTAATCAGCTATTATTTAAATCAAAAAATCATTGCATGGACAGCTGCAAATAATAAGGAGCGGATTGGTTATCAGCAGCGACTCCACTATATTAACGATATTTCTGGTGATATTCGTTCTGCAAAAGATATTCGTCTATACAAAATAGCTGTATGGTTTTCCGATATTTACAACACCAATATGAAAGGAATTGCCGACTGGTACAAACGATTTACACGCAAACTTTTTGGTATTGCAGTATATGACAGTAGCTTAGCTTTCCTTCGTGAAAGTATTGTTTATTTCTATCTACTCTATCTTATCTGGAATGGTCAAATAACGGTTGCAGAATTTGTCATGTATTTAAGTATTGTTACTAACTTCTCGTCATGGCTTGGCAATATTTTTTCAGATTTATCCTCGCTTAACCAGATAAATTTGAAAATCAATTATTTTCGTTCCTACCTTGAATACCCAGAAACATTTAATCGAAACAATGGCGTAACAAATTCGGTGGACGATTGTCCAAAAGAAATTGAACTCAAAAATGTGAGTTACCGATACGAGGGTGCAAATCACAATACATTACAAAATATCAACCTGAAAATAAATCCCGGTGAACATATCGCAATCGTGGGATTAAATGGTGCAGGCAAAACGACACTTGTTAAGCTGCTATGCGGTTTGATTGATCCGACAGAAGGACAAATATTCTATGATGGCATTGATATCCGCAAATACAATCGCACCGCATTTTATAGACTCTTTTCTGCTGTATTTCAACAATTCAGTATTCTGCCTGTAACCATTGCGGAAATTGTTTCCGAAACTACGCCAGAAAATATTGATTATAATAAAGTGAAACGCTGCTTGATTGTCGCAGGGTTATGGAATAAAATCGAGCAACTGACCAATGGTGTAAACAGTCAATTTGGAAAAACAATATACGACGATGGTGTTGAATTTTCCGGCGGCGAAATTCAGAAATTGTTGCTCGCGCGTGCGATGTACAAAAATGCTCCTGTTATGCTTCTTGATGAACCTACAGCTGCCCTTGATCCCATTGCAGAAAGCACATTATATGGAAATTACAATCAAATAAGTTTTCAAAAAACGACTGTATTTGTTTCGCACCGACTGGCAAGCACAAGCTTTTGTGACCGCATCATCCTGATTGAAAACGGAAAAATCTGTGAGGAAGGCAGTCATAATGAACTGCTTAAGCAGAACGGAACGTATCGTATGCTTTTTGAGACACAAGCAAAATATTACAAAAATAATCTCGATAAAACGGAGGTGGCAGAATGAGCAAAATTGCGCTTACCAAAAGAGTTTCTATCACCATGCGCGGATTTTCAATCTTAAAGCAGTACTGTCCTGGGCTTGCACAGGGAAAGGCTGCGTATGAATTGATCAATTCCATCCAGCCCTTCATTTCCGTTTGGTTTACTGCTCAGATTGTAAACGAAATTTCATCACAAAGAAGATTCAATACAATTTTGCTTTTTATTCTAGGTGCAACGTTACTCAACTTTATCTGTTCTCTCCTTAAAAACATACTCAATCACGTCTGCAACGAAAAAGAGGCACAAATGTGGAACTGGTTTGAAAAAATATTCTCAGACAAGCAGATGTCTCTTGATTTCGTTGATCTGGAAAATGCCGCAATCCAGCATCAACGACAGGAAGCACAAGAAAACCTCTACATGTTCGGTAACGGTCTGGCACAGCTCTTTTGGGGAATATCCGCACTTGTACGAACACTCGTATATATCGTACTCTCTCTTGCAATGACAATCTCTTTGTTTCTTTCTTCATCTGGAAACCGATTTATTGATCATCCTATCTGGATACTCATTATCCTAGTTTGTATTGCGATTGGTGGTTTGAGCAAGTCCAAAGCTACTATCAGCGAAAACGATATCTTCATGGAGTATTGCAAAAACACAGTTTGGTTTAATCGCGTCTTTCTGTTTTTTGGCAAAGAACTGTATATGAATCCAGAAAAAGCCAAAGACGTTCGCATATACAGTCAAAACACGATTGCTGAAAAAATGCTGGATAAACTCATCTCGCACGAAAAAGAGAACCAATCTGATATCGTCAAAATGGCTCTCTATCCTGCTATTGCTCAAATCATCATTGTTTTTGCAAATGCAGTTTGTTATCTGTTTGTGGCATCAAAAGCCTTGTTTGGTGCTTTTGGCGTCGGCAATATTGTACAATATGTTGCTGTTTTATCAAGACTCGGAGAAGGCTTACAGGAATTGATGTATCTCTTATCCGATAATGAAGTATATTGTACCCACCTGCAAAACCTGTTTGCGTATCTGGATTTGCCAAATCATATGTATCAAGGTTCGTTAACTGTTGAAAAAAGAGATGACAACGAATACTATGTGGAATTTAAAAATGTTTCGTTTCAGTATCCAAATGCAGATGCCTATGCGCTTAAGCATGTGAATTTAAAATTTAAAGTTGGTGAAAAATTGGCTGTTGTTGGAATGAATGGATCTGGCAAGACCACGTTTATTAAGCTGATGTGCCGCTTGTATGATCCAACCGAAGGAGAAATACTGCTCAACGGTGTAAATATCAAGAAATATGACTACAACGAATACACTTCCATTTTTTCGGTCGTTTTTCAGGATTTTCGTCTTTTTTCCTTCTCTCTTGGGCAAAATGTCTCTGCCAGTGCTTCTTATGATGAAGATAAAGTGATCAAATGTTTGAAGAAGGCCGGATTTGCCGAACGTATCAACTCATTACCAAATAAGTTAAATACGTTTCTTTACAAAGATATTGATGCTGATGGCGTAGAGATATCCGGCGGAGAAGCACAAAAGCTTGCTCTTGCCCGTGCTCTCTACAAAAATGCACCGTTCATCATCCTTGACGAACCGACTGCTGCACTCGATCCAATTTCAGAATACGAAGTCTATAGTAAATTTAATGAAATCGCAGGAACCAAAACCGCTATCTATATCAGTCACCGTCTTGCATCATGCCGCTTCTGCGACAAAATTGCTGTATTTCATGAAGGAGAAATCATTCAACTCGGAAGTCATGAAGAACTCCTTGCCGACAGCAACGGAAAATATTATGAACTGTGGAATGCACAGGCGCAGTATTATACAACGTAAAATTTCAAAAATGCCGCTTGCACGGACTTTTATTGTCGGTACAGGCGGCATTTCTTCTACATTTAATCAGAATTTTTTGACTCAACAAAAAATTCATACGCGATATAAAAATCATTTTCATCTGGTTCATTAGTCATCCATTCATCTGGAGCTTCGTGAAAGCACATATGAAGCAAAATTCGGTACTCTCCTTCATCTAACTCCGGATAATATTGCTGTAGCCAAGCATCTTCCATTTGTTGAGTACCATCCGGTCCAATCATTTCAGACGATAAAATCCACGGATTTCCACCGAATTCATACCATTCACCGTCATTGCAAATTTCAAGTTTTCGCCAATAAGAACATTCCAAGTACTGATCTGTGTGATTGACAATATAATAGCTCATAAATTCGTTGCGGTTTGGCACTAACTCAATTCCCATCTCAGCTGCATCCTGAACCACATACGGACTTCGATAGCTTTCTGAATGGTCCTTTGGAACAACTGAAATATCATATTTTGTCAGGAATATTTGTAGTAGACTGCATACGAAAACTAGTACATATTTTGCGCCTATAACGATACACCTCCTATCATGTATTATTTCTCCAAACTATCCGGCTCGTGAAATCCATTCACCTTCGAGCTTTGCCGCAATGTTGGCTTATCCATGAACAGTAACCTACAATGTGAAATAACTTCTGATTAAAAATAGTAAGGTGCTCTGACTGCTTTTACATCAAATCATAAATCATACTTGTTTCAATTTTCTTTGCTGCATCTCATCCACGCACCTCATGCCCAATAATCTTCCCATGATCAAATCGAAAAATCTCATCACACAAAATATCAATATCCTCTTTGCTGTGACTGGCAATAATGATCAGCTTCCCCTGCTCTTTCTGTTTTAGCAGCACGTTTCGCATCTCCTCTACGCCCTCATTGTCAAGTCCGTTTAACGGCTCATCCAAAAGCAATATCTGAGGATCTTCCATGATAGCCTGTGCAATGCCAAGGCGTTGACGCATTCCAAGTGAATATTTTCCAACATGCTTTTTGCTATCCGGATCCAATCCGACTAGCTTGATTGTCTCACGGATTCGTTCGCTCGTGATTTTCCCGCGAATCATTGCCATCAGCTTCAAGTTTTGAAATGCCGAATATTCTGGCAAAAAGCCCGGTGTCTCAATGATTGCGCCTATATCATCAGGAATGTCAATCTCTTTTCCAACCTGTTTTCCATTTACTTTTATCGTTCCCGACGTAGGCTTAATAAAACCAAGTATCATCTTCATCAGCACTGTTTTTCCAGAACCATTTCTTCCCACAAAGCCATATATTTTTCCGGGATAAAATATGCCAGACACATCCGATATTACGGTCTGCGTGCCAAATGTTTTTGTCAAATTTTCGATTTCAATCATTGCCGTTTCCTCCGATTTTTGTTTTCCTCTTTTTACACGATACTATCTTTTTTCTCGTTTCTGCTATACGGTAATATCCTTTCGTCTCGTTCCTATACCGGCTATGACGAATAAGACGATACAGATTATCACATTTGCAGGAATAATAATGTTCTGATTTAATGGCCGTTCCATCCCCAGAATCTTCCAGTGTTCAATGCTGCTCCAACTGACTGGCGAAACATAATACATCCAATAAGCTTGAAGTACAATCCAGCGCACCACTGGATCCAACAAAACGAAAAAGCTCGCCACAATACTTCCCAATCTATACTTTCCAGACAGCTGGTTCACCGCATATATCAAAAAGCCAATTCCCGTAAAAGACAGCCATGCAATCCCAAAGGTCATCCACTGGGCAGAATCTGGATATATAGTCTGAAGCACATCTTTTGAAAATGTCAGGCTTCCCATATACGAATTTAAAACATCTACATCTTCCACCAAGATACTTTGAACCACACTTCCCCAAAATGGTTTGAACGTGATCACTGGTATCGATATCACTGCGCAAATCAGACAAAAATAAAGCAAATACACCGCAGATGCCACCATGATATAAAAGCAATTTCCAAGCCACCATGCTTTCTTTTTGCTTCGCGCAATCACACTGTAAAGCGTTGCATCACAAAATGGTGCATTGCAAAACAACACAATCACGCCAAAATAGACCATCACCTTTAACAGCCCATTTGCAATGGAGGCATCAAAAAACAAAAATGGAAGCAAGAATGGAGTTACCGTCTTCTTCATAAAAAGTGCATATCGAATCAGTCCACTCATGGATTGACCTACCAAAAAGCCCTCCATTAAAAATACAAACCATACACGATAATCATGTTTCCACTTCAAAAAGTTCGTCATCATAATCGAAACAGATCGTTTCAAAATGCCTCTTTCAGTATATACCATCTTGCACCTCCAATCCGGTTACCGCATCCAAATACAGATAGTCATTTACATTTGTCCCTGATACATTTGTGCCAAAGCAAATCTCCCAGCACGGAATGATAGAGGCAGAAGCACCTACTGCTTTCTCATTTTCCTCCTCCACACTTATATGCTTCTTATGACTGTAGCACAGCTTTACAGAGAAAATCTTCGATTGGTTCAATTTCTGTTTCTGCAAAATGGCTGCTCCCATCGAATATGCCTCCTGTGCCGAAATGATTTTCTGTTCTTCCTTTTTTGCCTGTGAAAGATCAAGCGCGGGCCTGCCACTATTTGCATAAAAAATCTGACCATCCGCATTGACAAACAACTCTATCCACGGATAAGTTGGCGAATAAAAACGTTTTTCATCCAGTTGCTGCTTATAGACAACATAGTAAGCTTCCTGCTCTTTTGTCCACTGCTTCACATTCCATGTGCCATTCCACGGATCCGACCCTTCGATATATTCCGATCCCGGTGCACAATAAAAGCCCTCTCCATATTGTTTTGAGGCATCTTCCTGAAGCTTGCACAGCGTCTCATAATCCATCGCAAATGCATTTTCAAACACCGCAGGAATCTTTGCATCCGCAATCGCCTGATCACAAATTTTTATTGCTTCTTCTCTCGATAACTGAGCGAGATCTTTTTTCGGAAAACGCTCTGCCAGCTCTGACAACAAAAATCGCCGTTCATGATTTTCTGGTTGTGTGATATTCAAATATCTCAATGCATCTTCCGAGTCGATGGCATAAAAGTAAAAATAAATATCTCCAAAGCCCAGTTGTATCTTCGTATTTTCTTCTGGTACAGTAAGGGACTTTTGATCATATTCGTCACATACCTTATATTTTTCAATTTCTTCATCACTCAAATCGGTAAAGCCCCTCGCAATATTTTCTACTGTATATGGAATGACCGAAACATCACTGTATGCAAATGCAGTTAATTCTTCCACTGTTTCCAGTTCTACCTCTGCAACTGCCTCCTGATAATCGCCCTGTAAGCGATCCTCTGCACTCATATAAACTGAATGGCAGGATGAAAGCAGACATCCACCGCCAAGCAACATTCCTATCATCATTTTTTCAATCTGTTTTTTCGTTCTCATACATGCCTCCTTACTACAATTCCTACAATTTCACGTTCAATACAATCATACAATGCTTCTAATCCATTCCATTTAAAAAACGCTTTTGCATCACAGCTTTCACACACTTTGCTGCCGCCAGCGAACAAATCGTAAAAAATACGACATGATAAATTACTTCGCCAACTGATGCTCTTCCCGGTTCGGATGTAAGTGAACTGTAAGAAAGAATCCATGGCAGTGAACCTGTAAAATAAAACAAAAGATAAAATACAAAAAATCCAGCTCCAACTGCTACATACTCATCTGGTTTCAAAATGGCGACTGCCGCTGCAAGATAACACACTGGAATAATAGACATTGCAAGATTAAAGCTCATGAGAACTAGGTAAATCCATGCGGCCTTGCTGTTCATAAGTGGCTGAAAAATTCCATATAATGAACTTCCACGCGTCTCAATCGTCATAAATGGATTCAAGACTACACCAGCTAATAAAAATCCTCCGATCATGATAACAATTATATACGCTGCAATCGCAAACAATCTTGCATTCATCATGCTGTCAAAATCTGTTCGCTGCCGAATATAAGGTAAAACATGATTTTTAATGTCGGATGGAAAAGTTGTCACCGTACAAATACTTGCCGCAATTACATACAAAGACTTATACCGATCAAATACCAACGTGATCTGAAGCTGATCACAAATACTTTGCTTTAACTCTGCGGGCCAATTGATCGAATCAATTGAAATCAAATCCGATACAGAAATGACTGCAATTATGGCAACAAGAAAGATTCCCGTCATCAACCGCCTCACCGTGAACAATCGATACAGCTCCGCCAGCAACATTCCTTTTTTCATTCTCTTTCGCTTCATTTTTTTCTTACTTTTCAATCGTTATCGCCTCCCGTTTGTTTGATTGTTTGTTGTTTGATCATTTGTTGTTTGATAAATTTTTATTTGATATGTTTATCTTAAACTAGTAACGTGACAATTCCCTTACTTTTCGGTGACAGTTTTGTCACTTTCAGTTTTTGTTTTTCTTCACAGAATCTTTTCTTCTTACAACAATTCACATATTCCTATCTATTTCCATATACTACCAAACGGACCAATTTCAACGTTACGCTTAAAATCTGCGCTAACTTTACGTTCTTACATTTCGAGCCGATAAAGCTCATAATACCACCACATAAAAGAAAAAGATTCTGTAAGTTCCAAACAGATACTTACAGAATCCAAAAATTCCCAAAATAAATCAAGCTTATTTCCGTATTCTCCACGAAACCAGTTTGACATTCAAATATGTAAGCAATACAATTGCTAGCACAATACTTAATCCAATTGCAACATAATACATACTTTCCCCTAATGGATAATTGATTGCAAGATTCGACAGCATTTCTCTTTTTTCAAATGCACTTAATCCACTCAAATCCACTTGAATTGGGATCACATTTAATTTCAAAATAAAGCTAACACCATACAATCCCACATTAATGAACATAGCGAAAACGTATACTATCTTTAATATTCTTTTTATCACTTAATTTTCCCTCCATGACTTGTTTTTATTCTTTGTATAGACAATTCTTTCATCTATATTTTATATCAGCAGTATGAGAAAATCAAGTAAAGAAGTCAATTACGAGAAAGTAATTCGAAATATCGGATATTTATGCGGTGAAGAATTAGAGGAGCTGCCATACTGGGAAACGATCAACAATTATCTGAAGTGACTGAAACTGGATGAGTTACAGAAAGTAATCATTATTGGTTGAAGGGAGGTGATTGATATGAATGTCAATCAAAATAGTAACAAAAAAAGTGACACTAGGAAAGTCTGTTCCTTAAAAAGAAAAAAACAGAATGAATGTTTTTGATTTCCTGACTGAAATTCAGAAAAGAAAAAAACGAGAAGTTTACTCGTCAGAGCTGGGTGCGGTTGCAACAGACTTGAAAAATCCTCAAAAAAAGTATACTATAATAAATATGATGTTGGGAGCAAAATACATTTTGACCCCTTTGAAATACAAGAGACATGGTCAAAAAGTGGATTGCTACTCAAAAAGGAACTTGGGAGACTCCCCCCCAAGTCACCCCTCAAGTCGCGCCTGTTACGGAAGAAAAGATATTGGAATTCTGTTCCGTGCCACGTTCTCGCGCCGAATTGCTTGAGTATCTTAAGTTATCGGACCGTAAAAATCTCAGAACAAAATATCTTAATCCTCTCTTAGCTTCTGGTAAACTGAAAATGGCAATTCCAGACAAGCCTAACAGTCGGCTTCAAAAATACGTTAGGGCATAAAAAACCCCCGTGGCACACCACAACAGAGAAAATCGAAACACAAAGGAAACGGGCGCAGGAATCCGCAAGGATTCTCGCGCCCGTTTTCTAAAACTACTCTTCGCAATACTCTTACATATTACTGTCTCTTGCAGTTATCGGCTGCATTTCGTGCCTGATAGGATTTTGCGGCATTTCTGGAATTACTGGCATTCTTCCACTCGTCTTTTGAATTTTTCTCTGATGTGTCTTTATCTCTGTGACAGTTAGTTGCAGAATTTTCTTCCTTTGTACTATGGCAGTTTACCGCCTGATTTCGATATGAATCCTGTTCCTTCTTGTTGTAACTGTTTTCTGAATCGCTATAATTTCTCATAATAAAAAACCTCCTGATGTGTAACTAGATTGAAAAAGGCTTTCGCCTTCACATCTAGTATGGCACCAGAAGGTTTGTTTATGCATGACATTTTCCTCATGTTTTTTGCATGTTTTCTATCATGCTTTTACGTCACATTTTTTCTGTCACGTTTTTTATTTATTTGATGAATTTTTCACCAGATAATACACGGCTGCCACTGCCAGTACAACAACTGCCGGTTTGAATAGGATTGCTACGAGCTTAAAGATAATGCTTAATACAAGAAAAACAACTGCTACAATTGCTAAAATCGCAATGGTTTTTGTCACCCAGTTTTGGGATGCAGTCTCTTTCATCCAGCTAAAGCTCCAGCCATCACCGCCAGTTGAACTGTCGTCTGAACCTGTGCTGTAGTTGTAGCTTCCGGCACGACTGTTTCCCTGCGTGCTTGCCTCACCGGAGGTATCAATAATCGTCTTTGCAATAAGACGCGGACTTCCAAGTGAGGCAAAAATCTCTTCCTCAGACTTTCCTGCAGCTCTTTGCTCACTGATATAGTCATTATAGTATCTTACATTTTCCTGAATGATGCGCTCTTCCACATTTCCACGAAGCGCCTGCTCTAACTCTGTGACGAATTCAATTTGTGTCATAAAACACCTACGCCTTTCTGCTTATTGATAGACGATCATCTCAAGCTGATAGCTTTGCTTCTTTCCATCAGCCTCTGCGATCTCCTTTTTGTCACCTGTTACATTGTCCTCTGAGCGATAGATGGATACGGCATAATCGCCATTTGCCTGTGTTACCTCAAATACAGCCGTATAATACTCACCCGGTGTAGTCGGCACCCCATTTAAGTTCGCCGTAATGATGCGATCCTCAAGCCAGCCTGATGTTTCCCAATCTTGCTCATAAAGAATTTTATCATCACTGTCCTTTACTGTCAGCTTCACGTATCCTTTGTTGACACGATCATTGACACCAGCGACAAAGCGAATCTTATCAATTGAATTGCCTGTTGCACAGAACGTCTGGCTCACCTCATCACCAAGCTCACAAAGCTGTACCTGACTGTGCACATTTTCAACTTTATATCCCGCATATGGTGCTTTGAAATATGCCATCAGACATACAAATGCCGGAACGACAAAAATTGCAACACCTCCAATAAAGCGAGTGCGCATCCAACCCATGCAACTTACTTCCTGTGCAGGATTTTGTGCACAATACTTTGGATGCTTAAATACAGCATATACAAGCATCATCATTGTCAGAATCGACAGGCAAAGACTTTTATCAAGCTTTGCAATCAAATCCTCCATCATGAGCTCAGTACCGATGTTTCCATTTACAAGAGATCGTAAGATGCCGTTATTAAACATCGCCTGATCTACATTGTTAGGAATCATCTGTACATTAAATATGGTATAAACTAACATAAAAATCAAGTCCAAAATCATAAAAATTTTCGTATCTTTATGAAGGAATGAACTGATAACCCAAAATGGTACGGCAAACAGCAGCCACTGCGGATGCCACTTTGACAAACCAAACAGTACAAAGAAGGCAAGACAGCAGATATAAAATACCGTATTAACGAAATTTCTGTCATCTGTCGGCTTATTGAAATAACACCATGCGCACAATGTACCAAATGCCAAAACAGCAAAGCTTACCTCATAATGGAATGTTGATAATTCAAATCCTGTATAGTATCCTGCATTCATGATGTAGCCTGTCGGACTGCTGACTGCATTTCCGCCAAAACCAAACACATATGCCTGAAATACTGGGCTGTTTCTGTAAACCAAAAACTCCAATACAAATGGCACCATAAGCAGCACACAAGAAACAAGAATTTTCCAGACATTCTTTTCGCGATACAAAAGAAGCGGTGCAAAGATCAGAAGTGCTGAATATTTAAAGGTCATTGCAATTGCAAACCAGAAAATAAACCAAATATCCTTCTTCTTTAAATAATAGTAAACGCCAAGAAGTACACAGAATGTCATGATGATATCGTACTGACCAAAGATAAACTGCGCATAAAAAGCAACTGGCATAGTAAGGCATGCATATGCACAAAGCTTTGATTTCTTGCTGCCCATTCCGGCAAGGATGGCAATATGATAAATCAACACACCGCTTGCCACATAAATAAGACATGGTAAGAGCTTTGCCCATAAAATAGCAAGAACAGGCAGATTTTCCGTTGGAAATGTCACGATGCCAAACAGGCGCATCGGAATATTCCAGATAGCAAAGATAAGATAAAAGCTTGGCATGTATGCCGGATGAATATCGAATGTTCCGCAGTAATCATAAAAATCACGGAAATGACCATTTAAATAACCGTAGCTGCAGCCTGCCGTATGCAAAAGATCGGACTGCTGAAAAACTAAAAAGCAAAAGACTGCGATTGCAGCAAATGCTACATAATCCCAGATAAGAAGCGGCTTTTCAGCAATTGCATTTACTGAAATACTACGTGCCTGACTCTTTTGATGTTTCTGACTCATTTTTTCACACCCTTTCTTTTCGCTCATTTTTTGACAATGCCAAAAAGCCAAGCATTGTAATTAATAAGAACTTAACGACATTGACTGCAAGAAGTCCCCATACAGCACCCCAGATTTTGTAAAGGTACATAGCAGGAACTACTGCTGCAAAGAACAATACTGCATAAATCACACCCATGATCAGCTGATAACGCTCTGGTGCAAATCTAAGCACGACTGTCATCATTGTATTACTCATAAAGAAAAATACCTGTCCGGCATTTGCCAGCAAAAACAGATTTTTTACTACATTGTAATCCTCTCTGTAAAAGAGATATACGTAAATATGAGAACCAAGTGTTGTTCCGGCAATCAATATAACTGCAAGCGCTGACAATGCAGCAAATACACCAGTTAACATCTTCTTTGTGATTTTTCCCTGATAGCGTGCTAGATGACCTGTGATAACACCATTTAACGGTGTTGAGATCAGAGAACTCATCTTTCCAACAGTACTTGCAATAAAGAAGTAATAGGAAGCTGCATCTCCAGCTGTCATAGGAAGCACAACACGGTCTGTATATGTTACAAAATCTGACAGCAGATATGCCGATGACAGCGACACACATGTCTTTGCATCTTCCCTGAAAAATTGACTCTTTTCAAAAAATGGCTTTTTAAAGATGCTTCCTGTGATTGTGACAAACAGCAGTCCAAACACCTCTCCTAAAATAAAGATGCTTACCCATGAATGACTAATTCCATACAGCGCCATGCCAATCGCATAACCTACTGCAATAAAAAGATAATAGAAGAAAAAGCCTCTGTAATTTAAGCTCAGTCTATATTCTACATCTGCATAATAGCGAACTGTTGTCACAAAAATAAGTACACCAATGGAAATAGGAATAGCACCTGCTGTATCTTTTTTCACACAAATTGCCACTACAGTGACAATCGCACATAAAAGTGCTGTGAATACAAGAAAGCGATTGTAATCACCATTTTTTGTCTCATGACGTGTAGAAGCTTTCATGCGGCCATAATTGATTCCAGAACCAACTGCCGATGCCATCAGACCCATGATTGCTGTAAAGAACAACATTTTTCCGCTTCCTTCAGCACCCATACGGCTTCTTAAAAACGGATATACCCCAAAAGAAAGCGTCATATTCAAAATCATCAGCCCGGCAAGACTGTAAACCATATCCCCCGCAAATCGGCGTAAGCCTGATTTTGCTTTTGGCTGCTTTTCTGTCATGAATTTTTCTCTCCCTTTTCGCTGTATGATAATGTGACAAATTTAGGATCACAATGAACAAGCTCTCTGTCTCCCGGAGGCGGCGGTGTCATGTAATCGCCATAAAGCATTGTAAGCGCTTCATGATACCCACATGGACCAGGAAATTTCTCTCCATCAACCTCTAAATCAACTGCATGGTCAAACCACTTCGCCTGATAAATCTTTCCCAGATCTGGAAACAGGCAGTTACTGTAATAGCAGCGCTTATGCTTTTTATTTTGACCGCGCTCCATCTTACTGATTGCATCATACCAATGAACAAGTGTCTTTACAGGGAAGATGCGTCCGATTACAGAAAGAATAGCAACTACTGCCTTAGATGCACCCTTATACTCTGAAAGATCAAGCTTATAACGGCGTCCCATGCACATGCCATACACAAGAATCAATAAAGCATGACAAAATTTGTGCTTTAACATGTTGTCTGAAACATCATCCACTATAAAAATATCTGTTCGCATATGATTATGAATGCCATTTCCATAATATTTTTGCTCTGCATTATTTTCGCGCATAGTTGAATCAAGCATCACAACACGCGGCACAAAATCATAAAATGCACCATTTAATTCATCTGGCTCCACATAGACAAAGCCATCCTTTAGTTCGGTACGTGCTACCTTGCGAAATACCTCAAAATCTTTTCTTGTCATAGCGATATCCGCGTCATCATCCCACGGAATATCAGATTTCTCACGCACAGCACCTATAAGATTTCCGCTGTCTAAAAAATAATTCAAATGATATTTCTCACAGACGCGCCCTACCTCACGGAAAATGATATGATTTCCCTCATGAATCAGTTTAAGCGCATCTTGTGTTGTCTTGTCAAATTCCAATTTTTATTCCTCTCATTTGGCTTTCTGATTTTTGCAGCCATCTTCTGCTTCTTTGTCATCTGCCTCATTTTCTTTTTCTTTCTCGTCTAAAAAATTCAGACGTTCATCTTCCACAACAAGCGGACGCTTCTTTACACGATCATTGATGCTCATAATATATTCACCAATTAATCCGATAAAGAACAGCTGTATAGAACCAAGCAGACAAGTGACAATTAAAAGCGGTGCCATACCTGCTGGGAAATTGTCCCAAAATAAAAGCTTTAAAATCAGATAAATAATTGCAACTACCAGACTAATACAGCCAACTGTCATACCTATAAAGGTCGCCAGTCTAAGTCCTACTTTTGTATAAGAAGTAATGCTAAGCATTGCAGCATCATATAAACGGTAGAAATTGTTGCTTGTTTTTCCTGCACGCCTCTTTGGCTGCTCGTAAGGGATTTCCTTTCGTTTAAAGCCAAGCTCTGCTACGATTCCTCTTAAAAATGGTGTTGGGTCGTTAAGCTCTCTCATGACATTGATAAACTTCTTATCATAAAGACCAAAACCTGTAAACTGCTCAATCTGCTCAACATCAGAAAGCTTCTTGATTAATTTATAGTAACAGCCGCGAAGCCAGTACATCAATTTATTTTCCTGGCTGGACTTTTTAATTCCAATTACAATTTTATATCCGTTTTCCCATTCTTTTACATACCTTGGGATCATCTCAACCGGATCCTGAAAATCGGCAGCCATCAGTACTGTGGCATCTCCTGTTGTCTGGAGCATAGCATAGTACGGTGAATTGAACTGTCCGAAATTTTTTGCATTAAAAATTCCCTTAATCCCCTTATCCTCTGCACAAAGCTTTCGGATAATTTCTCTTGTCCTGTCTTTTGAATCGTTATCTATAAAAAGGACCTCATAGCGATAGGCTGGAAGATCCTTTTTAAATGTCTCGCGAAGCGCATCAGCCATCGCCTGAACATTTTCCTCTTCATTATAACAGGGCACTACAATACTGATTGTTTTCATGAATGTGCCTTCTAACTTTCTTTTTGTTTTCCTGTTCACGGGAATATATTTTCATGAACCGCCCACCCGGCGAAGTGACTTTGTCGACGGGCCCAACTCCGCGGGTCCCCACTACATATTTTCAACGTAAATGTATTTTGACAACGGGCCCGCTACAACGTCCCGTCTCGTAAAGCACATTCGCCTCTGGGCTTTCCTAAATTTCAATGCCCCGTGAACAATAATTACTCCATAGTAACCATCACTTTAATTAGGTCGGCAGGCTTGTCTTTCATTAAATACAGCGCCTCTTCTACCTGATCGAGTCCATTAAGATGATGAGTAACTAGCTTTTCTGGATGGATTCTTCCATACTTTACCATGGATAACATGCGCTCGATACGTGCACGTCCTCCTTCTGCTAACTCAGTACGGATTGTTTTTCCTGCCATACCGCGTCCTCCGGAAAATTTTGGAAATGGAAGATTTCCTGTTCCGCCAAAATAATTGACATTGGAAACGGTTCCGATACCATAGCGCACCATATCAATTGCCTGCGCAAATACTTCATCGTTTCCTCCGCAGATTATGACACTATCTGCTCCTATTCCATCTGTGCGCGCCATTACCTGCTTGACTATATCGCCATCTTTATAGCTTAAGACTTCTGTTGCACCAAACTCATAAGCAGTCTTTACACAAAGCGGACGGCTTCCTACAGCAAGGATCCTTGCCGCACCTAAATGAGCTGCACCTGCTACTGCCATAAGTCCAATAGGGCCAATTCCCATAACTACAACAGTATCACCAAATTTAATATCGGCATTTTGTGCTCCTGTAAATCCAGTTGTCACAACATCTACACACATAAGTGCCTGCTCTAAGCTAACACCCTCTGGAATTTTCGCCAGTGTCGTATCAGCATCTGGAATAAGAAAACGCTCTGAAAATACACCTGGCTGTGTGCGTCCAAGCTGATGACCTGAAAATGGTGCTGATGCATGCTTAAAATTGTGCTCCTGAATGCTTTTTGCCCGCCAGTCTGGTGTGATTGCTGGTACTGCTACTAGCTCTCCCGGCACAAAATCAGTCACATACTCACCAACTTCAAGCACTCGCGCCACACACTCATGACCAAGCACTAGATTTGGTGCCTTTCTTGAACCACCTCCAAAAACAGTATGGACATCAGATGAGCACGGTGCGACAGCGACTGGCTTTAAGATGGCTCCATACGGAGTCAATACAGGCTCAGGAACCTGTTCATAGCCTACAACACCCGGCTCTTTTAATACAAATGCCTTCATAGATCAATAACCATGCCTTTCTCTTAAAAAGCTTCTCAAAATTACAAAATTTCTTCTATTTTATTGCTGCGGATTGCGAATATACGCACCGTCTTAGGGAAGCGAACACGAATCACATTTGCAATCTCATCTGTGTAACCCGGTGCTGCGATTAAAATCGCATCTGGTACATTCTTAAGCGCCTCATCTGGCGACACAATTACAAGATGTGAAGCTGGTGCATATTT
Source organism: Firmicutes bacterium AF25-13AC (assembly GCA_003478935.1). GTDB lineage: Bacteria > Bacillota > Clostridia > Lachnospirales > Lachnospiraceae > Anthropogastromicrobium > Anthropogastromicrobium aceti. The sequence continues at coordinate 34,954 of QUFP01000033.1, forward strand.
TCCATGCTTAAATGGCGCTGAGTCAATAATATACTCTGCTTTTTCACCAAGACATGTTGTTGCTGCTAGTGTAAATCCCTGATGACTTGCCCCCCAAATGGCAAGATTCTTTCCTGTAAGACTTTCAGAAAGTGCCTTCATCTGTTCCCTGATACTTGCTAAACTATCGCCAAGCGCAGTGATTTCTTTTGTAAAATCCTTCCATGAGGATACCTGAGAAATTGGTGTCTTTGTCTTTTTTACCATCACAGAAAGCGTATCGCGATTGATCATTTCTTTGCTTTCGACAATGAAACCATTCTGATTCAAAAGATATGTCAGAGAATCAAATGTATAATATGCCAAATGATCGTGAATAAGCTCATAATAGGTATTGTGATCTGTAATATACTCAAAGCTTGGAACTGTGATAAGTCCCACACCATCATCTGTCAAATTGTTGTAAAGACAAGTCAGCATCACATCAGGTGATGGCTGATGCTCTAAAAAATTAAAGGATAAAAACGCATCAAACGGTCCATTTGGAAGCTTTTGATCTATAGTTTCTGTAAAATCACATGAAACTAAAAGACCACTCTCCTTTGCAATCTCCGCCAAAGAAGGATCGTGCTCAATACCATATCCTTTAACTGGAAATTCCTTTAATACGCGAAGAAACTCACCTCTTCCGCATCCTGCCTCGATGATTTTCTTTCCCTCAAGCTGATAACGTTTAATAAATTCCTTATATTGACGGCGGCGCAGCTCTACCATCGTGGTGGAATAGCCGCCTGCACGAATAACATCGCGGTAATATTCGACTGGCTCGCAGTCAAATTGAATCAGACCACATTTTTTACACTGGCACAGCGGCAGATGGATTCCTCTGTCGTTTTTTACTTGTTCCTTATCCGGCATGTGCTGTGCCGCTGCCGGCATATTGTCAAATGCAATTATCTCTGTATTTGTAAGAGATTCTTTGCATGAAATGCAATTTCCCATAATTAACATGCCTTTCCTGTTTGTTTCAACCCACAGTCGGTATTTTCACGGAGTCTGACTTGTCGAAAATAGTTCTACTGTGACTTGCCTCATGTCAGTGAGGGATACCGATTTTTCTCCGCCCGCCACTGCCGAAGCAACTTCTTGTAACGTCTACTCACATAAGCATCTTTTTAATTCCCTCTTCAAAGGAAATCATCTGATGAAATCCTGTTATTTCTTTTAACTTTGTGATGTCTGGCTCAAGTGACGTCACACCCTCCGCGTTCGGCGGCCGTTTGCCATAATGACAGGTACCCTGTCCGCCGCACAGCGCATGAATCGTCTCGATGTACTCGCGAAGAGGTCTCGTGTCCTCCCCGGCTACGTTGTACACACCTGCTGGCGCATCACCTGTCAAAAGCAAAATGAGTGCGCGAATCGCATCGGTGATGTAGAGATAATTCCAAAGCTGTGTACATGCACCAAGCTCCATTATACCGCCTTCTTTGAAGGTGCGCATGCAGCTTTCCACAAGTGACCATGGATGATCGCCAGGACCATAAACAGAAAAGACGCGTGTGTGAATATATGTTATGCCAAGCGCTTCTGCACGCATAACAGCCTCTCTTCCCACCTTAGCCTTAGCCTTTCCATACTCAGAAAGCGGATGTAGCTCGTCTGTCTCTCGCATTGTCGTATTTCGCACGCCATACTCTGCCTGTGAACCACAAAAAAGAAAACGCTTACAGTTGACGGCAGCTGCCGTCTCAAGCGCATCAAGCGCATAGACGGCATTCATTGACTGAATATCAGCTAGTTTTCTGTTATCACTTCCAGAGCCATCCCAGCCTAAATGCAGCCAATAATCGGCTCTCCCCAGATCATGAGACCATTTTTGTCCGATTTTGCTAAGTTTTTCAGCATTCACTGCCAGTTCTTTCAGCCCACTAAGCTCACACTCTATAATCTCAAGCAGTTCTTTTTTTATTATCATCTGCTCTAAATTTTTTTTGCCTGCTGAATTGGGACGAATCAGCGCACAAACTTCAAAGCCTTGGCTGACAAGCGCCTGTACGGCATGGCTTCCTATGAAACTTGTCGCTCCTGTTACTATTACACGCATATATTACTCCTAGCTGTTTCTTTCTGGCAGACTTCGAGAGCAGACATCTACAATGGCAACACCGTAAAGCGAAGCGGTCAGGCTTGCCATGTAGACTGTCTGTCGAGAAGTCGTAAAATTACTCTTCGGAAGACCAGCGCATAATACTCTTTAACTCTTCTTCCGGAAGAAATGGCGCTAAATCTTCAAGCGGTGCAGAAACCATACTGCCATCTGGCATTGGCTTTGATGCTGCCTTTGGCTCAAACTTCTGATCCATATCAACCATTACCTCGCAGATAACAGGTCCGTTTACGGACAGTGCCTTCTCGATTCCCTCACCAAGAGCATCGTTGCTGTCAATGCGAATAAATGGGAAACCATATGCCGGCGCTAATTTTGCCATATCTGGGAAACTAAGATCACCGCTGTCTTTTCCTATACCAATAAGCGGCTTTCCAAAATAGTTGTTCTGTGTCTGGCGAATGGAATGATATCCGCCATTATTGATCAGGAAAATCTTGATCGGATACTGGTGATGGATGATTGTCTGCAGCTCCTGAAGATTCATCTGAATACTTCCGTCTCCTGTTACGCAGATGATATCCTGCTCCTTCTCACCTGTCTCCTTGCAATAGCGCTTATTTGCAACACAAGCTCCAATTGCTGCCGGAAGATCATAGCCCATCGATGCAATAGCTGAATTTGAAATAAAGCGCTGACCTTTCTTTATAACATAGCCATGACCGCCTACAACACAGGCAGAACCATTTCCTACTACTGTAATCTGACCCTCATTTAAGCGGCGACTTTCTTCCTTAATAAATGCATACACATTTGCCGGACTCTTCTGCTCATAGTGCTTTGGCTGAACAACAGGATAATCCTTCTTCCATTTTTCACAAACCTTTCTCCACTCATCACCCTTAAATAATACTTCACCATCTGCAAGCTTTTCATTTAAGCGGCTCTCAAGCTTTTCAAGAAGATCCTTTGCATCAGCCCACACCGGCATTTCTACATGAAGAGACGGCTTTTTCAATTCCTCTGCATCAATATCATTCATAATGACAAATGCATGCTTTGCCCAAGCCGGCCAATCATAATTAACCTGACGAATGCTTAATCGGCTTCCAACTGAAAATAGCAAATCACTGTTTTGTACAGCAAAATTTCCAGCGCGGTCACCCATATTTCCAGCACGTCCTGTGTACAGCGGATGCTCATCCTCCATCAAATCAATGCTGTTCCAGCCAGTCACAACTGGAATGCCAAGCTTATCTGCGACACGGCGAAATACATCAAATGCTCCTGCAATACGTATTCCATTTCCGGCATTTAATACCGGACGCTTTGCCTGACGAATTTTCTCGATAATAGCATCTGCCTGCTCGTTAGTAACAGACGGAATCGCTGTCAGATTTTCTTTTGACGGATCAAAACCTTCAAGCTCATCTGTCTCAACTGTTGCACCCTGCACATTTAACGGAATATCAAGCCAGCACGGACCTGGTCTTCCAGTCTGTGCCAGATAAAGTGCTTTCTCAACAGCATAGCGAATACGCTTTGGATCAATCACCATCTCACAATATTTTGTCATAGGCTCTACGCTCTTGCAGATGTCATACTCCTGATCGCCAAATGCACGAATACCAAGACCTGTGCTTCTTGCCGTTACATCATAGCGTACCTGACCTGAAATAACAAGCATCGGAATAGAGTCAAGCCATCCTCCGACTACACCTGTGATTGCGTTTGTTCCGCCAGGTCCTGTTGTGACACAGACAGCTGCAATGCGGTTATGGATTCTGGCATAGCTTTCTGCTGCAATAGCACATGCCTGCTCATGATGATTATATACACAGTGAAGTCCCGGCTCATGACCAAGTCCATCATCAAGATGCATTGCACCGCCTCCGGTGATCATAAATACATCTGTAATTCCATTTTGAACAAGCAGTTTTGCAATATAGTTAGATACCTTCATTCTCATAACTTAGCCCTCCAATGCTTCGTGAATTACCTTTGCCATATATTCAATCTTCTCATCTGTCATACCAGGATAAACACCAACCCAGAATGTAGATGTCATAATACGGTCAGTCTGCTCTAAACCACCGACAACACGATATGCCTCTGTTCCACGAATATCATCAAAACAAGGATGCTTTATCAGATTGCCTGAGAACAGCATACGTGTCTGAACGCCGTGTGACTCAATATAGTTCACTACCTTTGTACGATCCACGCCTTCCTTACATGTCATTAAAAAGCCAAACCAGCTCGGATTAGAATGCGCTGCTGCCTCAGGAAGAATCAGCTTATCTGCGCAGTCAGACAAAAGCTCTTTTAAATAAGCAAAGTTATGACGTCTCTTCTCCACGAAAGATGGGAACTTCTTTAACTGCGCACAGCCTACTGCTGCCTGCATATCAGTTGCCTTTAAATTATAACCAAAATGGGAGTACACATATTTGTGGTCATATCCTAATGGAAGCTGACCATACTGCTTATCAAAGCGATGACCGCAGAAATTATCACATCCCGGAGGACAAATGCAGTCACGTCCCCAGTCTCTAAATGAACGCACAATTCGGTGAAGCAGTGGATTGTTTGTATATACAGCACCGCCCTCACCCATCGTCATATGGTGCGGCGGATAGAAGCTTGATGTTCCTATATCACCAATTGTTCCTGTCAGCTTTTCCTTTCCGTCAATCTCATAGACAGAGCCAAGTGCATCACAATTGTCTTCAACAAGCCATAAATTATGACGGTCGCAAAATGCCTTTACTGCCTCCAAATCAAATGGGTTGCCAAGTGTATGCGCGATCATCACGGCCTTTGTCTTATCAGATAATGCTTCTTCAAGCTTTGTGACATCAATATTGTACTGCGGAATTGTCACATCTACAAACACTGGAACTGCACCATACTGGATCACTGGTGTTACTGTTGTCGGAAAACCTGCAGCAACTGTGATTACCTCATCGCCTCTTTTTACCTGTCGTTCTCCCAATAGCGGAGAAGTCAGCGCCATAAATGCGATCAAATTCGCTGATGAACCAGAATTGACAAGAGAGCAAAAACGAACACCTAAATATTTTGAAAACTCGCGCTCGAACTCATCTGTATAGCGTCCTGCTGTCAGCCAAAATTCCAGTGAGCTGTCCACAAGATTTACCATCTCCTCGCTGTCATAAACACGTGACGCGTATGGAATACGGTCTCCCTCCTTAAATTCCTTCTTTGTATTATGATATTTATCGCAATAGGCAGCTACTTGTTTTAGAATTTCTTCTCTTGCCTGTTGTTCATTCATATTTTCAAACATTTATTACTGCTCCTCTCCATCTGTTAAAAAGCTTCTTATCTGCTCTCTCATGCAGGCATTCATTTTATCTGCAAGCTCCTTTGGCTCTGCCATATGAGTAATCAGCATATTATAAAGCTGATACCACTCTACACTCTTTGCCACAGCCTTTTCAATATGCCATGTCGGTTTCCAGCCAAAGACACGCTTTACTCTTGAGCAGTCCAGCTTCAAAAAGCCAGCCTCATGAGGACCGCCATCACTCTTATTTTCCCACTGCATGCCTCTGCCCCAGCTCTTACAAAACAGCGTAGTTAATGTGCCAGTGTCCACACAATCGCAGTCATCTGGTCCTACATTGTAATAGCCACGAATGGATGGATCCTCCCACTGTTTCTTTACAATTGTCAGATATAAAAACAAAGGCTCCAACACATGCTGATACGGGCGAATTGAATATGGATTTCTTACTGTCACAGGCTGCTTAATCACTGCACTTCTGTAGCAGTCCGGTATAATACGGTCTGATGCAAAATCACCGCCTCCTATAACATTGCCTGCTCTTGCAGTAGATACTGCCGTATCACTGTCCGCAAAAAAAGAGCGGATGTAGCTGTGTGTAACCAGCTCCGAACAGGATTTGCTGTTTGAATATGGATCAAATCCGTCCAGCACATCCTCCTCACGGTAACCCCACTCCCACTCTTTGTTCTCATATACTTTATCAGTTGTAACATTTAAAAATGAACGGACACATGAAAATTGACGTGCACACTCTAATATATTGACTGTACCCATCACATTTGTCTCATATGTCTCACGCGGATTTTTGTAAGATTCGCGCACGATTGGCTGTGCTGCCAGATGAATCACAATCTGTGGCTGCACACGCTCAAATACTTCCTTTAATAATTCAAAATCTCTAACATCACCAATAACACTGTCCATCTGATTTTCCAGACGGCAAATTGAAAAAATGCTTGGACTTGTCGGAGGCGCTAAAGAAACACCTGTTACCTTTGCGCCTGCATCAATTAAAATTCTCGAAAGCCATGAACCTTTAAAACCGGTATGACCTGTGATCAGTATTCTCTTATCACGAAAAAATGACATTTCTGTTTTCTGCATTATTTAGTCCTTCCATGTTTTCCACGGCGCCTTGCCGCTCTCCCACAGTGCCTCCAGACGATTCTTATCACGAAGTGTATCCATACAGGACCAGAAGCCCTCGTGAATATAGCCCATCATCTGACCATCTGCTGCGAGACGCTCAAATGGTTCTCTCTCCAATGGCTGATCATCTCCGTCAATATAATCAAACACGCCCGGCTCCATAACCATATAGCCAATGTTGATCATACTGCCATCCTTATCTGATTTCTCACGGAATGCTGCAATCTGTCCCTTATCATCATAATCGATTACACCAAAACGCTGTCCTACATTTGTCATGGAAATTGTAGCAAGCTTTCCATGGGAGCGATGAAACTCGCACAGCTCCTTAATATTGATATTTGAAACACCATCTCCATACGTCAATAAAAATGGCTCATCTCCGACATATTTGCGGATGCGCTTTACACGTCCGCCTGTCATTGTATTTAATCCTGTATCAATAAGTGTTACCTTCCATGGCTCTGAATAATTGTCGTGAAGCTCCATAGAATTATGTGCGAGATCAATCGTAATATCAGATGTATGAAGAAAATAATTTGCAAAATATTCCTTGATCACATATTGTTTATAACCAAGGCAGATAATAAAATCGTTGAATCCGTACTGCGAATACTCCTTCATAATATGCCACAAAATTGGCTGATCACCAATCTCGACCATCGGCTTTGGGCGGTTTACGCTCTCTTCGCTGATTCTGGTACCGAATCCTCCTGCCAGTATTACAACCTTCATGCTATTACCGTGCCTTTCTTTTTGTTTGAATATCCTGATTCGGTCAAAATTGCCATTTGACCCACTCTCAGTTGTACTAATAATGGACTCATTTTACCATAGTTAAAGCAAAAAAGCAACCGGATGATTCCGGTCGCTTTTTGCCTTAAGAAAACGTTAAGTTTTTGGAAAATACAAATAATTATCTGCAAAAACTGCTGCAGTCCCAGATCTGTGCACCGAGCGCCTCATAGAACTCACGCTCATGGCAGACCATAAGAATACTTCCTTTGTATTCTTTAAGTGCTGTAAGCAAAGAATCCTTTGCGTCAACATCGAGGTGATTTGTCGGCTCATCGAGGATTAACACATTGCTCTGGCGGTTCATAAGCTTGCACAGACGTACCTTTGCCTGCTCACCACCAGAAAGGACACGCACCTGGCTCTCGATGTGTTTTGTAGTCAGGCCGCACTTTGCAAGTGCACTGCGCACTTCGTACTGATTCCATGACGGAAATTCCTGCCAAATTTCCTCGAGGCAGGTGCGACCAGTATCACCGCTTACTTCCTGTTCGAAATAGCCGATCTCAAGATAGTCACCCTGATTAACAGTTCCGCTGTATGGCTTTATAAGTCCTAGAAGACTCTTTAACAGAGTGGTCTTTCCGATACCGTTTGCACCTACCATGACTATGCGGTTTCCGCGCTCCATAACAAGGTCAAGTGGCTTTGTAAGCGGTCTGTCATATCCAATCTCAAGCTGCTCTGTAGTAAATAAGAAGCGGCCCGGTGCACGTCCATACAAAAAGCGAAACTCTGGCTTTGGCTTTTCGGCTGCTAATTCAATCACATCCATGCGGTCAAGCTTTTTCTGACGGGACATTGCCATGTTTCTTGTTGCAACTCTTGCCTTATTTCTGGCAACGAAGTCCTTTAACTGAGCAATTTCCTGCTGCTGACGGTTGTATGCTGCCTCTATCTGTGCTTTCTGTACAGCATGAACCTCCTTGAAGTGGTCGTAATCTCCTACATAGCGGTCAAGCTTTTGGTTTTCCATGTTGTAGATTAAGTTTACAACACTATTTAAGAACGGAATATCATGAGAAATTAGAACAAAAGCATTCTCATACTCCTGCAGATAACGGCGCAGCCATTCGATATGCTTTTCATCCAGATAGTTAGTCGGCTCGTCAAGAAGAAGGATATCTGGCTTTTCAAGAAGAAGCTTTGCAAGAAGGACTCTTGTTCTCTGACCTCCGGAAAGCTCGGTGACATCGCGTTCTAAGCCAAGTGCATCCAACTCAAATGCTCTTGCAACTTCCTCTACCTTTGCATCAATCATATAGAAATCGTGCATTGTCAGAAGATCCTGAATCGTACCCATCTCTTCCATCATGACAATTAGATCTTCCTCAGAAGCATCTGCCATCTCTTCACAGATCTGATTCATACGCGCTTCCATGTCAAATAAAAAGCTGAATGCATTCTTAAGCACATCACGTATTGTCTGACCTGGTTCTAATACAGTGTGCTGATCAAGATAGCCAACACGCACATTTTTTGCCCACTCAATTTTTCCCTCATCTGGCATCAATTTGTTTGTAATGATGCTCATGAATGTTGATTTTCCCTCTCCATTTGCACCAACAAGGCCAATATGCTCTCCTTTTAATAAACGAAATGACACATCTGTAAAAATTGCTCTGTCTCCGAATCCGTGAGATAAGTGTTCTACATTTAAAATACTCATATTATCTTTCTCTATATCCTTCTATATATTTTTATTTTGCGCCGCCACTATTTAGCAAACTCTCTGCGTAATATACTGTCTGCATCGCATCCTTGCCATAGTAATCTGCGCCGATCATATCTGCGTACTCCTTTGTCAGTACAGCACCGCCTACGACAATTTTGCACCATGGTGCTACTTTTCTTACCTGGCTAATAGTCTCTTCCATATTTACAACCGTGGTAGTCATAAGCGCACTTAAGCCAAGAAGCGGTGCATGTGTCTCTACTACCTTTTCTGCTACTGTCTCAGGCGGTACATCTTTTCCAAGATCGATCACATCATAGCCATAGTTTTCCAGAAGAACCTTAACAATATTCTTTCCGATATCGTGGATATCTCCCTTGACTGTTGCAATTACAACAGTGCCCTTCTTTTGCTGGTCGCTGCCCTTTGCCTCCATAAATTCCTTTACGGCAGCAAAACCAGCCTTTGCAGCCTCGGCACTCATCAAAAGCTGCGGCAAAAACATGGTTCCTTTCTCGAAGCCCTTTCCTACAATATCAAGTGCCGGTACAAGCTCTGTATTGATGATTTCAAGCGGCTCCTTTTCTTCAAGCATCTTCTTTGTCACCTTATAGGCTGGTTCCTTAAGACCTTTGATAATACATGTCTTTAAATCCATACCGCCAGATGTGCTTCCTGGGGCTTGCTTTTCAGATTTATCTGCGGCTTCGCCTGCCTTGACTGTAGTAGATACAACCTTCATAGCAGAATACTTTTCAACATATGACATACACTGCGCATCATAGCCGCCGAGTACGCGGAAGGTATCATATGCCTGCATCATAGCCTGTGAATTTGGATTTACTATTCCTGCTGAAAGACCTGCCTGCATCGCCATTGTAAAGAATGCTGATGTGATGATCTCACGCTGCGGCAGTCCAAAGGAAATGTTTGACACGCCAAGCACAGTACGTCCGCCCTGTGCCTTTATGCGGCGCACAGTTTCAAGTGTAACATTTGCGGAATTACTGTCAGTACTCATAGTCATCGTGAGCGCATCAATTACGATATCTTTTCTTGCAATACCATAGCTCTCACCAGTCTTATAAATCTTCTCTGCAATAGCCAGACGTCCCTCAACAGTATCAGGAATACCGTCCTCGTCGAGTGCTAATCCTACTACGACACCACCATATTTTTTTGCTAGTGGGAACACCTGCTTCATGATCTCCTGCTTTCCATTTACGGAGTTGATCATCGGTTTTCCGTTGTATATACGAAGTGCCTGCTCCATTGCCTCCATATTGGTGGTATCAATCTGAAGCGGTGCATCAAGAATACTTTGCAATTGATAAACAGTTTCCTTCATCAATTCCGGCTCATTGATCTCCGGCAGTCCAACATTAACATCAAGAATCTGTGCACCTGCGTCTGACTGCTTTACACCCATCTCCAGAATATATTCCATGTTGCGGTCACGAAGTGCCTGCTTAAACTTTGATTTTCCGGTAGGATTTATACGCTCACCGATTAACATTGGCATCTTTCCAAGCTCAACTGCATGAGAATATGATGAAACAAGTGTCAGGTTCTTATCGGTAAGCGGCTTTGGCATAGCATCTTTGCAGGCTTCCACAAGTGCCTTAATATGCGCCGGCGTTGTTCCGCAGCAGCCACCCATAAGCCATGCGCCTTCCTTGGCAAATATCTTCATATCCTCGGCAAACTCAGCCGGATCCACGTCAAATACGGTCTTTCCATTTTCACTTCGTGGAAGACCGGCATTAGGATTTATAATTAATGGTATTGATGCGCTTTTTGCCAAGCGCTCAAAAATTGGCTTCATTTGCTTTGGTCCAAGGCCGCAGTTCATACCAAATGCGTCTGCACCAAGACCCTCTAGCAATGCTGTGACTGCCTCTGGTGTTGCTCCTGTCAGCATCTTGCCATTTTCACCAAAAATAACAGTTGCCATAACAGGAAGATCACTGTTTTCCTTTGCTGCAAGCATAGCTGCCTTTAATTCATATGTATCGCTCATCGTCTCGATAAGAATAAGATCAGCTCCTGCAGCTGCTCCTGCCTTTATAGTTCTTGCAAATATCGATACTGCATCTTCAAAATCAAGTGTGCCAAGTGGCTTTAAAAGCTTTCCTGTCGGACCCACATCAAGTGCAACGTAGCCATCCTTACCTGTTTCCTCGACTGCCTTTTTCGCATTCTGCACGCCTTTTGTTACAATTTCTTCAAGATTATCCGGAAACTTTAACTCATTCGCACCAAATGTGTTTGCCAAAATGATGTCTGCTCCAGCGTTTAGATAATCGCGGTGCAATTCTCTTATAATATCAGGATGCTTAAGATTCCAGTTTTCAGGCAGTTCACCAGCTTCAAGCCCGCGTTCCTGCAAAAGCGTACCCATACCGCCATCAAAAAAAACAATTCGCTTTCCCAGTTCATTTAATATATTTTTCTTCATAAATTCCTGTCCTTTCAAAAGCACAAGGTTTTTCTAACTATCCCTGTTGTTTCTGTTTGCTGCTTATGCATCACGGCGAAAGCTGCAGTCTTTTTTGCTGCAGGCCTCGCATCCTTCTGTGACGCATCCTGTTCTGATATGGCTTAAGCCCATCAAAGCTGTAACAGATTTTTCAGGCTGCATTACGCCGCCTTCCGAAAGAAATAGACCTATTGTTTTCTGTGCATTAAGTGCCTTCAAAAATGATGACTGTACATCCAAAGACAGATCTCCGTAACCAGGACTATACCTTGGACGCACAAAAAGGCCGTCTTTCGCAGCCTCTTTTTCAATATTCTTTTGACACAAGTTGCAATAGCACTCTATGGCCTCTGCTGCCGTTGACTGAAGTACTGCTGCCTTTGTGATATTTAATCTCAGATAACGTTCCATCAAACGATCTATTTCGTGACCAAGCGTTGCCGCAAAGAAAATGACTTCGCTGCAATCTTTTAAGTTTCGTTCCAGACTATTGCTGACAAGCTCCACACCACCTGCCTGCATATGACCTGCAGACAGATGTGTAAGTGCAAAACGCCGATATATATGGCGCGGCTGAGCCGTCCGCGCAACATCTTCCATGCACTGATGAATTAACATCATAACCTGTTCGTCCGGCTGTATCTTTTTGTAGCCGAGATAGCGAATAATCTCGCGTTCTCTCATCTGATTTATATCAATCATTTTAAAATCTCCGAAAGATTCTTCTGAATAGCCTCTGCAATCTGCGGCTTATTCATAGAATATACGTGAATGTGGTTGATTCCGTTTGCAATCAGATCAATGATCTGATCAGTTGCATAGGCTATACCTGCCTGCTCCATTGCCTTAGGGTTAGAACCAAAACGATCAACCAGATTTAAAAAGCGCTGCGGCATACTGCATCCAGAAAGATCACGTGCAGTCTCCACCTGCTTTGCTCGTGTGATTGGCATGATACCTGGAATCACAGGAACACTTATGCCCTGTTCTCTGACACGATACAAGAAGTTAAAGAAAATATTGTTGTCAAAAAACATCTGCGTTGTCAAAAACTCACATCCGGCATCAACCTTTTTCTTAAGGTTTATAATGTCCTCACTTTTATTTGCTGCCTCCACATGTCCCTCTGGATAGCAGGCTCCTCCTACACAGAAATCGCCATAGGCTTTGATTTCAGATACAAGTTCTGACGCATAATGAAAATCAACAAATGGATCCCCCTCAAAATCTCTCGGACGATCACCGCGCAGAGCCAGCACATTTTCAATTCCTGCTGCCTTCATCTCATCTAATGTGTTATGAATATTTTCCTTTGTTGCGCCTACACATGTTAAATGGGCAATCGTCGTTACGCCAGTTGTATCCTGAATCCCTTTTGCAATTGCAACAGTATTCTTTCTTGTGTTTCCGCCTGCTCCATATGTAACGCTCATGTAGCTTGGCTTTAATGCAGCAACGTCAATCGTTGCCTGACGAACTGACTCAAACTGTGCATCTGTCTTTGGCGGAAATACCTCAAAAGACAGTGTGATTTTTCCATTTGACAATATTTCATTTACTTTCATTATTTCTTAATTCCTCTTTCCTCTATATGGTGTGTTCTGTCGCATCGCTGTTATACTGCAGATGTCTGTTTCCTAATGATGCTCTGTTCACTCCCCACTACAGCTTGTTTGTCGAGCTCATTTAACGTAAGTATAGCATGGATTTTACTCCATGAAAAGAAGATTTTCTCAATGGTTTGATATTGATATAAACTATACCAAAAGTACTTGCTGTTCTCTTTATTTTCCACTATGATAAACAAAAAAAGAAAGGATCTGCATTATAACAATGAAAAAACAGGCTACTAAAATCAAGATTTGCGGACTTACAAAAGAAAAAGAGGCTGATTATCTCAATCAAATTCATGCGGATTTTGCAGGCATGGTCGTTTTTTTTCCTAAAAGCAAAAGAAATATCTCACTTGATCAGGCAAAAAAAATAAAGTCAGCACTTCTGCCTGAAATAAAAACAGTCGCCGTGACAGTCTCTCCAACACTTGCACAAATAAGCCAGATTGCAGAGGCTGGCTTTGACCTTATTCAAATTCATGATGATCCTGCCGATCTTGATATAAAAACTGCTAAGTCCATCTGCGAATATACAAGTAAGTTTTCTCTTCCTATATTAAAAGCATTTAATGTCTCTGATATTGACAGCTATAACTACTGGCAGTCATGTCCGTCTGTCGCTGGCTTTGTATTTGATGCAGCTAAACCTGGAAGCGGCAAAACTTTTGACTGGACTTTGCTTAAGGATCTTCCGCGATCAAAAAAACTTTTCATGCTGGCCGGCGGGCTGGCACCTGAAAATGTTTCAAATGCGATCTTTTTTTTGCATCCTGATGGTGTGGACGTATCATCTGGTGTGGAATTTTTAGAAAAAGACCGCCCCGGCAAAGATCCTTATCGCATACAGGCCTTTGCCGAAGCGGTACAATTTGCAGATAAATTTACCTCAAAAACACTTATCGATTTGAAGTAATCTTTTCTGCCTTTTCAATTGCTATATCAATATTCGGGCTAAAATTTTCTTTTCCAATTAATGTGTCAAAGCCCGCCTTTCTAATAACACGCATTGGCTGATCGTTTACATGTGAAAGAATGAGCGTTATCTTCTTTTTCTGGCATTTCTCATAAAGAGACGTTAATGAGTTCATTGCTGTACTGTCAAGTGCCGGAACACCTCTCATTCTAAGAATCAGACATTTTGTCTTTTCTGTTACTGAAATTAGACCAATCTGATCTGCTGCACCAAAAAACAATGGACCTGTAATCTCACATACACTGATTGATGATGGAATATTGCGCATACGCGCACGCTCTGCATCGCGAACCTCATCAGAAATCTCATCTATATGACTCCAGTTACGCACACCAGTCTCATCACTCATGCGCTTCATAAACAAAAGACAAGCTAGTACCATGCCGACTTCAATCGCAACAACAAGATCAAATACAACTGTCAGCATAAAGGTAATGACAAGCACTGCAATATCACTTTTTGGCGCTGTCTTTACAAGACGCACAAATGGACGCCACTGACACATGTTGTAAGCAACAATAAATAAAATTGCAGCAATCGTCGGCATAGGAATCCAGCCAGCATATGGCATCAGCACAAGAAGCACTAAAAATAATACAACAGCGTGTACCATTCCAGCTACAGGTGTGCGGCCTCCATTTTTAATGTTTGCTGCAGTACGTGCAATCGCACCTGTTGCCGGGATTCCTCCAAACAGCGCAGATGCAACATTTCCTGCTCCCTGTGCAGCAAGCTCCATGTTAGAACGGTGATTTCCATTAATCATGCCGTCTGCCACCACACATGAAAGAAGTGACTCGATTGCTGCCAAAATTGCAATTGTGAATGCATTTGGAAGTGCCTTCTGAATCACCTCAAGACTAAGCTTTGGCAAATGGAATGATGGAAGGCTGCTGCTTATTGTATACAGATCGCCAATTGTATTTACCTGAATCGGCATCAGCTTCACCATTAAAATACCAACAGCAACAGCTGCTAATGACGGTGGAATCTTCGCAAGCATCTTTACCTTTGGCATAAAAATAAGAATTGCCAGACATACTGCTCCCACAAAAACAGCATGCCAGTTTAGTGTGCCTATTCCCGCCAAAAATCCTTCCAGCTTTTCCATTGTCTCAATTGTAGGCATTCCTGCCGGAATTGTAACACCACAAAAATCCTTAAGCTGTCCAATCGCAATTGTCACAGCAATACCTGCCGTAAAACCAGTCGTAATAGTATAAGGAATAAACTTAATCAGTGAACCAAGGCGGCAAAATCCCATTAAAATTAAAATGATTCCTGCCAGGATGGTTGCCACAGCTAAGCCATCCATTCCCTGATCTGCTACGATTCCTGCAACAATAGTTGCAAACGCAGCTGTCGGTCCTGCAATTTGTACCTGACTTCCTCCCAAAAAAGAAATCACAAATCCAGCTATAACTGCCGTATAAATTCCGCGCTCTGGGCCTACGCCAGATGCAAGCGCTAACGCAATTGACAGCGGCAGCGCAATGATTGCCACAATGATTCCGGCAATCAGATCCTTGATGAACTGTTCCTTCGAATATTTCTTCAGACAGGTAAACAGCATCGGTTTCAGATCTTCCATGAAACTATCCCCCTCATTTTGTGCGCTTTTTCTCGCTTTTACAGCGCACACGGTGGCTATTGTATCATGTATGATTATGAACTGTCTACCCGTTTTTACTCACAATTACGCGATTATTCGCTATGTACGCGATTTTGTACAAAAATCCTTACTGTACTGCCATACATGTTCCAATTAGTCTGCAGCTGTCCATTCTTCTAAACTTAAGCGCAGTCCCTCTTCCATTGATGGCACTTAATGCATATCCCTTTTCTGAAATATGAAATTGACGAAAATACAGACGGTGATTATATAAAAACAATGCATTTTCTCCCTCAGTTGGAAATTTATCTGATAGCAATAAAACATCATTTTTACAATATCTCGGTGAAAAATGATCGTTTGGAAGACGCACCGCCATATATACGTTTTCACAGGCTGTCTTTACATGTTCTACGTCAAAGCTTGAAAAAGCTGCTCCATCTGATGTTTCCACTGCCGGAATCAGACATGGAATCTCACGTTCCTCGTTTGCATCTACTCCTGCCTGCCACTGCGCTTCAATTTCTGCGATTGCGCGTATAAATTTCTTTCCATGCTCTCCACTTTCACGATACGCAAATAAAAGCTGTTCTTCCTCCTCTCGCGGACTTTCCCCCATCAGACTTTCCATCGATACATCTAATGTACGGCTAAGTGCTAAAAGTGTGTCTACTCTTGGATTTCTCGCTCTCCTGTAAATGATATTACGAATCGTTTCGATTGGGACATTCGACAGCATAGACAGTTTCTCTAGTGTCAATCCCTTTTTGTCCATCATTGCCTTTAGCTGTTTGTCAATCATTTTACAATTCCTCCCATTTCGCTCTTGTTATTTTTTCCCATTTGAAGTATTCTATTACCAGAAGACTAAAAAATACAACGTCTTGGAATGAAACTATCGTATCACATGTAATTTGTAGTATGGTAGCTAAGATTACACTTTTAGTCATTTCTACACATGTACAAAGTACCGAAAACTATACGAAAGAGACTATACAATTTTATGACACAGCAAAAAATTCTATTAAATTTTATTGATAACATTGAAAAGGAACGTGTCAGGCTCAATCTGACACAGGCGCAGATGGCTCAGAAACTTGATATGTCTGTGTCCAATTATAAAAAACTAATTGCCGGTCAGTATAGACGTCCGAACCTTTTTTTGGCTCAGCGCCTGTATGAACTGACCGGCAAGCTGCTATTTGAATTTTTCGATTTTGATTCGCCTAAGCTAAATGCAATTTCAAAGTTTATGAAGCTGTCTGATACTCAACGCTCATTCATAGAGGGCATAATAGATTTTGAGCTTGCATTTTCAATGACAGAAGAAGAAAATACTGACGATTACCTGACTGTTTTGATTCCAACAGGCAATTGCGAGGATGGCATGATATGGGATTCTGCAAACGTCCGTAAAGTAAACATTGCACCTTATCGAAAACGCTATGGTTCACAAATCAATGCCGGAGTTGAAGTCACTTCTAATCATTTAACTCCCGTTTACCATATGGGAGATATTCTGCTCATCTCACGCCGTCCTCCGCGCGATGGCGATACTGCCATCTTTTTAAACACTGAAACTGGCCGTGTCTACCTGCGCCGTTTTATTCAGCAGGTTCCCCGTATTCTTCAGCCAATCAACGGATATGGCGAAGCATTCTATATTGATCCATATAATGAAGATGAAGTAAAAAAATGGGTCAAGTATGGCGTTGTTATCACAAAAATGCGTGAATAAATCAGTCTTCTGGAAAACAAATTGCTGTTGCATAGGCATCAAGATATTGTGTGCCGGCTGCTGTTACAAGATTTAGCTGTGTAATCTGACACTGGTAGACCTCTTTTGTGCTGACACCATCCTCGGCCATACATGTTGTAAAGTTATGAAGAATCAAATCTTCTCCATTTTCTTGTCCGATATACATAACCACATGATTTTTCATTACAAGCAGCGTTCCTGGCTTCATAGACTGAATTTTTTCCAGCTTTTCTTCCTGTGTCATGCCTTCAAGTGATACAATTTGTGTTCCTGTCTGTGCCATGCTACCTGTATTTCTTGGCAAAATGATTCCAAAACATCTGTAAATGGCATTCATTGTTGAAGAGCAATCCATATCTCCATTGGAATCTCCCCAGCCATAAGCCATTCCAACTAACTTTTTAGCCTGATCAAGAATATTTTCCTGAGTCATATCAAGATAACCAAAATGAATGCCATCCTGAGCAGTCTCAACATTTGTTATCACAAGTTGGCCTTTGTCATCTTTCTGTGGGATGGATACCATAAGTATGCCCTCAGATTCCTCCTTTGCCGGAAGTGCTGTTCCCATGCGAAGTGTTACATTGGTACCTGCGAGTGTCAGTCTGGCATCTGTCACAACAGCTCTTTTAGTCTCCTGCCATTTTTTTAATTCGTCAAGTGTGCAGCATGCGATTTTATCTGTTTCTACCCAGCCTCTATAATTTTGTGCCTGTACAAAACTCCAGATTCCGTCTGCAGTCTGATGAACGATCACTGCTGCTTCTCCTGTCATAAGCATACTTTCTTGAAAATAATCAAATGAATGTGCATCTAATGAAGTGGATGCTTTTTTCCATGTTGGAAAAGCTCGAACTGCCGCATTTTGTGTGATAACACCATACTTAAGTGTAATAGGATCCAAGATTCCCTCTAAATTTCTTCTTGCAAGAATCTCATCCTGTGCTTCTTTAGTCACCGGCTCTCCCTCTAGGTACGGCCAGTTTCCATACGTATATGCTTCAATCCAAAGACGCACATCATCTGCTGCGACATCTGTAAGCTGTGTCACATCTGCGACACCTGATTTTGAGTTTGCCATAGTAGCCTCGTTAATCTGCTGATAAGCTAAAGCTTTTGTTGATTCCTCTTCAAGCGTCTGTTCAGCCTTTTGATCTTCTGTTTCATTAATTTCTTCAGCATCTGTTTCATTCGCTGTAAGTGTCTGGCTTTCCGATGATGCTGCCGATGGCTTTGCTGCCAGTTCCTGTGTCTTTTTTTGAAGTCCCATAGTATTAACAGCATCTACAATACCTAATCCATGTCCGCTCTCTGGCTCTAGTCGAACACTTCCTAATACTGCCCATAACAGCACTCCTCCAAGCAGTACCACACAGGCAGACATTCCTATAATAAGTGGCTTTAGGCTAAGACCTTTTCTTTTATTTTCATGCGGTTCTTTTTTTCTTCTCAATATTCTCCGCCTCCTGTCTAAAACAAAAACAATATATCAGTTATCCTGTTCTTTAATTTATCATACCATTTTTCTCTTTTATTATGTTTTAAAGATTTCTTACAATTCATGTAAAAAATAATTAATGTATCTTATCACGCGTCAACGGAATTTTGAAATTTATAG
>QUFP01000034.1 GCA_003478935.1 Firmicutes bacterium AF25-13AC
TTTTTGAAATACAAGTCGATTGCCTGTTGTTTTTCTTCGGTGCTATACTTGTTCATTTCTTCCTCCTAACATCTTTCGACATTAGGTCCAAAAATTGTCCGCACCCCAATACGACACCGTAATTGCAGTACTTGTCACCTATGTTGCTACACAGATCGGCTTCGGTTCCTCATGGATGAATCCCTTCTCTGTCGGTGTTGCTCAGGGAATTGCTGGAATTGACGTATTCTCTGGCGCCGGTTTTCGTATGGTTATGTGGGTTGTCTTCACCGCACTTGGCTGTGGAATGACAATGTTCTACGCATTCAAGGTAAAGAAAACACCTACTATCTCTGTTGCCTACGAAAGCGATCAGTATTTCCGTGATCAGAACGAAAAAACAGGACTTGACGATGGACACGATTTTGGCATCGGCCACATCTTAGTACTTCTGACACTTGCTGCTACTGTCATCTGGGTTATCTGGGGTGTTATGGTAAAGGGCTACTATATGGCAGAAATCGCTACTCAGTTTTTCATCATGGGAATCGTTTCTGGTGTTATCGGCGTTATTTTCCACTTAAATAACATGAAGCTAAATGATATTGCATCTTCATTTAAAGATGGTGCAAAGGATCTTATAGGTGCAGCACTTGTTGTCGCAATGGCACAAGGTATCATGCAGGTTCTTGGCGGCTCCGACCCAACCACACCAACCGTTATCAACACAGTCATGTACGGAATTTCTCAGGCACTCTCAGGACTTTCCGGTGCATTTGCCGCTGTACTTATGTATCTTTTCCAGTCCGTATTTAATTTCTTTGTCGTATCAGGTTCTGGACAGGCTGCAATCACCATGCCGATCATGGCACCACTTGCTGATCTTCTTGGTGTTTCCCGTCAGACCTCTGTTCTTGCATTCCAGCTTGGTGATGCATTCACCAACCTGATCGTTCCAACCTCTGGATGTTTGATCGGTTCTCTGGCAATTGCAAAGATTGAATGGTCCAACTGGATTAAATTCATGTGGAAATTCCTCGGTATTTTGATGATTGGTGCGATCATAACCATTCTGGTTGCCGTTGGAATTGGTTTTTAAAACAATCAAAAAAGCGTATCCGCCAGTTTATTCTGGAAGGTACGCTTTTTCTTATCTGATTTTGATTTTACTTATCTTTTTTCAGAATCATTATATACAATTGTACTCTTTTATTCTTATCGAACCTTCTTCAGCCACATATAGCCATACGCCGGAATATTGACTCCAGCTGCCTCCATTAATGTTCCAGTTAAAAGATCACAGTACAGACCGTCTCTCTCATTGATCCAAGCCGTCTTATCAAATTCACTAAAGTTAAATAAGCCATATATCTTATCGCCATCATAATAACGTCCGATACAAAGAATGCTCTTATCCCATGTTTCAACAGTCCATGTATCCGCATTGCTCATAAATGCCTTCTCAGATTTACGAAGCTTCTCAAGCTGATTAAGCTTTGAAGAAATCTGACCTGGAATAGTAGATTGATCACTGCTCTTTGCTGCCTCTTCCCAATTCATTGCACCACGGTGAACATAACGTGAATCTGGTGCCTTATCAGGATCATCCCTATAAGCATAATCATTTAACTGGCCAATTTCATCTCCACTATAAAGCACAGGGATTCCAGACTGCATAAACATATATGCATGAAGCATTACATCCATCCGAATGGCCTTCTCAAGTGCCTCTTTATCGTGCTGATAGCTTGCCTTTTCAATACCGCACATTGAAGCAGTTGTTCCACAAAATCTTGCATCACCAGTCACCGGATCCTCATTATAGAGAACACCGCGGCTGTTGCTGTAGCCGGCATAGCCTCTAAAATAATCATTCAAATACTGCTTATGCGCACGCTCCTGAATGCCTTCCTGCTGCAAAGTTGCAAAATCAAGTCCCCAGCCAATATCATCATGGCAGCGCAGATAATTTAAGAAAACATAGTCCTTTGGAAGACGATTTACAATATCAAGCTGCTTCTTTAACAGACTGACATCTCTTGTTGCTACAGTATGCCATGTGGTAGCCATTGTTGTTACATTATACAGCATATGACACTCTGGCTTTTCTACAGTTCCAAAGTATGGAACAACCTTTTCCGGCTCCATTACTACCTCACCCAAAAGCAAAATGCCAGGGCAGACAAGTTCTCCGATCAGTCTCATCATACGTACAATTGTATGTACCTGCGGCAGATTTCTGCATGTCGTATGGAGTTCCTTCCATATATATGGCACTGCATCAATTCGAATGATATCAATTCCCTTGTTTGCCAGATAGAGGAAATTATACATCATTTCATTGAATACTCTTGGATTCTTGTAATTAAGATCCCACTGGTAAGGATAAAATGTCGTCATTACATAGTGACCAATTTCTGGAAGCCATGTAAAGTTGCCAGGTGCAGTCGTCGGGAATACCTGCGGAACTGTCTTTTCATATTCAGATGGAATAACCGCATTATCAAAAAAGAAATAGCGGCTCATATATTCTCCATCTCCCTGACGTGCCTTCTTTGCCCATTCATGATCCTCTGAAGTGTGGTTCATAACAAAATCCATACACACACTGATTCCCTTCTCATGGCAGGCATTAGTCAAATTCTCAAGGTCTTCCATGGAACCTAAATTTTCCTGAACCTTTCTAAAATCAGCTACTGCATAACCTCCATCAGAACGTCCTTTTGGTGTATCAAGAAATGGCATCAAATGAATATAATTAACATTATTCTTTTCCAGATAATCCAGCTTTCCCTGTACACCCTTCATGTTGCCGGCAAAATTGTCAATATAAAACATCATGCCAAGCATATCATTTTTTTTGTACCAATTAGGATCAGCTTCACGCTTTTTATCAAGCGTCTTTAACTTCTCACTTCTCTCCTTATAAAATGCGTACAAATGCTCGCACAGCTCTGCAAACATTGCATCATTTCCATATAATTGCATATAAAGATCATGAAGCTCATCACTCTTTTGCTCAAAGCGTTCCTTATATATTGTTTCCATATTATTTGTTAAAGTTCGAGCACCTGCGCTCTTACTTATCTCCTTTTCTCATCGTTAAAAGAAATGGGGTCCAAAACAAACTGTATTTTGGACCCCTTATAAATAAACACTAAATTATCCCTTTACTGCACCGGAGGTAACGCCCTCAACAATGTAGCGCTGCAAGAACAGATATAAAATCAAAATCGGCAGCATTGCTAACAGCAGAGCAGCCATTACCAGGCCCATATCCGTAGAGTAAGTTCCATAAAACGCCTGTGTTGCAATTGGAAGTGTATAAAGCTCCTTACGACCAAGTACAAGGCTCGGAAGAAGATAATCGTTCCAGAATGCCATTGCATCAATAATTGCTACAGTTGCAATCGTTGGCTTTAACAGTGGAAATACGATTTTCCAGTATGTCTGCCAGTTGCTGCAGCCATCCAAAAATGCCGCTTCCTCAAGCTCTAACGGAATATTCGTACGAATTGCTCCATGGAACATGAATGTTGCCATTGAAAGTGAAAATCCGATATGCATAAGGATTAAGGTCACACGGCTATTTAAAACTCCAAAGATACCACCATATAATGATACTAACGGAATCATCAAAACCTGGAATGGAATTACCATAGATGCAATCATTAATGTAAACAGAAGCTTACATGCCTTCCAATTGTTTCTTACAATTACAAATGCGGTCATTGCAGACAAAAGAATAGTTCCAATTGTTGCTGAAATTGTGATGATCAGTGAGTTGGTAAAAGATGTTGTAAAATTCATCTTCTTCATCGCATCAGAGAAGTTTGTTACAATAAATCCATGAGAACCAACTAGTGCCATCGGGTCAGACATAATGTCACCCTTTGTCTTAAATGCATTAATAATAACGAGAATAAACGGAAAGATAAACATCAGAAACAGGAGGATTAAAACAACCATTATAATGGCATGGCTAATTTTCTTTTTCTGTGCCGCTTTTTTATTTTCTTCCATTATGCTGCCACCTCCCCTTTCTTACCAATATAAACCTGTGTCACACCTACAATTGCGCAGACGATAAACAGTACAAGTGCCTCAGCCTGTCCAAGACCATAATTCTTGTAAGTAAATGCCTGATTGTATACATGCATTGCTGCCATTACAGAAGAATTGAATGGCTCACCCTTTGTCAAAGACAGGTTAACATCATATACCATGAAGCATCTGGTAATTGTAAGGAACAAGCACTGTACAAATGAAGCTCTCATAAGTGGGATGATAATATTAACTGTTGCCTGAAAACTAGTACATCCATCAATCTGAGCAGCTTCCTTTAAGCTCTTCGGTACACTCATAAATCCGGCAACATAAATTAACATCATGTAACCGGCATACTGCCATACAGAAACAATAATCAAACATGCCATTGCACCGCTCGGTGTTGCCAGCCAGGAATTTGAAAGCGCACCAATAGAAACTGCCTTTCCAATTGATACAAATGCTCTGTTAAAAACAAACTTCCATACATAACCAAGAACAATACCACCGATCAGGTTTGGAATAAAGAAGCCTGCACGGAAGAAGTTCTGTCCTTTAATACCGCTAGTCAGCAAATATGCTAGGAAAAATGCAACCACATTTACCAGAACAACGGAAATAACAGAATATATAACTGTTCTTCCAAGTGCCTGCCAGTAGGCAATATCTTTAAACGTTGCAATATAATTTGCAAAACCGACAAACTGCTTATCCTTTGAAATACCATCCCAGCTTGTAAAGGTCAAATATAAACCGTAGATAAACGGAATAATTACTACTGCAGCAAACAGTACAGTGGAGATACCAGCGAACATTATGTACTGCTTTACTTTATATTTTGTCGTGTTTCTATCCATGATCACGATCCCCTTCCCTGTATTCGTTTTATCATCAAGAAAATCATGAGACTGTCCGCTGCCTGTCAGCGGCGGACAGCCTCTATAGGGGTAATGTCTTCCTTCCTATTATATTATAAGGAAGCATCATCTATCAAATGTTTGACATTATCAGTGCTCTACAACGTCTGCTGACTTCCAGTAATCCTCAATCTCAGTTGCAAACTCTGCACGATCCATCTGTCCTGCAAGATACTTCTGGAAGATTGCACCACACAGAGAGATGTGATCATCTGGCATGTAGTTGTAGTTATCAATCATAGCACCCTCATCTGCATACTTCTTAACAGACTTTCCAAGAGGATCTGCTACTTCATTCTCATTATTGGAGAATGCAGGAACAAGTGCACAGTCTTCTGTGATGAACTTCTGACCTTCTTCAGAATCTGCAAGCCACTCTAAGAAATCTAGTGCTGCCTGACGCTGCTCATCTGTTGTAGTATCAGAAGAATCAATCATAAAATACTTAGAACCGCCACCTACAAGCTTCTCGTTAGTGCCGTCATCTGTGTTCTGCGGAATTGGCATCATACCCATGTTCTCAGTGTAATCATATGCGTTGATTACGGACCAATCCCAGTTACCACCGTACATAAAGGCGATTTCTCCCTCAGCTAACATCATCTCAGTTACTTCACGCTCAGCTGCGATTGCAGAATCCTTTGCGTAGTTGTTCTCCTTCATTACATCAAAGAAATCCATCAGAGAATTGAATTTCTCATCATTAATCAGATCTGCTTCACCCTCATGAAGCTTTGTAATAAACTCCTCTACATCCGGCTGCTCCTCTGATACCTGTGACAGAAAGTGACCTCCTAAAGACCAATCCTCCTTCATGATACCAGTAGGCGTCTCCATACCGCCTTCCTTTAACTGCTCAATCAGTTCCTTAAAGGAATCAAGTGTCTTGTAATCGTCTGGGTTAAATGTTTCACCAGTAATTGCTTCGATCGCATCTGCATTGTAAATCAGTCCACGAGCCTCAACACACATAGGGAAACCATTGATCTGATCATCAATTCCGATTGCATAGTTAGTATTCTTTACCCACTCCTGATCGCTCATATCAATTGCATGATCTTTTGCAAGTGAGTAGACATCCTTTGCATCTACCATTGCTAATGTATATGGATCTCCAGATGAATACTTGGTAGCCAGATGAGCTGCTACTGTATCATTTGAGTAGTAAACCTCAATATTGATTCCATTATCCTCAGCATACTTTTCTGCCATCTCTTCAAACTGGCTCTGAACCTCCATCTTGGAATTGAAAATGGTAATGCTTACCTTATCATCTGCCATTGCAGGAACTGCTGTTGCTGCCATTGCTGCCGCAAGTGTAATTGCAAGTGTTGATTTTCTTCTCATATTTTTATTCCTCCTATTTTAGTGCCCCTATCTCGTATATGGGCATTTCTTTGTTTGTGTCTTCATTCTAGCACTGCACTTTTAACATGTCAAGCGGTTATCATAGTTTTCTTTTTATTAGAATATATTTTGTTAAAATTATATGATTATCCCCTTTTTATTTTGTGCACTATGTTAGTCATGTTTTGTTTGAATTTTATTTAATGTTCAATAAAATACGTTAATTACACTATTTTTTCAAAAAACTTTTGAAATTGTTTATCGCAACCGCTTGCGATATTTTTTCTTGTGACAACCTGTGTACATATCTAATATTCACAAAAAAAGAGTTATACATGCAAGACTCTACTCACTATGTAATAACTCTTTTTCGATATGTTTGTATAAAATTGCTATATTAGATTATTTAGTAAGAAACAGCTCACTCGCGCCTCATCATGCGCAAAACAGCCCCTTAGGTTTAATCACTGCTTCGCAGCTGTTAAATCAAGTCGTTTCGCGCTCAACAAGCGTTACCGGAAATACCGTTCTTGAAGGCACCACCTTGCCAGCATCTATCATCGCAATGTCCAAAATTGCCTGCTCTGCCATCTGCTCTACCGGCTGATGAATTGTTGTCAGACCAGGTGTCGTAAACTGAGCAATATTAACATCATCAAATCCCACAATTTTCATATTCTGAGGAACACTAATTGACAAGTCGCGGCAAGCCTGAAGCACATATGCACCGATAATATCAGAGCTTGCAAATACACCATCTACATCTGGATTTTTCTCAAGCTTGTTTCTCACAAAGCTATAATACTCCAACGTATCAAATTGTTCTTTATCTGTCACCATCTCAAGATGCTCTACATGATACTTCTCACATGTATCTTTAAAGCCCACTTCTCTATAATCGCCTGGCATAGCAATACCCTCACCGGCACTTCTTCCGCCAATATACATAAGCTTTTTGCAGCCCTTTTCGATTAATAACTCCGTTGCAAGTACACCACCCTGATAGTTGTCACATTCAATACCTGATGTTGCCTGATCAATGGATCTCTCTAATGTAATCAATGGAAAATCAAGTCCTGCAAATTTTTCTGTGCCAAAGCAGCCACTGCACAGCACTACTCCTGCCACTCTTGCGCTTTTGCACATTTCAATGCATTCTTCCTCGCGTTCTTCTTTATTTTTAGAAACAAATACAGTTGTGCGATATCCACGCTTAGAAGCCTCTTTTTCCAGTCGACCCAGAACCTTTGCAAAATAAGGATGCTCAATCTGCGGTAAAATAATTCCTATTGTATTATTCTTTTGCTTAGAAAGTGAGCGTGCCATTTCATTTGGCTGGTAATTCAACTCCTTCATCACCTGATACACTTTCTCTCTTGTTTTATCACTTATATAGCCTCTATTATTCAAAACTCTGGAAACAGTTCCTACTGTCAGTCCGGAAGCCTTCGCCACATCTTTCAGCGTCGCCATACTTTCCTCCTTCCTTCTTTTTCTTCGCTGTTTCGAAAAAATATTTTATCACTCATGTGAGTATAAAGCATTTACTTTTACTTTTCAAGTCCATTTTTCTTCGACAGATCCATTGGGGATAACTCTGGGGATAACTTGGGGATAACTTTGTTTGATACTGCATATTTTTCATGGGGTACTGCGTATTTTGCATGTGGTACTGCATATTTTGCAGGGGGTACTGCATATTTTTCATGGAGTACTGAGTATTTTGCAGGGAATACTGCGTATTTTGCATTGGGTACTACATGTTTTGCAGGGGGTAGCACCTTTTTGGGGATAACTTTGGGGATAACTTGGGGATAACTTTGTTTTGTACTGCATATTTTGCAGGGGGTACTGCGTATTTTACAGTGGGTACTGCATGTTTTGCATGGGTCACTGCGTATTTTGCATGTGGTACTGCATGTTTTGCATGGGGTACACCTTTTTGGGGATAACTCTGGGGATAACTTGGGGATAACTTTGTTTAGTACTGCGTATTTTGCATGTGGTACTGCGTATTTTGCATGGGGTACTGCACGTTTTGCATGTGTCACTGCAAAATGTGCAGTCTCTTTAAATAAGCTATTGTTTTTCTCCTACCATTATGGTATACTCAAGCCAATATAAAAATTACAAATTTAGGAAAGGAGAAGAGATCATGACTGGGGGACGATCGGCTAACCAGTATCATGTACTACTTTAACCATGAACGACAAAGTACAGATTAAAAACTGCCGCCCATTCACGATGATCCACAATGATTTTTTGGATTATGAAGGATTAAATTCAAAAGAGAAATTGGTCATGATCACATTGATGCGGTATGATGGAACTGCATTTCCATCCATTCCTAAATTATCGAAAAAAATCGGTCTGTCTGAGCGCACTGTCCGATATGCGCTTAAATCATTAGAGGAAAAAAATTTTATTTCCAGACACCCACGTTACACAGCTGACGGTGCACGAATGAGCAACTCCTATACTATTACTGATGATCCTGATATTTGGAAATCAGAAACATCTGATGAACTTTCAGAAGAGATTTCAAAACAGGAACTTGAAGAAATGGCAGAATTACTTCGAGCTGCTGGTTATACAATACAAAGTCCAACAGAACAGACTGCTTCTAATTTACAGTCTGCTTCACAAGAACAGCCATCGCATTCAGATACATCTGACTCTGAGGAAGTTATATCTTCTAAAAATGCAGAAGAATATTCCATGGACTATTTATATCAATACTTCAACTATGATTTAATTTGCAGCTTTAAAAATCCGTATGGCGGACTAAATTTCCTTGAAAATGAACACGATCAAAAAGTGTTAGATACTGTTTTCTCTGTTTTATATGATATGCTAAATGATCCAAGCGCCTATATTCAAATCGGACAGGACTCTATTCCTCAAGCGGTTGTGAAAAATGAGCTTCTTGGCTTAACTTTTGATGCCATTATTGGTGTAATTGATGCCTACAATAATGAAACTGAACACGGTGCCATCTATGATCCTGTCAGCTGGCTTCGAAATGCTCTATATAAAGGCAACCAGCCACACATTCCTGATGGGTGATTAAAGTGATATAATTTTTTTTCAATAAAAAAGCGTACCAGTCAAATTACTTTAACCGATACGCTTCTTTGTGTTGCCTATTTTTCTATTTTTATAAATTCTAACTATTTTTAAATTAGTCCCTGAATCAGAATAAAAACAATCAAAATCGGAAGAATAAATTGGAAATATGGCTTTAATTTCTTTGAAATTTTGATGCCATCTCCTGTATTTGCTTCCTCACAATATTTTTCAAATCCCCAGCCCCACTTTGTTACGCAAAACAGCAGGTAAATTAAAGAACCTATAGGAAGCAGCAAATTGCTGACAATAAAGTCTTCACTGTCAAGCACGTCGCGTCCACCAATCAGATGCAAATTGCTCCACACATTATAACCAAGCACGCACGGAAGACTTGCAATCAAAATAACAATACAATTGATCAGTGCAGCCTTATTTCTTGACCAGCCAAACATATCCATACAGAATGACATAATATTTTCAAATACAGCAATCACAGTAGAAAAGCTTGCAAATGTCATAAATAAAAAGAACAAGCTTCCCCAAATGCGTCCGCCTGACATATTAATAAAAACATTTGGCAATGTAATAAAAATCAAACTTGGTCCTGCATTTACTTCCACGTTATAGCTAAAACATGCCGGGAAAATGATCAAACCAGCCATAATTGCAACAAATGTATCAAGTGCACAAATTCGTACACCCTCTCCTGCTAATGTGTGATCCTTTCCCATATAGCTTCCAAAAATTTCCATTGCTGCCACGCCAAGACTTAGCGTAAAAAATGACTGATTCATCGCTGCTGTAATCACATTTTTTAATCCTACAGCTGCAACAGCCTCTGTATTTGGAACAAGATAAAATTTTACACCCTCTGCTGCATTTGACAATGTAAAGCTATGCACAGCAAGAACAACAATCAGCAAAAGAAGGGCAGTCATCATAAACTTGCTGATCTTCTCCAGTCCATTCTGTAATCCTCTGCTGCAGACAAGAAAACCAACTACAACTGTTAAAATCATCCAAAATGCCATCTGCTTTGGATCTCCAAGCAAATTAGAAAATGCCTGCGCAGTATCCTCGGTTGTCATTCCGCTCTTAAAGCTACCTGTCAAAAACTTAAAGAAATATGTAACCATCCATCCAGATACCGTGGTGTAGTACATCATTAACATACAGCATCCAAATATTGCCACCCATCCATGGATATGCCACTTGCTTCCTTTTTTCTCTAGTGCCTTATAACCAAGCACCGCACTCTTTCTGCTGGCACGACCAACTGCCAGCTCCATTGTCAGAACTGGCAATCCCATTATCACCAGAAAGATCAAGTAAAACAGTACGAAAATTCCGCCGCCATTTTGTCCCGTCACATACGGAAAACGCCAGACATTTCCGATTCCTATCGCACACCCTGCACTTACAAGCAAAAAGCCAAGGCGCGATTTAAAAGATTCTCGTTTCAAAAGCCCATCCTCCTTTTTTAATGCTGCACAAGCAGCAATTTTGTTTATTTTATCATAACGTTCTGCCTTGTGTCAATGACTCAGACAAGCTCCATATTGATCTTTACTTTCCCATTTTCTGCACACACAGATGCAGTGCTTCCATTTATAAGCGTCATCATCGGTGCTAAATGACCGATATCCAGATCCATCAGTACTGGCACCTGATATTCCTTTAGCAAATCAATCACTGCGTGATATTGATCTAAGCCAATCATTTCCTCACCAAAATGAAGCGGACGTCCAATCAAAAAGCCCTTAACATGCTCAAACCATCCGGCATGAATCATCTGCCAGATCGCACGTCGAATACCAAATACATTCAAATCACACGATTCCAAATACCAGATGATGCCATCCTCCTTGTATCGCTCATTAAATGACTTCACCTGATCAAACTTTGTTCCGGTTAAATTAACCAGACAGTCCATGCAGCCGCCGATCAATCTTCCCTTAAATTCGATGGTTCCTTCCGTCTCAACTGCCTGTACCTCACCCGCCCGGTCTTTTTGTGTCAGAAAACCTCTCACAAGACTCTGTTCCGTCAAATTGTATGGCTCAAGCGGATGCTCCTCATCGCGCAGCCCTTCCTTTTCCCAGAGCGGATAACTCTGCATCGTCAGTTTCTTTCCTGTAAAAAGTGAAAAGCTGTCTTCAATTGATTCATCCCACGGTTCCATACCAAATGTTCCGGCACATGGTCC
This sequence comes from Firmicutes bacterium AF25-13AC, assembly GCA_003478935.1. GTDB lineage: Bacteria > Bacillota > Clostridia > Lachnospirales > Lachnospiraceae > Anthropogastromicrobium > Anthropogastromicrobium aceti. The sequence goes on from QUFP01000034.1 coordinate 11,566, forward strand.
ATAAATGGATGCCACATCGCAGATTGTAGTCAATAAAAAGGTAAAGTTTGTATTATCCGAATAGCCCATATACCACTTTGGCTTTGCTGCCTTAATTGCATCAAAATCTACATCATCCAAGATCTCGCACATCAGCTCACCGCCGCCGCAGGAAATCAGCGCATCTGCCTCATCTGACAAATACATCTTATTTAACTCTGCTGCACATTTTTCTGGCGTATTGCTGATTCCTATTCCACTTCCCTCAAAGCAGTTTGGACCAAGCATTGTCTGATACCCCATATCATGAAACTTTTCAAGCGCATGATTAAATGACGTTTTATAAGGCTCAATATTACATCCAAATGACGGTGCAACAAATCCAATAGTACCATTTTTCTTTAAAAACTCTGGAAATCTCATATTTATTTTATACTCCTTTCGCTTCCACAAAGCCACAACATTAATTATTATTTATCTTTCGCCATGGACTTTTTGCCCCCAACTGATATCCACGAATTGCTCCGTTGCTATGCAACTTTCGCAATTCTAAAAACATTCGGATTCGCTGATTTTCCTTGAAAATCGCTACATCCTCATGTTTTTGCGGGTCCCAAGCTCAAAAACCTAATCGTGCAAGCACGAACGGCTTTTGGAGCTTTTGACCCTGGTATCATCATATCATATCTTTGCTATTTTTGTAAATTAGCCGTATTTTATTTTTATGAAATGTCAGCATCCCCTCATCACGCAGACGGCACAGCTGCACAGACAAGCCACTTCGATCCACGCCAAGATAATCAGCTAACTGCTGCCTGTTATAGGGAATTTCAAATTTAGAAGACTTATTTTTTACAGCCTGTTCAGACAAATATGACAGCAGCTTTTCCCTTGTGGAACGTTTTGCCATATGCGTGATTTTCTCGCTGAGCTTTCGATTTTTCTGTGCCATATCAATCAGCAGATTTTGAATTAACTGTGCATGAAAACTACATCCGTCCGGGCAGATTGAAAGTATTCGACCGACATTTAAAAATAGAATGGTTGTGTCCTCCTTAGCTTCCACACTTACATTTAGCACGCTACCCGGCACACAGGCAAACACCTCCGCAAAGCATTGACCAGGTCCAAGCACACTAAGAACATTTCGCCCACCCCAGACATCCTCTTGTACAATAAGAACACTTCCAGACAGCACAAGCCCCAACACTTTTGTCTGTTCGCCCTCTCTTAAAATATATTCTTCTTTTCGATAGGTCTGCTTTCTCGCCTCCAGGCAGCCGAACAGCTTTTCCAGTTCACTCTCCTCAATGCCGCGAAACAGCCCTGATCGCGCTTTTATAATAGGAAGATATTCTTTCATTTGCTATCCACCTCCGTATAAAATTTTCTTTTTTCGTTGAAATTTCAACCGACAATCTTTGATTATTATACTATACTTTGTCCATCACGAAAAGAAAAATTACACGACAAACTTTAGGAGGATTTAAATATGAGTCAGAATACAGCAAACACAAATGCAAACGCAGCAAACAGCATGTTTTGCTTCCAGTGCGAGCAGACCGCAGGATGCACCGGCTGCACTAGAGCAGGTGTCTGTGGCAAGTCCGCAATGACAGCCAAGCTTCAGGACACGTTAACCGGAGCCTTAATCGCCCTTGCAAACACTGCTGCCTGTTCAAGCAAAAATTCCAATAACAATCTGAGTGCATCTTTAGCGAATGAGATTAATCATCTGATCTTAGAAGGACTATTTGCTACCATTACAAATGTAAATTTCGATGATGCTTCTATCAAAAATCTGACCGCACGCATTCACGCAGCTGCTACAAAAACAGCTAACGCTTGCAATGTTTCTATCGTTTCTGATTATGATATGAACAATATCTGGAATGCAAACGAGGACATTCGCTCCTTAAAGTCTCTGATTCTGTTTGGTGTGCGCGGTATGGCAGCTTACGCATACCATGCAATGACACTCGGCTACACCGATGCTTCTTTAAACCAGTTTTTCTTAACCGCACTCGACTCTCTGTCTAAGGATTGGGGCATGAACGAGCTGCTTCCGATTGTTATGGAGGTTGGCCGCTTCAACCTAACCTGCATGGAGCTTCTTGACCGTGCAAACACAGAGACCTTCGGAGATCCGGTACCGGTATCCGTTTCCCTGACTGTTGAAAAAGGCCCATTCATTGTTGTAACTGGTCACGATCTTGAAGATATCAAGCAGCTTCTTGAGCAGACAAAGGACAAGGGCATCAATATCTACACCCACGGCGAGATGCTTCCGGCTCACGCTTACCCAGAGCTTAAGAAGTACCCTCACTTGAAGGGCAATTTCGGTACCGCATGGCAGAATCAGCAGAAGGAATTTGCTTCTCTTCCGGCACCGATTCTATTTACAACAAACTGCTTAATGCCGCCAAAGGCTTCCTATGAAGACCGCGTTTTCACTACCGGCGCCGTTGTCTTCCCGAATACACCATTTATTTCATCATCCACAGATGGTCACAAAGACTTCACTCCAGTCATCGAAAAGGCACTTGAGCTTGGTGGCTTCTCTAAGGATCAGCACTTTACCGGAATCAATGGTGGTTCTAGCGTGATGACTGGCTTTGCACGCAATGCTATACTTTCCTCTGCTAGCGAAATCGTCGATGCCGTAAAATCTGGCGCAATCCGCCATTTCTTCCTCGTTGCCGGATGTGATGGTGCTCGCGCAGGCCGCAACTATTACACCGAATTTGTAAAGCAGACACCGTCTGACAGCATCGTGCTGACACTCGCCTGCGGCAAATATCGATTCAACGATCTCGACCTTGGTACCATAGGAGCCTTCCCACGCCTGATGGATATGGGACAGTGCAACGATGCCTACAGCGCAATCAAGGTAGCTGTCGCACTTGCCGATGCCTTTGGATGTGGCGTGAATGACCTGCCGCTCTCCATGATACTCTCCTGGTATGAGCAAAAGGCAGTCTGCATTCTCCTTACACTGCTTCACCTAGGTATCAAAAACATCAAGCTTGGACCGACACTACCAGCTTTCCTCTCTCCAAATGTGTTAAATTACCTCGTTGAACATTTCGCAATCGCACCTGTTACAACACCAGAGGCTGACCTGAAGGAGATTCTGGGGTAATTATTCTAGCTTCCTTAAATTTCCTATAAAAGAGAAAAACGTAAGCGCTCATGTTGTGCCTACGTTTTTCTCTTCATTTTTTATCTGTTTTTTTCAATGAGAACTCTTGATTTCTGATCTTCCTTTATTTTTAATCAATACTAGAATATTACCTTCTATTCAAATAGTAATACTCTGGCATTAGTTTGTCAATAAAAATCTTACACCTTCATCTCCATGTATCTGCGGTATGTTTTAAATCCAACTGCCTCATAAAATGCCAATGCGTCCTGATTGAACTCCCACATATTAAGCTCAAGACGTTTGATTCCTTTTTCCTTCGTATAGTTGCGGATAAATGACATCATTTTTGTCGCAATACCCTGTCTGCGATATTCTTTGTCCACACAAAATTCATCGACATCCATAAAATCGCGCTCTAGCATAAACGGGTTTTCCGGTCTATGAATATGATGCAGTACCGCAAAACCACATACTACTCCATTAAGCTCTGCCACAACAATTTTTTGCTCTGGATCTTTCCATATCTTATATATGAAATCCCGCAGTTCATCATTAAATCCTGCTCTAAATATCTCTGGCTTTCCCTCTACATGAAGGTCATTCACCAGTTTTCTCAGTTCGTTTACACGGACTAATTCGCTCTCTTTTGCAAATCGTATAATTATCTGCTTACTTTGCTCTTTCATTCTCATCGTCTCCTTCTCAATATAATTTTAAAAACAAAAAACCACTTACCATAAAGATAAGCGGTTAATGTCAGCATATTAATAGACCCAATACTCTGCAGTTCTATTCTTCTTCTCTGCAGCCCTTATCTTTACATACACAAACAAAACCATCCACATAATAATAAATGTGCATAGCTTCTACCATGTATGTCACCAAAGTTGCATGCTTACTAATTCTGAAGAACTCCTCTCAAAATATTTTTTATAGTGTACTCCTCATATCTCTCAAAGTCAACATCTTCTTCAAATATTAATGCCAAATTTTATGGCACACACCACATATTTTCCATTTCGCTTCACGCTTCCATATTCAGTCTATCTTACATCAGATTGGGTATATATTGCATCGTGGTGCGGTTTATATTGGGTGTATTTTGCGCCAGGGTTAGGTATATATTGCACTGAGGTTGGGTGTATTTTGCACCGGGATTGGATATATGTTGCACCCTATATATACATTTTTATATATACTTTCTACATATACTCTTTCATTCATCTTCTTTATAAAAAGCAGTTGTTTTTCTTAAAATTACGTGTTATACTACATTCAGTAAAATATTTTTACTATATTTTAAATAAAAGAAGAAAGGTGATGTATACAACTGTGGCAAATGATTTCATATTAGTAGAGCGAAAAATTTTATATAATGATTCTTTAAATTGCAGAGAAAAAATTGCATTAATAATTCTCTTAGATACTGATAATGGAAACATTAGCTACGAACATTTAGCCCAAAAAATGGGCGTTACAAAACCAACCGCAATTACAACAATAAAAAGTCTCAAAGAAAAAGGACTTTTAAAATGTAATTTAAAACAAAATAGAAAAGAAAATGGGAGGACAATCACAAACCAATATTTTGTGACGATTTAATATGGACATATTGTATAGCAAAAATGTCCGGTCATTTACCATGTTGCATACCGATTTTTTGGATTGTGAAATGCTCAATTCAAATGAAAAAATTTTGCTGGCTATTCTGATGCGTTATGATAGCTATGGAAAGAATAATCCACCAACAACTTTCCCTAGTTTTGCTGGGCTGGCAAGAAAATCTGGTCTTGCAGAAAAAGTTGTTAAAATCACATTGAAAGCATTAGAAGAAAAACAGCTTATTTGTAAGCAAGCTCGCTATCGCAATGGCAGTCGAGCCCGAGCAGCAAATTTTTATATGATACAAGATAATCCTTTGCTTTGGAAATCATCGAAAGCTGATTCAAGTAATACAAGCAATATTGATACTTTTGGTGATACAATTCAAGAGACAATTGAATTACTCCACTTTGCTGGATACAAGGTAATGAAACCGGTTAATAAGGAAACTTCTTTTTCCGATGTTGGCGCATCAGAAAAAGGCGAATTTGTTTCCGCGAATAATGTAAATTTTGTAGTAAAAAAAGGTGTTAGACCTTTTACGATTATCTATAATGATTTTTTGGATTTTGAAGGACTTCGTTCAAAAGAAAAGCTTGTACTAATTTTGCTGATGCGCTATGGCGCTGCTCGTAAAAACGGTACTGCATTTCCAAGTATTGAAACACTAGCAAGAAAAACGGGCATGTCAGAACGCAGCGTTCAGTATACTTTAAAGAAACTGATCGAAAAAAAATTACTTATCAAACAAGCACGTTTTTCAAAAGGCAAAGGACAGATAAGCAATACCTATATTATTTATGATAGCCCTGATCTGTGGAAAGCCAAAGATTCTAAACTTCTTCCAGAAACCTTCAGCCAAAGTGAAGTTTCAGCCATTGCAGAGACAATACATTCTCTTGGATACACAGTTGAAAAACAGGCAACGCGAGAAAACATTCTGATTAAAGATTCGAATAAAAAGAAAGCGTCCTTTTCCGATGTTGGCGCATCAGAAAAAGACGAATCGCTTTCCGTAAATAATGTAAATTTTATAGATGTTTCATCTATAAGTGATGATACATCATCAGAATTAAAAAGTCAAGCCCAAATATCGAAACTATCTAGTGACTCTAATGAGAAATTGGAACGATATTCAAAGGATTTTTTATATCGACATTTTGATTTCGAGAGTGTATACATAATAGCATCGCAGCAAAGGATTCGTTCCGATGCTGTTGATTCGATTTTTGCAATTTTATATGACCTTTTAAACAGCCATACCACTACGATTATGATTGGAAAAGAGCAAAAGTCAACCGATATCGTAATCAGTAAATTACTCAAATTAGATAGCTGGGACATTCTTTATGTTATCGAAAAATATACTTCTCAAATCACGGAAATCTACAGTCCATTAAGTTGGATTCGGACTGCTTTATACTTTGCGAGGGAAGAAAATAAATTGTCGATAATAAACCAAATTAATTATAATATGCCCAAACCATATTATGAAGGATAAGAAAGCCAACTTTCTCCATTTCTCCACTGCTCTTTCTATGATATAATTTTAGTATCATTCATATCACAATAGAAAGGCGTTATCATGAGTTTTTCCTTCTCACAAAAGAAGCATTCCTCCGGTGCCCGGCTGATGACCGAAGGAAACATTGCCAAGCAGCTGATTCTATTTGCGCTTCCACTCCTTGTAGGAAATCTGTTTCAGCAGCTTTACAACACTGTTGACAGTATTGTTGTGGGCAATTATGTCAGCAAGACGGCACTCGCAGCAGTTGGCTCTACTGACTGCATTATCAACACCATAATAGGATTTTTCTCTGGTTTATCCACTGGTGCAGGCGTTGTTATCTCCCACAATTTTGGAAGCCGCGATGACAAAGCACTTCATTGCACCGTACATACCACAATCGCACTGACACTTGTGCTTGCTGTCTTCTTTACGATTGCAGGACTATTTTTGTCACCATTTTTTCTTCGTTTAATGGATACACCAGAAGATGTTTTGCCTGAATCTTCCAGATATCTGACAATCTATTTTGCTGGTGTTTCTGGTCTTATGCTATACAACATGGGGGCTGGAATTTTACGCGCAGTCGGTGACTCTACACGCCCACTTTATATTTTGATTGTCTGTGCAGTCACAAATATTATTCTCGACCTCGTTTTTGTAATTGTTTTTCACATGGGCGTATCTGGTGTTGCCTATGCAACAATCATTTCCCAGTGGATATCTGCAATTCTTGTGCTGTCCATTTTGACAAAAGAGACGAATGCTTACAAGCTTGTCTGGAAAGATCTTCGCATTGATAAAGCAACCACTTTGTCGATTCTTCGCATTGGTTTTCCGGCAGGACTTCAGATGGCTGTTACATCCTTCTCAAATGTATTTGTTCAGTCATACATCAACCACTTTGGATCTTCCTGCATGGCAGGATGGACAACCTATGGAAAGCTCGATAAATTCTGTCTGCTTCCAATTCAGAGCGTCGGTCTTTCTGTCACTACCTTTGTCGGACAAAACCTAGGCGCTGGCAATATGAACCGCGCAAAAAAAGGCACTACCACTGCGCTTATTATCGCAATCGGTACTGCCATAATTTTGATGTTTCCAGTTCTTTTATTCGCACCTACCTGACATCCCTTTTCACACAGGATGAAGAGGTACTTGCCTTTGGTGTTCGTTTCATTCGTTTAATGATGCCATTTTACATTGCGATCTGCTTCAACCAAATATATGCCAATGCACTGCGCGGTGCAGGAAACTCCACCGCGCCAATGGTCATTATGATGGGAAGCTTTATTGTTTTTCGCCAGATTTATCTGTTTATCATATCAAAATGTTTTAACACCATTACATCTGTTGCCTTGGGATATCCATTGGGCTGGATTCTGTGTAGCGTACTTTTGTTCATTTATTATCACAAGGTTGGTTTGCACAGCAAGAAGAAAATTTGATTTTGTTTTTTACACTATGTCCAAACTTAGTGCTGATGTTTGATCAATCCAAATGCCTTTGAGCATTCCATAATCACAACTGGAATAAAAATCAGTCCCAGCGCTTCTAAATACAGCTGTGGAGAAAGCGAAATCATTCCAAACGGAATGCGAAGCGGAGTAAACAACACTACAAGCACCAATCCAATTGAAAGAAGTGCTGCTTTGTTTAGCTTCTGATTGGTAAAGACTCCTATCTTAAAGAGCGAATGCTCTGATCGCATGTTGTAAGCTTGAATGACCTGAGACAGTGATAATACGGCAAATGCCATTGTCTGTCCTCCAGCAAGTTCTCCCGTTCCTTTCTCACCAATGACAAAGGCAAGAAGCGCCAAAAGACCAAACATAAATCCCTGAAGAACAATTCTCACACCAAGCCCATGAGCGAATAATCCTTCGCTTTTGGGCTTTGGTTTTTGCTCCATTACTTCCGGCTCCACAGCCTCCATGCCAAGCGCAATCGCAGGAAGACTATCCGTCACCAGGTTGATCCACAAAAGCTGCATTGATAAAAGCGGTGTCTTATGCCACAGCATCATTGCGGTAAAGACGGTGACAACCTCTCCGATATTGGTTCCAAGAAGATAACCGACCACCTTTTTAATATTGGCATAGATTCCACGGCCTTCTCTGACGGCATCCACGATTGTTGCAAAATTATCATCGGTCAGTGTCATATCAGCTGCTCCCTTTGCAACATCGGTTCCAGTGATGCCCATCGCACATCCAATATCAGCTGCCTTTAGTGCAGGTGCATCGTTGACACCATCTCCTGTCATCGCAACGACTTGACCCTTTCTCTGCCAAGACTTTACAATTCGAATCTTATTTTCTGGCGAAACTCGTGCATAGACAGCAATGTGCTCTACTTGGCTATCAAGCTCTGAGTCTGTCATCGCATCTACTCGCACCAGTTAACGCTCTGTCGCCCTCTCTCATAATGCCAAGCTCTCTTGCAATTGCAGAGGCAGTCACCACATGGTCGCCTGTGATCATAACTGGCTTAATTCCCGCCTTGCGACACTCGGCCACTGCCACCTTTGCCTCTTCTCTTGGCGGGTCAATCATACCAACCAGTCCACAAAAATGAAGCTCACTCTCAATGGATGCCATTTCTTTCTCAGTCGGAATCGCATCAATTTCTTTGTAAGCAATAGCCAACACGCGAAGTGCACGCTCGCTCATCTGCTCCATCACACGGCGAGCAGTCTTTAAATCGCCCGAAATGCAAAGAGGCTCCATCACATCAAAGCCACCCTTTACAATTGCAATCAGCTTTCCATCCATGCGACAGACAACGCTCATACACTTTCGATCCGAGTCAAATGGTCGCTCTGCCAGACGCGGATACTTTTCAGAAAGCATTTCCTTTGTCATTCCATTTTTATAGGCGGCAAGTACAATTGCAGTCTCAGTCGGATCTCCGATATGCTGTTCCTTATCACCATCAAATACAACAGCACCATCACAGCAAAGTGTTCCCAGACGAAGAAGTGTCTTTACTTCCTCAGATGGCTTTGTTTCAAGCTTATTAGCCTGTGTTTCCCCATCAAGATATGTTTCTACCAAGGTCATTCGATTCTGTGTCAGCGTTCCCGTTTTATCTGAGCAAATGACAGATGCACTTCCCAATGTCTCAACTGCCGGCAGACGACGAATAAGTGCATTTTTCTTAACCATTCTCTGTACACCGATTGACAATACAATTGTAACAATTACAGGAAGTCCCTCTGGAATTGCAGATACAGCAAGTGATACAGATGTCATAAAGATTTCCATTACTTCAAGTCCGTTTGCAAGACCAACAACAAAGATAATTGCACATGCTGCTAATGCCAAAATTCCAAGATATTTTCCGAGCTGCGCCAGGCGCTTTTGAAGAGGTGTCTGTCCATCATCGGCTCCTTCCAAAAGATTGGCAATCTTTCCCATCTCAGTATCCATTCCAGTTGCTGTCACAACTGCCACAGCAGTTCCATATGTGATGCTGCAGCCTGAAAAAACCATGTTGCTTCTATCTCCTAGCGGTGCGTCTGCATTTGAACAGGCGCCTGCATCTTTTTCTGCCGGTACTGATTCACCTGTTAGCGCAGACTCTTCACTCTTTAAGCTGACACTTTGCAAAAGCCTTGCATCTGCCGGAACAAAATCACCTGCTTCTAAGCGTATGATATCACCTGGCACTAACTCTGATGCATCAATGATTGACTCTGCCTTGTCGCGAAGAACACGTGCATGTGGTGCCGACATATTTTTTAATGCTTCTAGTGCTTTCTCTGCACGACTTTCCTGCATAACACCCATTACGGCATTCACAACCACTATAAGCAAAATCAGCAATGGTTCAAAAAAGCCTTCCGGATCACCTTCCACACATGCTACCACAAAAGAAATTGCCGCTGCTGCAAGTAATATCAGAATCATTACATCTTTAAATTGCTCTGCAAATCTCTCCCAATTACTCTTTGATTTCTTTGCACGCAATCGATTCTCGCCATATTGCTCCCGGCGCTTTTTCACCTCCGATGACGAAAGTCCTGTTGCTTCCTGCACATTAAGTTCCTGTAAGACTTCTTGTTTTTCCTTATTATGATACGTCATACAAAACCCTCCTTCTGCCAGTTTTCTTTTTTATTTCAGAATCATTTTTTGCTTTCTATCGCTAACTATGCAAAAAGACCCATGTATGCCTTATTTATTAGAAAAGCACACATGAGTCTCATTCTTTAAGATTTGCCAGGCATATGCCGAGTCTGTTGACAAATCACGCAGTCCGCGAACTACTCCCTCACAATATTCAATTGTTCAGAAAAATGAAAGCAGTCTTTCTCCCACTCTGATAGTGTCACTATACCACACCACGTCTAAAAAAGTCAACCCTGATCTTCCAATAAAATCGGAAGAAAATAGCGAAGCTCACGAAACCACCAATACCAGTCGTGTGAAACATCGCTTCCCCAGAAATCACACCACGCATTAATTTTCTTTTCATCAAAAATACGTTTTAAATTGCGAAGCGTCTGTGCACCGTCATATTCCCAAGCACCCTGACCCACACAAAAAATCATTTTTTTCTGGTTATATAGCCTTATATATGGATGATCAGCCGGCATATTTTCTAAAAAACGCTCTGGCGAGTTCTTATAAAGATTTTCATCACACCAGCCATGAAAAAAGTAATCACTGTTGTACACTCCAGAAAGCGCAAGCATTCCACTAAACAATTCTGGTCTTCGAAGAAATGTAATTGCTGCATGATTTGCGCCAAGACTTGGGCCTGTTACAATTGGCAGCATATTTGATGTGTTTTTTTGCATCAGAATCGGATACACTTCTTCAATAATATAATTATGATATTGCTCTTGTCTTGCTGAACGCCAAGAAAGAATACCATTTTCGCATGACCAGCTTTCTTTATCCACAGAATCCACTGTCACTATTTGAATGCGCCCCTGTTCAATAAAATCACTCAGATGGTAAATGATTCCAAAATCCTCATAATTGTGGCAATTTGAATCCTGCGTTGGAAATCCCAGCACCGTAACTCCCGCGTGACCATAAATACATAGATGCATCTGCTTGTTAAGACATTTGCTATAATGTTCAATATACTCTTTTTTCATTTTTTCATTACTCCTTTGCCATGGTGTCTTCGTCACCATTCTGTCCAAAAATCCTGTCCAGATTTTGCAAAATCACATTCACATCAATCGGCTTTGCAATATGGCCATTCATTCCAGCCTTAATTGCTTTCTTTCGATCTTCATCAAAAGCATTTGCCGTCATCGCAATAATCGGAATATTTGCTTTTTTAGAATCATTTAATGTGCGAATTTCTCTTGTCGCAGTATATCCATCCATCTTTGGCATCTGAATGTCCATAAAGATCAGGTCATATTGATTTCCTGCCTCAGATGATATAATTTCAACTGCTTCCATGCCATCAGCTGCACAGTCCACCTTCATTCCTAAAGATTTCAAAATCTCTGTTGCAATCTCTCTGTTTAGCTCATTATCCTCAACAAGAAGTACTTTTTTTCCTGAATAATCCAAATGTTTTTTTCTGCTTTTGGGCAAGAAGATTGTTTGTCCTGCACTGTCTTGTTTGCAAGCTCACATTCAAGTGTCACTATAAATTCAGATCCTTCACCTTGTTTGCTTGTTAAGTGTATCGTTCCACCCATCAGATCAACAATATTTTTTGTGATAGCCATTCCAAGACCAGTTCCAGTGATTCCACTCTCAGTAACTGTACGTTCCCTTGCGAATGAATCAAACACATGCTCCTGAAACTCTTTCGACATACCGATTCCGTTATCTTTGATACAAAACGAATATACTGCATATCCTGCCTTTTGAGAAGCCTTTTCTTTTACAAGAATATGTATAGTTCCTCCAACAGGTGTAAACTTAACAGCATTACTTATTATATTCAAAAGAACCTACTTCAAACGAAGCTTATCTGTAATGATATCCTTGTGAACAACCTCCTGCATCTTTATCAAAAGTTTCTGCTGTTTTGCATGTACACTCTCCAATATAATCGTTTTTAGATCTTCAAGAACATCCGGAAGATGTACATTAGTCTTTTCTATTTTAACACTTCCACTCTCGATTCTGCTCATATCAAGCACATCATTGATCAGACTAAGAAGATGCTTACCAGATTTACTAATTTTTTCAAGATAATTTCTTATGATTTCGCGGTCATCAAGATGCTCTGCTGCCAGTGATGTAAATCCGATAATTGCATTCATTGGTGTTCGGATATCATGAGACATATTATTTAAAAAAGCTGTTTTTGCACGATTCGCATGCTCTGCAGATGACAGTGCATTTCTAAGAATGCGATCTTGCTCTAACTCATGCTCTTTTTCCTCTGTGACATCACTAATTGCTAGTAAAACAGTGGACAAATTGCCTTTTTCATCATATTTTTGCGGTACAATCATAGAGCGTATCCAAGCTCCCTTTATTGTTTGGCTGATACATGAAAGAGAATCATGTTCCTTCAAACGACTCTCCATAGTACTTATATCAGAAAAAGCTATATAATTTTTTTGAAATGACGGTGCTATCATATTTTCTATATATTCCTTTTGAAATGCATTTGACAAATCTTCTTTTCTAAGATTATGACCTACACCATCGGAAAACTTTATCACCTCTAACATGTTCTTCTTTATGTTAATAAGTAATATAATTGAATATGCCTGTCCGAGCGCATTGATAATCTGAAGACGCTTTTGCTCACGCATAATGCTCTCCTGCTCCATATGAATCCTGACTGTTCGAAACAATGTAAAAATCACAATTGCAATCAATATATATGACAGACATACAACATTTCGCATCGTAAACACCTGCATAGCCGGAAAAAATACATATATATCATAATCCCTGATTTTTTCTTTTCTTCCATACCAGCTGCTGCCTGCTGAATCAAGCCTGACAATATGGTCTTTACTCTCATGAAAAGTATTTTGATACATTTCATTACATTTTTCAATCGACAAGCCTAACAATTTTGACTCATTGGTGCTCACCACTTTCGTTCCATCACTAATTACAACGCTGCCATCCATCTTAAATGGAAAATCTGCAAACACTGTTTCCATAGCAAGATCACCGTTTTTTTCATTCACCTCTTCCTTTTTCGCATATGTAATCAAAACTCCTGAAGCGTCCTGTCTTGCCACTGCTGCAAAGTCATATATATTTCCTTCATTGCGTAATCTGGTCATATATGTTTTTGAAGGTGATTCTAAAATATCCCTTACATACTTGCTATCAATCAATTTCTTCCACAGTGACATTGCATCATAATCCTGTGTTGTCTGTATTGATACATTCAGCTTTTCATCAAGCACCAAAACACCAGTCAAACGCTGTTGCTTTGCATAATTATCCATATCTTGTGCCGTAAAATTGTGCTCTGCGTCAAGTACGCGACTTAGCTCCTCCGACTTATCAAGCAAACGCACAAGACTTTTCACTCTATCATTTGCATTATAAATCTCATATCGATTTATACATGATTTTACAAAAGATATCGTCTCATCAAGCGTATCATTTAATTTTGCTATATCACTTGCATTAATAAAACAAAAGCAGCTAATCCCAAGCAAAATCAAAACAATCGGCATAAAAAAACAACTTGATAATCTTTTTTTACTTTTCATACGCATTGCCTCCCACTAAAACCTGATCAGCATCAAAACCATATTTTTCCACAATATTTTTGATAGTTCCATCCTGCTCCATCTCGTGAAGTGTGTCTGTTAGCCTTTCAGCTAACTCTACATGTGTACCTTTTCTAAATGCCACCCCCAGTGCAGAGCAATATGGACTTTCCTCCAACATACGATATGCACCCTCTCCATCATCAACAAATTTTCTCAGCATTGCCTCATGGCCTGCGATTGCATCTACGTAATTTTTCCTAATTGCGGCAAACATGTCTTCCGTTGCTGAGAAGCAATTCACCTGACTTACAGTCGGAAGATCAGATTCAATTCGGTGCAAAAATAAATCTTCTGCTTTTGTCGTTGCTTGAACTGCAATCCTTTTTCCTTCAAGATCATCAAATGTCCAAATATCATGATCACTGCGCACAACAATCATTTGTCTGCTGTAAAGATATGGTCCAGCCCACTGATATTTGTCTTCTCTTCCTGTCATTGTATAGCAAGCCCAAATGCAATCAATCGTTTCATCAGAAAGCAACTGTTCTTTATCCTCCCATGAAATTACGCAAAAGCATGGTTCATAGCCAAGTCGTTTAAAAGCTTCTGTTGCAAGCTCTACATCTACTCCAACATTATTTCCTTTACTGTCCAGATAATTATAAGGTTCAAACTGATCAGTTCCAATTGTTATAATTGGAAGCATTTCTGATTTCTCATTGTTTTTTACCTGACACCCCACAATGATTCCAAAAAAGATACTGCACACTGCCAACACAGCAGTCACCATTCTTGTCTTCTTCCATTTTCTCACAGCTCTATTACCCATAACAGAAATCCTTTTCCATAATTAATCAAAATTACAAAAAAGCGGCAATGACTACATGCCGTCACAACCGCTTTTAAACTGTTCCCTGCGGGAATCGAACCCACAACTGAGACTTAGGAGGTCCCTGTTATATCCATTTAACTAAGAGAACTTTATTCACATATGTCGCAAGCCTTTTGTTTTTAACAAAATAGCATTTCTCACGCCATTCATGATATCATATTTTATTATATTTGTCAAACGAAGTTACCACTCCTTGCAGCCAAATATCGCCCTTGAAACGCCGTCCTGTCATTGGCTCTCCCATCAGCCCTGAACGATTTACCAGCACACGTACGCAAATATTATTACACTTCACATCCATCTGACATAGCGGTTCCTTGCTTATTTCATTGACAAGAGGCACCACATTTAGAATTTCCCCAATGATTGTATAGCGATCACTCTCCATTCCACATGGCATAATACTTGACTCGACCATTGTATAGATATCACAACTGTTTAATAACCTGCCTACTTTATTACTCAAATTCATATCATCAATTGTCAGGCTGTCAATTGCTTCTTGATTTCCTTCTCTTGCTGCCTCAATCAGTTTCTGACGTCCCTGTTCCTTTTTCTTTGCAATACGAGCAGCCTCTGGTCTCTTCAAAATGGGGAGTAAAATTTTTCCCTGCGTACACAAAGCAGAAAGACAGGCATCTGTCACCGTTGGAAAAAATCCCTGCAGTACCTGATATTTTCGATATTCCATAAAATTATTTACAGAAAAAATCAGATTCAGTCCTAATCGGCAATCATCACAGACGCCATCATACGCTTCTCTCGCACTTTCCTTTTCTATGCTGCATTCTGCCTTAGAAGAACAGACATTACTGTTAATATATGGCTCATAATATTCCATCTGAAAGCTTCCCTGCATATCCTCTTCTCCACAGATCATAAGACCGATGTCTGGTGCAACTTCCTTTGTATAGACGACAAGACTGCTCTCCTCATCCAGACGAATTTTTTGAACCTGATCTGGGAAATTCTGCACGCTGCTTAACAGCTGCTGAAGCTGAGACTTTTTCTTGATTTGCCCAAATCCGATTGCTGGTAAGTATGCGTGCATAAAATTCCCTCCTTTATCATTTTATACTTTTATTTCTTCGGAACCATTTTCTCCATTCCGCCCATATATGGACGAAGAACTTCTGGAATACGAACACTTCCATCTGCCTGCAGATTGTTCTCTAAGAATGCAATCAACATACGCGGCGGAGCTACTACAGTGTTATTTAAAGTATGAGCCAGATACTTTGTCTTATCCGGTCCAACAACACGGATGCCAAGACGACGTGCCTGTGCATCACCTAAATTAGAGCAGCTTCCTACTTCAAAATACTTCTTCTGACGCGGAGACCATGCCTCAACATCGACAGACTTTACCTTAAGGTCAGCCAAATCACCAGAGCAGCACTCAAGTGTACGAACTGGAATGTCCATGCTGCGGAATAAATCTACAGTGTTCTTCCACAGCTTGTCATACCACATCATGCTGTCTTCCGGCTTACAAATTACAATCATCTCCTGCTTCTCGAACTGATGGATACGGTATACACCTCTCTCCTCCAGACCGTGAGCTCCCTTTTCCTTACGGAAACATGGTGAGTAGCTTGTCAGAGTGTATGGAAGATTTTCTTCCTTGTTAACAGTATCAATAAACTTTCCAATCATGGAATGCTCACTTGTTCCGATCAGGTAAAGATCCTCACCCTCGATCTTATACATCATTGCATCCATCTCTGCAAAGCTCATAACACCTGTAACAACATCACTTCTGATCATGAAAGGCGGTACGCAATAAGTAAATCCACGATTGATCATGAAATCTCTTGCGTAGGAAATTACTGCTGAATGCAGTCTTGCGATATCACCCATTAAATAATAGAATCCGTTTCCAGCTACTTTTCTTGCACTGTCCAGATCAATACCGTTGAAAGACTCCATAATATCAGTGTGATACGGAACCTCAAAGTCCGGAACAACTGGTTCGCCAAAGCGCTCAACCTCTACATTCTCACTGTCATCTTTTCCAATCGGAACAGATGGATCAATGATATTCGGGATAATCATCATCTTCTGCTTCAGATCTGCCTCAACCTGCTTCTCCTCTGCACTCAGTGCTGTCATGCGCTCTTCTGACGCAGCATCCTCTGCACGCAGCTTTTCAGCCTCTTCTAACTTTCCCTGTGCACGAAGTGCACCATACTGCTTAGATGCCTTCTTATGATTTGCACGAAGGGTCTCAACTTCCTTTTTGATTTCACGGTTGCGAAGATCCAGAGCGATTACCTCATCAACCAGCGGAAGCTTTGCATCCTGAAACTTATTACGGATGTTCTGTCTGACAACGTCCGGATTCTCACGGACAAACTTGATATCTAACATAGTTTTCCAAACCTTTCTGTCTCTACTCTCATACTCAATAAATGCCTTGTTTTATAAGGAAAACAGACATTATTTATTATATACCACGGATTCTCTTTTGTAAAGTAGGTTGTGGGGAATGTTCCACGTGGAACATCACCTGCTGTCAATTGTAACCTAGATTAGCGGTGAGACGAGTTGATTTTACGAGGCGGAACGTTGTAGCGGGACTTTCAAAATAATGTATAATAAAAAGAAATGTAACAGGTGTCCGCGGAAAAGAGACGCCGACAAAACAATCGTCGAACCGCTTTGTTAAACTTCCGGGTAGCATTACGTTCCACGTGGAACATCACCTGTTGTCAATTGTCTGCTTTAGTGTTAAGATAGCATATATCATCACCAGAAAGGAAACTAACATGACTTATACCCATTTATTATTTGACCTTGATGGTACGCTCTTTGACTTTGATGCTGGAGAAACTTATGCTTTTCATAAGGTGTGCGATACTTTTCATATTCCATACTCTGATGAAGTACTTTCACTCTATCAGCGCATAAATCTTTCCTATTGGAAAGCATATGAGCGCGGTGAAATTACTTCTGCAGCACTAGCAATTGCCAGATTTCATGATTTTCTTGCTGCTGTTGGCAAAGATGGTGATCCAGCTCTAATGTGCCAGCTTTATCAGACAAGCCTTGGCGAAGACTGCACGCCTATTCACGATGCTCTTCGTGTATGCCGCATTCTGTATGAAAGAGGATATAAGCTTTCCATCATTACAAATGGACGAAGCACCACTCAGCACAGCCGCCTATCTCACTCTGAATTGACACCAATGATTTCTGATCTATTCATTTCAGAAGAACTCGGATGTCAAAAGCCTAAAAAAGAATTTTTTGATGCCGTATTTTCAAAGCTTCAAATTTCTGTTTCTAAAGCACTTGTCATTGGTGACTCTTTAACCTCCGATATCATCGGTGGAATCCAATATGGCATTGATACCTGCTGGTTTAACCCAAATGGCTCTGATAATACAATGTCACAGGCACCAACTTATGAGATAAAACAGCTGAGTGAGTTACTTTCTATTCTTTATTAACAAAAAAACGGCTTTCCAGATCAGTAGTTTCTGTTCTGAAAGCCATTTTTTAATTACTCTATTTAATTTTTAGTTTCATTTGTATCCTGCTGTACTAGAGTTGCCTGCTGCGCTTGTTTCTCTTCCAGTTTAGCTGCATCGACATTATAATTTAATGCCATCTCCAAAGCATCTCGCTCCTCATTGCTGAGCGTTGCATGTGATTGTCCATGAATAATTTCTTTTAAATAGCTGTAGCAGCCATCCTGCGTATGCATACTGCTTAATACAAAACCGCTGTCATCACCATCAAGAAGTGCCAGTGAAAAGCTCAGCTTTCCAGCCATTCCTCGAAAGGTATCATATTTCATAATACCAATCTTTTTGTATGTTGCCTTAAGTCCTTTCTTCATGCTAATGATCTCATCAATATCACGCTTGCACTGGATCTTTACACGCTTATTATCTTCTACTACTGTCTTTAAAATGCCCTCAAGTGATTTTCCATCATTACCGCGCATAAAATCATCATATGCTGCCTGCAATTCTTTCATTCTGCTGTTCATAACAGTCATGCAGATCACAAGAATCAAAATCACAGCGAACATTCCTGCCAGAAAAAACAGGCTGTACTGCTGTGTAAATTCCATCGCCTGATTCAGAATTTCCATATTTTATTTTCCTTTCCTCTAGTTGAACAGTTATCCTCTGTTCAATTTTTCTTTTTCTAAGTTTTAACTAATTTACTCGATTGTATCCTCAGTAATTCCCATCAATCAATGATACGCTCAAGATCGTCATTTGAATAATAGTCAATTTCAATCTTACCCTTGTCATCAGATTTTCTCTTAATCTGCACCTTCGTACCCATGCGAGACTTCATACGACTCTCCAGTGTCTCATATAATGTCTGGTTCTTTAAAACTGGCTTTGTAACAGCTGGCTCAATTTTCTTATCCAACAAACTCTTAATATACTTTTCAGTATCGCGCACGCTTAGTTGTTCTTCCACAACCTTCTGTGCAACAGCACGCTGTTCTTCTTTATCTTCCAGTCCCAAAATCGCCTTCGCATGTCCGTTTGTAATCTTACCTTCCATAAGCATAAGCTGAACCTCTTCATCTAGCTTAAGCAATCTAAGTGCATTTGTGATTACACTTCGGCTTTTAAATACTTTCTCTGCAATCTCTTCCTGTTTTAGCTGATACTTTTCAATCAATGACTGATATGCTTTTGCTTCTTCAATAGGGTTTAAATCTTCTCTCTGTAAATTCTCAATCAGTGCAATTTCTGCGATCTGCTGTTCATCATAATCTTTTATAATGACTGGAATATCCTTCAATCCAGCCTGCTTTGCTGCTCTCCATCTGCGTTCTCCAGCATAATCTGATAATGATCCTCTACCTTCTTTACTACAATCGGTTGAATTACGCCATATTTTTTGATAGATTCTGCAAGTTCAGTCAATGTATCCTCATCAAATTTCAGTCTTGGTTGAGAAGATGCCGGCTCCACAAGACGCAGCTTTACTGTTGTCTCTGGCTCTTTTTTATCAGCTGCTGAATCTTTTTTCTTTGTTTCTACTGCATACGCATTGCTGATCAAGGAATCGATACCTTTGCCGAGACCTTTTCCAAGACCACCTTTTTTATTGAGTGCCATTCTTTCATCCTTTCTATCATTCAGTACCATTTGCAATTTTGCGAATAATTTTTAACTACTCTCTGTTTATAACCTCTTCTGCCAGTTGGTGATATGCTTCTGCTCCTGTTGATCTTGCGTCATACAAATTGATTGGCAGTCCATGGCTCGGTGCCTCTGCAAGACGCACATTTCTTGGAATAATTGTCTTATAAACTCGCTCCTGCAAATTGTCTTTTACATTCTCCACTACCTGAAGTGACAGATTAGTTCTCGCATCATACATGGTAAATACAACACCTTCCATTTCCAGATCCGGATTCAAGCGGCTCTTTACCAGATTAATTGTGTGTAACAGCTGTGTCAGACCTTCAAGTGCATAATATTCACACTGAATTGGAACAAGTACTGTGTCAGCTGCACTAAGCGCATTAACAGTGAGCATACTTAAAGATGGCGGGCAATCAATTACAATAAAATCATACTGATCCTTAATCTCATCAAGTGCATCCTTTAAAATAAATTCCTTACGTTCCACATCAATCAATTCGATTTCCGCTCCTGACAGGTTCACATTTGACCCAATAAGTGAAAGGGTATCGAATAATACATTTTCAAGAATGCATTCTTGTATTGTACAGTTATCTGTAATCAGATCATACAGTGAATGCTCAAGTTCATTTTTATCAACGCCGAATCCACTGGTTGTATTTCCCTGAGGATCCATATCAATGATAAGTACATTTTTCTGGTATTCTGCTAATGAAGCTGCCAGATTGATTGCAGTAGTAGTCTTGCCAACTCCACCCTTCTGATTTGCAACAGCTATAATTCTTCCCATAATATCCTCATTTCTGCTAAATAGCATGATTTTATTACAATTCACACGGAACGTGCGTTTTTGCGAATGGGTTTCCTGTGAACTGTAACGTTTTTTGCATCTTTTCTACAGTATAGCACTTCTTTCTTCAAAATGCCATAAAAAAATGTTCCACGTGGAACATTATCTCCCGTGGAACATCTCTTTTGTATTTTTAATTGTTCATGTTCCACGTGGAACATTGTTCGCGTTTTGCGAATGGGCGTCCTGTGAACTATAATTTTCCCTACTGAAGCGGTTCCTTACTTGGCAATCCAGCTTTTCTAGGATATTTTTTTGATGTAGGCTCTTTTTTCTTCACTATAACAAGACTGCGTCCAATATCTGAATCCGGAAGATCAAAGTAGATTGCATTTTCCTTTACTCCACCAAGCAGATGAACTGCTTTCTTTGCCTTATCAATCTCCTCTTCTGCATTACCTGATTTATAAGCTACAAAGCATCCTCCTACTTTTGCATATGGAAGGCAATATTCACACAATGTAGACATGTTGGCAACAGCTCTTGATACAACACAATCAAATTGTTCTCTTAGTTCTGCCTTTCTGGCGCCATCCTCTGCACGATAATGAACAGTGGCGATGTTTTCAAGACCAAGCTTTTCAATAACCTGATTTAAAAAGTTTAATCTCTTATTCAGAGAATCAAGCAATGTTACCTTTAACTGTGGATACATAATCTTTAATGGAACACCTGGAAATCCTGCTCCAGTTCCAACATCAATCAGAGTCTTCGTATCTTCCTTAATAAAAATCTCTGATTTTAGCACGCTATCCACAAAATGTTTCTGCAGCACTTCATCGAACTCTGTGATTGCGGTTAAATTCATTACCTTATTTGTTTCAACCAGCATTTCATAATATTGAAAAAACTGCTCTGCCTGTTTATTAGTCAGTTCGTGTCCAATCTTGGCAAACGCATTCATAATTTTTTCAATGCATTCTCCCTGTTGTATCGTTTCTGCCATTTATTTCCTCCTGTTTATGCATTTATTTCCACTATTCTATATTTACTATTCGATATCAACTATCTTTTCCACAAAAACATCGAATAAAGTGTTTTTTTATTTATCTATTTAAATAGACAAGTAATACTGATATATCAGCTGGTGAAACACCTGATATTCTTGACGCCTGTCCTATTGATGCCGGCTGATATTCATTAAGCTTTTGAATAGCTTCTTTTCTCAGATTCGGTACCTGACTGTAGTCAAAATCAAGTGAAAGCTTTTTCTTTTCAAGCTTTTTAAACTGTTCTACCTGCTGCAGCTGACGCTTAATATAGCCTTCATACTTTATACTGATCTCTACCTGCTGCGTCACTGCCTCTGGCAGTTCTGGTTGCTTTGTATCTATTTCTTTCAAATCATTATAACAGATTTCCGGACGTTTTAACAGCTCCTCAAGTGTCATTCCACTCTTTAAAAGTGTGCTGTTATGCTGTTCAAGAAATGCCTGTACCTGCGGTGTTGTGCCGATAGTTGCCGTTTGAAGACGCTTGATTTCTTCATCGATCTGTCTTTTTTTATCATTTAGTTTTTGATAACGCTCATCAGATATTAATCCGATTTCATGACCAATTGCAGTTAAACGAAGATCTGCATTATCCTGACGAAGCAGCAAACGATATTCTGCGCGTGATGTCATCATGCGATATGGCTCATGATTCTCCTTTGTCACAAGATCATCAATCAAAACACCAATATATGCCTGTGAACGGTCTAACACTAATTCCTGACGTTTTAACACGTGCAACGCCGCATTGATTCCTGCTATAATTCCCTGTGCCGCTGCCTCTTCATATCCAGAGCTTCCATTAAACTGTCCTGCGCTGTATAATCCTCCTATTTTTTTAAACTCAAGCGTCGGCTTTAGCTGTCTTGGATTAATACAGTCATATTCAATTGCATATGCGTTTCGTACAATTTTTACATTTTCCAGACCTGCTACTGTATGGTACATTTCGTACTGCACATCTTCTGGCATAGAACTTGACATACCGCCCAGATACATCTCATTTGTATACAAGCCTTCCGGCTCAATAAACACCTGATGATGATCCTTATCAGCAAAACGCACTACCTTATCCTCAATAGACGGACAATAACGAGGTCCAGTTCCATGAATCACGCCAGAGTAAAGCGGTGAGCGATCCAGATTACTTCTGATAATCTCATGTGTCTGCTCATTTGTATACGTCAGCCAGCAGGAAACCTGATCCTTTTGAACGCTCTCAGGATCTGTTGTGAATGAGAATGGAACAACTCGCTCATCACCTTTTTGTTCCTGCATTTTTGAAAAATCAATACTTCTTTTATCAACTCTCGCTGGTGTTCCAGTCTTAAATCTAAACATCTCAATGCCAAGTTCCTTTAATGAATCTGTCAGATGTGTCGCTGACTGCAATCCATTTGGACCTGTTTCATTGCTGATATCACCATAAATGCAGCGTGCCTTTAAATATGTTCCAGTTGCAAGCACTACACATTTACAATGGTAAATTGCACCAGAATACGTTACAACTCCATTTATATTATTATTTTCATCAACAAGAAGTTTACATACCTCTGCCTGTCGTATTGTCAGCTTGTCGGTATTTTCCATGGTATGGCGCATCTCCTGCGAGTATGCACGCTTATCCGCCTGTGCACGAAGTGAATGCACAGATGGTCCTTTTGATGTATTTAACATCTTAGACTGAATAAACGTCTTATCAATATTTTTGCCCATCTCTCCGCCAAGCGCATCCACTTCTCTTACAAGATGACCCTTAGAGCTTCCTCCTATATTCGGATTGCACGGCATCATTGCTATACTTTCCACACTCACAGTAAAAACAATCGTTTCTAATCCCAGTCTGGCACAAGCTAACGCCGCCTCACAGCCGGCATGTCCTGCTCCAATCACCACCGCATCATAATATTCTTCTAAAACAGCCATATTTTGCCTCCACTATCTAGTTACTTACCCATACAGAACTTTGCAAAAATACGATTTACCAGATCTTCTTCAATCTCCTCGCCGATTACTTCTCCCAAACTGGTATAAGCATCCATCATGTCGATTGTCAGCATATCCTCCGGCATCCCATTTTCAATGCCCTCCTCTGCAAGCCTCAGGCTTTCGCAGGCATTTAACAGACATGTTTTTTGACGTGCATTCGTGATAACAACCTCATCATTTCCTGCAATCATTCCCTGTTCAAACATGTCACGTATTGTCTGCTCAAGCGCATCTAATCCATCTTCATTTGCCGCTGATATCCAAAGAACAGGTGCATCCACTCCAGCCTCCTTTAAATCCTTCGGCTGAATTACAGAAGATAAATCGGACTTATTTAACAGAATAATACTTTTTTTGTTTTTTAGCAACTGCATAATCTTATGATCATCTTCATCGAGATTTCTTGAGGAATCTGCCACGTAAATCAATAGGTCTGCCTTTGCAGCAGCCTCACGTGCCTTCTCTACGCCGATTTTTTCAACAACATCAGATGTGTCACGAATACCAGCTGTGTCTACCAAAATTAAACTCAAATCGCCAAGCATAATCTGCTCCTCAAGAGTATCTCTCGTCGTACCGGCAATCTCTGTGACAATTGCCCTCTGTCTTCCTGATAACGCATTGAGCAAAGATGACTTTCCGGCATTTGGCTTTCCTACAATCACAGTGCGAATCCCCTCTGTTAAAACCTTTCCATTATCAAAGGAGTCTGCCATCTTCTTTACTGCTGCTCTAATTTTTTGAACACGTTCTGTGAGGCCCTCTGTATAGCCTTCAAGCGAAATATGCTCTGGATCGTCAAGTGCTGCCTCTATATAAGCAATCTCGTCTAAAAGCGTGCTTCTGAGGTCTTGTATGCGGTTTTTAATTTTTCCAGATAGCTGTTCTAGTGATGCATCTATTGCAAAACGATTCTTTGCAGATATAAGCTCCATAACAGCCTCTGCCTGAGACAGATCAATTCGTCCGTTTAAAAAGGCTCTCTTTGTAAACTCACCAGGCTGTGCCGGTGCTGCCCCATTTTTAAACACACAATCTAATACACGTCTCGTAACAAGAATGCCTCCGTGACAGTTAATCTCTACTGTATCCTCTGCAGTAAAGGAACGAGGTCCTTTCATGATGGATACCATAACCTCATCAATTACCTCATTTTCATCACAAATATAGCCGTAATGAATGGTATGTGTAGGTGCATTTGAGAGCTTTTTCGCTGAAGATGACGCTGCCGCAGCAAATGCTCCTTTTTTAATCGACTCTACCTCTTTTTTTGTTCTATAAATACGATCAATCACATCAAGCGCCTGAGGTCCACTTATTCGAATAATGCTAATTCCTGCTGGACTAAGTGCCGTTGCAATCGCCGCAATTGTACTATTTTCTTTCATATTCTACCTCACTTCGATTTTCGTAAGTTTCCAAGAATGATACAGAAAATGCCACTCAATAGTCCGTATGAACTTTGAATGGCACTTTCTCTATTATTCCTCAGAAGTCAGCTTTTCAGCTGTTTCTCTTGTACCAGCTGCGCTTCTGTCATAATTTGTTTTGTATCCTTTGTCATAGCTTTTGTAGTATCTTCTCTGCGGAATTGCTTCTTTTTTAGGAAGTACCACTACATGACGAAATGGATCCTCGCCCTCGCTCTTGGTATATACAAACTTGTCGTCCTGAAGTGCAGAGTGGATGATCCTTCTCTCGTAAGGATTCATCGGCTCAAGCGATGCCGGACGTCTTGTTCTCTTTACCTTGTAGGCAATATTCTTTGCCAGCTGCTCGAGAGTTTCCTTTCTTCTTTCACGGTAATTCTCAGTATCCAGCTTGACACGAATATATTCTTCGCTGTGTTTGTTTATAACAAGGCTCACCAGATGCTGCAGTGAATCCAGTGTCTGTCCTCTTTTTCCGATCAGGATGCCCATGTCTTCTCCGGTCAGAACGATATCAACAACCTGTTCTTCTTTATTGTAGGCAACTGCGATATCAACTTCCATATTCATCTCGTGGAAAATATTCTGTAAAAATTCTTCTCCCTCATCGATAAAATCTGACTTTTTACGTGCACGGATCACCGCCGGCTTAGAACCGATAAAACCAAGCAGACCATTCGAACCTTTTTCAACAACCTCATACTCAAGTTTTTCACTGGTGATCTGAAGCTGAAGCAGTGCATTGTTTACGGCTTCATCTACATTCTTTCCAGTGAACGTAGCAAACTCTGTCATACAAACCTTACCTTTCTGAATCTGCAAGCTTCCCCAAGCAAGTAATCAGCCTTACAATCACTGATTACTTTCTGTTCTTCTTTTCACTCTTTTCGTTGTACTGCTGAACCATTCCGGCCTTAGATGCCAGCTTACCCTTCTTTTTCTGGGTGGTGGAATAGTACTCAGTTGATTTCTCAACCTGCTTTGTCACACGCTCTTTCAGCTCAGCTTCTTTCTTTTCTTCGAGTTCTCTTTCTTCTTCGATAGTACGAACATTCATAACAGCCTTTGCCTTAAGCGGCTTCTGACCCTTCTTAACACGCTTTACATTAGCCTTTTCAATGTTCTTTTCAACCATCTGATTAATATCAATGCGCTCCATATACTTGTTTACGATCATCTGAATCAGAATCATAACAACAGAAGATGCAATCCAGTATACACCGATACCTGAAGAGAATGTAAAACAGAAGAACACTGACATAAGAGGCATCATGATGTTCATGGTCTTCATTGTGCTTCCCATTGTGTCATCTGAATTCTTGCTTCCATTATCTGTCTGCATCATCTTAGAGCTAAGCCACTGAGTAAGACCGGCAAGAATAGGAATTAAAACACCAGGCCACAGCTGCTGTGCAGGCGCAGTTGCCAAATCCATTCCCAGAAAATAATTTGCTTTCTCGATACTTGGCAGTGCCTTGGCTACGTACTCATTCAAATTCGGGAAGATCTCGGTAAACTTAGCCCACTCGGTCTTATCGAAGTTGTAAAGCAGATCAATCAGCTTGTTAGAATCACTCAGTCCTGCTGCATTGATGCCGTTTTGCTGTGCCAATGTCACGAAATCTGCGTTATCCATGTAAGTAGGAATGTTCTGCAGTGCCTCAACAATCGGCTCATAGAACGCTCTTACCTTTGCGATATAGCCCGGAATCTTGTAAATAACTTGGTACAAAGCGAACAGAATCGGCATCTGAATCAGCATCTGAACGCAACCGCCTGTCGGGCTTGTTCCGTACTTTGCATAGACTTCCTTCATCTCTTCATTCTGCTTCAAAAGCATTTCATTGTACTTCGGGCTTGACTTGTCCAGATTTGCATACTTTTTCTGAACCTGCTGAAGTTCTGGCGCCATAATACTATTAAGCTTTGTAAACTTCTGCTGCTTAATGGAAAGCGGAAGCATCAATGCTTTAATAATAATCGTGAATAAAATGATCGCCAATCCAATGCTTGCAATGCCAAACATGTCCAGGAACTCGTAAATTCCATTCATGACAACACCAAGCACCTTCGCAACTGGCCCTACAAGAAACCAGTTACTTTGCGTTAATGATAAAAAATCCACTTGTTTTCCTCCTTAAGCTACCTACGGAACAGGGTCGTACCCCCCTTTTGAAAATGGATTGCAGCGCAATATCCTCCATATAGCAAGTAAGGAGCCTTTCAAAGCTCCATACTTTTCCAACGCTTCTATTGCATACTGCGAACAGGTTGGGGTATATATACAGTGGGTCCGGACTTTGAGAGGTGATAAATACTTCTGGTAAAACCTTATCATATGAATCATAATCTTCTTCATAGTCCCGACCCTACTTCGATTCTAAAAAAATATTCAGCTTTCTTCCTACATGAAAAAAAGCTTCCTCAATTTCCATTAATCCTTGTTCCTTCGCCAACGGTCTGGCAACAATCACTATGTCCAATCCTTGTATTAATTCTTTTTCGTGTAAGCGGCAGCATTCACGGATCACTCTTGTAACCCGATGCCTGACCACACTGTTTCCTACCTTTTTACTGACAGATATGCCAATGCGAGTATCAGCGCGGTCGTTTGACATCTTGTACATGACCAGCGAACGATTTGCAAAAGACTGCCGTTTGCTGTAGACTCTCTGAAAGTCTCTGTTCTTTTTAAGAGAGTTGATACTGCTCAATTAAGCAGAGAGAACCTTTCTTCCCTTTGCTCTTCTTGCTGCCAGAACCTTTCTTCCTCCCTTTGTGCTCATTCTTGCACGGAAACCATGAACCTTTGCATGGGATCTCTTCTTTGGCTGAAATGTCATCTTCATAACAAAACACCTCCTTGTTTTCTGTGTTGGTTTTCAAATAATACTGTTTCTTACACTGTGGGTATCAGTCCCACAGCTTGCACCAAAAGTGCGATTTTTCGGCGTTTTTTTTACGCCGTTGCAAAAATTGGACATCATACGCATTATATTAAGAAACTCGCGTTTCGTCAAGGTTTTTTTTGGTGTTTTTTATTTTTTATTACAAAAAAGTTATCCCCAACTTATCCACAGAGTTATCCCCAGTTTTTTTATTCAAAAATGTTGTGGATAAAAGTTATCCCCAAATTGTGGATAACTTGTGCATAACTTTGTGGATAATACAAAAAACCATTCTCAAACCCTTGATTTTACGACAAACTTTTTTTTGTGGATATTGGGGATAAGTACATGTGTTTGGTGGATAACTCTGTGGATAACTGTGTTCGTTTTTATTTTCAAACAATCTTATCCACATTATCCACAATTTTATATGCCATACCCCCTTCTAAGTTATCCACACTCTATCCACAGCTTTTTTCCACTTATCCACATGTTATCCACAGCCTATCCACAATATTATCCACATTTTTCTCCAATGTCGTGGATATTTTTTACAGACTGCTCTCCTCTTCTCTCTTGAAATTCTTCATTATTTTTAGTATAATATCATTATATGGGCTAATAGGCTCTTTTCTCGAAAATTACCATATACCGACGTCAGGAGTAACAAATGATTGACAGATTAAAGGAAAACTGGGATGCCATAAAAGACACCCTGAAAGAAAATTATGATATTTCAAAGGTATCTTACGATACTTGGATTGTCCCTATGGAAATCCACAATGTAGACAATGACCAGGTCTACATCTTGGCAGATACAAAAGGTATCCCCAATATACTAGACTATATCAAGAAGAAGTACAAGCAGATTCTTGAGATTGTCATTGAGGAGAAGATCGGCCTGCACTGCAATGTGATCTTTGTTACTTCGGAGGACCTTGAGAAGCGTCCAAACCTCACTGCAGAAGCTTCTAACATTGTAACCCCCGAGTTAAACTCCTATTATGCTGCTGTGATGAATGCCAACTTAAACCCACGCTATACATTTGATACATTTGTTGTTGGCTCCAATAACCGATTCGCACATGCTGCTTCGCTTGCTGTTGCAGAATCACCTGGAACCCTCTACAACCCACTATTTATATATGGCGGTGCAGGTCTTGGCAAGACTCATCTGATGCAGTCTATTGCCCACTATATTCTGCGCAATGATCCAAGTGTACGCGTTTTATATGTCACTAGTGAGACATTCACAAATGACCTGATCGACTCTCTTAAAGGCAAGAAGAATGCTGAGTTTAAAGAGAAATACCGCAGCATTGATGTCCTTATGATTGACGATATACAGTTTTTAATTGGAAAGGAAAGCACACAGGAGGAGTTTTTCCACACCTTCAACTACTTATATGAAACGGGCAAGCAGGTTATCATTACTTCTGATAAACCTCCAAAGGATTTCACAAACCTTGAGGAACGTCTTCGCTCCCGCTTTTCTGTAGGTCTTCCAGTCGATGTCTCTGCTCCTGATTATGAGACTCGTGTGGCAATCCTTCATAAAAAGGAAGAAACAGAGAACACAAAGATCTCTGACGATATTATCAACTATATTGCTGAAAATATCAATACTAATATTCGTGAGCTTGAAGGTGCGCTCAATCGAATTACCGCTTTTAAACGTCTTTCTAATAAAGAAATCACGCTTAATATGGCGGAAGATGTACTTCGCGACATCATCAACAACCACAAAGAGGTTACGATTACTGTTCCTCTGATTGTTGAGGTCATTGCATCACACTTTGGCTTTGAGGCAGATGAGCTTCTTTCACAGAAGCGTAATAAGGATATCGCCTACTCCCGCCAAATTGCGATGTATCTATGCCGTCAAATGACCGATTTGTCTCTTCAGCAGATCGGAAAGGAACTCGGAAATCGTGATCACACGACTGTCCGGCACGGAATTGAAAAGATTACTGAGGATCTCAAAAACAGCCAGTTTTTACAAGATACCATCGACGTTTTACAGAAAAAAATCAACCCGGCTCTTGGCTGAGCTTTGGGGATCGATTGGGGATATTGTGGATAACTTACCCAGTTATCCACATAGTTATCCCCAAGTTATCCCCAAAATTTTTCTTCTGTAAGCCGCATAAATCCTAGGTTTTTTAGAGTTATCCCCAATATCCCCAACCCCTACTACTACTACTATATATATTATAAATCTATCTATCAGCAAAAAGGAGAGTGCCACCATGCATATTATCTGTCCACGAGAAGAGTTACAAAAAGGTGTTTCAATTGTTTCAAAAGCCGTTTCAAATAAGACAACCATGCCGATCTTAGAGTGCATTCTGATCCAGACGAAAGAAGGACGCATTCTTATGACAGCAAATGATATGGAACTGGGGATTGAAACAGAAATTCATGGCATCATTGAGGACAATGGACGTATTGCAATTGATGCTAAGATTTTTTCTGAGATTGTTCGTCGTCTTCCAGACAATGATGTCTCCATTGAAACCGATGGAACCGACTCTGTGAAAATTCAGTGTGAGAAGATTAATTTTACAATTCCTGGAAAGAATGCAGATGAGTTTACATTTCTTCCAGAGGTGGAACGCTTAAACTGTGTTACACTGTCTCAGTTTACTCTGAAGGAAATTATCCGCCAAACGATATTTTCCATTTCAGACAATGAGAATAACAAGATGATGGCAGGTGAACTGTTGGAAATTAATGGCAATAACCTGCGCATTGTATCTTTGGATGGTCATCGTATTTCAATTCGCAAGATTGTGTTAAAGGATTCGTATGATTCTATTAAAGTTGTTGTTCCAGGAAAAACACTAAACGAAGTAAGCAAGATTATTAGTGGCGGAACAGATGACGAAGTTCGCTTGTACTTTACTGAGAATCATGTTATGTTTGAGTTCGATGATACTATTGTTGTGTCACGTTTGATTGAGGGAGAATATTTCCGTATTGACCAGATGTTAAACAGTGATTATGATACTAAGCTGACAGTGAATAAAAAGGAGATGCTTTCATGTATCGACCGTACCACAATGCTGATTAAGGATAGTGACAAGAAACCGATTATTATTGGCATCACTGATCACAGCATGGAAGTAAAGTTAAACTCTGCATATGGTTCCATGAAGGAAGAACTTGCAATTGATAAGCGCGGCAAGGATATCATGATTGGATTTAATCCAAAATTTTTAATTGATGCGCTTCGAGTAATTGATGATGAGATGATTAATATCTACATGATTAATCCAAAGGCACCTTGCTTTATTCGCAATGATGAAGGCACTTATATTTATCTGATTCTTCCGGTAAACTTTAACGTTTATTAAAATCGATAAAATAAATTATAATGAGTATGAAAGGATGAATAAATAAATGGCAAAAATAGTATTAAGAGAGGATTTCATTAAGCTTGGTCAGGCACTAAAGGCAGCAAAGCTTGTTGGAAGCGGTGTGGAGGCAAAGATTGTGATTCTTGACGGAAAGGTTAAGGTGAATGGTCAGGTTGAGCTGCAGCGCGGCAAAAAGCTATATGACAAGGATGTGGTAGCTTTGCAGGAGAGACAATTGAGATTGTAAAGGAATAATCATATGATTGTAAAATCACTTGCGCTGTCAGATTTTCGAAATTACGATTTACAGGAATTATCTTTTCATCATGGCATCAACATTTTTTATGGGGATAACGCGCAGGGAAAGACAAATATCCTTGAGGGCATTTATCTTTGTATGACAAATAAATCATACAGAGGCAGTCATGACAAAGAGATGATCCGCTTTGGAAAAGAGGAGGCGCACCTTCGTCTTGAGGCTGAAAAAAAAGGCATTCCATACCGGGTGGATATGCATTTAAAAAAATCAAAGACAAAGGGAATTGCAATTAATGGCGTGCCAATCCGCCGCTCAAGTGAATTGATTGGCCTTTTAAATGTCGTTTTCTTTTCACCAGAGGATCTTCAGGTGATAAAAAACGGTCCTGGAGAGCGCAGACGCTTTTTGGACATGGAGCTTTGCCAGCTTGACAAGGTGTATCTGCATTTTTTGACGCATTACAATAAATGTCTTACACAACGAAATGCACTGTTAAAAGAGATAGATCTGTCGAAGGATGCACAGGCAATGCTCGATGTCTGGGATGCACAGCTAATTCAGCATGGAAAAAAAATTGTACAGCTTAGGGAAGCATTTGTTGGTGAGATTGCACCAGTAATCGCACAGATTTATCATTCCCTGACAGGCGGTAGGGAACAGCTGGCAGTTTCGTATGAGCCAAATGTATCTGCTGATAGGTTTGATGAGATTCTTTTTCTTAATCGAGAGAGGGAGATACGGCAAAAGACAACACTGACGGGGCCACATCGTGATGACATTCGATTTCGTGTACAAAATATGGCAACAGGACAAACGACAGATATCCGTACATTTGGATCGCAGGGGCAGCAAAGAAGTGCAGCGCTTGCATTAAAGCTTGCGGAGATTGAGATTGTAAAGCGAAAGGTAAATGATACACCGGTTCTTTTGCTTGACGATGTACTTAGCGAGTTGGACAGCAGCAGACAAAACTATTTGCTGGACAGCATTCATGATATTCAGACCTTTATTACATGTACAGGTCTAGAGGAGTTTGTAAGGCACCGGTTTCACATGGATCAGATTTATCATGTGGAGCGGGGCGTAGTGACTAGGGTAAATTCCCTGAATAGTGAAACGATTTTTTAATCAGTGAGGAGGACACAATGAGCGACGAATACGGAGCAGGTCAGATTCAGATACTGGAGGGGCTGGAGGCAGTCAGAAAACGTCCGGGCATGTATATCGGAAGCACATCTGAGAGAGGGCTTCACCATCTGGTATATGAGATAGTAGACAATGCCGTGGATGAAGCTCTGGCAGGTGTCTGCACCAAGATCGATGTGATCATTCATAAAGACAATTCAATTACAGTTGTTGATAATGGACGAGGAATTCCGATTGGAATCCATCCGAAGGCTGGCATTCCAGCGGTTGAGGTTGTATTTACAATTCTTCATGCAGGCGGAAAGTTTGGCGGCGGAGGATACAAAGTTTCAGGAGGTCTTCATGGTGTAGGAGCATCTGTCGTAAATGCACTTTCCATTTGGCTTGAAGTTGAAATTTATCATGAGGGCAAGGTTTATATGCAGCGCTATGAGCGTGGTCATGTAGTAAACAAGCTTGCCGAAGTGGATACCTGTGATCCAAACAAGCATGGAACAAAGGTTACGTTTAAGCCTGACGGTGAAATTTTTGATACCTTAGTCTACAATTATGATACGCTTAAAGAGCGTCTTCGTGAAATGGCGTTTTTGACAAAGGGGTTGAAAATTATTCTGACGGATGAGCGTGAGGAGCCAAATCTTTGCGAGACATTCCACTATGAGGGTGGCATTAAGGAGTTTGTTGAGTACTTAAATAGTGCGAAGGAGCCACTGTATCCGCAGATTATTTACTGTGAAGGAACAAAGAATAACGTTGCTGTTGAGGTAGCAATTCAGCACAACGATTACTACAACGAAAATATTTACAGCTTTGTCAATAACATCAACACACCAGAGGGAGGAACCCATCTGTCTGGTTTTAAGGCGGCATTGACAGATCTGTTTAATAAATATGCCAGAGCAAATAAGCTTTTAAAGGACAATGAGGATTCATTGTCTGGTGAGGATATCCGTGAGGGTATGACTGCTGTAATCAGCATTAAGATTGAGGATCCGCAGTTTGAAGGCCAGACAAAGCAAAAGCTTGGAAACAATGAAGCCAGAGGTGCTGTATCTGCAATTGTAAGTGAACAGTTAACATATTTTCTGGAACAAAATCCAAGCGTTGCGAAGATGATCTGTGACAAGGCAATTCTTGCACAGCGTGCACGTGCGGCAGCGAGAAAGGCACGTGATCTGACAAGAAGAAAGACAGCACTTGATTCAATGACGCTTCCAGGCAAGTTAGCAGACTGTACTGATAAGAATCCAGAAAAATGCGAGATCTACATTGTAGAGGGAGATTCTGCTGGTGGTTCTGCAAAGACAGCGCGTGATCGTGCGACACAGGCAATTTTACCTCTTAGAGGAAAGATTTTAAATGTTGAGAAGGCACGACTTGATCGTGTATATGAAAATGCAGAGATTAAGGCTATGATTACAGCATTTGGAACTGGTATACATGAAGATTTTGATATTACAAAGCTTCGCTATCATAAAATCATTATCATGACTGATGCCGATGTTGATGGTGCTCATATCGCAACACTGCTTCTGACATTTATCTATCGCTTTATGCCGGAGTTAATTAAGCAGGGCTATGTATACCGTGCACAGCCGCCGTTATATAAGCTGGAGAAAAACAAGAAGGTCTGGTATGCGTACTCAGATGAGGAGCTTGCAGCTATTCTTGATGAGGTAGGAAGAGACCAAAACAATAAGATACAGCGATACAAGGGATTAGGTGAGATGGACGCGGAACAGCTGTGGGATACAACAATGGATCCGAAGCATCGTGTTCTTTTGAAGGTAAACTTTGACGAGTCATACGCATCTGATATTGATGTTACCTTTAACACCTTGATGGGAGACCGCGTTGAGCCAAGAAGACTCTTTATAGAGAAAAACGCAAAGTATGTTAAGAACCTTGATATCTGATGACAGACCAAATTGGTCTGTCGGGATATAAGGATGCATAGTAAGAATGAGAGGGAAACATGGACGAAACCATATTTGATAAAGTGCAGGAGATCGATCTGAAGAAAACGATGGAGCAGTCATATATTGACTACGCTATGAGTGTTATCTCTCAGAGAGCGCTGCCTGATGTTAGAGACGGCTTAAAGCCAGTACAGAGAAGAGTTTTATACTCCATGATCGAGTTAAACAACGGTCCGGATAAGCCGCATCGTAAATGCGCACGTATCGTCGGCGATACCATGGGTAAATATCATCCGCACGGAGACAGCTCAATATATGGAGCACTAGTCAATATGGCGCAGGAGTGGTCTACCCATTATCCGCTTGTTGATGGCCATGGAAACTTTGGTTCTGTGGATGGAGATGGCGCAGCAGCCATGCGTTATACGGAGGCGCGTCTGTCTAAGATTGCAATGGAGATGCTTGCAGACATCAATAAGGACACTGTAAATTTCAGTCCGAACTTTGATGAGACAGAGAAAGAGCCAGATGTGCTTCCTTGCCGTTTCCCAAATCTTTTGTGTAACGGTACCACTGGTATCGCAGTTGGAATGGCATCAAATATTCCGCCTCATAACATCAAAGAGACAATTGATGCAGTTGTTAAAATGATTAACAACCGTATTGACGAGAATCGTGATACAGAGATTGAGGAGCTGATGAGTGTTATTCAGGGACCAGATTTCCCAACAGGTGCAACAATTATTGGCCGACGCGGTATCGAAGAGGCATATCGTACTGGAAAGGGAAAGATTATTGTCCGTGCAGTAACAAACATTGAGCCGATGCAAAATGGCAAGAACCGAATTGTAGTAACGGAGCTTCCTTATGGTGTCAACAAAGCAAAGCTGATCGAGAAGATCGCAGAGCTTGTAAAGGATAAGCGTGTGGATGGAATTACTGATTTAGCCGATCAGTCCAGTCGTGAAGGAATGCGAATTTCAATTGAACTGCGCCGTGATGTAAATCCTAATGTGGTGTTAAATCAGCTTATGAAGCATACACAGCTGCAGGACACATTTGGTGTTATCATGCTGGCGCTTGTCGGCGGCGAGCCAAGAATCCTTAATATCCATGATATGCTGTATTATTATTTGCAGCATCAGGAGGAGGTTGTAACAAGACGCACCAGATACGATTTAAGTAAAGCACAGGAGCGTGCTCATATCTTAGAGGGACTATTAATTGCACTGGATCATATAGATCGTGTGATTGAGATCATTCGTGGTTCTGCAAATGTAGTAGCTGCAAAAGCATCATTGATTGAAGAGTTTGGTCTTTCAGATGCCCAGTCTCAGGCAATTGTAGATATGCGTCTTCGCGCATTGACTGGATTGGAGCGAAATCGTCTGGAAAATGAATATAAGGAGCTAGAGGAGCGAATTGCTTACCTGCAGAGTATTTTAGGTGATGAGAAGGTATTGCTTGGCGTTATTCGTGATGAACTTCTTACGATTAAGGCTAAATATGGTGATGACCGTAAAACGGCAATTGAGCTGGCAGAGGATGAATTTAATGCAGAGGACTTAATTCCAAATGAGGCAGCTGTTATTGCTATGACAAAGCTTGGCTACATTAAGAGAATGTCCCCAGATCACTTTAAGGCGCAGAACCGAGGCGGCAAAGGTATTAAGGGAATGAATATCTTAGATGAGGACTATATTGCAGATCTGATTACAATTAATAATCATGATTATGTTCTTTTCTTTACAAATCTCGGAAGAGTGTACCAGCTTAAGGGTTATGAGATACCTGAGGCAAGTCGTACTGCAAGAGGAACAGCTGTTATTAATCTGCTGCAGCTGCAGGCAGGTGAAAAGGTAACTTCGATTCTTAGAAATGAGGGACATGAGTCTGGTTATCTGACCATGGCAACAAAGCTTGGCATGATTAAGAGAACAAATCTGTCGGAATATGGAAATATTCGTAAGGTAGGATTGGCGGCAATTAGTCTGCGCGAGGGTGATGAGCTGATTGACGTTCATGTTACAGATGGAAAGCGTGACATCATCATGATTTCACATCTAGGTCAGTGTATTCGCTTTGATGAAAACGATGCCAGAGCAACGGGAAGAGTATCCATGGGTGTAAAGGGTATGAACCTGGCAGATGGAGACAGTGTAATTGGCATGCAGGTCGCAGAGGAGAATGGTGAGCTTCTTTTTGTATCCGAAATGGGTATGGGCAAGAAGACTGCTATGAGTGAATTTAAAGACCAGAATCGAGGCGGTAAGGGTATTCGCTGCTATCGCGTCAATGCAAAGACCGGTAATCTGGCTGGCGTAAAGGTATATAAAGAGGGCTATGAGCTGATGTTAATAACAACGGAAGGTACTGTGATTCGTATGAAGACAGATACTATTCCTGTTTTAGGAAGAGATACCAGCGGTGTTAAGCTAATGCAGGTAGATCAGGAAAACGTTAAGGTATCAAGCATTGAACTTATTGAAGAGTCTAAGGAAGAAGAATTTGCTGAGACTTCTGAGGAGACTGTAGATTCTGAAGAAGTGTAATCTGATAATGTTGTTAGGGACGCTTCGGCGTCCCTTTTTGAAAAAAAATGAAAATAGGTATTGACATTAAGTGAAACATGGGTTATAATCATTTATGCGTTTAAGCAATTCATATAAGTTATAGTTGTGGAGAAATACTCAAGTGGCTGAAGAGGCGCCCCTGCTAAGGGTGTAGACCGTTTGCGCGGTGCGAGGGTTCAAATCCCTCTTTCTCCGTTTCTATTTTAGGAAAGTGTAGTATCATAACAAAAGGTTATTAGATTTACTTGCAGTCCCATATGTATTGTGTCACCCTTTGGGTTTGCCGTAAGGCAGCGCAAAGGTTTTCTTTTTCTTTACTTTCAAATCTCGAAAAAAGATTTGAAAAAAAGTTGAAAAAGTTGTTGACAAACGCTCGAAAGTGTGCTAGTATATAGAAGCTGTCGCTGAGACAGGCACTACAAAACACAAAGAACCTTGATAATTGAACAGTATAACCAACCCTGAAGATTTCTTAAAAAGCCAGATTGCGAAAGCAGTCAGGCGAGTGAAATTTTTAGCGTAGTAAAAACTACAACCTATAAAAACAGTAAAGTCTTTTAAATAAGACACACAAACGGACAGGAATGCGTTAGCGCAGAACTGGACAGAGAATTGAACATGAGAGTTCGATCCTGGCTCAGGATAAACGCTGGCGGCGTGCTTAACACATGCAAGTCGAACGAAGTTTTTCTTTCGGGAGGAACTTAGTGGCGGACGGGTGAGTAACGCGTGGGTAACCTGCC